>CAKRRD010000012.1 GCA_934394815.1 uncultured Acetatifactor sp. | reverse complement strand
CCGTCGGTCATGGTTACATAACCGTCGCAGGTTACGAAATGTGCCTTTTTCTTCTGCTTCTCAGCGGCATCTCCCGCGCATTTGTACAAAGGCTCATACTCTTTGTACTCCAGATCCTTACCAACATAAGTCTCCAGTACTTCATAAGCATCCTTGCCTTCTTCTGCAAGACGACCCAGCACCTTATCTGCCAGTGCCTTGGCAATATAATAGGTATAACCATCGGCAGCCTTCACCTTCAGGTAGGTCTCCTCCGGGTTCACACACAGTGCCACGTTGGAAGGAAGAGTCCAGGGGGTGGTGGTCCATGCCAGGAAATATGCATCCTCGCCCTTTACCTTGAAACGTACGATGGCGGAACGCTCCTTAACTGCCTTATAACCCTGTGCCACTTCGTGGCTGGACAGCGGGGTTCCGCAGCGAGGGCAGTAAGGAACGATCTTGAAACCCTTGTACAAAAGGCCCTTGTCCCAGATGGTTTTCAGTGCCCACCACTCGGACTCGATGAAATTATCATCATAGGTAACATAAGGGTTGTCCATGTCCGCCCAGAAACCAACGGTACGGGAGAAATCTTCCCACATTCCCTTGTATTTCCAGACGCTCTCCTTACATTTGTCAATGAAAGGTGCCAGACCGTATTCCTCAATCTGCTCCTTGCCATCCAGTCCCAGCAGCTTCTCAACTTCCAGCTCTACGGGAAGTCCGTGGGTATCCCAGCCGGCCTTACGGGGAACCATATATCCCTTCATGGTACGGTATCTGGGGATCATATCCTTGATGGTACGGGTCTCTACATGACCAATGTGGGGCTTACCGTTGGCGGTAGGCGGTCCGTCGTAGAAGGTATAGGTCTCGCCTTCCTTACGATGCTCCATACTTTTTTTGAAAATGTCGTTGTCTTCCCAGAATTTCTCGACGGCTTTCTCACGGTCTACGAAATTCAGGCTTGTGGGTACCTGCTTGTACATACTGTGCTTCCTTTCTTTTTTAAAACTGAGGATGAAAAAAGCTCCGTCCCGTAACAGGACGAAGCTTACGCATTCGTTAACCACCTCTTACAACATACTTCCTATTATATAGGAGTGATATGCTTCCCGGTAACGGCAGGATTCCGTTCAGAACTACTGGCGTAGGCTTTTGTTCTGACAGCTCAGAAGTGATTTTCACGATTCCCTTACTCGCACCGGGCTCTCACCCTCCCCGGCTCGCTTTGCCTTTCTGTGGAAAAGCTACTCTCTTCGTCAATGCATTTTGATATATCGCTATTATATATCTCATTTTTTTGCGTTGTCAAGCCGGATCTTGCAAACCCGCGCTTCTTTCTTGCTTTTCTGACCATTTTTGCTTATAATATTGTCAATATCTATTGTGTACCGATTTAATCGGAAGGGGCAGGAAAACCTATGGACACTACGCGGAAAAGAAACGGCGGTAAAATATCATATACTCTGCAGATGATCGGGCTGATCCCCCTGCTGGTGTTTGGGATCGTGATGCTGTTTTTCACTTCCCAGTGGTTCACGAAAATCATGTATCAGGAAGTGGAACGTGAATTATATGATGCTGCAAAAAGCGCTATTACTCTTTTGAATACCGCCTATCCCGGCGATTATCGTCTGGAAGGGGATGTTGCTTATCTTCTATATAAAGGAGATACAGATATCACCAGAGAATATTCCCTTCTGGATCAGTTCAAAGAGGATACCGGACTGGACATTACCCTTTTCTATCAGGACACCCGGATCCTTACGACCCTGTATAATACACAGGGGGAACGCATTGTCGGCTCCGGAGCTCCGGATGTGGTGATCCGTGATGTCCTGAATACCGGGGAGGATCATTTTTATACCCATACCCTGATCAATGGAAAATCTTATTTTTCCTACTACAGTCCCATCCGCAATCAGGATGGCAGTGTAACGGGCATGCTCTTCCTTGGAAAATCCAGTGCTTCCGTATCCCAGTCCATTCAACGCTATGTTTATCCACTGACCCTGCTGATCATTATTTTTGTGGTTCTGGTAGCACTTTGCATTTACTTTTACACCAAAAGTTTTGTAGCAGTATTGCTGAATATCCACGGTTTCCTGTCGGAAGTCGCCGCCGGGAACCTGAATGCCACGCTGGACCAATCGGTGGTAAAGCGCAGCGATGAACTGGGGGACATCGGCCGATGCGCTCTGTCCATGCAGCGTTCCCTGCGGACCATGATCGAACAGGATGCCCTGACCGAGCTGTACAACCGTCGTTCCGGTGACCGGAAACTCCGGCTGATCTCTGCGGAGGCAAAAGAATCCGGCTGTTCCTTTGCGCTGGCCATCGGCGACATCGATCTCTTCAAGCGGATCAACGATACCTATGGCCACGAATGCGGTGACGCGGTTCTGAAAAAAGTCTCTGCCACCCTGAAACAGCACATGTGGCATCAGGGCATTGCGGCACGCTGGGGCGGCGAAGAATTCCTGCTGGTGTTCGAGGATACTGATCTGGAAACCGCCAGACAGCAGTTAGATGAACTGATGGAGAAGATCCGTACCCTGGATATTCTTTACGACGGCCAGCATGTCAGCCTGACCATGACCTTCGGCCTGATTTGCAAGCCTTCCGAAGACGTTCACCTTCTTCTGAAAGAGGCAGATGAGAAATTATATATCGGCAAAACAAACGGCCGTAACCAGGTGGTATCTTAGCCACCGGTTACGACCGTCTTTTATTGCTCCATCTGTCTGCCCAGAAATCCTGCAGCGGACTGGGCCAGTTTCTGTTCCACTTCTCCCATTTTATTTTTCCCGTCATTTTCCAGCAGGATCACGCTTCCTATGATGTCCCCTTCACAGATGATGGGGGTGATCAGCTGCCAGGCGTAGTCCAACGCAATGTCCTCCGTAATGTTGACGTAGTTGCGGTCTCCTTTGGCAGCGATCACCGTCTCACGATTATTGATCTTCTCTTCCAGCTGGCGGCTCACGGCCTTATTGAGCAGCTGCTTACAGCCGCCGGAAACCGCTATGAACTGATCTCTGTCCGCGATCAGCGTGGGATGGCCGGACACCTGCGCCAGACTTTCCGCATACTGTTTGGCAAATGTGGTCATCTCCCCAATGGGGGAATACTTTTTCAGGATTACCTGCCCCTCCCTGTCGGTAAAAATTTCCAGAGGGTCACTCTCTCTGATGTGTAACGTGCGGCGGATCTCCTTCGGGATCACGATACGTCCAAGATCATCTATTCTTCTTACAATTCCGGTTGCTTTCATAGTAAAAAACCTCCTGCTTTCCAGCTTACTTCCCATAATTGTGTTGTGTGGGTAGTATGTGGAAACGCAGGAGAAATTATGTATCTGCGTTTACTTAAAATGGATCCATCTAATTCTTGCTACTGCATCATCGAAACTTTTCATTGGGAAACATCCGTTCCCGGTCTTTCATTTTCCGACAAATATTGTATATAATAGCCTTATATGTTGCAAGCCTGCTTGTCGCAAAATAATTTATGAGGAGAGTTTATATCTATGAATCACAAAAACGATAAAAGAAGTTCCTTTTCCGGGAAGATCGGCTTCGTCCTGTCGGCCGCCGGAGCATCGGTGGGTCTGGGCAATATCTGGCGTTTTCCCTATCTGGCAGCCAAATACGGCGGTGGGATCTTCCTGCTGATCTATATCATCCTGGCTCTGACCTTCGGTTATACCATGATCGTGGCCGAGACCTCTCTGGGACGTATGACGGGCAAAAGCCCCGTGGGCGCTTTCCACAGCTTCGGAAAATCCAAATGGCTGTCCTTCGGCGGATGGATCAATGCCATCATTCCCATTCTGATCGTACCCTATTATTCCGTCATCGGCGGATGGGTCATCAAGTATCTGGTGGAATATGTCAAAGGCCATGGACATGATCTGGCAGCAGACGGTTATTTTTCCACGTTTATTTCCAATGGTGTCTCTACTGAGCTGTGCTTTATCGTATTCACTCTGTGTACTCTGGGCATCATCTACGCCGGTGTCCGCAACGGTATCGAGCGCGTATCTCGCATTATGATGCCGATCCTGGTAGTGCTCTCCGTGATCATCACAGTCTATTCTGTTACCAGACCGGGAGCACTGAGCGGCGTGAAGTATTTCCTGATCCCGAATCCCGCGAATTTCTCCTGGATGACGGTGGTAGCCGCCATGGGACAGATGTTCTACTCTCTTTCCATCGCCATGGGTATTCTCATCACCTTCGGCTCTTATATGAAAAAAGATGTCTCCATTGAAAGCTCCACCAAAAATGTAGAGATCTTTGATACCGCCATTGCCATTATGGCAGGCCTGATGATCATTCCTGCGGTATTTGCCTTCTCCGGCGGGGATCCTGATACCTTGCAGGCCGGACCTTCCCTGATGTTCATTACCCTTCCCAAAGTCTTTGACAGCATGGGAATGGGTACCTTCGTAGGTATTCTGTTCTTCGTACTGGTACTGTTCGCAGCCATGACCAGCTCCATTGCACTTACCGAAAGTGCTGTGTCTACTTTCGAGGACGAGCTTGGCTGGGGTCGTAAAAAATCCACCTTGATCATGGGTGTGATCATGCTGGCACTGGGAACGTTATCCTCACTGGGTTACGGACCGCTTGGTGCTGTAAAGATCATCGGCATGCAGTTCCTGGATTTCTTCGATTTCCTGACCAACTCCGTGATGATGCCCATTGCGGCCATCACCATCTGCCTGCTGGTATCCCGTGTCATCGGGGTAAAGGCCATTGAGGAAGAGGTGATGCACGGGGAAGCTGCCTTCCGCCGCAGGAAGATCTTCAACTTCATGATCAAATATCTGTGTCCGGTATTCGCCGCCATTATTCTGGCAAGTTCCGTGGCAAATGCCTTCGGATGGATCTCCATGTAAGATACCGGAGTCATAAATAATAAAGCCATGCTGTGCCCGCACAGACATGGCCTTATTATTTTGTGCAATATACCGGGCACGCTTGTATGAATGCGCACCGTCGGGCATTTTACACCTTACTATATCGGAATCACTCGTCCCGTCTCCGCATTCACTCTATGCGAAATCGAGATTACCGTTCTTCCTTCCGAGGCACGCTTCAGTGCCTGCAGCACCTCTTCCTCGGTCTGGGCATCCAGATTTGCCGTAATCTCATCCAGCAGAAGGAGCTTCGGCTTCGCCACCGCAGCTCTGGCAATGGATAACAGCTGCCACTGTCCCTGCGAGAAGATCTCCGAAGTACAGAGCGTGTCATACCCTTTTTCCAGCTGCTCTATCGTTGCATCCAGTCCCGCAATTCTCGCGGCCTCCCGTACCTCTTCCATGGTAAAAGAATCGTCATACAGCGTAATCTGGTCCTTCACGGTACCGGGCACTCTGTGAAAAGTCTGCTCCACATACCCGTACAGGATTCGTTTCTCATTCTCCGAAATTTGGGAAGCATCTCTGCCCTGAATCAACACGTGACCTTCTCCCGGTTTATAGAGTCCCAACAGCAGTTTGAAAATGGTACTTTTGCCTGCGCCGGTTCTTCCAGACAGCGTCACCTGCTCTCCGGGATACACTTTGAAGCTTAAGTGATTCAGAATCTTACGACTGTCATCCTCATAACCGAAAGTCACGTTTTGCAATTCCACAAAAGGAAGTTCCGATCCATTCTGCAGTTCTGTCGGTTTTTCTCCCGAATTCCTCTCCGGCAATTCCTCCAGCTCATAAAATTCATTGATTCTGTGTACGCCCGCAATGGCGGACTGTATGGTCTGAATCTCCATACCCAGACTCTCCACAGGAGTAAATATCTGGGAGATATAGTTAATCACCGCTACCGCTGTACCGGCGGACATGCCGAACAGTGTCAGCACTTCCGCATCGCCGGAAGTAGAGAACAGCATGACCACTGCCACCACGATGGCATTCAGGATCAGTATCACCGGAGAATAAATGGCATCATAGAAATTCGTCTTTTCCACGGCACGGTAACTGTCCGCGATACATTCATCATACCGCTCCGCCATATAGCGTTCCTTTCCCAGATTATGAATGGTGCGGATATTGTGCAGTGTCTCCGGCACATGGCCAGATGCCTTTCCTACCGCACTGCGGTTCTCAATCTGAGCCTTCAACATATTCTTCTGCACCGACCGGGTGAACCAGTACAGGAAAGGAAGCATTACCAGAAGCACAATGGCCAGTCCTCTGTTCTTCAGCCAGATCACCGCCAGAATACTCAGGATCTTACAGGCATCCGCAAACAGACTGATGATACCTGAGGTGAACAGATTCTCCACGGTATCCACATCTCCCACGAACCGGGAGACGATGGTACCGGGTTCCTGCTTCGTCAGTTCTCCTGCCGTCAGGCTGGTGTACTTCTCCATCAGACTGCTGCGCAGCGCATGGGTGATCTTCTGACCGAAGACCGTTAAAAGTCCCTCTCTGACACTTTCTGTCAGACCGGTAAATACCGTAAATGCAAAATACAGCAGAACCAATACCAACGGAACTGCGGATCCTGTGGTGATCGTATCCACTATATTACCAAGGATCCAGGGAGGCAGCAGCGCCGTCACAATGGCTCCCACCACAGCCAGCACGATTCCCAGTGACAGCCATAGACAGCCTGTCGCGGTCTGCAGGATTACGCTGCTTACATTTCTGGCATTCCGTTTCTTTTGCATCTGCTTACCTTGCTGCATGATTCCGACCTCCCTCCTGTGCATTCTGTGCCTCTGCGCTGTCCACCTGTGCCTCATACAGTCTCGCATACTCCGGGAACTTTTCCAGGATCTGTTCATGGGTTCCCGCAGTCACTTTACCGTCCTCTATCCAAAGCACCTGATCCATCTTTGGGAACAGGTAAAGTCTGTGGGACAGCAGGATCACAATGCTGTCCGCTGTAAGCTTCCGCAGATTGGCGAAGACTTCTTCCTCCGTCTTGCGGTCCAGTGCAGAGAAGGGATCATCCAAGATCAGGATCGGGCGCTTATGACACAGGGTTCTGGCCAGTGCCAGCCGCTGTGCCTGACCGCCGGAGAGCCGGACACCGCCGTTTCCGACAATGGTATCCATGCCCTTCTCCATCTCTGCCACCTCGCTGTCGAAGCAGACAGCTTTCAGATACTTCTCCGGATCAGCAGTATCTCCCAGCAGCACATTGTTGCGGACACTGTCATTGAACAGCTCCGGATCATGTCCCAGATAGCCCACCATACCGCTGCGCTCCGGTTTCGTCATCTCCGATAATTCTTTTCCATGGAAACGGATCCGGCCTTTGTAAGGATATTCACACAGGAAAGTCCTGCCCAGTGTGGACTTACCGCAGGCCACCGCCCCGGTGACACCGATGATCTGTCCGGGGGAGGCTGACAGATTAAAGTCCTCGTAGATCTTCTCTCCGCCGGGATAGGCAAAGCTGACGTCCGATACCTCCAGAACGCCACAGGACTGCACCTTCACTGCATCATCATATGGTTCTTCCTTCATCAGCGGCTTAATACGCTTCCAGGACACCTGTGCCTTATGTACGGCATTGAACAATTTTGCTGCATGCGAAGACTTCACCGCCAGCTTGACAAAACAAGATAAAAACGTGGTAAATGCAGCTACATCCCATGCTTTCCAGCCGATGCCCAGTACATTCCTGCTGCCGAAATACAGGATAAACAATACACCGGTCATGGAAATAATCCGGTACAGCGGCGGGAATGCCGTGCTCCAGATATTGGCACGGACTGCCGATTTCTCGTACGCAGTCAGGTCCTCCTCGTAGGCCTGCTGCCTCTCCTCCTCACGACCATATACCCGGTAGGTCACCGCATTGGCGGCCCGGTCCAGCGTCGCAGCACTTAGACGCCCGGACTGTTCCTTATAGTCAGCACCCGTCCGCTGCACATTACGTTTCATTTTCTCCGCCAGTACATAGGACACAGGTAAAAACAACATCCCCAGCAATGCCAGTCTCCAGTCATAGAACAACAGCAGCCCGGCATAGGCAGCCAGTGCCACGCCGGTATCGAAGATCTCTGTGGTAAATTTCCGCATTCCCTCCACGCAGTCATCCACATCCAGGATAGCCTTGGTCATCACATTTCCGACGCCTTCTTCCTCCAACTCTGCCCGGCTCTTATGAACAAGGCTGTCATAAAGTGTCTCTTTCATGTCCCGATTGACATTATTGGCAAACCTTCGCACGTAGAAACGCTTGATATAACGGGCAATCTGCACAATGGCAATAGCCGTCACATATGCAATTACCAGCACCAGCATGTCCCGGTATCCGGCATTGCCACCCAGAATATCCACCAGACATCCCGTCATCCGGCCCTCGAACCACGGTCCCGCCAGAAGCCCCAGATTGTAGATCAGTCCGGAGACCGCTACTGCCAAAAGTACCGGCCATTGGACCTTGAAATAATATAAGACCTGATCCTTTTTCGCTGCATCAGCTTTCTGTTTCATCTCTGCTTCTGCCTCCCTGTCTTGTATTCAGGCAGTAGAAAAAAGATGTCTTTACACCCAGTCGGGTGATCGTACATCTTTTTCATTCTGTCAATTATAATCTTATACTCTTTATGCCTTCAAAATCTCCGAAAGGTTCTTCTGGATTCCCGCTGCCACATCCGGTTTATTCATGGAATAGACATGAACATGTTTCACACCGTTGGCCAGCAGATCGATGATCTGATCGGTGGCATAGGCAATACCTGCCTGTTTCATGGCTTCCGGGTTATCTCCGAAGCGATCCACGATATTTTTGAAACGTTCCGGCACATTACATCCGGACAGCTTCACGGCATTTTTCACCTGTACGCCCCGGGTAATGGGCATGATTCCGGGAATAATCGGAACCGTAATTCCCGCTTCCCGCACGCGGTACATAAAGTTGAAGAAGATATTGTTGTCGAAAAACATCTGTGTTGTCAGGTACTCACATCCGGCCTCCACCTTCTCCTTTAATCCCTGAATATCCGCATTCTTATTGGCGGAATCGGGATGCACCTCCGGGTAGCAGGCACCGCCCACACAGAAATCCCCGTTTTCTTTGATAAAACGCACCAGATCCGATGCATGGGAAAAATCCGGAAACACCTCTCCCTCATAGTCCTTCGGCAAGTCACCCCGCAGTGCCAGAATGTTTTCGATGCCTGCCGTCTTCATCTCCGCCAAAGCCGCGCTGATACTGTCGCGGTCAGCACGAACACAGGTCAGATGTGCCACGGTGGGAACCTCGTACTTTTTCTGGATCTCCTGTGCCAGCACGATGGTATGCCCCTTGGTGCTGCCACCGGCGCCGTAAGTCACACTCATGTAAGCGGGCTGCAGGCCGGCAATGCCCATCGCCGCCTTTTCCACATTTTCAAAATCCGTGCTTTTCTTCGGAGGAAACACCTCGAAAGAAATCGTTGCGGTTTCTTTGTTTAAAATATCTCTGATCTTCATGTTGGTCTTCATATCCTTCCTTTTGTAATCCGTAATTACCCTTTATCGTCCCGTAAAAAGATCGGCAGAAAATCCTGTTTTTCCTCTTCTGCAGTCTCATTCTCCGCAATGATATTCCGGATATTCTGCATCCGCTTATCCAGTGCTGCACTCTGCTGGGCACAGTCGTAGAGTTCGTCCTTTAAGAACTTTGCCTGGCTCTCCGGGATACTTTTTTTATATTGCAGCTTGTGTTCCAGGCTGGCCCAGAAATCCATGGCGATGGTGCGGAACTGCACTTCCACATAGACCAGCTTCTTCGTATTCTGTAAAAAGATCGGCACCTGTACGATCAGGTGCAGGCTGCGGTAGCCGCTCTCCTTGGGATTCTTTATATAATCCTTACGTTCGATCAGGGTAATGTCATCCTGCCGTAAGAAACTCTCCGCCAGTTCGTAAATATCATCCGGGAAAGAACAGATGACCCGGATTCCTGCGATATCCCGGATATTCTCTTCGATGCCTTCCAACGTCATGGGAATATTTTTCCGGCGGATTTTCCTGAGGATGCTGTCGTAGGACTTCACTCTGGTCTTGATCCCCTCGATGGGGTTGCGGTCATATTCCAGGGAATACTCCTGATTCAATACCTTGAATTTCGTCTCCACCTCCATGATGGCACACTGATAATAGGACATCAGCTCGTCCATGGGGCGCTTGTTCTTCTCGATCAGATCCAGAAACTGGTCCGAGAGTAAATGCTGTTTGAAAAATCTGCCTCTGATGGTATCCATTGTTCTCATTCCTCTTCGATCCGTTCAATTTTAAATACATTCAGTGTATCCACATCGGGACATGCGAACACCACCGTCCCCTTTTCATTGCCGGGGATCTCGCCGCCGTACCGCAAGATGTCCACATAGGGAAAAGCCACATGCATGGCCATAGGGCAGAGGTTGCCACGCTCCGTGTCAAAATCATAAGAATCCCCGATTTTATGCCCTCTGTGGCAGCCCATCGGTCCTTTCCGGTCAATGAGCGTGATCCGAATCTTTGGTCTCTTCATCGATCCAGCACCTCCAGACAGGTCTCCAGCGGAATCCCTTTGAATTTATCGACATTCTCCGCATTTTCCGCAATCATGGTGCGTACAGCATCCATTGCCTTCTGTGTGGCATTATGCAGATTTTCTCCTGCCAGAATCTTCGCCATGAAAACAGCGGAGAAGATGTCTCCCGTGCCGGGGAAGCGCACCGGAATCTCCTCGAAATCAATACGGAAGTATTTTCCCTCATTATGATCATAACCTACCACTGACTTTTTGTCAGCATCTTTGACAACAGCGCTGGTGATCACTACAGACTTAGCTCCCAGAATGCGCAGGGCATCGATCATTTTGTGATAGGCTTCCTCACTGACACCTTCCGCCTCATAGGCTGTTCCGGTCAGGTAACAGGCTTCCGTATAGTTGGGTACAATATAGTCTGCCACAGAGACTAACTTTCGCATCAGTTCCACAGTCTCTTCCGACATCCCGTTGTACAATTTACCGTCATCACCCATGATCGGATCCGTAAAAACAGTGACGCTTTTTTCCGCATTTTCCCGGCAGAAATCCGTCACCATCTGTGTCTGCTCCTGCGATACGATAAATCCCGTGGATATGGCATCAAACCGGAAATCCAGTTCCTTCCATACCCTAAGAGTGTTTTTCATATATTGCGTGGTATCCAGAATGTCAAACTTACCGTAATCCAATGTGTTGGATACGATCGCCGTGGGCAGATTGTAAGTCTCGTATTTCAGATAGGACAATACCGGCAGCATCGCCGAAAGTGCCACCTTACCGTAGCCCGCCAGATCATTGATCAATAACACCTTTTTCGCCATGTATCTTCTCCTGTAATTACTATCTTGTTTTAATTTCTTGTTTTAATTTTTTCTTGTCTTTTATTTAAACAAGCTAAAATCCCCACATTTTCGGTCTTCTCTCGCCTTTTCTTGTGTAAAATCTTGTGTAAACCTTAATTATCTTGTGTAATTTTATCTTTCAAAATCCAAGATGCTCTTTGCTGATTACGTGAATCAGTAGTTATAATATCTTTTTTTCTCATAGAAGAAAGCAAATTTCTAATCTTATCTTCTTTCTGCCTATCCTCCATAATTTCCGGTAATTTATCCCATAAAAGTGACCGAATGTCCTTTTTCTTTGCACTTCCATATTTTTCCAAATACTTAACTATCAGATCTTTATAATATTGATCGTCGAACGCTTTGTTCTTTACATATTGATCTTTTTCTCCAATTGTTTCTGCTATCGTCGCAGACAAAAAAATATTAGGGACTTTTCCTTCTACCACTTTTAATTTTCTTAGATACTTCACCGCTGTTTTATCAATTTTAATTCCTTTTTGAACGCAGTCAATCAGGAACACCGTTTCCAGATCAAAGTCAGGATTCTTGAATAATATTTGTGAATAATTTTCATCAAGAATCTTTCCATAAATACATACTTTTACTTGTTGTCTATTTGACAGATCGTAATCTGGTAAAGGAAAATATCTCTCTTTTTGAATTCGAAATACCCTTCTGATACCTGTTGACTGAGAATCTATCATATTTAGCTTAACCATAGCTTCTGCTAATAACTGATTACGATAAAAAGGAGGATTATATCCAGGATTCAGCACTGGCTCTATCTTTCCAGGCAAAAAAGAACCTGGATTCGTCAAAATAATTTTATCCTCAAATTCATTTAGATATATCCTTCCACCGTAAGTATATTCTGAATGTGCAATACAATTATTTAATAACTCTCTCAGTAACCACATATCGTATTGCTTAGTTTCTGTTGGAAACAACGTAAGTTGATTCGGCATATATCTATAGGTAAGATTTCTTATTTTCTCAAACAGCCTTTCACTTAGCGTAATATAAGGAATTTTAAATATCTCGTAATCACTTACCTCATTCCTCGAATCATATTTCTCCATGCTGTAATCCTTTTAAATTCGCCTCATTACTGATTGCAGAAAAATATTGTCCTATTTTATTCTTATCGTAATCCTTTCCTGCTTCTTTGAATTCTACCACTTCAGACTCCCAGCTTGATATCAATTTATCAAGAATGGAACAAAGTTCAGAATTACTTGGTTTGCTATCTGCTAAAAAGTCCACCGTGTTTCACCTCTCCGTATACCAATTTGTTTGTCACTATATCTTTCCAACATTATATCTTACCCGGAAGTCTGCCACAACTACATTTTCAAAAGACTCCTTTGTCGAAAGGAACCCGGCCATGTCATAACACGGCCGGGTTCCTTTCCAAACTCAGTTTTTGAGTCTCTTCCGATACCCCGCCGGGGTCTCCCCGTAGGTCTTCTGGAAGGCGTCGTTAAATGCTCTGGCATCGCCGAAGCCGACGTCCATGGCGATCTCATAGACTTTCCTGTCGGTATCCAGAAGCAGTGTAACCGCATGTTTCAGACGGATCTGATTGACATAGTCTTTGAAATTTCTACCGGTGCTTTTCTTGAAAAAGCTGCTGAAATAATAGGGATTCATATGTACTTCCCCGGCAAGAACATTGAGAGACAGGCTCTCTGCGTAGTGGAGTTCGATATACTCAAGTGCCTTATTGATATCTTTCTTATCGCTCTGGGTCACCGATTCCCCAAGCCCATTATAGGCATTATCAATCACATCCGTAAATATCTGTTCCATCTCGGAAAAGCTAACGCAGGTTCTCCCCTTTTCCAGCAATTCCTGATGCTTCGGAAATGACACTTTTGCACCCTTTCCACTGAGGATTTCTTCCAGCGACTGGATCAATGTACAATAATAGAACAGAGCATCCTCTTTTCTCCCATTGGACAATCTGCATACCATCTGCCTCCAGCGTTCCAGTCCGTCCCGGATCAGATTCCGCTGATGGGACAGGATGCCCTCTGCAATCGCATTCTTCACCTCTTCCGTACTCTGCAGTTCCGCCCTGCCCGGAAAAGGAGTCTCTTTCCATGAGATCACCGCATATTTCATCTGATCTGCAAAAAACAGATAGCCTTCTTTCTCCACACATTTCCGGAACATCTCCGGAATCTCCTGCATGGAATGAATCTCGTCACCGCAGATCAGCAGTACCTGATACCCGGTGGCACTCTCCGCACCCTCCTTGATCTGTTCCAGTTCCTCCGACACATCCCCGGAACCGTTCTTCTGCAGAACGACCACGATACGGTTCTCCTTCTGGAACACAATGCCGTCCTTCTGTTCCTCAAAATATTCCTCCAGAAAGCTTAACAGGGAAAACTGGATCAGATGCCGGATCTGCTCCTTCTCACTGCGCCGGAATACCGGATAGACACAGACCGGCACATAGATAAGATCCTGCTCTCCCGCATCCCCGGAGAAATCCATATTTCCCTTATAGGTCACACCGGGCTGCATCGGTGTCTTCACACATTTCTCCACCGCCTTCAACAGTTCTTCCCGTATCACCGGCTTCAGCAGATAATCCGTCGCTCCATAATCCAACGCTGCTTTGGCATATTCGAATTCCTGAAATCCGCTGATGAAAATAATCTGTGTCTTGCATTGCAGGCCATGACATTCCCGGATGATGTCCACACCACTCATACCGGGCATGGAGATATCTAACAATGCAATCTCCGGCTGCTCCCGCAGAATTGCGGCAAATGCACATTTCCCGTCCTCGTATTCCCCTATGATCTGAATTCCCAGTTGTTCCCAGTCGATCAGTTTTCGGATTCCTCTGGTGATTACCGGTTCGTCATCCGCCAATATCATCTTTATCATCCTGAGGTTCTCCTTTCTCTTCGGTATTCCATGGCAATACCACACAGATCATGGTGCCGACTCCCACCGTACTGGTGATCTGGATTCCGTACTCCTCGCCGTACAGATACCGGATACGGTCATGGACATTCTTCAGCCCAATGCTCTGCCAGTTATACTGATTTTTAATGCCGGGAGCATCTCCCTCCAACAGTCTGAGGATCTTATCAATGCTGTCCTGATTCATTCCCACACCATTATCCATTACCGTGATCTCCAGCGTATTCTCTTTCCTGTGGGTCTCGATCATAATACTTCCGCTTCCCTGCTTTGGCTTAATACCGTGCACATACGCGTTTTCCACCAGAGGCTGGAGAATCAGCTTGGGCACCTGGATCATGGAAGCTCCCTGCGCATTTACCATCAGCTTCACTTTACCCTTGATCCTGCAATTCAACAGATACACGTATTTCCGGACAATATCGATCTCCTGTTCCAACGGTACAAGATCCTGCATCGGCCCGATGATGTAATGGATCTGCTGCGACAATGCCTCGATCATCTCCGGAACCTTGCTCTTCTCCTCATCCTCCAGCGCCGTCATTCGTATGATCTCCAACGTATTATACAGAAAATGGGGATAGATCTGAGACTTCAATGCTGTAAGCTCCGCTTCGTTCTGTCTTATCTGTGCCAGATAGGACTGATCGATATACTTCTTCAGTTCCCGGCTCATCTCATTAAAGCTTTCCGCCAGTGCTCCGATCTCATCCGAGCTCTGTACCGGGATCTCGATATCGAAATTACCTTTTCCCACTTTCTTCATCTGATTCACCAGGCGCTGCATAGGTTTTGTCAGTCTGTCGGAAAAATAGAAGGAACCGGCAAACAAAAGCAGGATCGACAGCAGGATACAGCCATACATCAGACGCTGCATTTTACGGATATCGGAAAATGCGACTCCCGCATCCATACAGATATATACCGACAGCCCGTATTTTTTCCCATCTGCGGAGACTACGAACCAGTCCTCATCTTTCTGAATGTCCTGCAGCTTCTGTGCCAGATTACTTCCGATGACGTCATCGTTATTGCTGTAAAAGCACTTACCGTCCTCGTCTACCACATAGATCTGTTCATTCCCGGTAAACTCAACACTTCCAAAGATCTTGTCTATCCTCTTGATATCCACATCCAGAAAAATCGTCGCCACATAGGGAGTTTTTCCTACCGGTCCCCGCAGGTCAAAATAGTTTCTTGCCACGGTAAATACCCTCTCCTGATTCCCGTAGTAGTAAGCAGTGGTATGCGGAGGAATCAGCATCAGGTTCTTGTTCTCTTTATCCAGTGTCCCGTATTCCACCAATTCTTCAAATTTTTCTTCATTATTGAAAAAAGTGTTATATACGCTGTAGTGAAATGCCAGATCTTCGCTGCCGTTTCCCGAGGACAGAACATGGACACTGTTAATATAGCTGTCCACGCTCTGCAGATATTGCAGAAACCCCTGCATATCCCGCTGTCTGTCCTGCTCCATGGATTCCGGTCCGTATTCCTCCCCGGTCAGGATCTTCCGGAAATGATCGAAAGACAGATAGCTGTCCGCACCATTCCCCACCCCCAGATTATAGAAGTAGGGCATTTTCGATATGGTATTATAGCTGTCCAGCACCGTCTCCATGCCGGACAGCACATATTCCGAGGCCTGCTCGTATTGTATGCTCAGTGCCTGTGTATAATCCCTGATCATCCGGTTGGCAATAAAGGTCGTCAGGAGGAGCATAGGCAAAAGCCCCAACAATATCATTGTCAGGGCAAATTTGTGATAAAGGTTAAAATGTTTCAAGCAAGTTGTCCCTCTCGTTCTTTTGAAAACAAATAACTATCCAGAGCCACATTCCATGGCTCTGAATAGTTATAGCATAACAAATTCCTTAAATTTCCGCAACTCGCTTACCCCTTGGCTGCTCCTGCGGTGATTCCCTTTACGAAGTATTTCTGGAACATGCAGAAGATGATCAGGGCGGGAACGATGGAGATCACAGTTCCGGCAAATACGATATCCCATCTTGCGGTATACTGTCCCACGAAGGAGGCGATCTCAACGGTAATGGTTTTGGCCTTGCCGCTGGGAAGTGCCAGGTAAGGCATCAGGTAGTCATTCCAGATTCCCAGACCGTTCAGGATCACCATGGATCCGGTACAGGGTCCGAGAAGAGGGAAGGTAACCTTCCAGAACGTCTGGAACGGAGTACATCCGTCGATCTGTGCTGCTTCCTCGATTTCCAGAGGAATGCCCTTCAGGAAGCTGCAGTATAACAGGGTACCGAAAGCGATGGATCCGGAAATATAACATACGATAGGTCCCACCATATTGCCGAAGATATGGAACATCTTCATCTCCTTGAACAGAGGGAACATATACAGATGAAAGGGAATCATCATGCCTGCAAGGAAATAGGTGTAGATCAGGGATGTTGTCTTACTTTTTCTTCTTTCGATTCCATACGCTGCCATAGGCACAATACATACGATCAGAAGCTCCGACACCACAGTCAGGAAAATGGAATGGAGGATCGCCGTAGCGAAATCGGACTGTGCAAACAGATCCTTAAAGTTCTGCGTGTAAAAAGAAGTCGGTAATGCAATCGGGTTCTTCAGGATATCTCCATTACTCTTGAACGCAGAGATCAGTGCAAAGAACACCGGATACAAGAACAGGATAGCCAGCAGAATGGTAATGACAAATAATACGATCTGTCCGGGTTTGATTTTCTCAACAGGCTTTCTGATAACTTTTTCTTTGCTCATTACATCTGCACCTCCCTGCTTCTTAAGAATTTCTGCTGCAGTGTATTCAGGATAATGATGATAAACAGGAGCATAATGCCGACTGCGGTACCAAATCCCTGTCTGCCCTCGTTAAATCCTACCTTATACAGCAGATATACCAATGTCTCGGAGGTGAATCCGGGACCGCCGTCCGTCATGACGTTGATCTGGTCGAATACCTTTAAGCCGTTGATCAGGGATAAGGTAAAGTTGATGGTAAATGCACCGGAGATCAGCGGCACGGTAATGGACTTGAAACGCTGCCAGGGGCTTGCACCGTCAATCTGTGCTGCCTCGATCAGGTCGGGAGAGACACTCTGCAGGGAAGCCAGATAAATGATCATATAGTAACCGGCTCCCTTCCATACCAGTACCACACCGATCATCAACAGTGTCAGCTTATTGTTGCCCAGCCAGTCCTGTCGGAAATCACCCATGCCAATATCTTTGAGGATTGTATTAATGGTACCGAAGTTGTAGTTGTACATGATCTTCCAGATGAAGCCGGATACAATACCGCTGACCAGAACCGGAACGTAAAATGCACTGCGGAAGAAGTTCTTGCCCCATCTTACATTGTCTACGATCAATGCAAGTGCCAAAGCGAATGCATTTTCAAATATGGAAATAAAAACGGTAAGTATAATCGTATTTTTCAATGCATTTCCGAATCGTGCACTGGTAAAGATCTCTTTATAGTTCGCCAGTCCGATAAATTTTACATTGGGGCTGACACCGTCCCAGGAGGTAAAGCTGTAATACACGCTGGAAACAGTAGGTACTATAATAAACAGTGTAAAAAAGATGAACGCCGGGGCGATAAAAACAAAAGCGGTTTTATCGAATTTTCTCCTCTTCTGCATTGCATTTCCTTCCTTTCTGAAAAAGAATCCCACATCTGTCAGCGTTACCTGACAGCGTGAGATTCTTTCGTCATTGAATTATTCGATTCCCACACCTGTTACGGGGTTGAAGCTCTGGATGCTTACCTGCCAGGTCTTATTTAATTCATCACAAGCAGAATCAATATCTCTGGTTCCCTGAAGCACTTCAGTCAGGGTCTTGTAAGTAAAGTTTCTGAAATCGGGGGGCAGTTCGTTGTTGCCTACGCGGCCGTTCCACATAGGTGCAAGGTCATCTGCACTTGCATTGGCATCGATAACCTCCTGGAATACAGGAGATACATCCATCTGAGGCTCATCTACGGTAGTAGGGATGAAGTTCAGGGTCTCACAGTATACCTTATAGTTCTCGGGTGCAAAGAAAAACTTGATGAAAGCTTCTGCTGCTGCCTTCTTGTCCGGATCCTTGGCGGCTTCTGCGGAAATTGCCAGACCGCCGACACCGGCACCGCCTACCAGACGGGTCTTGCCATCGGGACTGGGAATTGCGAACCAGCCATACTCGAAGTCAGGATCTGCCGCATCAATCTGGGAGAACATATGCGTACCGGAATACATCATCGCTGCCATATCGTTTACCAGGAAAGTAGTGATCTGGGCATCGGGAGTAGAAGTCCAGCCATCCTGTGCATACTGGAAGATATCCTTCAACTCCTGGAAGGTTGCCTTCATGGTCTCATCGGAGAAGTCCTTGGTTCCGTCGTAGCAATGCTCGATGAAATCAGAATCCTTGCTCAGTACCTGATCATTGTAAGCTTTGTGGAACAGGAATCCCATATGCCAGATATCCTGACCGCCGACTACGATAGGTGCCATATCTCCTTTATCCTTAATGGTCTGGCACAGAGTCAGGAACTCTTCATAGGTAGTTGGCTCTGTAAGACCGTTGTCGTCAAAATATTTTTTATTGTAAATGATACCCTGTGTATTTTCACCGGACAGAGGAGCGGTATATACCTGACCGTTAAATTCTGTGGTGGTACGGAACAGTGAAGTGATCTCCTCAGACAGAGGCTCCAGCTTGCCTGCTCTTACATACATTGCGGTATCTCTCATCTCCATGACATCGGGGAATTCTCCGACGCTGTCCTTGGTCTTGATGAATTCGCTGTAAGCACCGCCGTTACCGGGCTCAATGGTCACGGTAATATCGGGATATGCCGCATTGAATCTGTTGACGATCTCATTCATGGAAGCCTTGGCTCCCTCATCACCGTCTGCGAAGATGAATGTTAATTCCGTGGGTGCAGATACGATGGATTCTGCCTCAGCTGCTACTGTTGTAACTGCTGCGCTTTCTGTGGTAGATGCTGCAGGAGCGGTGCTTCCTGTTGTATTGTCATCGGTGCTGCCGCAGCCTGCTAACATGGTTGCTGCCATTGCTGCTACAAGAACACTTGCCAGTAATTTCTTTCTCATAGTAACCTCCTTGATTCCTTGCTATATTGTTTCGTGCTTATGTATTACTTTCCGGTTGGCCTTCCGTTGTTGTAATTGTAATATAGCAATTTACAGATATAAAAAAAATGCACTTTTTTAAGGTCAAAGTACATTTTTTTAAGGATCTATTTTGTTTTCATTTCGAACCAGTCAAAATCCGCATACTTGCCGAATCCCGTGAGATCCTGGCAGCAGATTCCCGCCATGGCTCCGGTGAACCACCCTTCCGTGCAGGCTTCGTCAGACATAAAGCTGCCGTCAATATTTTCAGCAATGACCTGCCATTCGCTGCCTTCCAGACGATAGGAGAAGGTAATATAGCCGTTTTGCATCTCCGCCTTCAGATAAATAGGAAGACCGGAATAAATGGGCAAATAATCTGTCAGATATTCGTATTTCTTATTCTCTGCTTTTAACAAAGCTATGCATTTCCCACAGTCCTCATCCCGGGAGACATGCAGATACAGATAATTGTCCGTATCATACATCAGGATCAGTCCCGCCATCTGTTTGAATACCTCCGGTTCAAATTCCAGCTTTGTGGAAATATCCATGTCGTATTCTGTCAGCCGTTTTGCAATCAGGGTCTGGGAAAATTTGGAGGAAAGTCCGCTTCTTCCGTACATCCGCAGATAACCGGGGCGCTCTGTCAGGGACAGATAATACTCCGTCATGGGGATGCGCAGGGACTGGTAATCGGGATCCAGAACCGGTGCGGCAAAATCATCCCGACCATTTCTGCCGGTACTTTCCTGTGCGGCTTCCATCATCTGTTTTGTTGCGCCGCTGTTTCCCTCTGGTTCCTCCACATATTCCTTCGGCTCGGTACTGCCATCTGCCATCACCAGCCAGTCGTCATCTGTCCATTTCATTTTTTGTATGGCGGTTTCACGTCCCAGCATATAACGTCTTGCTCCGGCAAACCTTACCGCATCCGCCGGATTCCTGCGGTCCGAAGCTCTTCCGCACAGATGCACGGCGTACCATTCTCCCTCCGGTGTCTCCACCAGATCGCAGTGTCCGGATTTCTGTAACAGAATGTCCTCATGATGCCTGGATGTCAGAATGGAATAGGCCTCATTCTCCACCGTTCTCTCCATGAAATCTGCCTTGTACATCTCGTAAGGCCCCCAGATATTCCGGGATCTCTGTATGGTCTGCCCGTGCAGTTCTCCCGTGCCGGTATCCGCCGAGAACAGATAGTACCATCCGTTTCGCTTAAAAATGTGCGGTCCCTCGAGAAAGATTTTATCCGCCCGGTAAATATCCTTCACCGGTCCGGTCATCTTCTTCTGCACAGGATCGTATTCCTGCAATACCAGACGACCCACATATTTTTTCGGCACTCTGTGATCCGTTACCATGCTTACCATATATTTTCTACCATCATCATCGTGGAACAGAGACGGATCAAAGCCGAAATTATTCAGTGCTATGGGTTCGGACCAGGGGCCGTGAATATCCGTTGCCGTCACCAGATAGTTGTTCGTATCGTACATATTACAATAGAATGCCGTCACCACGGTATACAGCAGATAAAATATGCCCTTATCATAGGTCAGGCAGGGTGCCCAGACTCCCTGGGATGCGCCCACGCCCCGCAGATCCAGTTGAGAAGTCCGGTTTAGCGGATACTCGATCAGTTCCCAGTGTACCAGATCCGTGGAATGGTGCAGCCGGATCCCCGGCCACCACTCAAAGGTAGAAGTTGCAATATAATAATCTTCCCCGACGCGTACAATGGACGGATCGGGATGAAAGCCTTTTAAGATCGGATTGTGAATCATAATAACCCTCCGCTTACTATATTTCTTATTGTTCCGGGAAAGTTGCCTGCCATTTTACGGTCAATATCCCGTTCTCTACTGTCACAGGAAGAATGCTGTAGCCGGAATTTTTAAGTTTCTTTGGTTTCCAGTGATCCAGCATCAGATATGTCTTCCCGTCCTTTTCAAAAATATAAGTACTCTGTCCTTCGAAGGTGCGTCTGTAATTATCACCCTCACAGGGATTGTCGATCAGCCTCCACTGTCCGCAGAGATGATCGCACTCGGCATATAAGGCACTGTTGGGCTGCCATCCGGTACAGCCGGAGGTGATCATATAATATTTTCCATCCCGGTACATGAGTGCCGGAGCCTCTCTCATCTGATCCACCAGAACGGATGCATAAAATCCGTCCACATCCGTAAAATCTTCCGTCAGCCGGGAAAGTCGCAGTGTCTTGTTCCAGTCGGAGCTGTGCACCAGCCATGCCGTACCGTCCACATCTCTGAAAAGCGTCATATCCCTGCTGTCCGTCCGGTTCGGCTGCATTTCCCGGATCACGGTAAATGGACCGATGGGACGGTCTGCTACAGCTACCGCTACTCCCGCATAAGTATAGTTCGGAGTGTCCAGATGCATCCACATGACAAATTTCCCTGTCTTTTCATTATATAAGACCTTCGGACGCTCGCAGACATTTTCCGGCTGTATGAGACTGCCTTCCGGGCTGTCCTTCACATCCAGTGCCAGTCCTTCATAGTGCCAGTTGTTCATATCTTTGGAAGAATAGCAGCTGATGCCGATGACATCCACTCTCGTAGTGCCGGGGCAGTTCTTGGCCCCTTTATGTTCTCCATACCAGTACCACATACCGCCATGAGGAATGATACATCCACCATGGGCCTGAATCGGCACTCCGGCATCATTCAGCCATACTTTTCCGTTTTCAAACATAAACTACTCCTTCCTGTCCGAAACTTCCGTTCCATAGACTTCAATCTGGGTCAGGGCCGGAAAAGGAGATGACTCTTCGGATTTTTTCATATCACACATTTCCAGCCAGCGGATCTTCTTGCGTCCGATGGTGATCTCCTGTGGTCCTTCCTTTCCCTGCAGTGCGGCATCCATCCGGCTGCCGTCGGAGAATTCGAAGGATACCTGCTGCCACCAGTTGTCATGGGGGAAATCGGTTCTCAGGTATACCACGATAGCATCCGTCAGCACTTCTCTTCCGAAGTCAATCCGGATTCTGGCATCTTCCTGCCGGTTGATGCCCCAGGACTGGTAGGGCCATTCCCCGTGGCAGCTGCTTACGGTATATCCGTCAATGGCATTCTGCGCCGCGAACACGGCTTCGCCTCTGGTCTCCACATTGGCGGTGGCATGGGGATATATGTTCTCAATCTCATGCTGGTCACATACATTTACTGCCAGATTCCGGTAATACTGTATCTCGAATTCTTTAGCCAGCTTTACCGACAACAGATGCTTCTTCCCGGCAAACGCTTTTGGTGAGAGATTGATCCTGCGGTCGCCGAAGGGGATCCGATAGGTCACGTTTCCCGTCAGATATACCATGGACTTCCCAATGGCATCGTCCCATTGCAGCCATGCATAATGACTGCCTTCGGACACCTCCAGGATGATAATATCCCCCTCCTGATACTCTCCGGCGTAGACCAGATTCACCTCATTTTCCCCTCTGGCCACTGCCAGCGCCTCCATATTTTTATTCATGATCTTCAGACACAGATTTTCCATTTTCTTTTACCCCACAAATCCGTAATAATTCCAAATCTATTCGCAAAACCGATACTTTTTCATCGTCCCGTTTTCAGAGCGGATCGTCAGTTCCTCTCCGGGATGTTTTTCTATGACGATACGATTCTGATCCTTTTCATAAGCAAAGGTCTCGAAATCATCCTCATACAGTGCAAAGCTACCGTCAGCTTCCCCAAAGGTCTTTGCAGTCATCTCGAACACGGTATCTTTCTCCACATGAGTGACCGGTTTTGCCAGCGGAATGATGGCGCCTTCTTTTACAAATACGGGGATCTTGTTATATTCCGCCTGTATTTCCAGTCTCTTTCCACCCGTTAACTTTTCACCGGTAAAGAAATCATACCAGCTGCCTTCCGGCAGGTACACGCTTCTGGATGTGCCATCCTCATAGGTCAGAGGACAGACCAGCATGCTCTCACCGAACAGATACTCATCATCCACCATACGCGCTTCCCTATCCTCCGGATAATCCAGCACCAGTGCCCGGATGGGAGGCTTGCCGCTATGACTGTATTCCACGAAAGCGCTGTATAAATAGGGCAGCAGACTCATTCGCAGTTCAAACAGTTTTCTGCATTCCGCCGTATAGTAATCTGCCGTATCCATGGGTTCCCCGGCAAGATTTTTCTCGATATCGGTCTGTTTCCAAGGGGGACTGGGAATCCGCCAGCTGTTGATCAGTGCATGTCCGGAAAACACGACCGTCTGCAGTCTTCTGAGCAGATCATCTCCATTTGCACAGTCCCTCACTTCCGGGCACCACAAAAGTCCCGAAAATCCGGCATTTACCACACCACGGATAAACTGCTTATGATCATACAGATCCGAATACAGTACGAAGGGTAACGGTGCTGCTAAGGCCCCGGAAGAACGCACCTGAGAATAGGTTCTGCGGTTCTCCTGCTGATAGATCCCATAGATCAGGTTCTGGTACAGAGTGCCGATGGCCATGTGCATCTGCTCACCGTCCATGCCGGAAGGGAACTCCGTGGAATCGGGAAATGCCCAGTTGGAGGGATTGTAATCGGAGTTGTCACATTCATCCAGCTTAAATCCCGCAATGCCCTGTTTCACAAAGGTATCCCTGTGATAGTCCTCAAATGGCTGACAAGCCTCTTTCGTAGCGAAATCCGGTACCAGTCCGTTCCATACCTCGTAATCACCGCTGTAAGGCACAAGCTCTTTATAGAACGGAGCCTTGGGATACACATAGACATGCTCCCACAGATTCAGCTTATAGCCCTGCTCTGTCATTTCATCGATCATTTTCTGCGGATGGGGGAACAGGTTCGACCATTTATAGGTGCAGGAATAGCTGTGGGAATGCCAGCCGGGCTCCAGTCCCAGAACATCCATGGGGATTTCCTCCTTGCGGAACTGCTCTGCCAGCTCATCCAGAGCCTTTTCGTCTCCGCCGCCATAGATACGGTACCACATCCCCAGTCCCCACATGGGAGGCACACAGCCACCGCCGGAGAACAGGTTATATCTCTGGACGATTTCCATGAAATCTCCCGCAAACAGGTACAACTCTATACCGTCCGCAGCCGGGATATCAATAATAACTTTCCGTTCCTCTTTTGCTCTCTTTAACGCATAAATAGCAGCCTCGGAAAACTCTTCATGGGTTTCGTTCTCTGCCGTCATGCCGGCTGACTGTCCACGCCCGCTGTTGGTTCCCATCAGGAAAGTGGTATAGCGGAAGGTATTTACAAACAATCCGTATCCTGCGGAGGAAATATAAAAGGGTACCGGCGCATGACCTTCTCCGGTATTCGCCACCGGATCGGAATTGACCTTAATATAGCGCCTTCTGCCCGCCTGGTTAAATCCCTGCAGCTGCAGTCCAAAGCCGTAGATATCTTCCTGCGTCTCCATGGGAAGGGTGACCGTGATCCCCCGTTTTGTCTTTTTCCAGTGGATCTTCTCTTCGCTGACTCTGCACTCCCGGCTCACCGGGATCTGCTCTATGGCTTCTGTTCTGACCGGGAACTGTCTGAAATGCTCCGGTGTGAAGTTTTCTGGTTCTCCCAATACGATCTTCCAGATTCCTTTTGCTATCTGCTGCATACCATTTCCTCCTGTGCCAGGCACAACGCCCCGATGATCCCCGGATTCTCTCCCAGTGCCGGAGCCACAATGTACTGTGACAGATCCTTCGGCAGGCTTCCCTCCGGCAGATAACCGTTCAGGAACTCCTTCGCATTTTTTCTGACCATGTCAAAGACCTTCTCCTGATGCATGACACCGCCCCAGAGGATGATCTTCTCCGGAGAATAGGTCATCATGTAATCGGCAACGGCCTGACCGATGTAATAGCTTTCCAGTTCCCAGACATCGTCTCTTCCGGAAAGCTCCGCTCCTTTTTTGCCGTATCTGCCCTGAATCGCCGGGCCGGAGGCCAGACCTTCCAGACAGGCACCGTGATAGGGACAGCAGCCTGCGTAGGTATCCTCCGGATGCTTTTGCAGGAAAATGTGTCCGCCCTCCGGATGCATCAGTCCATGCAACAGCTTTCCGTTGATGTACACGCCTACACCTACGCCGGTGCCGATAGTGATATAAAGGGCATTTTCACAGCCTTTCGCTGCACCGAAGCGTACCTCTCCCAGCACGGCTCCGTTGACATCCGTATCAAAACCTACCGGAATCTGCAATGCCTCCCGGAAGGCTCCCGCAAAATCGTAAAATCTCCATGCCAGCTTCGGTGTACTGGTGATATATCCGTAGGTAGCCGATTTTCTATTCAGATCCACCGGACCGAAACAGCCGATGCCCAGCGCCTCGATACCCTTGTTGCGAAAATACTCTATCATCTTTGGTACGGTGATTTCCGGGGTCTCCGTGGGAAATACCGCTCTGTCAAAAATATTGCCCTGCTCGTCCCCTATGGCACATACCATCTTGGTACCGCCGGCTTCTATTCCACCTAATTTCATTTGAATCTCCTTCCTCTCCGCAGATCTCCTGCGGCACTTTTCCGTATGCTACCACAGTAAAATACCGGTTTCGGTAAGCTTATACAGTGCCTCGATAAAATAATAATCCGCATATACCATGGTAAAATGATGTCTGCTGTCGTGATATGCTCCGGTGCAGTTCTGTACGATGGCATCACAGTCCTTTGTGAAATCCGCTCTGGTCTCCGCAATAGCCTTCAGGATCTTAACCGCTGCACGGATATACATCCCCTTCTCCAGTTCCGGTACATGCTTTGCTACCTCTAAGAGTCCACCGGCAATGATACATGCACCGCAGGAGTCCTCCCAGGCCGGCTGCGTGGGCTGACGGAAATCCACGGGGATAATGCCACTCTCCGGGATGTTGGCGATGCAATAGTGTGCTACTTTTTTGGCGGTATCCAGATATTCCTGTTTGCCGGTATGGGTATAGCTGTTGGCAAACCCGTACAGTGCCCAGCCCTGTCCTCTGGTCCAGGAAGAGCCTTCCGCATAGCCCTGTCCACCGTGGCTTTTTACCATAACACCGGTCTCCGGATCAAATTCCACGATATGACATACCGAACCATCCGGACGGATGAAATTCTCCATCACGGTATCTGCATGCATCATGGCGATCTGACGGAATCTGGGATCTCCGCTTTCCTCGGAAGCCCAGTAGAGCAGGCAGATATTAAACATGCAGTCAATGATGGCCCAGCCTCTGGTGTCGCTGCCCGGCACCTGATTCCATGCCCGGATGAACTTTCCCACCGGATTGAATCTTCCTGCCAAGAGGTTTGCTGCATGCATGGTGATCCGTTTGGAATCCTCATGACCGGTCAGGCGATAATCTGCAACTGCCGTAGGCAGGAACATGAATCCCACATCGTGATGCAGTCCAAAATAGCTTTCAAAACATTTCTCCATTTTCTGTTCGGAGACCCGTGCGATCTGCGCATATTTTTCCTCTTTGGTGTCCTGATACAGCAGCCACATAATGCCGCCCCAGAATCCGTTGGTCCACCAGTTTAAGCCGTCATCGTGATTCCACTCTTTCTCCTCTGCGGAACGGTCATCATAATTGCCGTTCGCATCAGTGGTGTAAGGGATGGTGTCCTTGTTTTTTTCACTGACCCATGCCATTTTCTCTTTTACTTTTCCTAAAACCTCTTCTGCCCATGCCTGATAATTTTCCATGTTTTTCTCCTGTTCTTTTTGATCTCGTTGTTTATTTGATTTTTGTCTGCACACTGTCTCTATGCTTGACCCGGATATTCTGCCGGACAATGCCGTTGTTCTCGATCAGGTAAGTTTCCTCTTCGTTTTCTTACTTTCATGGTAATCCATTGACATGACAGTTACAATATCTTACAATGCTAATAACTGACATATTCTGCTTTTTACAGGAGATATTATCATGATATACGTCAACAGCTGCGGGCATGATTCCCACCACCCGAAACCCTGTAATATTGAGCATAAGCACGGAGTTCCTGACTACCTTATTCTGCTCATAAAACAGGAATCCTGGATTTATCTGGATGGGAAAAAGCACATCGTTGCTCCCAATTCTCTTATTTGTTTTCCGCCGGATACCTATATTCACTATGGCTGTGATGCCATCGGGTATAACGATGACT
Organism: uncultured Acetatifactor sp.; assembly: GCA_934394815.1. Classification (GTDB taxonomy): domain Bacteria; phylum Bacillota; class Clostridia; order Lachnospirales; family Lachnospiraceae; genus Acetatifactor. Next base: position 33,196 of record CAKRRD010000012.1, on the reverse strand, counting down.
GGATCCATTTTTTCCCGGACGAACAGGAGCGCACTGCACTCCACGACTTGCTGCCACCTGTGTGTCAGATTCTGCAGCCTTATAATTTTCACAGGCTGTCGGAATATGTCCGCATGTTGTCAGACATTTTTCATGGTCACTCCTGCCATAGGGAAAAATCCATTGATGCATTTCTGCATATTTTTTTATATGCCTTGCAGGATGAACTGGCAACGGATTTCGGTGATTCCAGTGTCCAGAAGTATTATTCTGCCTTCTCCGGACTCCGGACACAGATCTACAATAATCCGGCGAATAACTGGAGCATCCCGGCTCTGGCGGATTCTCTGGCCCTAAGTCTCTCTTACTTCCAGCATCTTTATAAACAGTTCTTCGCCTGTTCCTGCCAGCAGGACATCATAAGTGCCCGTCTGGAACTGGCAAAATATTATCTGACCGGAAGCGATATGAGTATCCGCAGCCTTTCGGATTTCTGCGGCTACGACAATGAATTACACTTCATGCGGCAGTTTAAGAAATTTGTGGGAATGACACCGACAGAATATCGGCAGAAATGTGCATTTATCCGCAAAGCATAACTTTACCGGAGAAAACGCCATTCTGATAGGTAAACGTACTTGCACCGCCGCTTTTTTCTGCAATATGTTGGATAGACTGAATGCCGACGCCGTTTCCCTTTCGTTTGGAGGATCGAAAAACACCGTCCTTCTCCCTGATTTCGCCGTCATAGGCATTCTCAACTTCGATCAGAAGCAGCCGCTCGGCATGCAGATACGCAGTGATTTTGATCTGCCGCCGGTCTGGCACAGTACGAATACTGGCTTCGAGCGCATTTTCCAACAAGTTAGACAAGACCAGACACATGTTGATCTCATCGATTGGAAGAGTCTGCGGCAGATCGAGCTTTGCACAAAAGGGAATGTCTTCGCGCTTTGCCAGGGCACAATAATAGCCGATGACACTATCTGCTGCGTGGTTTTCGCAGAAGTGTATACCGAGATTCGGAATGCGGGAAATGTTTTTTTCAAGGTAGCTTTTCAATCCTTCCAGATCGCCGGTCTCAGCCAGCGCGGAAATTTGATTCAGTTGATGGCGCATATCATGCCGTGCCTGTCGCACTTCTTCGATGGCGGCTTTGAGATTCTCATAGCGCTGCTGCTGCATGAAAAGAAGCTGGTTTTCCTGCTGTAGTCTCGCGTTGCGGTTGAGACTGGTGGCCATTAGCAGGAAAATCGCGTTGAACCAGAGCAAAAGCACCAGAAGTGCAATACTTATCACAATATATCCCTGTAATACACGACCAGTCCTAAGCGTCATCTGATAGCGCGGGATCATAAAAAGATTCAAAAAAATGAACACCAGCGGCAAAACCCAGAACACATACCATGTCTGCGCAAAATTATCGTCCTCGACCATCACACGAACTGCATGGGTTGACGGATAGAACGCTGTCAGCACCAAGATCCAGCAAACAACATTATAAAATACACAGGCTGCAAGACAAAACCACGGTTCGTCCTGTGGCAGCTGCATATGAAGAGCAATCATAACGCTGATAGCTCGAGACAAGCTGTTGATGCATGCAAATACTGCGCAAACAGTCAGTGCAATTGTTCCGGATTTCCAGAGGGAAATTTGAAGCGTTCCGGTATATAGCCCAATTGCAAGCAATGTGATCCCGGCCAGGACAGACGCAGTGGAAGCATGAAGCTGATAGCAGACGATCCCACCACCGATACATAATCCTGCCATCAGTGGGAGAATCCGGGCGGCAAGCTTTCCGGGAGACTGCTTCAGATAGGATTTTACAGGGAAATATGCAAGTAAAAGACCGGGGAGTACGACGGACAACTCCAGGATCGGACGCAGAATATCTTTCATCTCATACACCCCTTTGCAACAGAAATTCCATAAATGCCTGCCTGGCAGGCTTCAAAAGTTCCTGGTTGACATATACGCGGCTGCCGTCGGTCATGCAGAAAGCTGCGTCCTGAAAATCAGCGGCATGTTCTAAATTGACAATCACACCGCGGCTGCAGACAAAAAAGCGTGGATCTTTTTTAAGTGGCTCGGTAAATACCTTAAAGCTTTGCCGCGTGGCAAGCGTTTTCCCGGCAATTGTGTGAATGTTGATCATATGAGCAAAATGCTCGGCAGAGATAATATCCCTATAGCGAAGGCGAACGTCGCTGCCACTGACTTTCACCGTCAGAATCGGCTCCGGGCGCGGAAGTTTAGCGAGCAGTTCAGCAAGCAGGTCTGCAAGTTCTCCCTCGGAAAATGGCTTCACAAGGTAGTGAAATGCCCGCACCTGAAAGCCCTCCAGTGCATGGTCGGTAGATGTTGTGGTGAAGATCAGAAAGCAGTCTGCGTCCGTCTTCCGAAGTTCCTTTGCGGCATCCATGCCGCTTAATCCTTTCATGTAAATATCCAGAAATGCCGCAGTAAAGTGCCGTTCTTTTTCTGCTGCGAGAAAGCTCTCGCTGCTGTCAAATTCTAAAATCTCTGTCTCTACACCGTACAAGCTCAGCTGTCGCTCAAGCCGCATTTTCAACAGCGCACGTTCGGTCTCGATATCATCCACTATTGCTATTCTCATACCGGACTGACTCCTTTGCAAAAGATTTCAACTAAATTATATCATACCTGTCTAACACCGGCACAGTGAAAAAATCAGATTTCGTGACAGAATTTAGGCTTTCGTGCCAAATGGCTTGAAAAGCGTTTACATATCCGTATACTGACAAGCAGAAAGCATCAATAGTGGCAGAAGGGAGGGAATGCTGTGTACCGCATTGCCGTGCTGACAAGTAGTGAAACACAGGAAGCCTTTTATATAGAGCAGCTTTCGCGGTTCTGCTTCGAACATGGTCTGTTTCCCAAAATGGACTGCTACCGTGGGCAGGAGTTGTTCTTTGATGTTGCGCGTAAAAATACGCCAACCTGCACTGTGATCGCACTTCCGGGAGTAGAAGGGTTGAATGCGGTGGAGCATCTGCGAACACTTTTTCCCGAAACACGCATCATCTGGTGCAGCGATCTGGATTTTTCCCTGCATGCGTTTCGGCTGCGTGTGGATTATTTTCTGTTAGAGCCAATAACAGAAGAAGCGTTTCAGCAAGGACTTTCTACATGGTTAGATGGGAAAAAAGCGTCTGCCTTGTCCCGAGTGGATCACAACAAACATAACAATGAGGAGGATTATTGATGAAAAAGAAAAAAAAGATTTATTCTGTATGTAGTTTCCTTCTGGCGGGAGCACTGTGCCTATCTATGACGGCCTGCAGCAAAACTCCCACACCGGCAGAGGACGAAACAACACCTTCTGCACCGTTATCCGGTGCACTGCCCGTGAAGGCTTTACAGCCCAAACAGGTAGATGAAAACCCTTATATGGCAAAAAGCGATGCAAACATCCATCACGACGGCTACAACACCGACTCGACGGATGAAATTCTGCCGCTCGGCATCTATCCGGAAATCAATGTTTCCTTTGAGACAACGAACGCGAACGCCTCACCCGCGATTTACTTTGACAACTACGGTCACGCGGTCGTGCCACTGCTCGGAGGCATCGCCATCCGTGATCTGAATGCCAAAGAGACGAAGACGCTCGGCTATTTTTCACCGATGCAGCATGACGGCGGCGGTTACGTCATCCAGAGTTCCTACACATTCCTTGACTCCAAAAACCGTATCGTCTGCCCAACGAGCAACAACCATGTACTGATACTGCGTGCGACGGAGGAAGACGGCAGCGTCATTCCGGAATTTGAAAAGGTTCTGGATATCGATATCAAGGCGGCTGCTGAGACCGCGCTCGGCAAAGAACTTACACAGAATCTTCTGTCCGTGGTCTTTGACTACGACGGAAATCTTTGGTTCGCCACCGGCGGCTTCCGAATCTATCCCGAACGGCAGCAGCAGGGTGTTCTCGGCTACATTGCCCACACAGCAATAGAATCAATTCTGAACGGCGAACAAACCGATCTTTCAAAGGCTGTCTTCGTATACGGGCTGACTCCTGGTGAGGGCGCAGAAAACGGCATTGCTGCCTCCAAAGACGGCGCAGTCATTCTGACGAACCAGAACTGCTACCTGTTGCGCGCGGAAGAAGGTGTGAACGTTGTGTGGTGCACACCATATGAGAGTGTCGGTGCGAAGGTCAGCCGTGATGGCGATAAGACAACCGGAGGCGGTCTTGCCTGGGGTGGCGGCTGCTCGCCCACACTGACACCAAACCTTGTACTGTTCACCGACAACGCAGATCCCGTTAAGCTTCTCGCACTTGACATGAAGACCGGAGAGGTCGTAGCCAGCTTGCCTGTTTTGGATGATCTGCCCGACGGGTATCAGGTGGCGGTTGAGAACTCTGCCATCATTTATGACGACGGTGAAGGCACCGTCAGCACGATCGTCTGCAACTGGTTCGGCGCTGGTAACGCAGGTCTTGCCGACCCCGACAATGACTCTTCGATTCAGAGCTACGCCAACATTTATGACCAGAACTGGCTGATGAAGGGTAATGTTATGATCGCCCCGGGCGTTGAGCGGGTGGACACCTTAAAAACCGCCGATGGCTATGAAATGAAGAGTGTCTGGAGCCGGAACGATCTGAGCGACACGTCGATCATGAAGCTCTCCACTGCAACAGGCTATATCTACGGCTACGTGCAGGATTTGGATACCGGCATGTGGCAGTACATTATTTTGGACTTTGCAACAGGCGAAACCGTCTTCACGATGGATGTGTCCAACAAATACGGCTACAATAATATGGCTATCGGCATGTACACCGGCAACAACGGAAATACGCTCTACTGCCCGACAGGCTATCTGGAACTGCTGCGTTTGCAGGATCGCTTTGTGTACCTGCCCGAGCTTCCATACCGTGAGGTTGATCTTGATCAGGTGGCAAGAAATGTTCTTTCGCAGGATCAGTTTGTGCAGGATGGCGGTGAAGGTACGGTTGCGAGCTGGCACAACACCGCGACCATCTGCAACGTCCATCCCAACACCATGGTAGCCTTCCGTATGAACAACCTGTCCGGCAACGTCTCCGATCTGACGCTCTACGCCTATGGTGCAGACGGCAAGCTGGAAAAGGTTGGCTCTGAACTGTGGTCGCTTACAGACGAGACCGGAGCGAATGTGACGGAGCTGACAGACGGTGTGCTCTATGAGCTGCGTGTGACCGTCTCCGACGGCGGTGATCTCGACCTGAGCGAAACGGAAAAAGAAATCAAGCTATCCGTTGTACTTGGGAAATAAATCAGTTTGAAGATAAATCAGTTTTGAAGACAGCTATCATTTACCGGATTTTTATCTGCTGTAAACTTAGATAGTAGATGCGATGATCTGCATCCTGCCCTGTAATTCTACCTTGCCGTAGCCATCAGGCAGGATCAGGTGATCGCCCTTTTTCAGGTGGGTGCCGTTCAGGGTGCCTTCTCCTTCGACCACACTCATGAGGACAAAGGGCTTATCCTGCCAGGTCTCCACACGATGCTCCACATCAATACGGTATACGGTGTAGTAAGGGCAGCGGATCAGCTGCTGGATCGCATCGTCCTTCTTCTCCGTATGCACCACGCTGTTGTCCGCGGACTTTGCGGGAACCGTGATCACATCGATACTCTGTGCGATGTGCAGCTGTCTGGGCTTGCCGTTGCTCAGTCTGTCATAATCATACACACGATAAGTAATGTCGCTGCTCTGCTGGGTCTCTAACAGAAGAGTTCCGCCCTTGATGGCATGTACGGTACCGGGATCGATCTGGATGAAGTCACCGGGCTTAATAGGGATCTCACGGATGAATTCCTTCCATCTGCCCTCATGGATCATTTTCTCCAGTTCTTCTTTGGTCCGGGCGTTATGTCCCACAACCAGTGTCGCATTCTCTTTACAATCCAGAATGAACCAGCACTCCGTCTTACCCAGAGATCCGTTCTCGTGTACCCTTGCATACGCATCGTCCGGATGTACCTGAATGCTCAGATCGTCCTTCGCATCAATGATCTTGATCAGCAACGGGAAACGATCCATTCCCGTGTCACCGAACAGCTCGGGATGCTTCTCCCACAGTTCGGACAGCTTCCTGCCCTTATAGGCTCCGTTTTTCACAGTGCCGTCTCCATTGGGATGGGCGCTGATGCCCCAGCACTCACCGATGTCATCGCCCTCGATGGGGTAACCGAACTCTCTGTTCAACCGGGTGCCGCCCCAGATGTTGTGGGTGCATACCGGCTCTAAAAATATAATATCTTTATTCATAATTCCGTTCCTGCTTTCTTCCATTTTGTCCCCCATATCTTTTTATACTAATCGCTCTCCTGCCTGCTGTCAACCGGCTGTTTCCCTCACCCCGGATACGATCACCGACACCAGATAGAACTCTGCACGATCCTCTGCGTGAGTCTCCGTAATCTCCACGCATACCTGATGCTCCCCGTAGGGCAGATGCTCCGCCACTGTAGTCAGCTGCATCTTATCTCCCCAAGTCTCGTCAAAGGTTCCGTCCAGAACACATGCCGTCTGCGGATCTCCGTCCACCACTGCCGCAGCAATGGGTGCCGGGCCATCCTTCACCCGACGGTACTGTACGGCGGCTCCTGTTCCCCGGAAAGTAAACTTTAAATAAGCTCCCTTTTCCCCGGCGCTCCATCCGTTGCGGAAAATGTCGGTGATCTCCCGCTGGGGTGTCATATCTTCCTCAAATCCACTCTTCTCCGGCATGGAATTGAAGTATTGCAGTCTGCTGCAATGTTCATAGGTATTCTCTGTCAAAGGCTCTGGGAAGCATTCCTTCTGCTCCTCCGACTTATCGTGGATCACCTTTTCCAGGAAATTCGTGATCACGGAGGCCATCAGTTCATGCCCCAGGTCATTGGGATGCAGGAAATCAGCCGTGATCTTTTCCGCAGGCAGTCTCCCCGCTGCCACTGCCGGATAGATACTGTTCTGCATGCTGAGGCTCGGCAGATCGTAATGTCTTGCAATCTGTGCATGATAATATGCCGCACTCTTGCCGGTGTCATAATAGACACTGTGCAGAAGCACCATGGCCGGGTGACTGCTGCTGCCGTAGATCTGGCGTACCAGTCCCTCGTAGGTCTCCCTGTCATGAGGTGTGCTGTGATCGTTGACGGAGAATTCCACCATCACCAGATCCGGCAGTCTGCGCAGTAAATCTTCCTGCACTCGTGCCGCCCCGAACTGGGAATTGGTGGCTCCGATTCCGGCATTCACATAGTCGAACTCCGTATTGGGGAACAGCTTCCGCAGCCAGGCCACCGTTCGCGCCGCATAGCATTTGTCCGCCTCCGTCGCTGCAAATCCCTGCGTGATGGATCCGCCGATGAATCCCACCGTCAGCCTCTCCCCTTTGGCTGCCCGGTTCATGAAATTTTTCAGTCTTGTCAGATTGCCCCGGTTCAGAATGCCCGCTTCTTTGTCAATGACATTTCCCGCACTCTTACGGTTCTCGTAGATGCTGTTCTCTAAGGTACAGTAACGTTTCGCCTTGTTTTTCAGGGTCTTGCCGATGCGGAAGATTTCCTCCGGCCGGTATCCTCTGGATTCCAGATAATAAATACCGCTGTAAAGCTTGATGGGCACATCCGGATACTTATCGCTGATCATGGCTTCGAACATGATCATAATATGACCGATCTTCTCCGGTGCAGCTTCCACATGATTGTCCAGCAGCAATAGGAACTCATCCTTTTTCACATGGCACACCATTTCCTGTCCCTTCAGATGCTTTTGGATATGCGTCCCCAGATGATACAGCAGGCTGTTTTTCACTTCCTCACTCATCTTCCCGGAAATCTCATCGTAATCCCGGATGCCCAGAAATACCTCTGCATACTGACCGTCCTGCCAGGGCAGGATCTGTTCCAGTTTTGCGGAAAAACTTTCCGGGGTCTCCGTTCCTGCAATGACCGGTTCCGGCTTCTCTGCTTCTGTCCACTGTTGTCCTTTATAATATTTCTCCAGTTCCTGCCAGAAACCGGTCTCCCGGTCTGTTCCTTTCCGGTCTGAGGTATCATCGGCATAATTATAGTTCTTGTCGTACACGCTGAATGCATTTTTGCCGCTGCGTTTTACCCGGTACAGTGCCTGATCCGCTTTTTGATACAGTTCTTCATAAGAGGAAGCATCCTCCGGATACCGGGCGATTCCCATACTTAAAGTCACTCGTCTGCCGGACAGCTGGATCTGATCCGCCATACGGGATATTCTCTCTGCTGTCTCCACAGCATGCTGTTCCACATTTTCCCCACGGCAGAATACACAGAACTCGTCTCCACCGATACGGCCCGCATAATCCTCCATGCCTGCACTGATCAAAATCGTATTGGCAATTTTGATCAATACTTCATCACCGTATAAATGTCCGCAAGTGTCATTGATCGTTTTAAAGTCATCAATATCAATGATGAGAAAAGCTCCTTCTGTGTCGTCGGCCTGCCGAATATGCTTTTCCACCAGCTTCCGCATTTTCGCCTTATTGTACAGATCTGTCAGGGAGTCCCTCTCTGCCTTCTGTTCCAACAGCTCTTGGTTCTTTTTTTCTCCTGTAACATCAAGCGTCTTCCCCATGATCTTATATGGCTTATGATCCTTATCATAGACCGGTATTCCTACATAGCGGAACCAGACAAATACGGTTTCGTCACTGACCTGACGGACTTCATAGCTGATATGCTCATCACCACGATCCATGGCTTCACAGAAAGCATCAAAAACAGACCAGTCATCGGGATGTACAAATCCCCATTTGTGCATCTGCTCCTGATAATTATCGATGACCATATTGGTTGTGTTCCATTTTCCCCCGAGCTTTCTGGAAAGCACATATTTCTTCGTTGCAATTTCATACTCCCACAGCGCACAGTCGGAATTGTCCTCTGTAATCTTCCTCCTGATACGTTCTTCTGCCAGTTCTTTTTCCAGTTCTTCGATTCTGGCATATAATTCCTCATTTTCCTTCATACGCTGTCTCCAAAGCCGCAAAGGACCCGCTTTACACGGGTCCCGTGATTCTATCTTCTGCCTTCTTCCGTATCGCTGGTGCTGACCACGCTGTGTTCTTTGATATAGTCAACCACTTCATCAATGGTCGTGAATGCCAGTCCTACATAGCTGTCTGCTGCGCCATAGTAAATGGCGATCCTGCCGCTCTCGGAGTCGTGGATGGTAGCGCAGGGGAAGCATACATTCGGTACGAATCCTCTCTCCTCATACCACTCTTCCGGAGTCAGGAGAAAATTCTCACAACGATATTTCACGATGGACGGATTATCAATATCCAGGATCGCTCCACCGATGGAATAGACATAACCGTTACAGGTCCCGCTGACACCATGGTAGAACAGAAGCCATCCTTCGGAAGTCTCGATGGGTGCTGCACCTCCACCGATCTTTAAGGACTCCCACCATTCGGAAGACTTGCCCATCACATGTCTGTGTTTGCCCCAGTATACCATATCCGGGCTCTCGCTGACAAAGATATCTCCAAAAGGCGTATGTCCACTGTCGGAAGGGCGGGACAGCATCATGAAATTACCGTGTACTTTTCTGGGGAACAGTACGGCGTTACGGTTAAAGGGAAGGAATGGATTCTCGATTCTTACAAACGTCTTGAAATCCGTGGTCTTCGCAATACCGATGGCTGCGCCGTAGAAATCCTGACACCAGATGATGTAATAAGTATCTTCTACCTTGACCAGTCTTGGATCGTATGCGTAGATCGGCATGAAGGGCTTGCCCTCTTCGTCTACGAACTGGATCTTGTTCCTATCAAAATCCCAGTGAATGGCATCCTTGCTGCGTCCTAAATAAATATAGGGAATACCGTTGACCTGTTCACCGCGGAACACGCCGATGAATTCATCGCCATAAGGCATTACCGCACTATTAAAGATTCTGGCTACTCCTTCTACCGGGTTTCTGCCAATAATAGGGTTTTCACTATATCTCCATACCGGCGCTCCGGTATGTCCTTCCGGTTTATCCTGCCAGGGTACATTGGGTACGGCAGGGCTGATCATCTTAACCTTGCTCATTTGGGTTACCTCATTTCTGTATTATTTATCTTGCTTCCTGTTTTAAGAACTCTTCATTTCTGCGGATGAGCTCACATCTCTGTGCTACACATTCCACGCTTCTTCCGGGATCGGAAGGGGTGTTAAATACATAATCCACAAGCTTGTCTATGGTAGTAGTTGCCACATGCATGCGGGTATCGCTGGATGCATAGTAGATAAAGACTTCCCCCTTCTCATTCGCGATAGCACCGTTTGTAAATACTACGTTTGAAACATCTCCCACTCTCTCATCCCCTCTAGGGCCGATCAGCAGGCCGGAGGGCTCTGCGATCACTTTTGCCGGATCCTTCAAGTCCGTGGCAAAAGCATAAATGACATAACGTAAACCGGCTGCGGTATTACGTACTCCATGTGCGATATGTATCCAACCTCTGTCTGTCTTGATGGGGGTAGCTCCCGCACCGTTTTTCGCTTCGGTGATGGTGTGATATTTCCGCAGACTGGTCATACGCTCTTCGTCGATGACAGCATGGGTGATATCATCACACAATCCGAAACCGATTCCCCCGCCGCTTCCGGTCTCGATGAAATCATCCATCGGTCTGGTGTAGAAGGCATATTTGCCATCTACGAATTCCGGATGCAGCACTACGTTTCTCTGCTGGGGAGAACGAAGGGTCTTCAGATTCTCCAGTCTCTCCCAGTGCTTTAAGTCTTTGGTTCTGACAATGCCCGCAGCCGCTACTGCTGCAGACAGATCATTTACGGAAGTATCCTTGCTCTCGGAGCAGAACACACCGTAGATATAACCGTCTTCATGCTTGGTAAGACGCATGTCATAGACATTGGTCTCTTCCGGACAGGTATCATCCAGCAGGATGGGATAATCCCAGAAACGGAAACCATCCACACCGTTGTCACTTTCCGCCACACCGAAGAAAGACTTTCTGTCGTTGCCTTCGATACGGGCTACCAGATAATACTTGCCGTTTAATTCAATGGCACCGGAGTTCATGACTGCATTAATACCCAGACGCTCCATGAAATAGGGGTTGGTCTTGGGACTTAAATCATATCTCCAGGTCAGTGGAATATGATCTCTGGTCAGAACCGGATATTCATAACGGTCGTAAATACCGTTGTAGAAATCCGACTTTACATTTTTACGGGAAAGCAGCTTTTCTTGCTTCTCTTTTTCTACATAATATCGCTCTAACATATTAATATCCTCTCTTAAAATACGGCTTATTCAGGGAGTCGACGCAGGACCTCCTGGAGGTCCCCCGTTACAGTTTTATTCGGGAATACGCTTCATGACCTCCATGCACATTCTGCCGTTATGGTAGGGACATTTCCAAGGTTCCACGATGGGGCGGCCGGGATAGGGATTTCCTTCCGGATCCACTTCCCAGAACCATTCGGAACCGGATCTCTTATCGATCACATGATCTCTGATAAATGCCCATTCCTTCTCAGCGGCTTCCAGATACTCCGTCTTCTCCGGTTCTTTCTCATAGCCGTTCAGGAAACCAATCACAGTCTCCGCCTGTACCCACCAGACTCTGTGTACATTCACGACACCTCTGTCACATTCGTTTGCCAGAGAGTGTCCGTCGAATGCCACCTTATAAATCTGTGCGGTCAGGTCTTTAGTGATGGCATACATCTTCCGGGTCAGTTCCGGATCATCCAGTACCTTACAGCCTCTGTCGATCAGCCATGCGGTCTCGATGTCATGCCCGTAGGAATGCAGATCCAGAATGGTATTATAATGCTTATCGAAAAATACTTCCTGTCTGTGGAGCTTCGCATTATAAACCTTCTCAGCGAAGACCTCTATGATCCACAGAAGGCGTCTGCGCACCTTTTCATCGCCGGATACCCGGTACAGTTCCGTATAGGCTTCGAAGACATGGAGCAGAGTGTTCATGGTCTTATCTGCCAGCACACCGTTCTCCGACAATTTCTCGTTGGATTCGGGCTTAAAATCTCTGGTGAAAGCTTCCAGATATCCCACCTCATCCATACAGGTGGTCTCGATCAGGGCAAACAGCTTTTTTGCCAGTTCCAGGGCTTCCACATCCCCACTGGCCTCATAGTAAGAGGACAGCGCATAGATGCAGAATGCCTGATTGTAGGTATGTTTTGTGGTATCCTTCGGGGTTCCGTCATAGTTTAAGGACCAGTAGATACCGCCATATTCTTTGTCCAGACAATGGTCTTTCAGGAAAGCGTAGCCGTGCTTTGCTTCCTCCAACAGACTCTCGTCCTTCAACAGTGTATATGCGTTGGAAAAAAACCAGGTGATCCTGCTGTTCAGGATACAGCCTTTTTCTGCTTTTTTATCCAGCTTCAGATCGTAGTCCAGAAAACCGTAATAACCGCCGAACTCGTCATCCCGCATCCCTTTCCAGAAAGGAATGATTCCTTCGGTCAGATGCTTTTTGATCTCTTCTCTCATTTTCTTTGTTTCCGCATTTTTCATGTTCCACACGCTCCTTTGTATTTAACCTTTGACAGCGCCGGAGGTGATTCCACTGTAGATCTGTTTCTGACAGAGCAGGAATACGATCAGGGCAGGCAGCAGAGACATCAGTACACCTGCGCAGATCAGATTGTATTTGCTTCCAAGAGGTCCGGTGAAGGTATACAGGGAGGTTGCAACCACACCGAGAGTCCTCTTGTCCTGCAGATACAGACTGGCGCAATAGTATTCGTTATATACGCCTACGCCCTTTAACACCATAGAAGTCACAATGGCGGGCTTCAGAAGCGGAAGAATGATCTTCCAGTAAATAGTAAAGTAGGAAGCTCCGTCGATAAATGCGGATTCATCCAGCGATACCGAAATATTTTCCATGAACTGGATAAAGATGTAGATGGAGATAACATCCGTACCCATACTCATAATGATATAACCATACAGATGATTGATAAATCCAAGGTTACTCATGATCTGGTATACAGAGACCTGCATGGCAATTCCGGGAAGGAGAGTTGCGAACAGGAACAGGCTGCGGATCAGTCCGTTGCCGGGGAACTTGAACCGGTTCAGTACATAAGCGAGCTGTGTTCCCACCAGGACGGAGCCTAACAGTACAAATACCAAAATAATTGCTGAATTCAGATATGCTCTGCCCATGTTGGCGCGGTTAAATGCGTCAATAAAGTTCTGGAAGTTCAGCCAGTTCTCCGGCAGGGTCATTACATTGGTACTCTGGTACTCTGCATCGGTCTTGAACGCCGTGATGACGCAGGATACGATGGGCAAAAGTGCCACGAAGGAGAAGAATACCAGACTAAAATACTTAATAACGATCCAGATGACAGCGCCTGCGCTGTAATGTTTGCGGTTGGTTTTCATCTTTGCCATCTTACACTGCCTCCTCCTTCCATCTTCTCTCTCTTCTGAGACGTTTTCTTCTGGTATATTCTTCATTGTCCGCATCAGAGCTTCTAAATACCAGTTTGAAGAAGAGCTTCTGTAAAATTGTTGCTGCAAAAATGATCAGTAACAGTACCACAGCCATGGCAGATGCCAGACCTACCTGCTGGTTGGTATGTGCGATCTTATCCATTAATACAAAGTAGGTTGCGGTTCCGCCGCCGCCCTTGGTGATAACGTAAGGAGGATCAAAGGCACTCAGAGAACCTGTGATAGACAGGATCACGTTCAAAGTAACAATGGTCTTAATACTGGGTAAAATAATATGTATAAACTGTTGGAATTTATTGGCACCGTCCAGCTCTGCCGCCTCGTACATCTCGGAGTCCACGGACATGATGGCACCGATGAAGAGTACCATGTTGTTGCCGTAATAACGCCATACCGAGGAAGCCACCAGAGAGATATTGTTAACGCTCTTGTCCTTCAGCCAGAACGGAAGACTTTCTAAGTTAAATCCACACCACTGTAATACCGTATCGAATACAAATCCTCTGGTGTAAAAGAATTTGAAGATAAATCCAATGGCAATACCACTGATCAGATAAGGGAAGAACATGAATCCCTTGAACATATTGCCGAACTTGGTCTTAAAGCTGAGGATCGTTGCCAGGTACAACGCAAGTGCCAGCTGCACCATTGCTCCTGCCATGTAATAAAGGCTCAGCTTCAAAGCACTGAAGCATTCATCCTTTTTAAATACGTCGATGTAGTTCCGAAATCCTACAAACTGTCTTTTGTCTACCGGGGTAGCATATTTCATTTTATAAAAGCTGAATTTTACCATCTCTCCAAAAGGAAGATAGGTGAACACGAACAGCAAAAGCAGGGGAATGATCATGAAGGACAGGATGACGATGGTCTGTTGTCCGTTCCTGCTCTTTACCCATTTTTTCATGCTGAAGGGTTTTTTTGTTTTCTTCATTGTCTCTGCATTCATCGAAATACCTCCATACCCTTCTCTCTTAGATAAGAGGGAACCGGATAAAGGGTTCCCTCTCACTTCAGAAGATTAAGTTAGTTGCTTAATGTTTACTGCCTGATGAAACTACTGGATCTCTACGCCACAGCTCTCCTGTGCGGAAGTCCACTCTGCATTCCACTCGTCGATGATCTCATCGTAGGTCTTGGAACCGTCGGATGCACACTCAACCAGCTCCTGCATCTTGGTCTCACCGTTGTTGTTGATGTTCAGACCACTTTCTGCATTCAGTTCGTTTAACAGATCCTCTTCGCCTTCGATTGCAGGCTCATCCACTACGAAGTCGATACCCTTGAATGCTGCGTAGAAGTCCGGTAATCTGGTATCCTTGATAGCAACGGGAAGTCCGCCACAGTCATAGGAGAAGCCGGATTCCTCTGCCATGAACTTCACAAAGCACAGAGCTGCTGCCTTATTGTCCTCGGTCGTATTAGCGTTGATACCAAAGCTGTAGTCAGGGCCTACGGAAGCTGCCTGCTTACCACTGGTCAGGGTAATAGGGAACGGCATATAAGCGATATCATCGCCGTTGTCACCGGCTTCTACCATCTGAGGCACTGCCCAGGAACCAAGAACCATGCATGCGATCTGACCATTGTTGATCATACCCTTACAGCCTTCCCAGTCGGTGGTGGAGTAGTCTTCCTCGGTAAGACCTTCCGCAACTGCATCGTACATTACCTTGTATACGTTGTAAGCGCCTGTTCCGTCGCCGGGATCAGCAAAAGGATTCGCAGTATGTAATAACTTCTGGTTCATGTAAGTGCTGTCGCCGGTAGCACTGCCGCTGATAGCGGGATCCCACTGGCCGCCCATTGCCCAGCCTGCTGCGTAGTTGGTGTACATGGGAATGATAGAACTGTCATACTCTTTGATCTGCTTTAATGCTGCAATGAAATCTTCGGGAGTCTTGGGCATCTCGGTGATTCCTGCTGCTTCGAATACTGCCTTGTTGTATACGATACCGCCGTTAACGCCTGCAGTGTAAGGAACGCCGTATACCACGCCTTCGTACATCTGGTTGTAGTAGTTCAGCTGTCCATCCATCTCGGTAGTAGTTCCAAGAGGAAGGAAGTAGGTGCTTAAGTCAGCCTTGTCAACTGCGGGGATCATCATAACATCGCCCCAGTCGCCGCCCTGCAGACGAAGCAGTGTGTCACTTGCGTAATCGGTGATACCTTCTACATCAACAGTGATGTTGGGATACATCTCGTTGAATGCATCAATGTAAGTC
This sequence comes from uncultured Acetatifactor sp., assembly GCA_934394815.1. Taxonomy (GTDB): domain Bacteria; phylum Bacillota; class Clostridia; order Lachnospirales; family Lachnospiraceae; genus Acetatifactor. The sequence goes on along the minus strand of CAKRRD010000012.1, from coordinate 17,483 downwards.
TGGTAAGGAACTGCTGCGCCATCCTCCAACAGGTCGGTACGGTTGGTCAGGACCTTAATGGTGGTGGTAATGTCGGTGTAATCCTCACCCAGAGTAATGTCTGCGTAATTCAGGCTGGTAACCTCTGCAGGTGCTGCAGCCTCGCTGGAAGCTTCTGCAGTTGCGGGAGTGGTGCTTGCTGCTGCGGAACTCTCAGCTGCGCCGCCGTTGTCTGTGCTTCCACATGCTACCATAGACAGTGCCATGACAGATGCTGTGGAAAGAGCTAAAAACTTTTTCATCTTCATAAGAAATCCTCCTTGTTTTCCGAAGGAAAATCCGAGTCCTCTGACGAGGAGAGGATTTAGCCTCCTTAAAATTGTTGTTACATTTGATAGCGTTTACTGTTTTGTAACTTAATTTAATTATACATAATTATATTAATTAATCATCAACTTTTCTTGTTTTTAATCTCTCATTTTTGTCATTTTCGTTATTCTCCTCTATTTTCACAAGTTTTGCGTACACATTTTATACATATTGCACTACTAAAGTAAGTATTTTTACTTAATTTAGCTTATTTTATTAACTAATTTTGCTTTTTCTGTTTTCTTTGTCGTTGAAACAGCTTAAATAATGGTTTATAATATATTCAGGCTAAATTAATTTTTGCGAAAATAAGCTTTTGGGAGGGTTATTATGAATATTTCCACTACTTTTCTCAATGCATTGAAGCGCACTTCTTCCGATATAGAAGGCCAGCGTTCCCCTGAAATTCTTCTGGGACAGCTTTATAATGTATCTCTGGAGGACAAAGGCTTCTTACTGCCTCTGGCCGGTGGGGAATTCCGCCTCTCCGATCCCTTTTATTATGAATGGAACCCGTTCCCCTCTTATCTGCTGCTCTACACCTTAGAGGGCAGCGCAGCACTTTCCACCCAGGGCAGCGAAGTGGTGCTGGATCATGAGCATCTGCTGTTTCTGGATTGCAGTCATGGCTTTTCCCTGCGCCTGCTGCAGGGAAGATGGCGCTTTCAGATGTTTTTCTTAAGCGGGCGGGAACTTTCTTCTTATTATAGCATATTTCAGGTTCATTTTTTCTGTTGTTATCCGATTCCCATTGGGTCCTGCGTCTCCCAGCGGATGCAGCAGCTGACCAAATTTTCATTCACCCCGACTCCTGCAGAGCAGATACAGCTTCACCGGGAGCTGACCGATATGTTCACGGAGCTGGTACTGTCTGCCCTGTCCGTCTCCCGGGATGCCAGACCCATCCCCGCCTATCTGCTGTCCATGAAAGCGGATTTCGAGGAAAACTATGCGGAAAGCCACTCTCTGGAATATTTTGAGCAGACTCTTGGCATCAGCCGCTACCGCCTGTGCCGGGAATTCTCCGCTGCCTTCCATATCTCCCCGCTCCAGTATCTTCAGGAGAAAAAAATAGAAGCAGCCAAATCGCTGCTCCTGTCCACAGAGGATCCGATCCACGAGGTGGGATCCGCGGTAGGCATTGACAATACCAACCACTTCATCCACCTGTTTAAAAAACATACCGGTGTCACACCCTTTGTCTACCGGCAGAATGCACCGCAGTCTATACGTGAGACGCGCTGTCCTTCAGTACCAGGTGGCCTTCCACCACAGTAACTCCGGGCTTGTAATTGTCACTGGTGATCTTCTTGATCATATTATGAATGGCTCTTCTGGCCATTTCTCCCATATCTACTTCATACGTCGTAATGCGGATGTCGCTGAGGCCGGGATACAGGTAGTTATCAAAACCCACCACGGAAATATCCTCCGGCACACGGTATCCGTTCTCTCTCAGCTTCTTGATGAGGAAGCTGGCGGTCAGATCACAGTTGCATACGAAGGCCGTGGGCATATCCTTGGGAAGCTGTAACATATTCACGGTATCGATCCTGCCGGTCTCAATGTGACGGTCATCCAGCACCCATTCCTTCTTCTGTTCCAATCCCAGCTCTAAAAGGGCCTTCTGGTAACCGAAATACCGGTCCGTAATACTCTCCGTAGCCAGCAGGGTCCCCACATAAGCAATTTTACGGTGTCCCATACGGTACAGATAATAGGTCAGCTCATAGGTTCCGTAGTAGCTGTTGGAGATCACGGAATCGCTGGCTTCCCTTCCGTTATAATAATCCAGATAGATCACAGGGATCCCGGCTTCCGTATTCAGATGCTGCAGATAACCGTCCAGCATCTTACCGATGACGATAATGCCGTCCACCTTGCGCTCCTGCACCAGCTTGGGCAATCTGCTGCTCTCTTCCTCCACCGATCCGATGACTTCCAGCATGGTAAAACATTCCTTGGCTGTCGCTCTGGTGGCCACCGACTGATACATCTGCCAGTAGAAGGATTCGTATTTATCCAAGAATCTCTCAGAGATCAGTATTCCGATATTGTAGCTCTTCTGGTTCTGGCTCTTCCGTGCCGCCGACGGCTGCTGATAGCCCAGTTCCTCCGCAATACTGCGGATCTTCTCCCGGACTTCCTCGCTGACACCCTTTTGTCCGGACAATGCCTTGGACACGGTCACTGTACTGACTCCTACCCGTTCTGCGATATCTGCTAATTTTACTGCTTTTGCCATGATTCCGTACTCCTTATCGCTGTTTTTTATACATTTCCCGATAAATCGTCAATTTTACTTTCATATTAGATTTCTTAAAATCGTTTGTCAAGGCATGTCACTGCCTTAATTTTACACCTCGGTCAGGTGGATCAGCCTGCTGCGATAGTCTCCCCACAAAGGTGCCACCAGCAGTCCCGCCTGCATCAGCACATCACCGCCAAAGACTTCCCCTGTCTCCTCAATACGGTACTGCTTCTCCGGTGCCAGTCCTTTCAGGCGTACTCTTCTGCTGTGGAAGTTGGGCCGGGAAAGTACCTGTACATAGGTTATCAGTGCCTCTGTCTGATCTTTGGTGACCACCATATAGCAATCATAGTTACCGTTTTCCAAAAATGACGCGATCCGGTAATAGTCCCCTCTGCGGATCAGATCGTTGTATTTGTGGTACATGGCAGTCTGCGCGGGGATCTGCTGTCTGTCCTCCTCCGGAATCTTCGTGATATCCAGTTCGTAGCCAAAAGTGCCTGCCAGCGCCACATGCCCTCTGGTCTCGAAAGGTGTCACTCTGCCCACCGTATGATTCGGGCAGTCCGACACATGGGCGCCCATGGTGGACAGCGGATACAGCAGCATGGTGCCTTCCTGTATTTTCAGCCGCTCAATGGCATCCGTATCATCGGAGCACCAGATCTGCGGGCTGTAATACAACATACCGGGGTCGAATCTCGCTCCGCCGCCGGAACAGTTCTCCAGAAGCAGATGGGGAAATTCCTGCAGCAGTCTCTCCTGCAGTTCATAGACTCCCAACACATATCTGTGATACAGTTCTCCCTGACGGTCCGCGGGCAGTTCCACGCTTCCCAGATCCGAAAGCTGTCTGTTCATATCCCATTTCACATATTCGATATTGGCGCTGTGCAGAACCGCCGCCACGCTTTCAAAGGCATGGTCTCTGACTTCCCTGCGGGACAGATCCAGCACGTACTGGTTCCGGCATAAGCTGCCTGCCCGTCCCGGAATGGCGATAGCCCAATCGGGATGCTCTCTGTACAGATCCGAATCCGGGGAGATCATCTCCGGTTCGAACCAGATACCAAACTTCAGGCCCAGTGCATTGACCTGATCCACCAGAGACTTCAGGCCTCCCGGAAGCTTCTGCTCGTTGACCTTCCAGTCACCCAGGCTCGTGCTGTCATCATTACGGTGTCCAAACCACCCGTCGTCCATAACCAACATTTCAATCCCGAGCTTTGATGCCTGCTTTGCAATCTTTAATAATTTATCGGTATTAAAATCAAAATACGTAGCTTCCCAGTTGTTGATCAGAATCGGGCGCTTTTTATCCCGGTATTCTCCACGGATCAGATGCTCGCGGTACATATCATGATAATGATGTGTCATACCGCTAAGTCCCTCCGAAGAATAAGTCATTACTACTTCGGGCGCAGCAAAGCTTTCTCCCTGCTCCAGCTTCCATACAAAATTCTCCGGATGGATCCCCATAGTCATACGGATGGAGTCGAACTGTGACAGCTCTGCCTGTGCCAGGAAATTACCGGAATATACAAAATGCATGCCATAGACTTCACTCGTATCCTGCGTCGCATTTTCCGACAGCAATGCAATAAACGGATGCTCCTGGTGGGAGGATTCTCCTCTGACAGACCCAACGCTCTGCTTACCATGCATCAGACTTCTCCTCTCCATCTGACGTTCTCTCCCCCAGGAACCATGCAAGGTAAGGATGTCATACTTTTCATCCGTGCAATCCAAATCCAGACAGGCAGACATCACCTTGGTCAGATAAACCGGCTGCTCTGCCGTATTTTTCAGGATCACGCTGCGGGTGATCACATCTTCTTTTTCAAAAGTCGTATACAACAGATCTGTGGCAAGACCGATGACCGGATCCGCCAGATGCAGGATCAGGGTGTCACAGTCCTCGTCCCCCGGGAAGGTGGAGGGCAGTCCGGGCAGCGCGGGCTTCTGTTTTACGATCTCGTGGGAGACATATTGTAGCTGCACTCCCACATGTCCCTGTGCCGTGCGTACGGAAATGGCGCTTTCTCTGTAATCTCCCAGTCCGTTTCCCGGATATTCCATGGGAAAAGAATCCAGGAAGGAGACACGCTCCCTGTTATTCTGAGAGGGAACAAAAGGCGCTTCCCCGGTGCGCATCAGATATATCGGTGCCGGTGTGCCTTCGGTGTATTTCAACTTTTTACCATAATATACATGCCCTACGAAGTTCTCCTGATCCACGATTGCCAGAAGGTAACTGCTGTGTTCCGTGTCCAGCCAGAAGGTTCTATCCTGTTCTATATATTTGATTGCCATAATTTACCTCTTTTCTTAAAAAAGTTTTCTAAAACGAGAAACTGCTTTTGCAAGATCAACGTCTTTCTTTCCTGTTTTTCCCGGGTAACGGTTCCGTCTATCCTCTGTGCTTTCTCCCAGCGTCCGTCACAACTGCAAAAAGACAAAGGGATCTTCTGCCCCGGTCTTTAAAAACTGCATCAGCATCAGCCCACAGCGCATGGACACCCGTTCTTCTCTGAGAATCCGGAGCGCTTCCTGTCGGTCCGCCAAAATCACCTGAATGTCCTCCGTGTTCTCCATCTGCTGTCCCACATTTTCCGTAACCGTTCCGAAAATCAGGCTGCCGCTTTCGTCCGTCAGTCCCTGTGCCAGGAAAAAGCCTCTGCGAAATGCCGGTTCCCCGCCTTCGTAAACTTCCATTTTCCAGCCGGTCTCCTCGATCATTTCCCGACAGGCGGCTTCCGAAGCAGTCTCCCCCGGTTCGATCAGTCCCGCCGGAAGTTCATACAGACAGTCATTCACAGGATACCGGTATTGCCGTACCAGCACCAGCCGTTCCCCGTCCGCTGTCACCGCATAGACCGCCATGCCTTCGGGACGCATGCTGTGGGTCTTGTGTTTGATGTTATTTTCATCGTTTCGGGAGGCGAAATAATAGTGAAACGGTGTACTGTCCCGTCCCAACGCATCAATGTGATACAGGTTTAAAAACGGATTGTCCGTCTGTTTTTCGATTCCACGGTAATGTTTTCTGTCATTTTCCTTTGCGTCCATGTTTTCATGCCCTCTTTATACTTCTTGCCTTCCTGTTCCCATCGTGATCTGCCATCCACGGCTCCGCAAACCATCGTCTGCCGCAGACACAGGCAGCCGTGACGGAGCTACTGCAGGATCTCCTCCAGCAGTTCCACTGCCAGTTCCGGATTCTTCATGCCGTCCGCCAGCCCCACGGCTGCGGTCTCCTGATACCAGCCGGTCTTTTTCACCCATTCGTTGTTCTCAAGCCGTATTCCCGCCACGATTGTCTCTCCCGTCATGGTATCTCTCACCGTGATCTGCTGCTCCTCGTATTCTGCCAACAAATCCTCCGGCAGATAATCCCGCAGATCCACCAGATAATCCGTGCCGCCCATGAGCTTTAAGAACTCTTCATCAGAGAAAAATACATCCACCGACCGGGTCATGAGCAATACCTGAATCGTGCTGAGATTGGTGGAATCCACATCGGAGTCCGAATTCGGATCGATCCAGATCGTATAGTTTAAATTTACCACATCCCGTTTGGAGGTCACTCCATGCTCCCGCAGGAAATCCGTGAAATAATCGGAACTGGTGGCCTCAATGTGCTCCCCGTCCGTATTCACCGCCATGACTCCCATGACGAAGCTGGTCTTTGTGGCAAAATGCACGATCAGGAAGATAACGATAACGATTCCCGCCACCACACCTACGGTGATCCACAGATAATAGTCTATAAAATACTGCCATTTTTCAGCAGGAGACAGTTCTTTCCATTGCTCTTTCTGCCGGATGCAATCTTCCTTTTCCAAGTTGCCGTCTCCCTTCTGTGCTCTGTTTTTTCAAACAGTATCCTGATAATACTATCATTTTTCTTTTTTCAGTATAGCAGACTAATTTAATCTTGTATATCTCTTTTTTTAATATATTTTAGGTTTGATTTTGTTAAAAATAAACGAAAAAGCCCTGCCACATACTTAATTCAGCATGGCAGAGCTTACAGTTCTCTATTTCTATGATCTGATAAAGCGGAGGAAACCGTTTTAGCGGTCCATCTCGGCAATACGTCCGGTGGACTTATGCTCCTTGATAATTCCCTGGATCTCCTTTAAATCTGTGCATAACAGATCGCCGGGGATGGTATTTTTCAGGGCACTGATGGCATTACCGTATTCCAGTGCTCTCTGGTACTCGCCGGGATGTGCCAGCAGTCCGTACAGAACACCTGAGATATAAGCGTCACCGCTTCCGATGCGGTCTACAACTTCGATATCGGTGTAAGGTGCTTCCTCATAATAAGTGTCATCCTTTGCACTGTAAATGATGGAACCGAAGGTATGGCGCTTCGGGCTATGTACGATACGCTGCGTGGAGGCCACGATGGAGATTGGGTATTCTTCCGTGAAACTCTTCATAATGCTCTTGGCATCGCCTTCCTTCAGGAAGGTCAGGCGTGCGGTATCTTCGGAGCAGAAGAAAATATCCACATAAGGCAGGATGGATTCGATGCATTCCTTCGCCTCGGCACCGGTCCACAGATTGCCGCGGAAGTTCACGTCGAAGGAGATGATCGCACCCTGTGCCTTAAAACGCCTGATCATCTCAATGGCCGTAGCCCGCAGCTGTGGACTGAGTGCCAAAGTGATGCCGCTGGTATGGAAGCAGCGGGTATCGCTGTAGATTTTGTCATCATAGTCATCTACGGTCAGCTTATTGATCGAGGTATTCTTACGGTCATATACAATACGGGGCTTTCTGGGGTAAGCACCATTCTCGTAATAGTACACACCCAGTCTGGCATCCTTGTCATCATCGTATACCAGATAGTCATCACTGACACCGCAGAGACGTACACGGTTCTTGATATATACGCCCAGGTCATTGGCCGGCAGCTTGGAGATGATACCACACCTCAGTCCCAGCATGGCCGCACCGGTGATGGCATTCAGTTCGGCACCTCCGGCCTGCTTGCTGAAGCTGTCGCCTCTGGTGATACGCTCGTTGTCGGGCGGTGATAATCTCAGCATGATCTCTCCCAGGGAGAGCAGGTCAAATTCCTTTTTCTCAGTCAGTTCCATAATATAAACTCCCATCTGCATTTTGCCAAATGCTGTATTACAGTTTCTCCGGTATTCCTCACAGCGCGCCATTGAAACCCCTTACATTTTTTCTTTACATTTGTACTATAACACAAATATACGGCGTCGGTAAAGGCGCTGGGCATTAATTAAAAATTTAACATAGCTCATTGCTTGTCAATTAAAATAAGGCTTGTTATACTTGGAGTAATCATATTTGTTTACTACTATTTTATTCATAGAAAGGATCTTTTGATGAAACAGAAATCATTTTCTCTTCCCTCCTGGCTGCTCCCCCTGTTTCTGATGCTGTTGGGAGGCGCTCTGCGGCTGGCCTGGCTGGGAAGCGTTCCCGGAGGCATTCATCAGGATGAAAGCTTTGTAGCCTGGAACGCCTTTGCCCTGCTCCATGAAGGAATGGATTCTGCGGGGCATGTCTGGCCGGTATATATGGCAGACTGGGGTGATGGCCACAGTGCCCTGTATGTCTGGCTGCTCATTCCCCTGCTTACATTGAACAACGGACATATCAGCCCCGTTTTGAGCCGTCTGCCCCAGGCGGTCGTAAGTATTTTTACCCTCTGGGCGGTCTATTGTCTGTTAAAGCGTATGTTCGACAAAAAGCTGGCCACCTGGGGGCTGTTCCTGCTGGCGGTCTGTCCCTGGCATATCATGATGTCCCGCTGGGGTCTGGATGCCAATCTGGCTCCCGGTTTTCTGATCTTCGGTCTGTATTTCTTCGTCAGGGGCATGGAAGACAGGCGTTTTCTTCCCGTGTCCGGACTTTTTTACGGTCTGAGTCTCTACTGTTATGCTGTCATATGGCCGATCGTACCCCTGATCCTGCTGTTGCAGATCGGTTATGCCCTGGCTTTTCGAAAAATACGGATCGACCGGTATAGCATAGGCGCCGCATTAATTCTTGGGATTCTGGCACTGCCACTGCTTTTGTTTATCTGTGTGAATTCCGGAATCCTGCCAGAGATCACACTGCCTTTTCTGACCATTCCAAAAATGGGAGGCTATCGCGGTTCCGAGGTAGCCTTCTCCCTGTCCGGGATGTATCAGAATCTGCGGGCGGCGCTGTCTCTGCTGTATCATCAGAACACCGGCACTCCTTATGACATTCTGCTGCCTTGGGGACTTTTCTACGATATCGGCCGCGTATTCATTGTGATTGGAGCCATCTCACTGTGTATCCGCGTTGGAAAGCGGCTGATGCAGCGGACTTTTGCCTGGGAGACTTTTCTGCTGATCCAGCTGATCGGCGGCGGCTTCAACTGCCTGATCGTGACTGCCATACTGCATCAGATCGACGCTTTGTATATTCCTCTTGTTCTGTGTGAAGCCTGGGGTGTATACACGCTGTTACAGGCCCTGCAGAAGTTCCGGTCCTATCTTGCCACTGCGGCCGCTACACTGCTTGCCCTGTGCTATCTGGTCTGTCTGGTGTTGTTTCAAAGAGACTATTATACGGAATACCGTGAACTGACAGATGCCTATTTTGCCAAGGGTGTGGGACAATGTGTGGAATATGCCCTGCAGCAATGTGAGGAAACCGGCATCTCCACGATCTCCGTGGAAAAGGGTGCGCAATGGCCAAGGCTTCTCTTCTATACCGAAACCCTGCCGTCCCAGTACCTCGCCACCGTTACCTACGATATGGCTCCGGCTCCTGCCGCCTTTACAACGTCAGACAATATCCGGATCAACACCAGGATCAATTACGATACGATCAGTTCCGACAGTATTTATATCATTTATTACACGGACGAATCTGTTTTCTCCGAGGACTTCACCCTGACGCCTTTTTACGACTGGTATGTAGCGGTTCCTAAATAGCTTCCATGTAATCGAAATAGTCATCCTCGCTGGCAAATAAGATATATTCATTCTCCACATATCCCATATATCCGCTGGCAGTCACATATCCCTTCATAGAAAGATACCTCCTTATCAGATCCTTTGTTTCCGTTTCTGATAAGAAGGTATCATTTTTAAAGTCCCATAAACTACCCTTGATCCCCCGGATCTTCCTGTTACGGCTCCCTCTGTCTCCCGTCTCAACTGAGAGGTCTTTTTCTCATGCATTCCCACTAATGTTCTGTTTCCAACACCAGTTCCTTCATTTCTTCCAATAATTCCTCTGTTCTGCCCATCAGAAGCTCCGCATCGGTCTCCACCAGTCCTGTCTTTTTGTACTTATAGGTAAAAAACGGGGTGCCGTAGGCGGTAAAGCTCAGTTCATCCTTATGCTTTTTCAGAAATGCCGGAATCTTACGGGGATCGATTTTCGCATCCGGGCGGAAGTTGAAAGTAATCCGCTCGTTCTTGCCCCGGATCTCCGTCATGTCCAGACTGTGGGCTGCCATACGGATCAGAGCGATCCGCAGCAGATTGTCCACTGCCTTCGGGATGCTGCCGAAGCGGTCTAACAGCTCATCCTTCATCTCATCCCGTTCCTTTATGGTTTCGATTCCCGCGATCCGTTTGTAAATATCCAGCTTCTGGGTCTCGTTTACAATATATTCCGCCGGAATATAGGCATCCACATCCAGATCGATCACCGTTGTGAAATCCACCGTCGTATGGATTCCCTTCAGATTCTGCACCGCCTCGTTCAGCATCTTGCAGTACAGGTCATAGCCTACTGCTTCCATATGCCCGTGCTGGCTCATGCCTAACAGATTGCCGGCACCGCGGATCTCCAGATCACGCATGGCAATCTTGAAACCACTGCCCAGATCCGTGAATTCCTTAATGGCCGCCAGCCGCTTCTCCGCTACCTCTTTCAGCATCTTATCCCGCTTGTACATCAGAAAGGCATAGGCATTCCGGTTGGAACGTCCTACACGTCCCCGCAGCTGGTACAGCTGCGACAGTCCCAGATTGTCGGAATCGTGGATGATCATGGTATTGACATTCGAAATATCCAGTCCGGTCTCAATGATGGTGGTGGACACCAGCACATCAATCTCTCCGTTGATGAATTCGAACATGATCCGTTCCAGCTCGTGTTCCTTCATCTGTCCGTGGGCATAGGCCACATTGGCTTCCGGCACCAGCTTCGCGATCTGTGCCGCGATATCCGCAATATTATTCACCCGGTTGTAGACATAGTAGACCTGTCCGCCCCTGGCCATTTCCCGGACAATAGCCTCTCTCACCAGTTCGTCGTTGTATTCACAGACAAAGGTCTGAATCGGCAGTCTGTCATTAGGGGCCTCCTCCAGCACGCTCATGTCCCGGATGCCGATGAGGCTCATATGCAAAGTCCGGGGGATAGGCGTCGCTGTCAGAGTCAGCACGTCCACGTTTTCTTTTAATTTCTTGATCTTCTCCTTATGGGCCACACCGAAACGTTGTTCCTCATCGATGATCAGCAGCCCCAGATCCTTGAATTTCACATCGGCCGACAATACTCTGTGGGTACCGATCACGATATCCACCATGCCGTTTTCCAGATCCTTTACCGTCTTTTTGATCTCCGACGGTGTGCGGAAACGGCTCATCAATGCGATATTGATGGGGAAATCCTTCATTCGTTGCACAAAGGTGTTGTAATGCTGCTGCGCCAGTATGGTAGTAGGCACCAGATAGACCACCTGCTTTCCCTCCTGCACAGCCTTAAAGGCAGCACGGATGGCGATTTCAGTCTTGCCGTAACCTACATCTCCGCAGATCAGGCGGTCCATAATCCGATGGCTCTCCATATCCGCCTTAGTGTCCGCAATGGCATTCAACTGATCCTCCGTCTCCTCGAAGGGGAACATTTCCTCGAACTCCCGCTGCCATACGGTATCTTTTCCAAAAGCATAGCCTTCACTCTGCTGTCTGACCGCATACAGCTCCACCAGATCCTTCGCCACGGCGCTGACGGCGCTCCGCACCTTCGTCTTGGTGTGCTCCCATTCCTTACCGCCCAGTTTGTTCAGCTTCGGCTTCTTCGCCGCATCGGCGGAGGCATACTTCTGGATCACATCCAGTCCGGTAGCCAGAATGTACAGATTACCGCCGTCCCGGTATTCAATCTTGAGGTAGTCCTTGACAACCTTGTCTACCTCGACCTTCTCGATACCTTTATATATCCCCAATCCATGGGTTTCATGCACCACATAGTCACCGATCTTCAGGTCGTTGAAATCATTGATCTTCTGCCCCTGATAGAGCTTTTTCTTCTTTTTCTTACGTTTCTCCGCCCCGAAAATATCGCTCTCGGACAGCACCACAAATTTCAGCCAGGGGTATTCAAAGCCTTTGTTCACATGACCGTAGTAGGTCAGGATCTCTCCGGGCTGCACCTCCCGCATGGGATCTTCCGTGTATACCGCCGTCAGTTCTCCCCCGGAGACTTCCGCGTCCCGTAGATCCTCCGCCAGACGTTTTGCTCTGGTACGGGAACCGGACAATAGCAGTACCCGATAGCCGTTCTTTTTATATTTTTTCAGGTCCTTGACCAGTGCTTCAAAGCTGTTGTTGTAAGGTGCAATATTTCTGGCGGCGATGTCAACATGCTTTTCTGTCTTGAAGTATCCATACCTGGTCTCCATGGTGGCCAGCGTCACCACAGCGTTTTTCTCTAAAGTGGCCGCTACCTGCTCTCCACTGTACAAAATGTTCATCTGTCCCGGCAGTACATAGCCCTTCCTTGCACGCTGCTCCATGCTCTCCCGGAATTCCAGTTCGATGGCATCCGCCTGCTCTTTCACTCTCGCCGGTTCATCAATATAGAAGGCCAGGGAACGTCCCGCCATATCCGACAGCAGTTCCGGCAGGGTCACGGTATTTTCATAAAAATAGCGGATATAACCTTCCAGATTGATCTTACTCTGAAATTCCAGCAGCTGTTCCTTCAATTCACCGACCTGTGTGGCGATCCTGTGGGCTTCCTCCGGCTGATGGGCATCCCGGAAGGTCTTTTCCTGCTTTGCAGCTTCCTTCTCAAGCCTTGCGATGCCTTTGCGGATCTGCTCCTCCGACAGCACGAACTCCGTGGCCGGGTAGACCGTGATGCTTTCCAGCTTCTCAATGGAACGCTGACTTAAGATGTCGAAGCTGCGGATGGACTCCACCTCGTCTCCCCACAGTTCGATACGGTAGGGATTCTCCTCCGTCAGGTCAAAAATGTCCACAATGCCGCCCCGGATGGAGAACTGTCCCGGACTTTCCACCTGATAGGCTTTCTCATATCCCATAGCCACCAGTCTGGATGCCAGCCTGCTCTCGTCCAGACTGCCGCCCCTCTCGGTGCGGATGATGTCCTTTTCTTCCCACAGTACCTGGGGTGTCATCAGCGCCGCATAGGTGGTGACGATGGTGACAGGCTTTCCTTCCACGACTCTGCGCAGGGTCTTGATCCGCTCCTGTACCAGCTGATTACCGTGGATATCCGCCTGGAAAAAGATCAGATCCTTAGCCGGATAGAGCATGACATTTCTGTCATAAAACCGGTATTCCTCGTAGATCTCTTTGGCTTTTAAGTCATTATAAGTAACGATGACCTTGTATTTCAGGCCATCGCTGAGTCCGTAGATCATATGAAGTTTCTGGGAGTCCACACAGCCGGACAGGGCTACGGTGCCTTTCCCCTGCCTGACGACTTTCCGGATCTCGTCATATTCCGCCAGTTCTTTCAGTGGCGCAATCAGTGCCTGCATTTTATTTTCCTCTTACTATACAACCATTACGCTTTCTTACTGTTAAAATGATTCATGGCTGCGTCCGCATTCTCGGTGATGATCATGCGGATGGCTTCTGCGGCGGTCTTTGCCGCTTCATCCATTACTTCACGTTCCTCCGCCGGGAAATGGCCCAACACGTAGTCCGCCAGATCGAAGTTCTTCGGCTTCTCTCCCACGCCCATGCGCACACGGATAAAAGTATCATGCCCTAACATTTTGATGATATTCTTCAGCCCGTTATGCCCGCCGGCGCTGCCTTTTTTGCGGATGCGGATCTGCCCCACATCCAGACTGATATCGTCGGAGATCACAATCAGTTCCGCGGTGTCATCCACCTTGTAATAGTCCACGATCTCCCGAATGCTCTCACCGCTCAGGTTCATGAAGGTCTGGGGCTTCGCCAGGATCACCTTCTGTCCTGCCACATAGCCCTTGCCGATCAGCGCCTTATGCTTACTCTCCATGACGGCAATATTTTCTTCCTCTGCTAATCTGTCTATGACATCAAACCCGATATTATGTCTGGTATTTTCATATTCTTTGCCGGGATTCCCCAGTCCTGCGATAATATACATAGCTTTCTCCTTACTTCCTTGCAATGAATGCGTTACTATATATTTTCGCATTTTTATGCTGAAAATGCAACTATTGGTTCCTCCGGTTTCGCATACTTTTAACACTACGAAAATGTATGGAACCGCCGGGAGTCCACAGTATACTCAACTTTTATTCTATGTTATAATGGAGAAGACAGGAGTGGATAAAAATGCGATTTGCACTGATTGAGGATAAAGCGGAGGAACGGAAGCGCGTCGGTGACATGCTCTCCGAATTCTGCCGTGAACGAATGATTTCTTTTACAACAGATGTATTTACCAGTGGGGAGGAATTTCTTGCCTCCTTTGTTCCCATGAATTACGATGTGGTGTTCATGGACATTTATATGGACGGAATGACGGGAATCGAGGCTGCGAGGCAGATGCGCACACAGGACACCCGTTCCTTCCTGGTCTTTCTCACCACCAGCCCGGAACACATGGGAGACGCCTTTTCCACCCACGCTTTTGACTATCTGTTAAAGCCCATCCTGCAGGAGGATTTCGTAAAATGTCTCAGTGATATTTTAAAGCGTTTGCCGAAGCAGGAAGATTCTTTTTCCTTTCTCTCCGGCGGCGTACAGGTACATCTTCTGTGCCGTGATATTTGTGTGCTGCGTTCCCAGGGGCACTCCACCATCATTGTGAGTGCGGATGGAATAGAATATCCGATATCGAAATCCTTTGTCTCCTTTACCGCTCCGTTTACGGATCGGGACAATTTTCTCCTGGTGAGCCGGGGCATTCTGGTGAATCTTGATCATGTGCGCGGGTTTACCGGGCAGGAATGTCTGCTGCAAAATGGCATGCGGGTCCCCATCACCCTCCGCAATCAAAAACAGCTGGTTCAGATCTGGAGAAATTATGACTTTGCCAAACTCCATCAGGAGGCTGCGGAAAGGAGCCTGCGTCCATGACTTTTCTCTCTGAAATTGTACAATTTGCGGTACTGATCCCTGCCGCCATCCTAGCCCTTCTTCCTTTGAAAAACAAGCTGCGGTTTTCCGTTATGAAAGTTGCGGGGCTGATAGCTATGGCACTGGGATTCCTGATCCCTTTTTGCGGATGGATCGTGACAATCACCGGAATCCCCGTAAATTACATACTTTTCCCGGTAATGGCCATACTGTATCTGTGCTACCACAGGGTGTCTGCAGTGCCCGTAAGTGTGGATCTCCCCATCTATCTTTTTGACATCGCATTGATGTCTTTTCCCGCAAATATTGCAGTGGCCATTGACTCCCGGATACATCCCACAGCATACCTGGCGGATCCCTGTATCATTGCCAACGGGTGGCAGTTGGCGATCAGCTTTTTGTTTCTGCTGCTGTTTTTCTGGTTTTTCCGGCATATTCTGGGGTTTCTGGTGGACAATATTTCCTCGCCCAACGTGTGGCTGGCCACCCTTCCGATCCCCCTGATCTTTACCTGTATGAATGTGATTATCCAGCCCAAGTACTATGAGACCATGCATGTAAACCGGGTTTTCTCCTTTTACATCGGCTATCATTTCCTGGCGCTGATCCTGATTCTTACAATTTATATTATCTTTTATCAGGTGGCTCTGGATCTGATACGCAATGCGAAGAATACGGAGCGGATCCGCTTTCTGGAGATGCAGGAAAGCCAGTATCATGCGCAGCAGCAGTACATTGCAGAGTCCGCAAGACTTCGCCACGACTTCCGGCAGCAGCTTCACATTCTGGCAGAGATGGCGGCCGCCGGCAATTATGAGCAGTTGACGGAGCATCTTCTGGGATGTGTGGAGGAGCTTCCCCGACAGCCTGTGCATTATTGTACCAATCTTCCGTTAAACGCCCTGTTTTCCTATTATGCTTCCCTGATGGATGATGCGCAGATCCGGCGGAACTGGAAAATCGCCCTTCCGTCGGAGCTGAACTTTTCAATTACGGATATGGAACTTTGTTCTCTTCTGGGGAATATTCTGGAAAATGTCTGGCAGGGATGCCAGAGCGTGCCGCCGCAGAACCGCTACCACGAGCTGACTGTCTGTGTAAAACATGAGACGAGCCTTTACATCGTGTCCTCCAACCGTTTCGACGGACGGGTAAAAAAGGAAAACGGAGTGTATCTCTCCACCCGCAAAAACGGTTCCGGCATCGGTCTTTCTTCCATTGCAACGATTGCCGAACGGCACCGGGGGATCGCACAGTTTTCCAATACAGAGAATATCTTTATGATCGATGTGGTCATAGAATAATATTGATAATATAATATTGATAATAATGAAAAGGGGCGCTTCCAATGAAGTGCCCCTTTTGCCTTTCTTTTCTTATCTTCTCTTTCTGGTTACAAGGATCACCGCGATCGCCCCTGCGGCTGCTGCTGCACCAATGAGGAAGATCCACCATGCTGTGTGTGTTTCTTCCTGTGTGGATGTAGCAACCATGCCGGTGTCTGCCGGCTGCAGGTTTCCGGTCTCCGTATCCGCAGACTCCTGTTCCACCGTCTTTGCATCCACCACGAGAATGTACTCAGATGCATGAGTGAAGGTAAGCGCTACGCTGCCGTCCTCTCCGATCTGCTCCTCACAGATGAATTCCATCTGCCCTGTCTGCTCATTATAGTAATACAGACTTGCATACAATCCGGCATTCTTCTGATCCATGTTCAGGGAAAGCACCGCCTGGAAGCCAAACTCGCCATCGTAGGACAGGCTTAAGCCGGTATAGAACTTCTCACCCGTAACTTTATTTATTACCGAGACAGGAATGTTGCCCTCTGCCTGCGCACCATACTTCACACCGAAGTCAATGTCACGCACACCGCCTGCCGTCACGTCCTGACCGTTCACACTCCAGGTAATGCCGTTGCCCATATCAAACACAAGGGTAACATCTTCTCCCCGGATCAGGTCAAACAGGCTGCCGGGCACCTCAGTGGTTCCGTTCATATCCACCGGGATCTCCTCTCCCGCCGGAGCCTGCTTTGCCTCCTCACAGATGACATCCCAGCCTTCCTTGCCGTTCTCTCCCTTAAGGAAAGGTTTTGCGTCTCGGCTGCCATCTTCTGCATCTGCGTTGTGCGTATCGGTACTACCTGTATTTTGACTACCGGTACCTGTGCTTCCGGTGTCCGTATTTCCAGTGTCCGTGTTTCCGGTGTCTGTGTTTCCGGTATCTGTGTTTCCGGTGTCTGCGCTTCCGCTGTCCGTGTTTCCGGTGTCCGTGTTTCCGGTGTCTGTATTTCCCGTATCCTCGCTTCCGGAATCGCCATCACTAAGCTTTGCCACCGGCTCCGTATAACTGTGTCCGCAGTTTCCGCAGGTGTAGGTCCGGATGCCTTCCTCTGCGGTCGTCGGCTGTTTTGTAATTACCGACGTATAGCTATGTCCCTTTGCAGGGATTACCGTTCCGCTTGTCAGTACCTTGCTGCATGCTGTACAACAGGTATCTCCGGTGTAGCCTGCCTCTGTGCAGCTCGCTTCCTTTTCATTTCGGATCTCGGTTGCAGGGTGGTTCGTCGCGTCGACTTC
>CAKRRD010000011.1 GCA_934394815.1 uncultured Acetatifactor sp. | reverse complement strand
GCTGTTTATTATAAGAAAAGAAGATACGGATAACAAATACAAAATCGTAGATGAAGTCGAGATGAATTAGTGATTGCATTGAAAAATAAATATTGACATATATAGATAACCGATATATATTATAGACAAAGATATATATCGATTATCTATATAAGGAGGCAAAAAAATGGCTGTGGATAAATCACTGATGTCGGGAAGTATGACGATGCTTTTGCTCAGATTACTGGCGGAGAAGGATATGTACGGATACGAAATGATCGATACACTGCGGAAAAAATCCTGTAATGTATTTGAATTGAAAGCGGGAACGCTGTATCCGTTGTTACACGGTCTGGAAGCCAAGGGGCTGCTTACGGTATATGAGCAGGAATATGCGGGCAAGACGAGAAAGTATTACAGCATTACGAAAGAAGGCAGAAAATTACTGGAGACGAAGAAAGCGGAGTGGGAAGAATATCAATCCGCGGTAACCAGCGTTCTGGCAATGGGGGTATAGGCATGGAGACATATTTGGAAAAACTGTTGTCACAGATCCGCTGCAAAAAAGCCAGACCATATATTGCCGAGGAGATAAGAGACCATATGGAATGCCAGATAGAGGACAATCTTTCCGAGGGAATGACTTATGAGGAAGCAGAGAAAAATGCGGTTGCGGACATGGGAGACCCGGTAGAAGTTGGGATTTCTCTGGACAGGATCCATAAGCCCAAGATCGCATGGAAATTACTTTTGATAGTAGGAATTTTAAGCCTGTTGGGCATTCTGATACAGCAATCCATTCTTTTGCAGCCCGGTTATCAGGATTTGGAAACATGGAGACAGGAAGCATATCGGTATACTACAGAGGGGTTTGTCTCATGTATTGTGATAGGATTCCTTCTCATGTGTGTGATCTACTTTCTGGATTATACGGTAATTGCAAAGTACTCCAGGTTTATTGGAATATTTATACTTATTCTGGGAGGATTGCGGCTGACTGGCTTTTTCGGTGTGGATATTAATGGAGTCGGCAACTGGGTTGGATTTGGAATGTTCCGGGTGTCGATTACTTCCCTGATGATGTTCTATGTGCCGATTTATGGGGCTATCTTATATAAATACAGAAACGGTGGTGCTCTGGCATTGTTAAAAGCACTCCTATGGCTGGTTCTTCCGGTTTTCATTACGTTTTGGATTCCATGCCTCGGTGTTGCCGTCATCATGATGGTCAGTATGCTGATAGAACTTACGGTGGCTATTTGGAAGGGCTGGTTGAAAGTGCCTGTGAAAAAGACGATTATCGGTATGTGGATGCTTTTTACGGTTTTGCCTGTCCTGTTGCTGGCTGCAATGTATGCACTTCATATACTGGTAGTGTATCAGGAAGAAAGAATCCGGGACTTTTTATCTCGTTCCGGAAACGCATATTACATGACGTCCATGCTTCATAAATTTAATGAGAACATTTTACTTTGGGGAAACAGCGGAAACAATGTGCTCGAAGGTTTGCCGGAATTTAATAAAGATTACGTTTTTTCCTATATTTTGAACAGTTACGGAAAGTTAGCCGGAATTGTTGTGATCGTTCTTCTGG
Organism: uncultured Acetatifactor sp.; assembly: GCA_934394815.1. GTDB lineage: Bacteria > Bacillota > Clostridia > Lachnospirales > Lachnospiraceae > Acetatifactor. The sequence continues at coordinate 59,584 of CAKRRD010000011.1, read as the reverse complement.
CGGCATTGGTGGTGTTTATGTTCGGAACTTCAGTTCGACAGAAAAATGAACTTGGCATGGTGATGGGATTCGGATGCGGAATGATCATTTTATTAAATATTTCCCTGAACCTCGCAGGAATTTTTGGTTGGGTTCCGCTGACGACAACGTTCCTGCCGTTCTTATCTGTTGGCAGAAATAATATATTACTGTGCTATGCACTGGTGGGAATTATCCTGAGCATCTACCGGTACAAGGACGTATATCCCAAAAAACTTAAGGCTTCACAGGTCTCCCTGCAAAAGACGATCACCATGAAGGTAAATATATAAAACAGGAATGCAGACAAAAAGTCCATGAACAGGAAAACTGTCCATGGACTTTTTATAAGCTTATGAGGGCAATACCGATAAAATCAATATCTCCACACTCATCATATCATTCATCCGTCCGGATTTCACGGCTTCTTCAGTCTCCACGCACTGCTTGACCGCATTTTTCAGTACGGAAGACTTGAAGTGGGAGGCCTGCGCCACATATTTTCCGGCGGCGAAGGGCGGCACGCCGATCTTGGAGGCAATGGTCTTGTTGTCGTGACCGCGGCTTTTTAATTCCTTGGTCTGGAGCAGGAGGTTACACTGTCTGGCAATCAGGAACAGCACCCGCATGGGCGGTTCCTTCAGCGCCAGCAGATCATAGTAAAGCTGCAATGCTTTCTGTGGCTGTTTTTCCGCGATGGCATTCACCATGTCGAAGATATGATTGGTGATGCGGGTGGTGCAGACGGCTTCCACATCCTCCGCAGTGACCACATCCCGGTCCAGACAGTAACAGATCAGCTTTTCCAGTTCCATCTGGATATTTTCCATGTCCGTGCCGGTCTTGGAGAGCAAAAGCTGTGCGGTGTTCTCGGAGATTTTTTTCCCTTCTTTGCCTAAAATACCGGCAATCCAGCGTTTCAGGGAGTTCTCATCCTGTACGGTGAACTCTGCCGCATAGCCTTTGGACTGTACGGCTTTGTAGAGCTTGCTGCGCTTATCCACCTCACTCTCCGTGAACACGAAAAAGGTGGTGTCATTGGGGCTTGCCAGATATTCTGCCAGCTTTTCTCCACCGGATTTGAAGAGTCCGGTGTCCTTGAAGAACATGACCCGGCGCTCCGCAAGAAAAGGCAGCGTTTCTGCCAGATCGATGACTTCTCCCAGAGAGAAATCCTTCCCCTGATAGAAATGGGTGTTCATCTCGTCGCCGTCCTGACACAGAGCCTTGCGCAGACGGGTCGTGTACTGGTTTTTCAGATAACGTTCCTCTCCGTAGAGCAGGTAGATCTGTTTGAAATTGCCGGTCTTAATGTCTTCGTTGATCCGCTGCATGACGTGATCCTTTCCGGAAAAATAAGGTTTCCCCTGCATTATATTCCTAAAAGAGTATACCCCATTTCCTATTGAGGTTTCAAGGGGGGTATGCTAGAATAAAATTTAATAGCGCGACTTTGTGAATGGCGCAGGTCGAACTGCAATACCATAAGAGGAAGGAAGAGAAAAATGAGCAAGAAAAGCGGGTTCATTCAGGAGTTTAAAAAGTTTGTTCTGAGGGGAAATGTAATGGATATGGCAGTCGGCGTGATCGTCGGCGGAGCATTTACCGCTATCGTTACTTCTCTGAATCAGGATATTCTGACACCGATCCTGGCAATCTTCGGAGGCACGGATTTTTCCAATTTATATGTAAAGCTGGGAAGCAGTGATACCGCACCGGTATTGATGTACGGTAATTTTATTACCGCAGTTCTCAATTTCCTGATCACGGCATTTGTTATTTTCTGTCTGGTAAAATTCATCAATAAGCTGGGAGATACCCTGCATCACAAGGAAGAGACCCCGGCTGCACCTACGACGAAGAAATGTCCGTTCTGCAAGAGTGAGATCGCCATCGATGCTACAAGATGTCCTCATTGCACCTCACAGCTGGACGGAAGCAATAAATAGGAACAGGCAATGCACAGACGGGACCGTGGAGGAAAGCATGGGAAAAATACACAGGAAAATAGCGGCAGCAGGAGTCTGCTGTCTGACAATAAGCATGCTGACAGGCTGCGGCAGTGATACAACAAAGATCAACGAAGGAATGCAGCTCGTAGAGACGCTGGACTATCAGGGCGCACTGAGCGCCTTTGACGAAGCGGAAGGACTGGGTGAGGACAGCCGTCTGCTTGCAAGAGGCAGAGGAATCGCCAGTATGGGGCTGACGGAGTACGATCAGGCCGTGGAATATTTTACGCAGGCACTGGAACTCAGTGACGGCTGGATCCAGAACGTGGACTATGATATGAACTACTATCTGGCGGCGGCCTATACCAAGAACGGTCAGCCGGCGGAAGCGAAAAAAGTCTACGATGCGATTCTGGGACTGAAACCGGAGGAAAAGGATGCTTATTTTCTGCGGGGATCTGTGGAACTGGAGCTGGGAGACTATGAGAGTGCCAAGGTCGATTTCGACCGGGTGATCTCCATGGATCCGAAAAATTATGACAGACTGATCGATATCTATGAAGTCCTGGCAGAGCACGGCTACCGGGAGGCAGGGCAGGAATATCTGCAGAATGTACTGGATACGGCCAAACAGCTGGATGCTTATGACAGCGGAAGAATCTACTATTATCTGGGAGAATACCAGAAAGCGTATCTTGCCCTGGAGGAGGCGAAGGATAAAGGTGGCGCGGACAGCTATCTCTATCTGGGCAGATCCTATGAGGCTACCGGTGACTATAATTATGCATCCAATGTCTACAATAATTATTTGTCAAAGCAGGGATCGAACGCAGAAATCTATAATCAACTGGGCTTGTGTGAGATGGCGAAGAAGGAATATCAGAAGGCTTTGGATGCATTTCAGGCAGGAAAACAGATCGAAGGCAATGAACTGATGCAGACCCTGTCCTTTAATGAGATCGTGGCATATGAATATCTGGAGGAATACCAGAAGGCGGCAGTTTTGTTAAAGACCTATTTACAAAATTACCCGGATGACCAGACGGCCATCCGGGAGCAGGTTTTTCTGTCTACCAGATAATAAAACAGAATTACAGTGGTTGATTCGTGGCAGAGCTCTCCTGAGGGGACTCTGCCACTTGTCTTAATTCCAGCAGATCCAGATAATCCAGTAAAGAGGCAATATTCTGCGCATTAAAACGTCGAATGGTCTCCAACAGATCGGAGATCGTGACATTGGGAGCACATTCCTCGTGCAGTGTCTCCAGAGGATAGCGGTAAGGAGTGCGGCCCAACAGATAATCGGTCGTGACTCCGAAATAGTCCGCCAGTTGTAATAATGCTTCCTGATCCGGAAAGTGGATATTGTTCTCATAGTTCGAGATGGTGCCAACGGATACTTTCAGTATGGCAGCCAGTTCTTTCTGATAGATCCCCCGTTCTTCCCGCAGGGATGCCAGAATTTCACCGAAACTCCTCATAATGCCTCGCATTCTGCTGCAGATGCAGCTATTTAAATGTTTTCTTTCAAGATTTGATAAATTCTATTTTACTATATTTTAGTTTTAAAGGAATATGAATTTAGAAATCGAGGAAAATAATAGAAAGGTAATTACAAAATTTATTTTATCTAAATATCCGAAAAATATCCATTGAGAAATCCTCTCATTAACACCTATTGCTATTTTTCAGAAAGCCGGATATAATAATCCAAGAGTTAGGTGCAACTAACTAATGAGTGAATCATGTGAAACTCCTCAGGGGAAACGGAGCTGCTGAATCCGCGGACTGCCGGGAGGTCATCTTCCGGGAGGAGTTTTTCAGCCCTTATACACAGGGATGAGGGATTCACGAAAGAGAAGGTTTGGAAATAAAAGGTTTAAAATAGAGGATAAAGGAGAAGAACGAAATGAACTATTTAGAGATTGAAAAAGTCATTGGACGTGAGATTCTGGATTCCAGAGGCAATCCTACCGTAGAGGCAGAGGTAACTCTGGCAGACGGTACTATCGGCCGCGGTATGGCTCCCAGCGGAGCATCCACCGGTGAATTCGAGGCACTGGAACTGAGAGACGGAGACAAGAGCAGATATCTGGGTAAGGGCGTACAGAAGGCTGTGGAAAATATCAATACTGTGATCAACGAGACTTTACAGGGCATGGATGCTTCTGATATTTATGCCATTGATAAGGCAATGATCGATGCAGACGGAACCAAGGATAAGTCCAGACTGGGTGCCAATGCGATCCTGGCAGTATCCATTGCCAGCGCAAGAGCCGCAGCGATTTCTCTGGATATTCCTCTGTACCGTTTCCTGGGTGGTATCTCCGGCAACAGACTTCCGGTTCCCATGATGAACATTATCAACGGTGGCTGCCATGCACTGTCCTCCGGACTGGATGTACAGGAATTCATGATCATGCCCGTAGGCGCTCCTTCCTTCAAGGAATGCTTAAGATGGTGCGCTGAAGTATTCCATGCACTGGCTTCTATCCTGAAGGACAGAGGACTGGCTACTTCCGTAGGTGATGAAGGTGGCTTCGCACCGGCATTAAAGTCTGACGAAGAAGCTATCGAGACGATCTTAGAGGCAGTGAAGAAAGCCGGTTATGAGCCCGGCAAGGACTTCAAGATCGCAATGGATGCCGCTTCCAGCGAATGGAAGACCGGCAAGGTGGGCGAATACAAGCTGCCCAAGGCAGGCACCGTATTTACTTCCGAAGAACTGATCGCACACTGGAAGAAACTGGTGGAGAAATATCCCATCATTTCGATAGAAGATGCACTGGATGAGGAAGACTGGGAAGGCTGGAAGAAGCTGACCGCAGAACTGGGCGACAAGGTACAGTTAGTCGGCGATGACCTCTTCGTAACCAATACCGAGAGACTGGCAAAGGGAATCTCCCTTGGCTGTGGTAACTCCATCCTGATCAAGCTGAACCAGATCGGATCCGTATCCGAGACGCTGGAAGCCATCAAGATGGCACACAAGGCCGGCTATACCGCTATCTCCTCTCATCGTTCCGGTGAGACCGAGGATACCACCATTGCAGACCTGGCAGTGGCGCTGAACACCTGTCAGATCAAGACCGGTGCTCCCAGTAGAACCGAGCGTGTGGCAAAATACAACCAGTTGCTCCGTATCGAAGAAGAACTGGGTGCAGCAGCCGTATATCCCGGCATGGGCGCATTCAACGTTCAGAATTAAATTGCTTTTATCCAAAACTATTTTGGTTTCTCTTTTTCTCTTCAGGGACTGTTCGAAAGGACAGTCCCGTTTGCGTTTTATCCGTCGATTTATCGAAATACACCTTTCACTTTATCAAAAAACGGTTCACAGAGACGTATGCCGTATCCTTATGATGACCTCTATCTATGAGTTGAGTTTTCTTGGAAGCAACAGAAGAGATGTAGGAAAGACAAAATTGATTGAGAAAATGGTGAGTGTAGGGTATAATTTTAATACATATATTCCAATGTTAGAAATGGAACACAGTGTGTTCCGCTTTTGAAATGTACTATTTGGGAGGTATCAATGAAGGAAAATAATGAGATAATAACAAATGATATAGATAAATTCCCAGAGTTTGAAAATATTCGAAATGCAATATTAGAAGCACGAGAAAAAGTCGCAACAACAGTTAATTTTGCTATGGTGTCCGCCTATTGGGCAATAGGAAAACAGTTGCATGATGCAACGAATGGTGCAGGCTCTAATTATGGAAAACAACTGATAAAGTTCGTATCGGCAAAGTTAAGTGGAGAATTTGGACAAGGATTTGATGAAAGAAATCTTCGTAATATGCGTCAGTTTTATGAGGTTTATTCAAAATGGAACATGGTGTGTTCCGAATTGAGTTGGTCACATTACAGATTGCTTATGCGAATAAAGGAACCTGAAAAAAGAGAGTATTATCAAAAAGAATGTGTAGAGTGTGCTTGGAGTGTACGACAGTTAGAGCGACAGATAAACTCATTTTACTATGAAAGAATACTGGCTACCAGTGAGAGCAAAAAGGCAGAAGTGAAGGGAGAAATCCAGAAAATGCAGCCTGATACGGAACCAAAGCATTTAATAAAAGATCCGTATATTTTAGAGTTTTTAGGTCTGGAGGAAAACAAAGCATATTTGGAGCATGATTTGGAACAGGGATTGATTGATAACTTGCAGAATTTTTTGCTCGAATTGGGAAAAGGCTTTTGCTTCGTGGCAAGGCAAAAGAGAATTACCATAGATGGGGATCATTATTATATTGACCTGGTATTCTACAATTACATTCTAAAGTGTTTTGTTTTAATTGATTTGAAAACACACAAACTCACATATCAGGATATAGGTCAGATTGATTTTTATGTAAAATACTTTGAAGAAAACATCAAAACGGAAGGTGATAATCCTACGATTGGTATTGTTCTTTGCTCCGAAAAGAATGAAACAATGGTTAAGTATTCCATTCTGAATGAGAATGAGCATTTATATGCTTCGAAATACAAATTATATATGCCGACAGAGGAAGAACTGAAAAAAGAAATTGAGCGTGAACGGTTTAATATTGAACAAAGGCTAGAAGATCAAGAGGACTAATTATAGATAGAATCGGCAGACAGTAAAACGTCGGTCGGTTCTTTTTATTTTATCAGGAAAATGATACTTACCGGCTGTATGCCTGAAACGACGCAGGTGCTTGATTATCAGGAAGGAGAGGTATACAGTTATCAGTTTCCTTATAGAGGCATGAAAGGAATTCTTATCAATGGTGTTTATAATACTTCAAGCGCAGCTGATATAGGCGGATTTTACCGGATACACTTTGATAAGGGAACTTATGAGGAAGAGAGATTGGCATACATGGAACATGATTATTATGAAGTGGAAGGAGTGGAAGTGACCGCTGAAGAATTTTATAGATATACGGAAGCTCTGCGGAATATGGAAAATGCTGAAGCTATAAATTTCGAAGAAGAACTGATAGAAAAAAATTTAAAACCTGCAACATTTTTCCTCTCTCATCTGTATCTAAGATAGAACGGCAAAAAAGCCGGAACGAAAGAGAGGAAAACAAAATGAGAAAGAATAATGTAACTAAGAAAGTAACCCTGATGATCCTGTGCGCAGCAACGATGCTCAGCATGGCAGCCTGCGACGACAAAGAAGAGAAAACGATCGGAGCGGAGAATGCCGGACAGACTGTAGCAGAGAGTGAAGAAAAGATCCCTACGGACGGTGCAACCACGACAATGACGGAGGATATTCTGATCGGTGATAACACTCAGATTCCCAATCCGTTTGTGGACTGTGAGACTCTTGCGGATGCGGCGGCACTGGCAGGCTTCGATATCATCGTTCCCGACAGTGTGGATGGGTATGAAGAGAGAGCCATCACTGCCAAGGAGAATGATATGATCCAGGTGCTGTATCTCCACGGAGATGATCAGGTCTGTATTCGTAAGGCAGTGGGAGAAGAGGAATGCAGCGGAGACTACAATGCATATTCCGAGGAAAAGACCGTGACAGTCGGAGACAAAGAAGTTACCCTGCGGGGCAACAATGGCAAGGTAATGGTTGCAGTGTGGAGCGAAGGCGGCTATAGTTATTCTATCGGTGTCTATGCTTATACACAGCACAACGATGGCGTCGCAGATCCGGAGAGTAATTCCGGTATGGATGAGGAGACAATCACAGCACTGGCTGCACAGGTGCAGTAAAAGTAAAAGAAGCAGGAGGACAGACATGGATGGCTATTGTCTGACGGTTGGAAATTCTTTTTACCCAGCCGGAAAAAGTTACAAGATAAATGATATCGGATGCCTGTTGCAGGAGAAGCTCCGGACAGTGGTTCCTGCGAGAATACAGCTTTTTCAGGATGCCTTGCAATATGTGAAGGAGCAGGCAGCTGTAAGAGCAGCGAATAAAGCGGAAGTGATCGACTTCCCGGATACAAAAGAGGATACGAACGAAACGGCCTCCCGATTGTTGGATCAATATGGAAATATGATATTGCGGCTGTCATATTCCTATCTGCATAATCAGAGTGATGCAGAGGATATTTTACAGGAGACCCTGATCAAATATCTTCAGACAGCTCCCGATTTTGCAGGACCGGTCCACGAAAAGGCATGGCTTTTAAAGGTGGCAGCAAACTTAAGCAAGAACCGGATTGACTACAACCGCCTCAGAAAGACAGACAAACTGGAAGAGACGCTGGTGGCGAAGGAGAGACAGGATCTGTCCTTCGTCTGGGAAGCCGTGAAGCAGCTTCCGCAAAATTATCGGGCGGCCATCCATCTGTTTTACTACGAGGGCTGCTCCACAGCCCAGATCGCCCGCATCCTTGACCGAAAGGAAAGCAGTGTCCGTTCGGATCTGCGGCGGGGACGGGAGCAATTGAAAAATATTTTGAAGGAGGCATACGATTTTGAGTAAATCTTATGATGAGATCATGGAAGAGATTCAGGTGACGGACGAAATGCGTGATCGTATCCTGCAAAATATCGCAAAAACAGATATACAGAAAGAGTCCTCCGGGAAAAGAAAAACTCGTTTTTATCAATGGCAGAAATACAGTCTGACTGCAGCCTGCCTGGCGCTTTTGCTGGTGGGGGCGGCAGCACTGCCCAGGTTATGGAGCGGCAATGGACAGGAATCCGCAGGACCGGGGAATGAAATAGGTACCGAAGAACTGGTAAGCGGTTCCCAGTGGGGAATGCAGGAATGCTCCTCCGCAGAAGCGCTTTCCGAGGCGGCGGGATTTGCAATGGAAGATTTGGAGCAGATTCCATTTGATGCACAGGAGACATACTACATGTATCTGGGAGATGGACTGGCAGAGATCCGGTACTACGGAGCAGCAGAGGAGCGACTGGATTACCGTAAGTCTATGGGAGAGGAAGATAACTCCGGTGTCTATTTGGAGTTCGACCGGGTGCAGGAAGAGGAAGCAAACGGCATCCAAGTGACCCTGAAAGGGGATGCGGACCGGGTATACCTGATCCTGTGGCAGAAGGATGGATTCTCCTATTCCATTTATGAGGAAGAGGGAATTCCTACAGAGGAAGCAGCAGAATGGCTGGAGGGCTGGATCCGGTAGAGAAATTTGGAAAATACTGTATTGACTTTGAATGGAACTCTGTGATAAAATCTCACCGTTGCAAAAATAGTAAAACAGCATAAAGACTTTAGGTAAGAATTGGAAACGACACATGTGCGCACTGCTCACTGATTAACGAACAACACACATGTGTCTTTTTGCGCTCATTTTTAGAAAAGGAGGGCATCCAATTATGCCGAAAACAAAATTACAGAATATTATTTTCACCCTGATCATGGCGTTCGTTATGGTGTACGCCATGGTCTGCTACAACATCGCACTGGACAAGGGAGGAATGACCAACGAGATCTTCCTGTTAGCGTTTCACGAGATTCCCATCATGTGGCCCATCGCCTGTATTCTGGAGTACTTTGTCGTGGAAAAGCTGTCCCGGAAGCTGGCATTCCGCATGGTATCCCCGGAGGATAAGCCTATTTTTATCACACTTGCAATCTCTTCCATGATCGTATGCCTGATGTGCCCGGTGATGAGTTTTATCGCCACCTGCCTCTTCATGCATCCCGGCAATCAGATCATCGCCCTGTGGTTACAGAAGACCGTTCAGAACTTCCCCATGGCACTGTGCTGGCAGATCTTCTTCGCCGGTCCCGGAGTGCGGAACGCCTTTGGTTTTGTTGTTGAAAAAATGGCAAGAAAAATGAGAAACTGATCAAAAGTAATTGACAAAATAATTATAGGAATGTTAAAATAAATCGATTTTGAGAGACAGGATGTGTGAAGGTCTTTTCAAAGCAATTGTTTTATTAAGTGGCAGCCACGGGTTGCCTTATTGATTGAGTTAGAAGCTCAAATTTTATAAGTTGGTTCCTTTATAACCGCAATGCGTTATGCGCAAACTTGTGAAACGGTCAATAAGAGTAGTAAAAGTATAATTGCTAAATAGACTCTGACACGAATATCTTTTCAAAATAAATGCAAAGAAGCAATGGAAAATCAATGGAATAAAAGCAGAAATTTTGAATACACCCGCAGGGATGTATTGCGTAATTCCGCAGCAGATGATATTTCCAGAGAAAACGCTGATTCTGTAAGGACAGAAAGACGAATTGAGAAGATGAACAGGTTGTGCAAATGCGCAGCCTGTTTTTTGTGTATACGATGAGCCTGCTCGATTTGTGGAAAATGGCATGGTGACAGAACGGACTGCGATATTTTTGATAACATAGGGAGGAATGGGATATGAGCGAGAAGCATACCCATATGGATCAGCGCAGGGCTCCGATCCATGAAGCACTGGAAAACTTTCGGCGCATGAGAGTCGTACCTTTTGATGTGCCGGGACACAAGAGAGGCCGGGGCAATCCTGAACTGACGAAATTCCTGGGGGAACAATGTGTGGGCGTGGATGTCAACAGCATGAAGCCGCTAGACAATCTGTGCCATCCGGTATCCGTCATCCGGGAAGCGGAAGAGCTGGCAGCAGATGCATTTGGAGCGGCACATGCTTTTCTTATGGTGGGAGGCACTACCAGCTCGGTACAGAGTATGGTGCTGACTGCCTGCAAACGGGGGGATGAGATCATCCTGCCACGTAATGTCCACCGCAGTGTGTTGAATGCACTGGTATTGTGCGGGGCAATTCCGGTCTATGTAAATCCTGAGGTGGATCAAAGACTGGGAATTTCGCTGGGAATGAAGAGAGAGCAGGTGGCAAAGGCAATCGCGGAGCATCCGAAGGCGGTAGCGGTACTGGTCAACAATCCGACCTATTACGGAATCTGCAGCGATCTGCGGGCTATCGTAAAAATGGCGCATGATGCCGGGATGCTCTGTCTGGCAGACGAAGCACACGGAACGCATTTCTATTTCGGAGGAGGACTGCCGGTATCTGCCATGGCGGCAGGGGCGGACATGGCATCGGTATCCATGCATAAGAGCGGAGGAAGCCTGACACAGTCCAGCCTCCTTCTGACAGGACCGAATGTTCATGCGGGTTATGTACGCCAGATCATTAATCTGACACAGACGACGTCGGGAAGCTACCTGCTGATGTCCAGTCTGGATATTTCCAGAAGAAATCTGGCACTGCGGGGCAGACAGATATTTCATCAAGTGGCGGATATGGCGGAATATGCCAGAGAAGAGATCAATGAGATCGGAGGATATTATGCCTTTGGAAAGGAACTGGTCAACGGAGACTCTGTGTTTGACTTCGATATTACCAAGCTGAGTGTACATACACGGGATATCGGACTGGCGGGAATTGAAGTATATGACATTCTCAGAGATGAGTATGACATTCAGATCGAATTCGGTGATATCGGAAATATTCTGGCGTATCTGTCCATCGGTGATCGCTCTCAGGAAGTGGAGCGTCTGGTGAGTGCACTTGCGGAGATCAAGCGCCGCTATCAGACGGACGGAAGCGGATTGCTGAACCAGGAATATATTGATCCGGAGGTGGTTGCCAGTCCGCAGGATGCGTTTTATGCGAATAAATGCAGTCTGCCGTTACGGGAAACCAAGGGAAAAGTATGCTGTGAGTTCGTGATGTGCTATCCTCCGGGAATCCCCATTCTGGCACCCGGAGAGAGGATCACGGGAGAAATTCTTGATTATATCGAATACGCGAAAGCCAAGGGATGCAGCATGACCGGACCGGAAGATCCTGAGATCCTGCACCTGAATGTGCTGGCAGAGTAAAAAGGAGGGCAAAGATTGAAAAATAGAATTTTTCAATCACGAGATTTGTGTCTGCGCGCACTTGACACAAACTCGATATGCGCAAAGAACGTGCGCAAGAATGGAGATAAAAATGGAAATGTGGTTTTCGGAGTTTCATACTCCCAATGTAAAACACAGTCTTCGTGTGGAGAAACATCTGTATTCCAAACAAAGTGATTATCAGAGGATCGACATTTTTGAGACGCCGGAATTCGGAAGGGTTCTTACGCTGGATGGCAATGTCATGCTGACGGAACGGGATGAATTTATCTATGACGAAATGATCACCCATGTGCCCATGGCAGTCCATAAAGACGCGAAAGATATTCTGGTGATCGGTGCCGGAGACGGTGGCGTAGTGCGGGAACTGACCCGCTATGACCGTGTGGAAAATATTGATCTTGTAGAGATGGATCCGCTGGTAGTGGAAGCGTGTCGTGCGTATCTGCCGGGAAATGCCTGCCGGATGGATGACCGCAGAGTACAGATCCATTTTGAAAATGCACTGAAATTTATCAGACGCTGCGAGACGAAATACGATCTGATCATTGTGGATTCTTCCGATCCTTTTGGCCCTTCGGAAGGATTGTTCACCAGGGAATTTTACGGGAATTGTTATAATGCCCTGAAGCCGGACGGGATCATGGTCAATCAGCAGGGAAGCCCTTTTTATGCAGAGGATGCAGGAGCCATGCAGCGCAGTCATAAAAGGATCGCCAGCACATTTCCCATCAGCCGCGTCTATCAGGCACATATTCCTACTTTTGCGGCAGGATACTGGCTGTTTGGATTTGCCAGCAAAAAATATCATCCGGTGGACGATCTTGACCCTGTGGCATGGAATGCCCTGAATATGAGAACGCGCTATTACACGACGAGACTTCATAAAGGTGCATTTTATCTGCCGGCATTTCTGGAAGAGATGCTCAGGGAAGTAGAGTAAGCACTATATAAAACAGATGGGAAGGCGGCATGATCGCAATGATAGAGAGAAATGTAGAAAATTTTATCGGCTGTGACAGTGATTACACCTCTGCGGATATTGTCCTGTACGGGGCACCGTATGATTCCACCACAAGCTTTCGCCCGGGAGCAAGATTCGGACCTTCCGCCATGAGGCATGAAAGCTTCGGACTGGAGACATACAGTCCTTATCAGGACCGGGATCTGACAGACTATGCAATATTTGACAGCGGAGATCTGGAACTATGTTTTGGAAGCAGTGAGGCGGCGCTGGCAGACATAGAAGCAAGAGCTGCGGAGATCCTGCAGGATGGCAAACTGCCGGTTTTATTGGGCGGTGAACATCTGGTAACGCTTGGCGCCGTCAGGGCAGCAGCCAAAAAATATCCCGGAATGCATATCATTCATTTTGATGCCCATGCAGACCTCAGACAGGATTATCTGGGAGCAGCACTCAGTCATGCCTGTGTGATCCGCAGATGCCATGATATTCTGGGGGATGGAAGAATCCATCAGTTCTGTATCCGCAGTGGGGACAGAGAGGAATTTTATTTTGCGGCAGAACACACCCAGATGCAGAAATTTGATTTTACGGGGCTGGGCGAGCTTGCGGAGGAATTGGAGAGGAACCATACACCGGTATATCTGACCATCGACCTGGATTGTTTGGATCCGTCCTGTTTTCCGGGAACAGGAACACCGGAGGCGGGAGGAGTAAGCTTTGTCCAGATGACAGATGCCATCGGCAAAACAGCAAAACTGAATATCGTCGGTGCGGATGTGAATGAACTGGCACCGATGCTGGACCAGAGCGGAACATCTACCGCTATGGCATGTAAGGTGTTAAGGGAGCTGCTGCTTGCTCTTGCAGCTAACAGATAAATTGAAAAGTGGAAATAAAAAAGAAAAACGGAGGAAAGAAGATGAGCAGAGTATTAGTGATCGGCTGCGGCGGTGTAGCCGGTGTAGCAATTCAGAAATGTTGTCAGGTAAGTGAGGTATTCACGGAATTGTGTATTGCCAGCCGGACGAAGGAAAAGTGTGATGCGCTGGCACAGAAGCTGGCAGGAAAGACGCAGACTGTCATTACCACGGCACAGGTGGATGCGGATGATGTGGACCAGGTGATCGCACTGATCCGGGAATACCGGCCGGAGCTGGTAATGAACATTGCGCTTCCTTATCAGGACCTTACCATTATGGATGCCTGCCTTGCTTGTGGCGTCAATTATATGGATACCGCCAATTATGAGCCGGAGGATACAGAGGATCCCGCGTGGCGCGCCATCTATGAAAAACGCTGTAAGGAAGAAGGATTTTCCGCCTATTTTGACTACTCCTGGCAGTGGGCTTATAAAAAGAAATTTGAGGAGGCGGGACTTACGGCGCTTTTAGGAAGCGGCTTCGACCCCGGTGTGACCCAGGCTTACTGTGCGTATGCCGCAAAACATGAATTTGATACCATTGATACGATCGATATTCTGGACTGTAATGGTGGTGATCACGGATATGCGTTTGCTACTAATTTTAACCCGGAGATCAATCTGCGGGAGGTATCCGCGCCGGGCAGCTACTGGGAAAATGGCCACTGGGTGGAGATCCCTGCCATGAGCATTAAGAGAGAGTATGATTTTGACCAGGTGGGGCAGAAGGATATGTATCTGCTGCATCATGAAGAAATAGAGTCTCTGGCGAAGAATATCCCTGGGGTAAAAAGAATCCGTTTCTTCATGACCTTCGGACAGAGCTATCTGGATCATATGAGATGTCTGGAAGATGTGGGAATGCTGTCTACAACACCCATCGTTTTTCAGGGGCAGGAGATCGTTCCGATTCAGTTTTTGAAGGCACTGCTTCCGGATCCTGCAAGCCTCGGCCCCCGCACCAAAGGCAAGACCAACATCGGATGTATTTTCACGGGAACGAAGGATGGCAAGCCGAAGACCTATTATATTTACAATGTCTGTGACCATCAGGAATGTTACAGAGAAGTAGAGAGCCAGGCAATCAGCTACACCACCGGTGTCCCCGCCATGTGCGGAGCATTGATGCTTCTCACCGGAAAATGGAATAAGCCCGGAGTCTACACTGTGGAAGAATTTGATCCGGATCCTTATCTGGAGGCACTGGACAAATACGGTCTGCCCCGCAGGGAAAATCGCAGCCCGGAGCTGGTAGACTGATGGCAGGAACAGAATACAGGGATGACAGAGCAGCTTTTGCCGGAACCGGAGGAAGAATCCCGGCAGCTTTTCAGGATCTTCCGACTCCCTGTTATATACTGGATGAAAAAGCACTGCGCAGGAATGGGGAAATCTTAGGAAAACTGGCACAGGAGACCGGCTGCCGTATCCTGCTGGCACAGAAAGCTTTCAGCAATTATGACCTGTATCCGGTGTTACAGCCGTATCTTGCAGGAACGGAGGCCAGCGGCTTATATGAAGCAAGACTCGGTGCGGAAGAAATGCCGGGTCGGGAAGTCCATGTATTTTGCGCAGCTTACCGGGCGGAGGACATGGAGGAACTGCTGAAATATGCAGATCATATCGTATTTAATTCTCCGTCGCAGCTTGCTGCTTTCGGCCCTATGACAAAGGCTGCGGGAAAAAGTGTGGGACTGCGGATCAACCCGGAGCATTCTACACAGGAAGGACATGCCATCTATGATCCCTGTGCGCCGGGCAGCCGCATGGGAACCACCAGAGAACAGTGGGATCTGGCATTGGAAAAGGATCCGGCATTGGCAGAGCTTCCGGATGGACTGCATTTCCATACTTTATGTGAGCAGGATTCCGATGCTCTGGAGGAGACGCTGGAGGCTGTGGAAGAAAAGTTCGGGGATCTTCTTCCCGGGATGAAATGGCTGAATATGGGGGGAGGGCATCATATCACCCGCCCCGGATATGATCTGGAGCGCCTGAAAAAAGTGATCCGGCATGCCCGGGAAAAATGGGGCGTCATGGTATATCTGGAGCCGGGAGAGGCCTGTGCCCTGAATGCCGGTTATCTCCTGACAACGGTACTGGATACTGTGAAAAATAAAGATACACAGATTGCCATTCTGGATGCCAGTGCTGCCTGCCACATGCCGGATGTCATTGAAATGCCCTATCTGCCGCCCGTTCTCGGAGCAGAAGCCGCTGACTGTGTGGACAGCAGGACATGGCGGCTGGCAGGACCGACCTGCCTTGCCGGAGATGTGATCGGGGATTACCGTTTCCCCGGGGAGGTCATTCCGGGAGAGAGGCTGCTGTTTGGAGATATGGCAATCTATACCACCTGTAAGAACAATACCTTTAACGGAATGCCCCTCCCGGCGATCTGGGTGTACCGGGAAGATGGAACCTGTGAAGAACTGGTGCATTTTGGATATGAGGATTTTAAGGCAAGGCTGGGGATGCCGCTCCGTGAGTTCTGTTTGTATTAAAAACGCCATTTTTTGCTAAAAAAATACAAAAAAAGGTGATTTTGGCCGTTTATAAGAGCTTATTTTCGCTAAAATGGGAAAAATAATAAAATCAGTACAAAAAATGTTTGATTTAGAAGTTTTTTTGTACTGATTCTGCTATTTTGATGCGATTTGCACCAAAGCAATAGAAATGGCTACGGGGATGTTCCATCCACTGCGTGAGACCAATATCTGTGGACATCTGTGGCATTTCACCCATTTCCTGAAGCCGGGAGCACAGCGGATCGGCGTGACCCGCCACACGGACAAGATCGAGGTGACAGCTTTCGAACAGGACGGACGGATCACGGTGGTACTGTTGAACCGGACGGAGGAAGAGATTCCGGTGTATCTGCGGCTGGGAGAGTACTGTGCGGAATTGACATCGAAGGCAAAGTCCATTATGACTGCGGAAATAGAGAAATAGGAAGAAAACAGTGGGAACCGGGAACGGTGCCCGCTGTTTTTTCGGAATACACAGACCGGGTGTGGGTTGACAGAGTGGTGGAAATCGTAGTATTTTGAAACAGGTCACTGTGGATAACAGTGGAAGTGATAAGTTTTTATATCAAGTGATGGAAGTTACGACAGAGGATACGGATATATGAAGATCTATTTGGTACGACACGGGGAAACTGCATGGAATCAGGCGGGACTGCTGCAGGGACAGACGGATATCGATCTGAATGCCCAGGGTTTTGCCCAGGCGGCAGAGGCTGCGGAGAGATTACGGAAGGTTCCGTTTGAGATCGCTTTCTGTTCACCACTTGTCCGGGCCAGACATACGGCGGAGACGATTGTGGGAGACCGGAAGATCCCGCTGATGACGGACGAAAGACTCCGGGAACTGAATTTCGGCCCCTGGGAAGGGGTGGATATCCGGACCATTAAGGACGAAACCAGTCAGCCCTTTACGAATCCTGGCGGTTATATTCCACCCGAGGGTGCGGAGAGTTTTGCCCAGCTGTATGCCAGAAGCGGAGAGTTTGTAAAACAGGTGCTGCTGCCGCTGGAAGGAACTTATGAGACGGTGCTGGTGGTGGCCCACGGCGGGGTGAACCGCAGTATTCTGAATCCGGTTCTGAATATCCCGGTGGATGATTTCTGGAGGATGCACATGGGCAACTGTGCAACTGCAATTTTGGAATGTACAGATGGAAAGCTGTCCATGCTGGAATATACAGACAGTCAGAGCGCTAATACGAAGAGCAAACTGCTATGAATGAAGTCAAATACGAAAATACGGACCGAAGCGGAGAAGTGGTAGTGCGTAGCGCGAAGCAATCCATAGGTATCAAAGCCGGGGGCTTTTGGCCTGGACATCATTTATATATGATGGGTAACTATTCAGAACCATGATGGAAAGGTGAGAGATCAAGGATGCACATAGACAGAGAAGATATGCTGGAACTGACCAGAAGAATGACGGTGTCCCGTAACTGCTTTTCCAGAATTGCAGGAGCCTATATGGACGAAGAGGGCTTTATTGATGGGACTTTTAACACCCATTTTCTGAAGCTGTCCGGAAGCGAGAAGGAGAAAAATCTGAACATTGCCAAGACGGTACCCTATTCCAATACCAATGTGAATCTGAAGAACTACCGTCTGGATCCGGGGGCCAGAAAGCCGGGCAGCGTTCTGCAGCTGCTGGAGGCATTGCGTCAGTGCGAACTGAAAAATGATGCATTATTGTATTCCCTCTATGAATATATTGGAGAGAGATACCAACCGGGATATCCTTATGCCATTTATCTCTTCTTTGGCAGCTACGATGTACCCACCAAGGGAAAGGATAAGGAGAACCAGTGGGAGTCCGAGGAGGTCTACCAGTTTCTTATCAGTACCATCAGTCCGGTGGCCGGGGATTACGAGGCCGGGAAACCGGAGATGGGATTTCTGTACCCTGCCTTTGCCAACCACAGCACGGACATGGATGGCATTAATATCTATCAGGCGGAGGAAGGAACACAGTTATTTGCAAAAATACTGGGGCTACAGGCTTGACAGAAATGCATTTCTTCCCTATAATACGCTCTGGAACAAAATGAATAACCGATCATAAAACCCGTAAGGGAGTGGATTTTTCAGGATACCGATCTTATTTTCGCCACACAGCAGAAATGTTGTGTGGCGTTTGTTGTATGAGGAGCAGAAAATGAACCAGACTTACATGAAAGAAAAGAAGATATTTCCCCTTGTCATGTCTATGGCACTTCCCATGATGTTGTCCATGGCATTTAATTCCCTCTATAATATTGTAGACAGCTATTTCGTGGCAAAATTAAGCGAAGATGCCATGACGGCATTGTCTTTGGTCTATCCGGCACAGAACCTGCTGACGGCGGTGGCGGTGGGCTTCGGCGTGGGGGCCAATGCCATGATCTCCTTCTATCTGGGAGCACAGAATCAGGAAAAGGCGGATAAGACGGCGACCCAGGGAATGGTATTGGGAGTATTGCACGGTGTGCTGCTTATGCTCCTGTTTCTTGGCGGCATGAACTGGTTTCTGGGGATGTTTACGAAAAGCGAGGCGGTGCGGGCACTTGGCATGGAATATTCCAATGTGGTCTTCCTGTTCTCCGCAATCGTCACCGGCGGCATCACATTAGAGAAGATATTCCAGGCGGTGGGACGGATGCGTGCCACCATGGTCAGCATGATCGCTGGATTTGTGACGAATATCGTCCTGGATCCACTGCTGATCTTCGGTATCGGCCCTTTTCCCCGGATGGAGATCGCCGGGGCGGCGCTGGCCACCGGAATCGGTCAGGTGGTCACCTTACTGGTATATCTCATCTATTATGTGGCGGATCCGCTGCCGGTGAAACTGCGCAGGAGTTATCTGCGTCCGGAGGGAGAGATCTGCGGCAGGACTTATGGCATCGGCATTCCGGCTACACTGAACATGGCTCTGCCGTCTCTGCTGATTTCCGCACTGAACGGTATTCTGGCGGCTTATTCGGGAGCGTATGTGCTGGTGCTGGGCGTATATTATAAGCTGCAGACCTTTATCTATCTGCCATCCAACGGTATCATCCAGGGCATCCGTCCGCTGATCGGCTACAATTACGGAGCCGGAGAGCGGAAGCGCGTGGAGCAGATCTACCACCTGACGCTGGAACTGACGGCCGGGATCATGGCCATCGGTACAGCACTGTGTTGGCTGATCCCCGGAGGAATGATCGGTCTGTTCACCGAGAACCCGGAGACCATTACCATCGGCATCACGGCACTGCATATCATCAGTCTGGGATTTATCCTGTCCGCAGTGTCGGTGACCAGCTCCGGCGCACTGGAAGCACTGGGACAGGGCATGGCTTCCCTCGTGATCTCTGTGATGCGGTATGTGGCGGTGATCATTCCCGCGGCATTTGTGCTGAGCCGCCTGATCGGAGTGACAGGCGTGTGGTGGGCATTCGTATGCACGGAGAGCGTGACCGCGGTAGTGGCGTATGTGCTGTACCACAGGGTGTGGAAAAAGGCGTAAAGCCGGGCAACGTTCACCCCGCGCCATTCGCAAAATCGCCTCTTCGAGGCTTTCCGCTGCTGCGCAGCTACCTTTTGCTCATGAGATGGCGCTCCCCTCGTCGATTTGCACAGAGCCGGCTCCTTACGCAAGCGTAAAGCCGTCTCCGCACAAATCGACAGGTGAACTGATGTATACACAATATCTAGTATCCGTTCATTGACTTCCCCTACAAAGTATTGTAGAATAGACCGTGATAGGTTTTACGGGCAATAGCCCATGGGGACACGAAGTCAAGGGGGTACATAAGATGTTTCAGGTAATCAAACGAGATGGTTCCAAGGCGGACTTTACACTGACGAAGATCAATGATGCCATTATGAAGGCTTTTACTGCGACGCAGATGAGCTACAACAATGACATTATTGATCTTCTTGCGTTACGGGTGACTGCAGATTTCCAGAAGAAGGTGGAAAATGACGAGATCCACGTGGAGGATATTCAGGACAGTGTGGAGCGGGTTCTGGGACAGGCCGGCTATGAAGAGGTGGCCAAGGCTTATATTCTGTACCGCAAGCAGCGGGAGAAGATGCGTACCATGAAGTCCACGATCCTGGACTATAAGGATGTAGTCAACAGCTATGTCAAGGTGGAGGACTGGCGTGTGAAGGAGAACTCTACGGTAACCTATTCCGTAGGCGGCCTGATCCTGAGCAATTCCGGTGCGGTGACGGCCAATTACTGGCTGTCTGAGATCTACGATGAAGAAATCGCAGAGGCACACCGCAATGCCGATATCCATATCCACGATCTGTCCATGCTGACCGGCTACTGCGCCGGATGGTCCTTAAAGCAGCTGATCAGGGAAGGACTGGGCGGCATCACCGGCAAGATCACTTCCGCACCGGCGAGACACTTATCCGTGCTGTGCAACCAGATGGTAAATTTCCTGGGAATCATGCAGAACGAATGGGCGGGAGCACAGGCATTTTCATCCTTTGATACCTATCTTGCCCCCTTTGTAAAAGTAGATAATTTAAGCTACCCCGAAGTAAAAAAATGCATCGAGGCATTTATTTACGGCGTCAATACCCCCAGCCGCTGGGGCACACAGGCTCCTTTTTCCAATATCACACTGGACTGGACGGTGCCCGATGATCTGGCGGAACTGCCGGCACTGGTAGGCGGTGAGGAGATGAATTTCAAATACAAGGATTGCAAGAAGGAAATGGACATGGTCAACAAGGCATTTATTGAGACCATGATCGAGGGCGACTCTAACGGCCGTGGTTTCCAGTATCCGATCCCAACCTACTCTATTACAAAGGATTTTGACTGGTCTGACACCGAGAACAACAGACTGTTATTTGAGATGACTGCCAAATACGGTACGCCGTATTTTTCCAACTATATTAACTCCGACATGCAGCCCAGTGATGTCCGCAGCATGTGTTGCAGACTGCGTCTGGATTTAAGAGAACTGCGCAAGAAGACCGGAGGATTCTTTGGTTCCGGTGAGAGCACCGGAAGTGTGGGTGTTGTCACCATCAATATGCCCAGAATCGCTTACCTGTCTGCCAACAAGGACGAATTTTACGCAAGACTGAACCATATGATGGACATTGCAGCCAGATCCCTGAAGATCAAGCGCGGTGTCATTACGAAGCTTCTGGACGAGGGACTGTACCCTTATACCAAACGGTATCTGGGAACCTTTGAGAATCATTTCTCCACCATCGGCCTGATCGGCATGAACGAGGTGGGCTTGAACGCCAACTGGCTGAGAGCGGATATGAGCGACCCAAGAACCCAGGAATTCACCAAAGAAGTACTGAACCATATGAGAGAGCGTCTGTCGGATTATCAGGAGCAGTACGGGGATCTTTATAATCTGGAGGCAACACCTGCAGAGAGCACCACGTATCGTCTGGCAAAGCACGACAGAAAGCGCTGGCCCGGTATCAAGACGGCAGGAAAGCCCGGAGATACGCCTTATTATACGAATTCCTCCCATCTGCCGGTGGATTATACCGTGGATATTTTCGATGCACTGGATATACAGGATGATTTGCAGACACTGTATACTTCCGGCACGGTGTTCCATGCATTTCTGGGAGAGAAGCTTCCCGACTGGAAAGCAGCGGCTTCTCTGGTGCGCACCATAGCTTCCAATTACAAACTGCCATATTATACCCTGTCTCCCACCTATTCCATCTGTAAGGAACACGGTTATCTGGCAGGGGAAGTGAAGATCTGTCCTCATTGCGGAGCAAAGACGGAGGTTTACAGCCGTATTACCGGTTATTATCGTCCGGTGCAGAACTGGAACGACGGTAAATTACAGGAATATGCCAATAGAACGGAGTATGATATCACCCATTCTTCTCTGAAACGTCCCATCAGAAGTGTGGTGACTTTATCCGATTTCGCAGAGGATGTGGAGGTAAAGGTGGAGCAGCCGCAGAACATCCGGTATCTGTTCACGACAAAGACCTGTCCCAACTGCAAACTGGTAAAGGAATACCTGAAAAATGTACCCTGCGTGACCATTGATGCGGAGGAGAACATAGAACTGGCAAGACGCTATGGCGTGATGCAGGCCCCGACGCTGGTGGTCGTAAACGGCGACGGTCACAAAAAGTATGTAAATGCTTCAAATATCAAGAAGTACGTTGACCAACTGACATTAGTTGGGGTAGAATAGAAACAGCTTAAGAGGCATCGTCCGAAGGCGGTGCCTTTTTCTGCGGTCATCCGGCGAGTACAGGATGATCGATTCAAAATAAATGAGGTCATGACAAGAGGTTATGACAGAACGGAGGAAAAATGATCAACAAACTGATCACCCGCATCAAAGAAACCAACGCACCGATCGTGGTAGGACTGGATCCTATGATGAAATTCGTGCCGGAATATATTAAGAAAGCAGCATTCGCCGAATACGGTGAGACACTGGAAGGCGCTGCGGAGGCCATCTGGCAGTATAATAAGGGGATTGTGGATGCTATTTATGATCTGGTGCCCGCTGTGAAGCCTCAGGTGGCAATGTATGAGCAGTTCGGCATTCCCGGCATGGTGGCATTTAAGAAGACGGTAGATTATTGTAAGGAAAAAGGACTGATTGTCATCGGCGACATCAAGCGTGGCGATATCGGTTCCACTTCCGAAGCATATGCGGTAGGCCATCTGGGCAAAGTACAGGTAGGCAGCAAGAACTATTACGGTTTTGATGAGGATTTTGTGACCGTGAATCCTTATCTGGGATCTGACGGTGTGAATCCTTTTGTGAAGATCTGCAAGGAAGAGAAGAAGGGCATTTTCGTATTGGTGAAAACTTCCAATCCCAGCAGCGGCGAGTTCCAGGATCAGCTGGTGAATGGCAGACCTCTGTATGAACTGGTAGGAGAAAAGGTAGCTGCCTGGGGAGCTGACTGCATGGGTGATTCCTACAGTTATGTAGGTGCTGTCGTAGGAGCAACCTATCCGGAGCAGGGCAAGGTACTGCGTAAAGTGATGCCCAAGGCATTTATCCTGGTACCCGGTTACGGTGCACAGGGCGGTAAGGGCGCAGATCTGGTACACTTCTTCAATGAGGACGGTCTGGGTGCCATCATCAACTCTTCCCGTGGCATCATTGCTGCATACCAGCAGGAGAAGTACGTACAGTTCGGCGAGCAGAATTATGCGGATGCATCCCGTGCAGCCGTACTGGATATGCGTGAGGATATCGCACAGGCGCTGGCAGCACGCTGACATGGTATAAACGAAAGACAACCGAGAAAACTGTTAAGGTAACATATTTCTGTAATCAGGATAGGTGGGGGAACAGAGGATGAAAGAAAAGTTATATATTACCTTCCATTCGGAAGACGATATCAGACATTTTGTAGATACCTGTAATGAATTCGATGATGCAATCGATATCCGTATTCAGAAGACGGCAATGGATGCAAAGTCTCTTTTGGGAATGCTTCTGATGAAGACGGAAGAACCGCTGGAGATCGAATATGCCTGCTATGATGACGAGGACAATTACGAAGAATTTAAGCAGGCTATCCTGGAAAAATACGACATAAAAGTTGTACCGGCAGCGGAAAAACAGGCAGAAAATAAAATTGTTTGAAAAAATTGAAAAATTCTATTGACATTTTCGCCTGCAGCAGTTACAATACATACTGTTGCAGGCGAAAACCTGTAAATGTACGTGTAGCTCAGCTGGATAGAGCGTCTGGCTACGGACCAGAAGGTCGTGGGTTCGAATCCTGTCACGTACATCTAAGGCCCCGGAGATGATGTCTCCGGGGTTTTTGTATTGCTATTTTAGAAAAGTTTTAGAAATACTTCCCACTCCGTATATTTACGTAGTACTTATGTCATGCTAAAATGATGGTGTAAATGGAGGAAAACGTGAAAGTATGAACAAACAGGAATTTGTGGATCGACTGCGGATGGCATTGAATGGGCGTGTCTCTCCCGGCCTGGTTAAGGATAATGTGAATTATTATGAAGATTATATAAATACGGAGATCCGCAAAGGCAGGACGGAAGAGGAAGTCTTGGAGAGCCTGGGAGATCCGAGACTGATTGCCCGTACGATCATTCAGACCAACGGCGGCGACAACCGCTCCGGATACCGCAATACGGTCTATGGCAACGGAGAGTACCGGGAAGCAGCAGGACAGAATCCGCACCACAGCTATGCAGAGGATGCGGAGAACGGATATGGGAAACATCAGAACAAAGTGACAAATGCGCTTTCGAAGCTTCCGGGCTGGGTGTGGCTGATCCTTGGAATCCTGGTCGTAGCGTTGATCTTCAGCGCGGTATTTTCTGTATTGTCTTTCCTGGCACCGGTATTGGTTCCCATTGTGGTAGTATTGTTTCTGGTGAAATTATTCCGGGATTGGCTCAATTAGAGACTATATAAAACAACGATTCAGAGTTGCGCAATCTGCAAATAAATAATATGACCGAAGTACCTTTACAGATGTTGGCATCTGACGGTTATTTCGGTTATATTTATCAGCTCTGAATAGTTCCAACGTAAAGAGCCACCAGGGGGAAGCTGGTGGCTCTCATGAGGGGAGTATAAATAAATAATACATAAGGGTGCAAATAGAATCATGAAGGGGTTTCTATTTACAATTCTGATTATAGTACTAATGATACAAAAATGCAAGAAGAAATTTAGTTCTAAAGTACCATAATTTTTTGGCATATTTTTGTGCGAAATTGACATACTACTCCTGTAACTAAAAAAGATATTTCCTATCAGGAGGTCACAAATATGTCTAACAATTATGAGCAGAATAAGTATAACAACTCTTATGATGAGAGCAAGAACAGCAAGAACAGCCAGAACTCCCAGAATAAGCAGAACAGCCAGAATCAGAATAAGAACCAGAGCAACAGCAGGGAGCAGAACAAGAACTGCTAGTCTGGTGCATAAGTTAAGTTTTTCCGGGGCTGCCGTAAGGCAGCCCTATTTACATATTTTCAGAATCCATATATAATAATTCCATGTGTGTAACTATTGAAGACAGAGATCCGGAGGAACGAATGAGACGTTTTGAGTTGATTGCTCCCTGCCATTTCGGCATGGAATCGGTATTAAAAAGAGAGATTACAGATCTTGGATATGATATAACAGAAGTAGCGGATGGCCGCGTTACCTTTTTCGGAGATGAGGAGGCATTGTGCAGAGCCAATATTTTCCTGCGCACCGCAGAGCGCATTCTCATTAAAGTGGGAAGCTTTCATGCGGAGACTTTTGAGGAACTGTTTCAGGGAACGAAGGAACTGCCCTGGGAAGAGTATATCCCTAAGGACGGAAAATTCTGGGTGGCCAAGGCAGCCAGCGTAAAATCCAAACTGTTCAGCCCCTCTGACATTCAGTCCATTATGAAAAAGGCAATGGTGGAACGTCTGAAGGCACAGTATGACATCAGCTGGTTCCCGGAGGACGGTGCCGGCTTCCCTATCCGTGTCTTCCTGATGAAGGATGAAGTGACCGTGGGACTGGACAGCACAGGAGAATCCCTGCATAAGCGTGGCTACCGGAAGCTTACGGCGAAGGCACCCATCGCGGAGAATCTGGCGGCGGCGCTGATTGAGCTGACTCCGTGGAATGCGGGCAGGATTCTGGTGGATCCTTTTTGCGGAAGCGGCACTTTTCCCATTGAGGCAGCTATGATGGCAGCCAATATGGCACCTGGCAGGAACCGCAGCTTTACGGCGGAAGAATGGCCTCATATTATAGGGAAAAAGGTGTGGTACGATGCCATGGACGAAGCGGAAGAGATGATAGATCTGTCCGTGGAGACCGATATTCAGGGTTACGACATTGACGAAGACATGGTGAAAATCGCCAGAGAGAATGCACGGATGGCAGGAGTGGACAAGCTGATCCATTTCCAGCGCCGTGGTGTGGAGGATCTTCATCATCCGAAAAAATATGGTTTTATCATCACGAACCCTCCCTACGGAGAGCGTTTACAGGATAAGAGTCAGATGCCACAGCTGTACAGAACCATCGGCGAGAGATTCCGGGAACTGGATTCCTGGAGCATGTATCTGATTACGGCCTATGAGCAGGCGGAAAAGGATATCGGCAGAAAAGCGGACAAGAACCGCAAGATCTACAACGGAATGATGAAGACTTATTATTATCAGTTTCTGGGACCGAAGCCTCCGAAGAGAAGAGACGTGTAGATGAAAAAATATTGCGAAAGTTGTTTCCGCGGTTTATACTAATACGTAATGATGAATAGATAAGAACGGAAAGGCATGAGGAGTAAGATGCAGGGAAGAATCGTATTTGCAACCGGCAATGCCGGCAAGATCAAAGAGATCCGCATGATCATGGAAGATACCGGTCTGGAGGTCGTCTCCATGAAAGACGCGGGTATCCGGACAGATATTGAGGAGAATGGCAGTACTTATGAGGAAAATGCACTGATTAAGGCCCGTGCGGTAGCAGCTTTCACGAAAGACATTGTGATGGCGGATGACTCTGGGCTGGAGATCGATGCATTGAACAAAGAACCGGGAATCTATTCCGCCAGGTATCTGGGAGAGGACACGCCCTATTCCATTAAAAATGCCAATCTGATCCGGAGACTGGAAGGAGTGCCGGAGGAAGAGCGTGCCGCACGCTTCGTCTGTGCGATTGCAGCGGTGCTGCCGGACGGCAGAGAACTGACCACCAGAGCCACTATCGAAGGACGGATCGGCTATGAAGAGAAGGGGGCCAACGGATTCGGTTATGACCCTATTTTCTATGTACCGGAATTCGGCAAGACCACGGCAGAGTTGACAGAAGAAGAGAAGAATCAGGTCAGCCACAGAGGCAAGGCCCTGGAACTGATGAAAGAGGAACTGAAGAAATATGAAGATACTGATCGTAAGTGATACCCACAAAAAGAATGAGAATTACTTCAAGGTGCTGGAGATGCATCACCCGGATATGGTGATCCATTGTGGGGATGCAGAGGGCAGCGAGTATGCGCTTTCTTCAGCAGCAGAATGTCCGGTCTATATTGTGCTGGGCAACAATGACTTTTTCTCGGAGCTCCCCAGAGAGATCACGCTGGATATCGGCCCCTATAAGGTCTGGGTGACCCACGGACATAACTATTATGTATCCATGGGGAATGAGACCATCAAAAAAGAAGCCATTGACCGTGGAGTGGACATTGTATTGTACGGACATACCCATCGTCCCGTGATTGACATTGAGGATGATATTATTGCGGTGAATCCGGGAAGTCTGTCATATCCGAGACAGGAAGGCCGACAGCCGTCCTATGCGATCATGGAAATCGACAGAGAGGAAAAGGTACATTTCACCATAGCGTACCTTCGTCCGTAGTGTACATAACTTGCCTCTTGACAGATGGAAAAAAATTAGGTTATAATTACTCCTGCGTTGCGGGAAAACGCAGTAACGCAGTTCCGGGGTGTGGCTCAGCTTGGCTAGAGCACCTGGTTTGGGACCAGGGGGTCGCAGGTTCGAATCCTGTCACCCCGACGTGTAACTTGGATTTTGTATTTATTTTTCAAAAAATTAGTACAAAACTGTTGACAAATGATGTCGGATAAGTTACAATATGCTTCGTCGGTTCGCTGATGTGGCTAACAGACAGATATGTGTTCGTAGCTCAGCTGGATAGAGCAACGGCCTTCTAAGCCGTGGGTCGGGGGTTCGAATCCCTTCGAGCACATTTGAGATAAGGAAGGCTTTTGGTCATCACTGTCTCGCATGGTGGGTATAGCGCAGTTGGTTAGCGCGCCAGATTGTGGCTCTGGAGGCCAAGGGTTCGAATCCCTTTATCCACCTTTACTATGAGTGAAGTGTCGTAATGGCACGCTTGGTGTCATATTTATAGGGCTATCGCCAAGCGGTAAGGCACAGCACTTTGACTGCTGCATTCGCTGGTTCGAATCCAGCTAGCCCTGTTTTATTATGGGGTATTAGCTCAGTCGGTAGAGCACTTGACTTTTAATCAAGTTGTCGGGGGTTCGAATCCCCCATGCCTCACTAAGTGTTGTGATATCCTGATCTGGGGATTCGAACCCCCTGGTCGAGATCCCCCATGCCTCACTTGTTAATGTACATCATCCCCACATTTTAAAAACCCCTTTCGGGGCTTTTTTTATTTCGTTTTTACATTGAGAAAGGAAAATATATGCAGACCAAAGAAAATAAGATGGGCGTCATGCCTATTGACAAATTATTGATTTCCATGTCCTTACCCATGATGATCTCCATGCTGGTGCAGGCTCTGTATAATATCGTAGACAGTATTTTCGTGTCCCGGATTAATGAATATGCCCTGCGGGCCGTATCCCTGGCGTTCCCCATCCAGAGTCTGATGATTGCTGTGGCAGTGGGAACTGCGGTGGGTATCAATGCCTTTTTGTCCAGAACACTGGGAGAAAAAGATTTTGAGAAGGCCAATATTATCGCCAGAAACGGTATTTTCATTGCCATCGCCAGCTATGTTGGTTTTGCTGTGATCGGGGCGCTGGTCAGCAGACCGTTTTTTGCCAGCCAGACGGAGGTGCTGGAAGTGCAGGAATACGGTGTGACCTATCTGACAATCTGTTGTGTGGCGGGAATGGGGATTTTCCTGCAGACGACCTTTGAGAGACTGTTACAGGCTACCGGCAAGACCTTTTACACCATGATTACCCAGGGAACCGGTGCAATCATCAATATCATTCTGGATCCGATCCTGATCTTCGGTTATTTCGGCATGCCCCGCATGGGAATCGCCGGTGCCGCAGTGGCTACCGTAATCGGTCAGATCATCGCCGCAGCCATGGCGCTGATCTTTAATCTGAAATTCAATAAGGAACTGAATATTTCCATGAAGGGATTCCGCCCTAACGGTCATCTGATCGGACAGATTTATAAGGTGGGTGCACCTTCCATCGTGGTACAGGCCATCGGTTCCCTGATGACCTATGGAATGAACCTGATCCTGGCAGCCTTCGGCTCCGCCCAGACGGTGTTCGGCATTTACTTCAAGCTGCAGAGCTTCGTATTCATGCCGGTCTTTGGACTGAATAACGGCATGGTGCCCATTATTGCGTACAACTACGGTGCCGGTTATAAAGACCGTGTCATCAGGACAATCAAACACAGTGTGGCTTACGGCGTAGGTATCATGTGCGTGGGGCTGATCGTAATGCATGTTTTCCCGGCACAGCTCATGCGTATGTTTGACGCGGAGGAGAGCCTGATTGCCATCGGCGTTCCGGCATTGGAGACCATTTCCTTAAGTTTTGTATTTGCGGGCTTCTGTATCGTGGTAGGAAGCGTATTCCAGGCGCTGGGCAACGGCGTTTACAGCATGATCGTGTCAGTGGCCAGACAGATGTGTGTCCTGCTTCCGGTGGCAAAGCTGTTATCCTTAAGCGGTGATGTGACATTGATCTGGTGGGCGTTCCCCATCGCGGAACTGGCCAGTGTACTCTTAAGTTCCTATTTCCTCGTAAGGATCTATAAAAAGATCATCTGCCATATTGGGGAAGCAGTGACGGCAAAAGAGATTGTGGATTAAAACAGAAAAAAAGAAACGGAAGCGGTGAGGGTGCTTGACAAGCCAAAGGTAGGAAGAGTATAATTATTCAAGGTCCTTTGGCAGAGAGCATTCCCGTTTGTCAAGGTTTTTAAGCTGGTCGGCTGGATAAGCCAGTAAGCGGATATGGCGGAATTGGCAGACGCGATAGATTTAGGTTCTATTGTCAACAGACGTGCAGGTTCAAGTCCTGTTATCCGCATTGTGCATTATGGAAGCATAGCTCAGCCGGGATGAGCGTTCGCCTCACACGCGAAAGGTCAGGGGTTCGAGCCCCCTTGCTTCCACTACAGATAACTATTCAGAACTCATGACAAGGACTGAATAGTTATTTTTTTCATCCGAGAATATAAAGGAATACAAAAGCAATGAAGAAAAATATGAGAAAACAGGGAATCCTGCTGCCGATATCCAGTATTCCCTCAGCCTATGGTATCGGAACCTTCGGTAAAGAAAGCTATCGTTTTGTGGATTTCCTGGAAAAATCCGGCAGCCGCCTCTGGCAGATTCTGCCCTTAGGCCCTACCGGTTATGGAGATTCCCCCTATCAGTCCTTTTCCACCTTCGCCGGGAACCCGTACTATATTGATCTGGAGCTTCTGATCGAAGATGGTTACCTGACAAAAGAGATCTGCGACAGCTATGATTTCGGAGACAACGAACATTATGTGGACTACGAGAAAATCTATCTGTCTCGGTTCCGGATCCTGAAAACTGCCTTTGACAATGCCAGACAGCAGGGGCTGACCGAGACGGAGGAATATCAGAAATTCGTGACGGAGAATGCCAGCTGGCTGGATGACTATGCCCTGTATATGGCGGTGAAAAATGCTTTCGGCGGTGTCTGTTTTATGGAATGGGACGAGGATATCCGTCTCAGAAAGGCAGCGGCACTCCGGAAATACCGTAAGAAGCTGGCAGAAGAGATCGCATTTTATTGTTTCCAGCAGTACCTGTTTGCAAAACAGTGGAAAGAACTGAAGGCTTATGCCAATAAGAAAGGCATTGAGATCGTAGGAGATATCCCCATCTATGTGGCCTTTGACAGTGCCGATACCTGGGCGAATCCAAAGCTGTTCCAGCTGGATAAGGAAGGCCGTCCCATCGGCGTGGCCGGATGCCCTCCGGACTGCTTCTCCGAGACCGGACAGTTATGGGGCAATCCGCTCTACGACTGGAAATATCATAAGAAGACCGGTTACGCATGGTGGATGCAGCGTATTGCCTATTGCTACCAGCTGTATGATGTACTCCGCATCGATCATTTCCGAGGCTTTGATGAATACTGGTTCGTGCCTTACGGCGATTCTACGGCACAGAACGGTCACTGGGAGAAGGGACCGGGCTACGAACTGTTTGACGTCATGAAGAAGAAACTGGGCAAGAAGAAAGTCATCGCAGAAGATCTGGGATTTCTGACCCCCAGCGTGCTCCGCCTGGTGAAGAAAACCGGCTATCCCGGAATGAAGATCTTACAGTTTGCATTTGATGCGGAAAATGACAGTGAATATCTGCCCCACAATTATGACAGGAACTGTGTGGTCTACACCGGAACCCATGACAATGATACCACGGTAGGATTTTTACAGAACATGCCGGCGAAGGATAAAAAATTCGCGAAGAAATATCTGGGCCGTAAGAATGACAAAAAACTCTGCTTTGAGATCATCCGGGCTGCATTGTCCAGTTGTGCGGATACCGCTATCATTCCCATGCAGGATTACCTGGAACTGGACAGCAGTGCCAGAATCAACATTCCCTCCACACTGGGATGCAACTGGAAATGGCGCATGGATAAGGATGCACTGGATCCGAAGCTGGCGAAGAAGATTTACAAAATGGCAAAATTATATGCAAGATTATAAGAATTAAAATACGGAAGGCGTTCAGCCTTCCGTATTGCGTTTTTGTATGGTATTTTCTGTATTGTGTTAAGCTTCCGGTGCGTGATGCAGTTCCAGCGCCAGATAGGAATTGTGGTATTCCTTGCAATAGGTCACATCCTTGTCAAACCATGCTGGTGGGACAAAGGCCTCTGCCGCCTCTTTGCTGCCGAATTCCACCTCTGCCATGATCAGAGGTGCGAATGGTGCGTCGAAGACATCCAGTTCGATGGTCAGGGAATAGTCTGCGGGCGGTGTGGGGAAGCCTTCTTTGAAGCCGGGATGCTCTAACGGTATCAGGTAACGTCTCTTGGAGATCACGGTGCCGTCAGCTTTTTCCCGCAAATGGTAATAGGATTCCTCATTCAGGGGGAGATTGCTCTCGTCCCTGGCCATCATGCCACGGCCCTTGTAAGTGAGATAATATTCATCATCCTGTTTTCTGGCTCTGATCACGGGATTATAATTCAGATATACCTGTTCAATGTGATGTGAGGGATAACTTTCCAGATTGTCGGGTAGGGATTTCAGGGTAAATTTTCGTTCGATTTCCATAATACGAATGCCTCATTTCTGTAGTTAAGACTTGAAATACCGTCTTCTTTAGTATAACATGATATTTCCCCAAAATACAATGAATTTGTAACAGTTTGGGCAGGGAACGACACGATGGATCCCGGTTTTGCATAAATCTCTGGTGGTGGGAATTGAATTACGGGAATAAATTGTGTATACTAATTATAATTATGCGAAACCGGAGCGTGGGATTCGCAAATGAGATAGAGAAAAGGAAAGCGAGGTAAAAATCGTGAGTAAGATAGCAATTTTTCTGGCAAAGGGGTTTGAAGAAATAGAAGGCCTTACGGTAGTGGACATCTGCCGCAGATGCGGTCTGACCATCGACATGGTATCCATTACAGAGGACAGACAGGTACTTGGCTCCCACAAGATCCCGGTAACGGCAGATCTGACACTGTCTCAGGTGAAGTTCGAGGAATATGACTGTCTGGTACTGCCCGGCGGCGGAGAAGGAACGAAGAATCTGGAAGCCTGCGAGGTACTGATGCAGCAGGTCGATGCCTTCCATGCAGCAGGAAAATACATTGCGGCAATCTGTGCGGCTCCCAGTATCTTCGGACACAGAGGTCTGCTGAAGGGGAAAAGAGCCTGCTCCTATCCCTGTTTTGAAGAACATCTGGAAGGTGCGGCGGTGACCGCAGGGCCTGTGGAGGTGGACGGCAATGTAATCACTTCCCGCGGAATGGGTACCTCCATTCCTTTCGGTCTGGCAATCGCAGGTGTGTTCTGCGGACAGGACAAAGCGGATGCCTGCGCCCATGCCATTGTATATCAACCGTAAGGAGCGGAAGCACCGGCACGGAAAGAATCCGCGAAGCAGAACCGCAAAGCAGAACCGCAAAGCGGGAGAAGAAACAGAGAGGAAGTACCGAAATATCATGGAAAAAGATGCAAAAATATATGTAGCCGGTCACAAGGGACTGGTAGGAAGTGCCATTTGTAGAGCACTTCAGAAAAACGGTTATACGAATATCATTACCCGCAGTCATAAGGAACTGGATCTGTGCAGGCAGGACGCGGTGGAGGCATTTTTCGCAGAGGAGAAGCCGGATTACGTGTTCCTGGCGGCGGCAAAGGTGGGGGGCATCATGGCCAACAGTGAGGCGCTGGCGGATTTCATGTATGAGAATATGATCCTGGAGATGAATGTGATTCATGCTGCATGGCAGAACGGCTGCAGGAAGCTGATGTTTTTAGGCAGCAGTTGTATTTATCCCCGGATGGCACCCCAGCCCATGAAGGAAAGCTGCCTTTTGACCTCTGAACTGGAGAAGACCAACGAGGCATATGCACTGGCGAAGATCTCCGGCCTGAAATACTGCGAGTTCCTGAACAGACAGTACGGAACCGATTATATCAGCGTCATGCCCACGAACCTGTACGGTCCCAATGACAACTATCATCCGGTACACAGCCATGTCCTGCCGGCGCTGATCCGACGTTTTCATGAGGCGAAGGTATCCGGTGCGAAGGAAGTTGTCTGCTGGGGAACCGGAACGCCTCTGCGGGAATTCATGTATGTGGATGATCTGGCAGATGCCTGCGTCTATCTGATGAATACCTACAGCGGGAATGAGACGGTGAACCTGGGAACCGGTAAGGAACTGACCATCCGGGAACTGACGGAACTGGTGGCGAAGGTAGTAGGTTATACCGGAGAAATCAAATGGGATCCCAGCAAGCCGGACGGAACGCCCAGAAAGCTTTTGGATGTCAGCAAGCTGGAAAGTCTGGGATACCATTATACGACAGAACTGGAGGATGGCATCCGTCTGACTTATGAGGATTTCCTCAACAATCCCATGCGCGCGGAGCGCTAGGAAAGTATGGTGCCTGCCGGTGGCAGGCCGTGGAAGGATTGGATAAATGCGATGAATGATTTTCAAAAGACAGCAAAAGAAATGCTGGATTTTATAACCAAAAGCCCCACCTGTTTCCATGCGGCTGCCAATATCGGAGAACTGCTTGAAAAAGCGGGATTCCGGGAACTGAAGGAAAATGAGGGATGGACGTTAAAAAGAGGCGGACGGTATTACACGAAACGGAATGATTCTTCCGTTATCGCGTTTGCAATTCCGGCAGAGGAGAACGACATCAGGGGATTTCATATGGCGGCAGCCCACAGCGATTCTCCCTGTTTTAAAATCAAGGAGAAGCCGGAACTGACGGTGGAAGAGCATTATCTGCGGCTGAACACCGAAAAATACGGAGGCATGATCCTGTCCACCTGGCTGGACAGACCGCTCTCTGTTGCAGGCCGACTGGCTGTGCGGAAGGAGAGCGGTATAGAGAGCAGACTGGTGAATATCGACAGAAATCTCTGTGTGATCCCCAATGTGGCCATCCACATGAACCGGGAGATGAACAAAGGCATGGAGTACAATCCACAGGTGGATATGCTTCCTCTGTTTGCGGATGCGGCGTTTGATGATGAAAAGCCCACGCTGCTGGCTCTTGCGGCAGAGGCCGCCGGGGTGGATGCGGAGACGATTTTTGGAGAAGACCTGTTTTTGTATACCAGACAGGAAGGAACATTCCTGGGAGCAAACGGAGAATTCGTGCTGTCTCCCAGACTGGATGACCTTCAAAGTGCCTTTGCCCTGACGAAAGCTTTTACAGAGAGCAGGCCGGGAGAGTATATCAATCTCTGCGCAGTATTTGATAACGAGGAAGTGGGAAGCGGCACCAGACAGGGAGCGGATTCCACTTTTCTGGAGGATGTATTACAACGGATCACGGAAGGATTACAGGAGAGCCACAGCACGTATCTGCGCTGGGTGGCAGGCAGCTTCCTGATCTCTGCGGACAATGCCCATGCGGTACATCCCAACCATCCGGAGAAGGCGGATCCCACTAACCGGCCGTACTTAAACGGGGGAATCGTCATCAAATATCACGGCAGCCAGAAATACACTACGGATGGTATTTCCGCAGCCAGAATGAAGGATTACTGTGAGCGGGCGAAGGTTCCGTACCAGACCTATGCCAACCGCTCCGATATTGCAGGAGGCTCCACACTGGGCAATATTTCCACAGCGCATGTATCGGTATCCAGCGTGGATATCGGTCTGCCCCAGCTGGCCATGCACTCTGCGGTAGAGACTGCGGGCATGAAGGATACGGAGTATGCAGTGCGGGCACTGAAAGAGTTCTGGAGCGAATAGCGCAATAGTTCCCTGACGGAAATCCTTAAAAAAGTATAAAAAGCAGGGAAACTATTGCAAGTTCCTCGTGGAAAGTGCATAGTTAGAATGCAGGAAATGATACAAAAAAGACAGAAAAAGATACGAAAGAAGGTTGGAACTATGTTTGAAATGAAACCGGAATACTATATCGGAATTGATATGATCGATACGGAACATAAGCAGCTGTTTGATTATGCTAACGAAGCTTATGAACTGCTGCAGGAGGAGTTTACTCCGGACAAATATGACAAGATCGACGCAATTCTGGAAAAACTGCGTGACTACACTGCAAAGCATTTTGCGGATGAAGAAGCGTATATGGAATCCATTCAGTACAAAAAGATTTTTACCCAGAAGATCCAGCATCAGGAATTTATCAACAAACTGGATGAATTTATTGATCAGCATGAGAAGGATGAAGGAAATCAGGATGAGCAGATCATGGATATTCTGAATTACCTGACGGACTGGCTGATCAACCATATCCTTCATGTGGATGGACAGATCCCGAAGGAGGCGTAGGAGAGTGGAAGATGATTTCCCCAGCTTTCGTGAATAGTTTTGTATAGCCTGCATACGATGTAGGAAATATAGGAACGAGGACGGAAATTCTGATGGATCAGAAGCTGGAGAATATCCTGAATCTTGCATTGGAGACCCCGGAGGAAGAACGGAAACGGACGGAAAGCCTGAATATCGGTTACAGCGCGGAAACCCGCAGCTGGGAACTGATCGTAAAATATCACGGCAGTCTGGACGGACTGCGGGAACAGAATATTGTGGTGGAAGAACTGATCGACGGGTATGCGATTCTTACGGTGCCGGAGACTTTGGTCGATATGGTATCGGAGACCCCGGAGATTGAGTATGTGGAAAAGCCCAAGCGGTTTTACTATCAGCAGACAGATCCGGACGGTGCATCCTGCTTTCCACCGGTGACAAGAAGAACGTCTTTTCTGAACGGAAGAGGCGTTCTTTTGGCTGTATTGGATTCCGGGATCACCTGGGATCTGGAAGTATTCCGCAGGGCAGACGGCAGTACGAGGATAAGGTATCTGTGGGACCAGACGATACCGGGAAAACAGGCTGTGTCACGGGAACAGGAGACGCTGTGGAATCCGACATTGCCGCAGAATCAGATAGCGCCGGGAGAAACGGACGCTACGGGGTATGGGAAGACACCGGATGGGTTTCACATCGGGACAGAATATACGGAGGAGGAAATCAACCGGGCACTGAACAGCAGTGTACTGGACCGTTACCGCCTGATCCCCAGCAGAGATCTGACCGGTCACGGAACGGCGGTGGCCGGCATCGCCGCCGGGAGAAGCGCAGACGGACTCTATACCGGGGCGGCACCGGAGGCGGAACTGATCATAGTGAAACTGGGACTTCCCAGGGAGGAAGGTTTTCCCCGGACCACGGAGATTATGAGAGGGGTGACTTATGCGCTGCGAAAGGCACAGCAGATAAACATGCCTCTTGTGATCAATTTAAGCTTCGGCAACAGCTATGGTTCCCATGACGGAAGTTCGCTGCTGGAGCGTTTTCTGGACAATGCTTCCGAAATCGGCAGGACGGTAATCTGTGTGGGCAGCGGCAACGAGGGAGCCGCCAGAGGACATCTGGCTGGAAATATATCGAGGGACACCCGTGTGGAACTGGCGGTGGGGAACTACGAAAGAAGCCTGAATATTCAGCTGTGGAAGAATTACAGTGATGTGTACCGGATCCGGCTGCAGTCTCCGGGGGGTGAGGAAGCCGAATTATCTACAAGCATCCAGGGAGGAAAATACACGCTGGAGCTGGAACAGACCAGGATCCTGGCCTATCTGGGTGAACCACTGCCTTATGCAGTGGCACAGGAGATCTATCTGGATATGATCCCGGCGGCCGGAACCTATATCAATGCGGGAATCTGGACAATCCGGCTGGAACCGGCAGTGACCGTAACGGGGCAATATTATCTGTATCTCCCGGCAGGAAGCGGAATCGGGGAGAGTACCGGATTCTACCGTGCCACGCCTCAGGTGACACTGACCATTCCGTCTACTTCTGCCAAAGTCATCACCGTGGGAGCCTATGACCCGGTCTACGATACCTATGCCGATTTTTCCGGAAGAGGTTATGCGGACAGTACCCGTACCATTGGTGTGGCAGCCGCAGGCCTGACCAAACCGGATCTCGTGGCTCCCGGTGTCAATATCCAGGCTCCGGATATGTATGGCAGCTTTACTCCCGTGACCGGCACCTCCTTCGCGGCCCCCATTGTCAGTGGCGCGGCAGCTCTTCTGATGGAATGGGGTATCGTCCGCAGAAATGATCCCTTCCTCTACGGGGAAAAAGTCAAAGCCTGTCTCAGGAAAGGCGCAAAACCCTTAAGAGGTGAGACAACATACCCCAATGACCGGGTGGGGTATGGGAAACTGTGCGTGGCGGAAAGCTTCCCCAATACCATTGATTGACAGACATCACAAAGTAATCATAACCCGAAACCAGCCGCCTTCCGCGGAAAAATCATAAAAGGCATTATGCTTTTCGCAGAAAGCCATAATGGAACGTGTTCCAAGGCCATGCCCTGTTTTCGTAGAAATTGGCAGCCCGTTTCTTCCAAAGGTGATCCGTCCCTTATAAGGGTTTTCGATCTCAAACATGAAAGCAGGCTTATGGATACACCGGAGGATAATTTTTCTCTCATTCCTCGGAAGTTCTTCACAGGCTTTTATGGCATTTTCCAGAGCGTTGGCGAAGCAGATGGAAAGCTCTGCCGAATCAACGGGGAGAATTTCGGGGATGGCAAGATGGAGATCTATTGTGATGCCGGAATTTTCTGCCCTGCTTAGATAGGCAGTGAGTGTGGCGTTTAATATGGGATCGCTGCAATAATGGGCGGGCGCAGTCAGAGGGTTAAGGGCAGAGGATTCGGCTACAAAGCTAAGGATGGCTTCGGCATTCCCCTCCCTGGCAAGTGCAGCAATGCCGGACAGCATCCGGTGAGTGTCCTGCCAGATCCTTCTTACTTCCTCTGCGTTTCTTTTGGTATCTTCCGCATGCTTTTTAATGCCCTGCATCTGTACTTCCAGAATTTCCCTGTTTTGTTCGTCCATCTGGTATTGATACTGGGTTCGTAAGTATTGGAAGACAGCATAGTAAATGATGAGAATGACAGAGCCTGTCATGTAGAACAGAATGACAAAGGACGGGTTCTGCGTATAATGAACCGGATGGAGTACGAGCACCATTACAAAGAGTAAAAAGGAGCTGGGGATCAGGGTTAGAATCCCCCAGCCCTTGGTAATAATTTCTATCATATCAAGGAAGTAAGTTCTTAAAAAGAAAAATTCCAGAAAAATCATAGCAGTATAGGCGAAAAAGAGCAGTATGGCACTTGACAGCAGACTGCCTCCCAAAAGTGTATTGAGCAGCGTCATGCTGATAATCAGATAGAGGGAAAGCAGAAGCTGCGACAGGCATTTAAAGATATGTCTTGGAATGGAGGTATCCGCAGCCATGTAAATGGCAGCTACGCCGGGCAGGGACACGGTAAAGACGGCGCTTCGCAGAAAAGTCACGAATCCGAGGAAACGTAAGGAAAGACAGGAGAAGACAACCGCATAGACAACATAGCCGCCCAGAATGAGCAGGTTCCTTTTATGGGATTTCTTCATGGGAGTAATGGAAATAATCATACCCAGCGTGCCGAATATGGAGAGAAGAATTCTGTAAATCTGGTATGCCATATTATTATCGAAGATCATAGTATTCCTCCCTTTATAATGCAACCGTAACCTTGAACCAGCCGTTTTCAGCCGTAAATGAGTAAAAGGCATCATGCTTTTCACAGAAAGCCACAATGGAACGGATATGGGTTCCTATGCCATCTTCCGGTGATTTTGGTAGACCGTTCTGGTCAATAGTGATCCTGCCCGGATAAGGACTGCTGATCTCGAACATCAGCTTTGGTTTTCCAATGCTTTTGAAGACAATTTTCCTTTCCGTTTCCGGGAATTCCCTGCAGCACTCTATGGCATTTCCCAACGCATTGGCAAAGCAGATGGCTAGACCGGCAGAGTCAACAGGAAGGGGATCCGGAATGGCAAGCGCAAGCTGAAGCAGAATGCCGGATTCTTCTGCGGATCTAAGATAAGAACAAAGCGTAGCATCCAGAAGGGGATCCCGGCTGTAGCGGGAAGCCTGGGGCATATCGGGGCTTCTGTCAGCGGTACCTATAAAGTCAAGGATTGCCTGCATATCCCCGCTCTCCGCCAGGGAGGCAATGGTGGAAAGCATGTGCCGGGTGTCGTGCCGGATGATTCTTGTCTGTTTGGCAAGATTTTCCATGGCGGCGGTTTCCTTTTGCAGATTCCTGACCTGCAGCTTAAGGATTTCCCTGTTCTGTTCTGCGGACTGCCTGTGGTACCGCAGGAAAAGATAGGAGCCGATGGCAGCGTAAAGAATGACAATGACAGCACCCAGCAGGTAAATCATCAGGACACCTGTGGGGTATCTGGTATAATGCTTCGGATAAACGGCAAGC
The DNA here is from genome assembly GCA_934394815.1 of uncultured Acetatifactor sp. Lineage (GTDB taxonomy): Bacteria > Bacillota > Clostridia > Lachnospirales > Lachnospiraceae > Acetatifactor. Next base: position 19,695 of record CAKRRD010000011.1, on the reverse strand, counting down.
GTTACGGAAAGGACAATAAGGGCGCAGGGAATCAGGGAAAGAATTCCCCAGCCCTTTCTGATTTCGGTGATAAAATCCAGATAGATGGGCCGCACAAAGTGAAAATCCAGCAGGATGACCAACAGATAGACCAGCAGGCGCATCAGAATATCCGACAGCTCCGTTCCATGCAGCGCAGTATTGATAAGGGTGATGGAGGCGGCAATATACAGGGATGCCAGTATATGCGTCGCCCGGGTGAATACAAGTCGTGGAAATGGTTCGTCAGAAATATTGTGCAGCAGCAAAATGGCGGGGCAGGATATGGTAAGGATAAATACCCGCAGGAAATGCTCATAATCCAGAAAATAGATAATGGCATAGGTGGAGAGTATGATATACAGGACATAGACTCCAAAAATTACAATGCTGACAGGTTTCTCCTTCACGAACCGGTATTTTACAGTGGAACCCATCATGCCAAACGTGCCCGCGCAGGTAATCAGAACCTTCAAAACCAAAAATGTAATATTATCTTCAAAAAGCATGGTATCTGCCTCCATTCAGCCAGAAATCCACCCATTTCTTCTTGACGGTTTCATACATCCGGCGGGGAACCGGGACATGAAGATTCCCGGTCAGTATCAGGTCTGATTTTGTAACCTCAGTGACATGGAATAAATTTACGACAAAGGAGGAGCCCACGAGGAGCATTCCTTTATGCGCCAACAGCTCTGTCACAGCGCTCTGGAAAGAACCGTTGAAGCTGGTGCTGTGTATCACGGTATTATCTGTCAGGTAGTAATCAATATGCTTCTCCATGCGCTCCGCGTACCGTATGTCAGCAATGGAAAGCATGCGGATGCTGTCCGCAGTCTTCACGGCAACCGCTTCCTGCAGAATCTGGGAAAAAGAGCGGTAAGCCTTGTCAAGACTTTGGAAAAACAGATCCCTGTCCATGGGCTTTAACAGATAGTCAAAGGCATCTACCCGATAGGAATCCAGCGCAAAGTCAGGGGATGTGGTAAGGTAGAGCAGGAGGCCTGCATCGCCACGGTTTCTGAGGGCATTTCCCAGCTCTATGCCGTTCATTTCCGGCATAATGCAGTCCAGGATATAGAGGTCGAAACCGCCGTATTCATCTACATGGTTGATAAGCTCCTTTCCGGAAGAAAAAGAGGACAGGGAAAGGGTGCGGTCAGAATGTAGCTGCTTATATTGTCTGATCAGTTCTTTTATCTTTTCATGATAGAGTTCTTCATCATCACACAGGGCAATCTGCAAGGCTTAAGTCCCCCTTCCGATCATTTTCTTATAGTGTAGCAAAGAAGAAGGGAGGAGTCAACGAAATGGGGCCTGACCAAATTCGACAAAAAAGATACCAAATTCGCAAAGCGGTACATAAGGAAGAAGTGTTTGGGTATATTTTTGTTACAAAGTAAAACAAAAAAGAGAAAAATGCATAATAGAGAGACTTAAGGTAAGGTGAATATTATGAAGAGACAGATGGAAAAAAGAGAACAGTATGAAAAGCTGCACGCTGCCTGTGAACCCTTCAGAAGGGAAAAATCCGAAACGATCCGTACCCTTGCGGGAATCGGGCGCAGATACAGGATGCTGCGTTATCCGGTCTGGATCGTATTGGTGGCATATATTTTCATTTATAACGTAATTTTATATGGCTGTATTCAGTGGAAGGTCAGAGAGAAAACCGCAAGGGCTGTGGCACTTGTCACGACGGTTGCCCTTGTGTTTACCAGTGTGGATTTCACGGTGTTTGCGGCAGTCGGCAGTGACGGAAGTGGCACAAAAGCACAGGGAGTGATCACCGCTTTTGCAGATCTGGACGAATCCCTAAAAGAGCAGTCCCTGCCCGCTTTCGCAGAGGAAAGCGAAATACGTTTTCCTGAAACCCTTACGGTAATGCTGGAGACAAAGAGTGAGGAAGAGACTGCGGCACCGGAGGAAGGTACGATTTCGCAAAATCTCGTTCCGGACGGCGCTGACGGTTCGTCGTCACAGCCGGTGACAGCCGGTGCAGAGGAGCCTGACGGACTGGCAGTCCCCATGGAATCTTCCATTGCTGTGACGTGGGAGAACAGTACAGCGGATAGCTTCGACTCCGCCACAGCGGGGAATTGTTATGTCTATCTGCCGGTCATTCCGGAGGACTATACCGTGGCGGAGGGTGTCAGCCTGCCGCAGATCACCGTGACCATAGCGGAACCTGTAGAAGAGAATCCTGCGGAGGAAACGTCTGCCGGGCTGCTTGCGCTGCTTAACAAGCTGCCGGATCCGATTACATATCTTGCTTCCGGTGAGGCGGACGAGGACATGATTGACCCTGGACAGCTTGAGGAGGCACGGGAGGCCCTGGATGAATGGCTCGCGGAGAACGGAGCCGATGCTGTGGAGAACAGCAGCACGGTATCCGGGGGAGACGGGGAGTGTCTGCCGGAGCTGATCGGGCGTCTGGAGGGGCTGGAGCATATACGTGATACCGAGACAGACTGTATGGACACGGAGTGCCCTTACCACTACCCGGAAATCATACAGCAGAGAATGGCAGAAAATGAAATCCCACAGATGCTGACGCTTGCGGATCTGGTGGAGGAGTATGGTGTGGAGATGCCAAATGCTCCGATTGCGGTGCAGACTTTTGCTGTGCAAAATACCGTCACGCACCCGCAGACGCTGATGCTTACGGATGATAATGAGAACAACAGTCATACGGGGAAGGCAGATGGTGATATAGATGTGCTTATGAGCTCCAAGGGAAAGACACATCCGATTGAGCTTGCCTTTACGCTGGATGAGGTTCCGACCCAGAGCGCATATCTGGCAATCAAGGCTTATGATGTGGACGAGGATGAAGGTGAGACGGATTATGTGTATTTAAACGACGACATTTATCTTACCATGGACCAGAAGAATGCTTATGGGAAGGAATACAACGAGGCGACGCTCGGGTACCTTGCGGGCACGAACGACACATGGAATACTACCGTGTTGGAGATTCCCGTTGATAAGCTGAAAAAGGGTAAAAATGTCATATCCGTGACCATTGCGCTGGGCTGGCTGGTGAGGGTGGACTGGATGCAGCTCATACTGGACGGTGGGGCAGCAGATCCCGATATTGACGAGTTTTCCATGGAGCTTAAGGATGCTGTTACAGAAGACAACCGGGTGACTGTACAGTCCCATGTGACGATCAGGCAGAAAGGGACTACGCAGTATATCACGGAATATACCCTGACGCAGACGGAGACAGGGAATGCGCTGGATGCATGCTTTGGGCAGGCGCAGGAGGCAGAGGAGATAGCGCTTGGTATGCCCTTAAACTCGCCGAGCGGCATATACAAGATTACCGGAATCCTGAAAGATCCGGTAACGGAGGAGATTAAGGCAACCGACAGTGTCAGCTTTTATTTTGTGCAGGGAACAGGACCCGGCCCGAAGGTCAGCCATACCTTGTCGCCCAATGTCCTTACGAATCAGAATGTGACAATAACGGTAAATGCCGAGGACATGACGGATATGGGAATTACCGATGTGACGGTTTCCCCCGGAACAATGACCGTTTCCAAAAACGGCACATCTGTCTTTACAATAAATTATAAGTTGAACGGCATAGATAAGTCGTTTACTTATAAGGTAAAGGTGGACAACATCGACAAGACACCCCCCACAATCACCTATTCACCTATTACGGTTTTGGAGGATGAGGCGCTGGAGACGGTGAAAAAGCTGTTCGCTGAGGCACTTTCCGCCTCGGACAACCGCAAGCTCGCCGACGAGCCATGGTCGTACACGATACCGACGAATGTCAGCAGCACGCTGGCGACAAAGATCGTTAAGGTGACGGCGACGGACGCTGCGGGAAATAAAAGCACAAAAAGCTGCACCATCACGGTGACGGCAAAGCCCCTTGAATTGAAGCTCGGTACGCTTGCAGCGGTTTCGGGCAGCAAGGATCGTTTCAGCTTAAAGGCGGTTTTAGCCCATACCGGAGCGGATACGATCAAGGAGACGGGCTTCGTGTGGGGCATTATGCCGGCTCCTACACTGGATCTTAACAACGGAAAAGTAACGACCTCCACCGTTGTCAAAACAAAGAACGGAAACTTAAGCGCAACCGCCACGGAGCTTGTCTCCGGCGTGGAATACTATGCGCGGGCATATGCGAAGGTTACTGCATCTGACGGAAGCGAGAAGGTCATTTACAGCGAAACGGGAAAATTCGGCTTCGGAATCCCGTCCTACGGCACATTTTCCCTGCAGGGAATATCGACCAACAGCAAAACAACGACCTTTACGATTAAAAGAACCGGCGGAACGGACGGGGAGCAGACCGTCTATTACCGCACGGTAAACGGCTCCGCCATCGGCGGCACCCATTTTACCCATGTGCAGGGATCTCTTACCTTCGCGGACGGGGAGACATCCAAGACAGTGACTGTGACGGAGCTTGGCGTGACAAAAGCCTATAATAACGATGTGGGCACGCAGTATTCCAATGCAGACAGAACCTACTCGCTGGAAATTTACCGCGTGGAGGGCGGCGGAGCGATTGATTCGACAAAACGCTCGAAGACGCGGACGCTGACGATGAACAGCAATTATGCCATTGACAGGACGATTTATACTACGGAAAAATCAATTACCCATGTGCAGGCGACCACCGGAAAAAATGGAAAACTGGTTGCGGACACAACAAGAAAGCAGGGCGGAACAACGACCAATGTGAGTTTTCTGACCAATCGTGAAAATAAGATAAACTATAATACCAGCAGCTCCTTTTCTGATTATTATACAAATCAATACCAGAGGGAGTATTTGAACGCCACCGCCGGTGGGTGGTACTATCGGTATGTGCTGAAGTCTTATGAAGAGCAAGACAGCTATGAACATGCCTATATGGGAACCTCGCCATTGGAGGATAAAAATTATGAGATAAGCAAAGAGGATGCCGCAGTTACGGGAGTAAACGGGCAGCTCTGGGCATGCAATTTCCTACAGGGGAAAGGGGATGCTGTAGGAACCTACTCTTTTCCGGACACCAGAACAGGCGGTGGGGAAAACAGCTATTATCCTAAGAATAGCTCCGGCACAACCCATTCTTACAACGAGAAAACATGGGTGAACCTTGGACTGGGTAACACATGCTACGTTTATTTTGGTGCGACCGGCAGCGGGGAGGACATCTGGTATGTGGATGGTCTGACCAGCTATGTCATGGTGCAGGATGAGAAGGAACCTGTACTCCTTGGCATTGCGCCGATGGCGGGCGGTACATACCTTCCGGGCGATCCGATTACGGTTGCGCTTGTCTTTGACGAGATTGTGGATAAAACGAACAGCTCTTTGAGCAGCAGTCTTACCATCTCGACCAATGTAGGTACATTGGCATATGCAGGCGGCGCGGACACCAATGTGCTGTATTTCACAGGGACGGTATCGTCCTCTGTAAACTTAAGCGGCAGCAGTGCGCTGAAGGTTACCGGCATCAGCAATGCCTCCGGCATTAAAGATATGTGCAATCTGTCCGGCACCAGCCAGACATTTCGGGGCGGCAATACCAGTGTGACTGTGGATGCAACGAAGCCGACGGTGACGATTACGGCAGACACGAGCGGCAGCCTTCCCTGCCATAAGGCAACCATCACGGCGACAGGGGCACAGACCATACAGTATACATGGACAAATAGTACTGCGATGCCCTCCTATGGCTGGCAGAGTACCACAAGCGGCAAACAGCTTACAGAGAGCAGGGGCACGGCGGGAAAGACGGAAAACTGGTATCTGCATGTGCTCGCCACCGCATCGTCGGGAGCTTCCACGCACACTTATAAGTTGTTTTCCTTTAAACAGCCCACGATCACGGCGGTATCCGTAAGGGCGGGTTCCACGACTTCTTATGCGGATGTGGCTGATGTATGGAAAACCGGAAAATATATCGTAGTGCAGTATGCGGGCACGCAGACCTCCGGCACGACGATTACTTTTGACGGACCGATGAGCGGTTCAAGGACAGTTACGGCATCAAGTGGGACGGCATCTCTGTGGATTACGGAAAACGGAACGTATACCGTCACACTGACGGACAGCTACGGAAGTGTGATTTCCAAGACCATTGAGGTACAAAAAATAGATACCCAGAGGCCGACAGTCACAATCCGCAGCGGCAGCAGCACGGGTGCGGATACCGTGTACAATGAGCTGACCCTTGCCGTGCTCCCGGAGGATACCGGCGGCAGCGGTGTGGCAACGGTGCAGTATGCGTGGACAAATACCACAAGTACACCTTCCTCATGGACGACGCTGACTGCGGGCGGGGACGGCAGCTATCAGGCAGAGTATACTGCCACGGAGACTGCAAAGACCGCAAAATATCTTCATGTAAAGGTTACAGACGGCGCGGGGAATACCTCCACAGTCGTCCGCTCGGGACCTTATTATATGATGAAACCGGCAACAGGGGCAGGGCTTCCCACGATTACCGTAACGGGCAATCCGACTTCGTGGCAAAAGAGTGCTGCGCTTACATGGACGGCGAAGAAGGGAACCGGCACCGGCGCCGGCGAGATTGCGTCCGTATACACGCCGGACAGCGCACAGACGGGAGATCTGATCTCCGGCGTTACCACAGGAACCTCTACTGTGACGAAAAACGGCATCTATGTGTTCTTGGTGACGGACCAATATGGCAATTCTGGCAAGACAGAGGAGCTTGTGACACACATTGACAACGAGGCGCCGAAGCTGGAAAAGCTGGAATGCTCCGTATCTACAGACAGGAAAACGGGCACGATCAAGCTGACCGGTGCTACGGATCATTGTACGGCAGTCTATGATGAAAAGGGAAACTGCACAGGATATAGCGGCAGCGGCATTCAGACAAGACAGTACCGGATGGAAGGTGAGGACACCTGGACGGCATTCACCGGGGACAGCTTTACCGTGACGAAAAACGGAAAATATGTAGTCCGGCTTACCGACAAATTAGGAAATGTCAGCAAAGAGTACAGCGTGGAGATGACGCATATTGATACGCAGAAGCCGTCCCTTACGGCAGCAGTGGAGAGCAGTGTCAGTGCGAACGCCGGCGGCTGGTACAATGCGGCGGCTCTGCACATTACGCTGACCTATTCCGATAACGTGGGCATCGTGCAGCTGTACGGCAAAGTGGATGAGGGTAGTTTTGCGGAAATCAGCGATATTTCCAAAGCACCCGAAACAATATTTACGAAAGCTTACGACTGTACAGAGGGCGTGCATACCTATACCTTCAAGGCGGTGGACGCAGCGGGCAATGAGACCATATCCACGCCTGTTACCGTGAAGTGGGACAAGACAAAGCCTGTCATCGGCAAAATTACCTTTGAGCAGAAAGCAGCGAACATCTTTGACTGGATTATCGGCAGAAAAAGTCTGATTCTGTGTATTCCGGTGACGGAGGAAGGCAGTGGAGCAGAGGAGGTTTCCTATACTATAACGCCTGCGTCCGGCACAGCGGAAAAAGCGACTGCAAAGCTTGAGAATGGTCAGGCGAAAATCACCCTTTCCGCAGACTGGAAGGGCAGAATCACCGACATCAAATGTACCGATGCAGCGGGAAATGTCTCTGACACAAAGAGCATTACAGACGCGGCAAACGGTTTCATCGTGGAGGATAATCCGCCGGAGATTACCTTTACGGCGGCTGACATGACAGATCCGGCGAATCCCAGACCGGGAGAGGGGCTGTCGGAGGATTACTATGAGGAAAATGCCGCCCCTACGGTCTATGTGACTGTTACGGATGCAGGTATTACCGCGGGAATTGAAAACATTGCCTATACCATAAACGGCGGTGCAAAGCAGAAGGTAGACGGCGGCTTTGAAGCTGCCCTGACAGAAAGCTTCGGCTTTACTGTACCGCTTGATGGCAGGACGGGTACTGTAGACATTACCGTGACGGCTTCCGATTATGCGGGAAATACCGCAGAGGAAATGGTGCTTGTCCATATCAAAGGAAAAGAGGAGAAGCCTGCCTCCGCACTCGATTACCGGCAGGAGCTGCTTACCGGACTGACGCCGGGCGCAGCTTATGAGGTGGAAGGGGAAACCTTATCCGCCGATGAGCAGGGCTGTATCGCCATCCGGGAAGACTGGTTTGGCAATACAATCCGAATTTCTAAAAAGGGAACGGAGAGCACGTCAGACAGCGACGAGACAGAGATTGCCATAGCCGGGCGTCCGGAAAGCCCTTCTGTATCTGCGGGCAATGAGACGATCAAAGGCAAAAAGGACGGAACGTTAAATGGTATCAGCGAGACGATGGAATACAGCGCTGACGGCGGTACGAACTGGATACCGATTGCTTCCGGCGAGATAACGGAGGGTAGTCTGTCAGGTCTTGCAGCAGGGGATATTTTGATCCGTGTGAAAGCGACAGACACCGCACCCCACGGAAAACAGGTGAAGGTAACGATTGCGGAAGGCAGAACGCTGACCGTTGCTTTTGAGGCAAATGGCGGAAGTACCGTCGCCAATGTTGCCGGAAAGGCATGGAAGGAGACGGTGGACAGGCCGCAGGAGCCGATGAAGGAAGGCTATGCTCTGGAGGGCTGGTATCGTGACCATACCTTTACGGCTGCATGGCATTTCACAGGCGAAGCAGATGCGGATCAGCTGACGGAGGATGTGATCCTTTATGCGAAGTGGAAAGACACCGCAAAGCCGGGCCTTGCCGCAGTGCCGGATAAAGATGTGCAGAAATGGCAGAAGGAACTGTCCATAAAGCTTACCTATTCAGACAATGAGGGCGTGACAGCGCTTTATGTTCAGAAGGATGACGGCGCCTACACGGAGCTTTCCATGACAGGCAGCACCACGCAGGACGGCGGTAAAACCTATCAGCTGACTTTCGACGGACTGGAAGAGGGAGAGCACACCTACACCTTCCGGGCGGTGGACGCAGCGGGCAATGAAACGGTGACAGACGCATTGACTGCAAAACTTGACAAGACAAAGCCGGTGATCGGCGAAATTACCTTCGAGCAGAAAGCAGCGAACATTTTTGACTGGATCATAGGTAGAAAAAGTCTGGTTCTGTATATTCCGGTGACGGAGGAAGGCAGTGGGGCGGATGAGATTTCCTATACCATAACGCCAGCGTCCGGTATCGCACAGGCAGCGATGGCAGAGCTTAAGGCAGGTGTGGCGAAGATTACCCTTTCCGCAGACTGGAAGGGCAGCATCACCGACATCAAATGTACCGATGCAGCGGGGAATGTCTCTGACACAAAGAGCATCACAGGCGCAGCAAACGGTATCATTGTGGAGGATAACCCGCCGGAGATTATCTTTACGGCGGCTGACATGACAGACCCGGCGAATCCCAAACCGGGAGAGAAGCTGTCTGAGAATTACTATGAGGAAACTGCCGTGCCGACGGTCTATGTGTCGGTAACGGATGCGGATGCTGACGGTATTACCGCGGGAATTAGAGACATTACCTATACCATAGACGGCGGTGCAAAGTACAAGGTAGACGGCGGCTTTGAAGCTGCCCTGACAGAAAGATTTGGCTTTACCATACCACTCACTGGTAAGACGGGCATTGTAAACATTACCGTGACGGCTTCCGATTATGCGGGAAATACCGCGGAACAAAATGTGCTTGTCCGTATTAAAGGAAAAGAGGAGAAGCCTGCACCTAAGCCCGATTACCGGCAGGAGCTGCTTACCGGACTGACGCCGGGCGCAGCTTATGAGGTGGAAGGGGAAACCTTATCCGCCGATGAGCAGGGCTGTATCGCCATCCGGGAAGACTGGTTTGGCAATACAATCCGAATTTCTAAAAAGGGAACGGAGAGCACGTCAGACAGCGACGAGACAGAGATTGCCATAGCCGGGCGTCCGGAAAGCCCTTCTGTATCTGCGGGCAATGAGACGATCAAAGGCAAAAAGGACGGAACGTTAAATGGTATCAGCGAGACGATGGAATACAGCGCTGACGGCGGTACGAACTGGATACCGATTGCTTCCGGCGAGATAACGGAGGGTAGTCTGTCAGGTCTTGCAGCAGGGGATATTTTGATCCGTGTGAAAGCGACAGACACCGCACCCCACGGAAAACAGGTGAAGGTAACGATTGCGGAAGGCAGAACGCTGACCGTTGCTTTTGAGGCAAATGGCGGAAGTACCGTCGCCAATGTTGCCGGAAAGGCATGGAAGGAGACGGTGGACAGGCCGCAGGAGCCGATGAAGGAAGGCTATGCTCTGGAGGGCTGGTATCGTGACCATACCTTTACGGCTGCATGGCATTTCACAGGCGAAGCAGATGCGGATCAGCTGACGGAGGATGTGATCCTTTATGCGAAGTGGAAAGACACCGCAAAGCCGGGCCTTGCCGCAGTGCCGGATAAAGATGTGCAGAAATGGCAGAAGGAACTGTCCATAAAGCTTACCTATTCAGACAATGAGGGCGTGACAGCGCTTTATGTTCAGAAGGATGACGGCGCCTACACGGAGCTTTCCATGACAGGCAGCACCACGCAGGACGGCGGTAAAACCTATCAGCTGACTTTCGACGGACTGGAAGAGGGAGAGCACACCTACACCTTCCGGGCGGTGGACGCAGCGGGCAATGAAACGGTGACAGACGCATTGACTGCAAAACTTGACAAGACAAAGCCGGTGATCGGCGAAATTACCTTCGAGCAGAAAGCAGCGAACATTTTTGACTGGATCATAGGTAGAAAAAGTCTGGTTCTGTATATTCCGGTGACGGAGGAAGGCAGTGGGGCAGAGGAGGTTTCCTATACTATAACGCCTGCGTCCGGCACAGCGGAAAAAGCGACTGCAAAGCTTGAGAATGGTCAGGCGAAAATCACCCTTTCCGCAGACTGGAAGGGCAGAATCACAGACATCAGATGTACCGATGCGGCGGGAAATGTCTCTGACACAAAGAGCATTACAGACGCGGCAAACGGTTTCATCGTGGAGGATAACCCGCCGGAGATCAGCTTTACCGTAAACGGCAGTGAAGCGTTGGAGGAAGAATATGAAGAAGTGCCGACGATTGCCGTGACCGTAAAGGATGACAGGGACAATGCCGTTTCTGCCGGTCTTGCTTCCGTGATTTACCAGATTGGAAATGATGCGGAAACCGCTTTGCAGGAAGATTTTACAGCAAGCCTGAAAACAGAAATCGGATTTGCCATACCGGCAGAGAAGCTTCCGTCCGGTGTGGGAGAGATCACCATCGTCGTGAGAGCGACAGACAACGCCGGAAACCAGGCGGAAAAGAGCCTGACGGTACGCATACATACCGGCGGTGAAACACCGAAGCCGACGGAAACGCCGAAGCCATCGGAAACACCGAAGCCATCAGATGCACCGAAGCCAACGGAAACGCCGAAGCCAACGGAAACACCGAAGCCATCAGATGCACCGAAGCCAACGGAAACGCCGAAGCCAACGGAAACGCCGAAGCCATCAGATGCACCGAAGCCATCAGATGCACCGAAGCCAACGGAAACGCCGAAGCCATCGGAAACGCCGAAGCCATCGGAAACACCGAAGCCATCAGATGCACCGAAGCCAACGGAAACGACGAAGCCAACGGAAACGCCGAAGCCATCAGATGCACCGAAGCCAACGGAAACGCTGAAGCCGACAGAAACACCAAAACCGACGGAAACACCAAAACCGACAGAGTCCCCGGAGACATCTGAGACACCGGAGCCGTCGGAGTCCCCGGAAGCATCTGAGACACCGGAACCCACGGCAACACCTGAAACTACAGCGACACCGAAACCCACGGCAACACCTGGGCCAACGGCCACACCAAAACCCACGGCGATACCTGGACCTACGGCGACACCGAAGTCATCGACGTCACCGAGGTCGACACCGGATACTTCGGAGGCTGGGCAGATTGCGGAAGGACCCTTAGGCGGACAGGAAGGACAGCCGTGGGAGAAGGAAGACGCACAGCCAATCCCTGGGGCAACGGACGACCCTGCGGTAACGGATCATGGAAAAGACACGACAGACACAGGTACGGCTCTGAAGCTGGGGGACGGCACCGTCATTGTAACGGTATTCTGTGATGAGCAGGAGTATACGGCAGAAGTGGCAGATACCGCAGCGGTAGCGGACGCAGTGCTGACACCGGAGCAGATGCAGAGCGTGACCGGCGGAGAGACCATAGAGATCCGGATAGACGTGAAGGATATTTCCGGTAATGTGTCGGAGCGGGATAAGAGTGTAATCGAAAACGGTATGGAAGAATACCGGAAAGAAATGCCGGAACTGACACTGGGAATGTACGTCGATATCTCCATATTCATGAAGATCGGGGAAGGCGACTGGAACGCCGTTGCCCGGACGCAGGATCCGGTAGAAGTGGTGATCGGCATTCCGGCCGAGCTGCAAAGGGATGACAGGACATTTTACATTATCCGGGCTCACGAAGGACAATATACCCTTTTAACCGATATGGATGAGGAACCGGATACCATAACCATCCGTACGGACATGTTCTCCACCTATGCGATTGCTTACGAACAGGAGGCAGGAACAGGAGATAACCACGAGTGCGGACTCTGCCATATCTGTCCGACCTTCCTTGGTATCTGCTGCTTTGTGTGGCTGGCAGTTATCCTGGTGGCAGCTTTGAGTATCTGGATCATTTTCCGAAGAAAACGGAGAGATAAGGAAGAACGAAAGGAACCATAAAACAGCATAAGAAAATGGAAAACGGGTGGTAACGTGACAGTTACCATCCGTTTTTGTCGTGGATGCTCATTATATCATGATTCGCACCTACGGTGCTTGTCGTTGCTTCGCAACTATCATGATCAAATTCGCCGTTCGCCAATTATGCAAGCATATTGGCTCACTTACGCTCATTATATCATAAGCTCACGAATTCGTGCTACCGCACTCTACACCCTGCTTCGCAGGATATTCGTTCGCTAATGAGCCCAGAAAAACAAATGTCCGCTTCGCGGCCGCTTGTTTTTCCTTGAGGCTCATTACATCATAAGGAAGGGATTGGAAACAGTTCCGGAACCGGAAAACGGGAAAATAGGTTAAATAACTTCAAGAGAACCTGTCCTTTTGTAACTATTGTATAGAAATAAAAGAGGAATTTGTGTAAAAAGGCGCATTGAAAGACCCTTCACAAGATGCTACTATAAGCATGAACAATCGTTTGCGCACAAAAATATGGCAAAAAACATGGAAATAGCAAATTGCGCAAAGAACGAGGTGGATAGTGTGTCTGCAATCTGAGGATTGCAGGTCACGGAAAGGCGTGACATAGTATGAATAATAATTCTGGGAATGACAAGACGATGACGATCCATGATGTGGCGAGAGAACTGGGGGTGTCTGCAAGCACGGTCTCAAGGGCGATTTCCGGGAAAGGACGTATCGGTGCCGCTACCAGGGACCGGATCCTGGAATATATTGAGGAACACGGTTTTTATCCCAATGCGGCGGCACAGAGTCTGGCACAGTCGAAAACCAATAATATTGCCATTATTCTGCCGGAGGTCAACACTTTGGTGGATATGCCGTTTTTCCATACCTGTATGTATGGGGTGGAAGAGGTGGCACAGGCCAATGATTACGATATTATTGTGGTGACGACGAACGGAAACGATACCAGACCGCTGGAAAGACTGATCAAGAACCGGAAAGTGGACGGGATGATCCTCACCAGAACCTATGAGAACGATAAATATGTAAAATTCCTGAAACAGAAGCAGATTCCTTTTGTTGCGGTGGGAAAATTCCCGGATGATGATGTAGTGCAGGTGGACCATGATAATGTGGGAGCCTGCAGGGAACTGGTAACGGTACTGTTTGCCAAGGGAATCCAGAACATCGCCTATCTGGGCAGCAATATGGATCAGATGGTCAACCGCTGCAGATATCAGGGCTATGAAGAAGCTTACCGCAAGGGAAAGCGTAAGCTGAATCCGGATCTGGTCTACACGGATCTAAGCAGCAGGGCCATGGTGGAAAAAGCTGTGGAAGAGCTGAAAAAAAGCGGCGTGGAGTGCATTCTGTGCCAGGATGACTACATCTGCGATGAAGTGGTGAGAAAGCTTTCCCGCATGGGTGTGCGGATTCCGGACCAGATGAAGGTGGCATCCTGCCATTACAGCCGGATACTGGAAAATTATCCAATTACCGTAACTTCTTTGAAATTCAACATCACGGAACTGGGCCGCAGATCCTGCCAGGTATTGCTGGACTTGATCCATGGGAAAACAGTTCCGGACAAGACGCTTCTGGATTATGAGATCATTCTGAAGGAGTCTACGAAGGGCTGATTCTGATGCCGAAAGCCATGAATCAGAAAAACGTTTTCTGAAATTTTCTTCAAAAAACGAAGAAAAAAACCGCTGCTGCGAAAAAATGAGATATACAGAAAACCCAGTAAAATCAAGGCTTTCCGAACACGATTGTGCAAAGTGCACAATTTTGAGGCTCAATATCAGTCATTATTATAAATTGACAACATAAGGAAATGTTGCTACACTATTATCGTAGACAAGCGGTTGCGCAATGCGCACAAACTTGCAAAACAAAACAGGAGGATAACAAAATGAAAAAGTTAGTCGCTTTAGCAATGTCACTGACTATGGCATTCTCTCTGGTAGCTTGTGGAAACTCTGATGCTTCTGCAAATGCCGGAACAGATACCACAGCAACTTCTGCAGCAGCAGCAACCACCACCGAGGCTGCACAGCAGACCGCTCCCGCTGAGAAGCAGGACGTCACCCTGAGAATCTGGGGTGCAGAGGAAGATCAGACCATGTTACAGGGCATGATCGATTCCTTCAAGGAGCACTATGCAGATTATGCAAATTTCGATATCCAGCTGGGTACCGAGTCCGAGTCCACAGCTAAGGATACTGTTTTAGCCGATATCGAGGCTGCTGCTGATGTGTATTCTTTCGCATCTGACCAGCTGATCGATCTGGTAAATGCAGGTGCCCTGCAGTCTGTTGATGAAATGGATGCAGCTCTGGAAGCTTACGCAGGCAAGAGCGTAGCTGATGTTAAGAGTGCAAATGCTTCCGGTTCTGTAGATGCAGCAACCAAGGATGGCACACTGTATGCATTCCCTATGAGTGCTGATAACGGTTATTTCTTATATTACAATTCTGCTTTAGTAACTCCCGAAGATGCACAGAGCTGGGATACCTTACTTGCAGCAGCTGATAAGGCTGGCAAGAAGGTTGGTATGACTCTTGCTTCCGGCTGGTACAACGCTTCCTTCTTCTATGGTGCAGGTTTCACTACCGCACTGAATGACGACGGCAGCACTGCTATGGACTGGAACGGCACCAGCGCTGATGGCGTTACTGGCGTACAGGTTGTACAGGCTATGCTGAACATCAGCGGCAACAGTGCATTCCTTCCGATCGCTGATGGTGACGTATCTAACCAGATCGCTTCCGGTGACCTGTGTGCAGTAGTTTCCGGTACCTGGGATGCAACTGCAGCTCAGACCGCTTTCGGTGATGGCTACGCAGCTACCAAGCTTCCTGCCTATACCTGCGGTGACAAGCAGATCCAGCAGGGCTCTGTAGCAGGCTTCAAGCTGGTAGGCGTTAACAAGTATTCTGCAAATGCAGGTTGGGCAACTCTGCTGGCTGACTGGATCACCAACGAAGACAACCAGGCAGTACGTTTCGCAGAGAGAGAGATCGGACCTTCCAATATCAACGTTGCTGGTTCCGAGGATGTTTCTTCCAATACCGCTATTGCAGCTCTGTCTGAGCAGTCCGCTTATGGTGTAGTTCAGATCGTAGGTGGCAAGTACTGGGATCCTACCGCTACCTTCGGTGAGAAAGTAGCTCAGGGTCAGCTGAAGGCTGATGATGAAGCTGGTATCCAGGCAGCACTGGATGAGCTGGTAGAAGGTGTTTCCGTACCCGCTGAATAAGTCTGGGAAGATGATCTGTTTCGGTTCTGTGACAAATGAATGATGAAAACGTTCTGGTGCAGAACGAATACAGAGAATAGAAAGGCGTCCTGAAGCTATGAACAATAACACGTAGTGGAGGGATGCCTTTTTTACAGGAAACGTTTCCGGTAAGCGGGTTCGACTCCTGCCTGCCGGGTTATGTAACTGGTCGGGTGAACGCGGGAAGGTGTTCGGAACAGTTACTAAAAATTTATATTAATATGAAGAAAGGAGAGGGCAGAGAATGAAGAAGAAAAAGAGCGGAATCGGCGGATTCTTCAAGGAGTTCGGTGAAGCAGTCGTAAAAGGAGATCTGTTCGTAAAATTATCCCTGGTCTGGATGGGAGCAGGATATATCCGCAGAAAACAAATTATCAAAGGTATTTTAATGACTCTGCTCGAAGTGGCAGTCATTGTATTCACCTTTGGCTTTGCCACAGAGTATGTACGTGATTTTGGAACTTTGGGAACTGTACAGCAGGAGACAGTTTTCAATATTGTAACCATGCAGAATGAATTCAACGATTACGACAACTCGTTTATGATCCTGTTGTTCTCCGTAGTCTCATTCGTGATTTGGTTCGTATTTCTGGTGATCTGGCTTAAAAATGAAGTGACCGTTTACCGGCTGCAGAAAAAAGCACAGGCAGGAGAGCATATCAATACATTTGTAGAGGATCTGCAGCAGTTCAAGAATGACAAATTCTATATCACACTGCTGACACTTCCCGTCATGGGTGTCGTTATCTTTACGATCATTCCTCTGTTGATCCTGATCGCTGTCGCATTCACGAACTATGATCAGGGACATATGCCTCCGTCCGCTCTGTTCACCTGGGTGGGATTTGCCAACTTCAAGAATCTGTTCTCCAGCGGTGGAATGACCGTTACCTTCGGTTATGCCTTTCGTAAGATTTTGATCTGGACACTGGTATGGGCACTGTTCGCAACCTTTACCACTTACCTTGGAGGTATTCTGTTGTCCTTGCTGATCAATAATAAGAGAACGAAGCTGCCGAAGCTGTGGAGAACTCTGTTCATTGTAACGATCGCAGTTCCCCAGTTCGTCTCCCTGCTTCTGGTCCGTAACTTCTTCGCTAACAACGGCATTATGAACACAATCTGTGCCAATGCTGGAATCACCCAGTGGCTGAGAGATATCGGTGCCATCAGTACCAGCTACATTCCGTTCCTGTCCGCTCCCGGATGGGCACATGTAATGATCATCCTGATCAATATCTGGATCGGTGTTCCTTACCAGATGCTGATCGCTACCGGTGTGCTGATGAATATTCCTTCTGACCAGCTGGAGAGTGCGAAGATCGATGGAGCTACTCCGATGCAGAGCTTTATTCATATTACCATGCCGTATATGCTGTTCGTCACCGGACCTTCTCTGGTAACGGATTTTGTCAAGAATATTAATAACTTCAACGTAATCTATCTGTTGACCCAGGGTGTATATACCACCACCAATCAGGCCATGGCGAACTCCCAGGCGAAGGAAGTAGACCTGCTTATCACCTGGCTGTTCAACCTGACACAGAGTTATTACAACTACAAGATGGCATCCACCATCGGTATTATCGTGTTTATCCTTTGTGCGGTATTTACCCTCATTGCCTTCAGCAGATTCCTGAAGGGTGACAGAGAGGAGGCGTTCCGTTAATGAAGAGATTTATTAAGACTTTATTACATAACCTGTTACTGGCGTTCTTGGCATTTGTCTGGCTGGTGCCTATCGTATGGCTGCTGGTCACTTCTTTCAGTGCATACACCGGCATGAACACCAGCACCTTTTTCCCGAAGGAATGGAGCCTGGTCAATTATAAGAACCTGTTGTTTTCCGCGGACAGTGTGGCACAGTTCCCGAACTGGTTCAAGAACACATTCATCATTGCATGTGCAGTATGTGTGATCTCCACCGCTTTTGTACTGATGGTGGCATATGCGACCTCCTGCATGCGTTTCCCGGCACGTAAGCCGCTGATGAACGCTGCGGTTATCGTGAATCTGTTCCCCGGTGTATTGTCCATGATCGCAGTATATTTCATTCTGAAGACCATGAACCTGACCAACACGCACCTCGGACTGATCCTGGTATATTCTGCCGGATCCGGTCTGGGTTACCTGATCGCAAAGGGCTTCTTCGATACGATCCCGAACTCCCTGCGCGAGGCTGCTTATCTGGATGGAGCCAGTGAGGCTACGATCTTCTGGAAGGTTGTTATCCCCATGAGCCGTCCCATCATTGTGTATACCGTTATCAGCTCCTTCCTGTCCCCCTGGATGGATTTCGTATATGCAAAGCTGTTGTTAAATTCCGGTATTTCTTCCCAGTGGACCGTTGCTATTGG
The DNA here is from genome assembly GCA_934394815.1 of uncultured Acetatifactor sp. Lineage (GTDB taxonomy): Bacteria > Bacillota > Clostridia > Lachnospirales > Lachnospiraceae > Acetatifactor. Next base: position 1,380 of record CAKRRD010000011.1, on the reverse strand, counting down.
TCTGTACAACATGCTGGATAAGAGCCTGATCAACACCTACTTTACGCAGTTCTGTGCAGGTGGTGTACTGGTATCTATTCCTATCTCTGTATTATTTGTGATCATGCAGAAATTCTATGTGGAAGGTATCACCGGAGGCGCCGTTAAGGGCTAAATACAATGGAATAATTGGAGTAATTGGAGTAATATGGAAGAATTTATCAAAGGTATGGATGTATCGACTTTGCCGGAAGAGACCGCTCTCGGTGCAAGGTTTTATGACGAAGGCAGAGAGGGGGATGCATTGGAAATCCTGAAAAAATATGGTGCCAACTCTCTGCGCATCCGTCTCTGGAACGATCCTTACAGTGAGGACGGCAGGCCTTACAGTGCCGGTACCAGCGATTTCACCAAGCTGGTGGCACTGGCTTCGGCCGGTAAAAAGCTGGGTTACAGCTATCTGCTGGATCTGCATTACAGTGATTTCTGGGCAGATCCCGGCAAACAGTTCCCTCCCAAGGAGTGGGCGTATGCCGATGCGGATGCACTGGAGAAGCATGTGTATGATTACACAAAGGATGTGCTTTTGAAGTTAAAGCGTCTCGATCTGCTTCCGGAGATGGTACAGGTAGGTAACGAGATCACCAATGGTCTGATGTGGCCCCATGGAAAATGGGACAACGTTGACAATATTGCCAGATTCATCAGCGCGGGCATCCGTGCGGTGCGAGAGGTATCCCCGGAAAGCCGTGTGATGCTTCATCTGGACTGCGGTGGCAACAATGCCCGCTGCAGAGAATGGTTTGATGCCTATGTGCAGAGAGGAGAGGACTTCGATGTCATCGGATTATCCTATTATCCCTTCTGGCACGGAACCATTGATGACCTGACCAATAATATGAATGATCTCTCACAGAGATATCAGAAGGATGTCGTCGTGGCGGAAGTATCCATGGGCTTCACCATGGAAGACTATGCAGACAGAGAGAAGCTTGCACCGAAAGAGCGCAAGGGCATGGCGACCAAGCCTCACCTTGCGGAGGCGGTAGAGTATCCTATGACACCGGAAGGACAGGCTGCCTTTATGCAGAAGGTCATGGAGCGGATCGCACAGGTTCCGGAGGGCAGAGGAAAAGGCTTCTATTACTGGGAGCCGGCATGGATCCCGGTGCCCGGCTGCGGATGGGCCAATGAGGAGTCCCTGAAATACATTCAGGATCCCGGTCCCGGCGGAAACGAATGGGCCAATCAGGCACTGTTCGACTACGATGGAAATGTATTACCTGCCCTGACAACCATCAGGGATTTTAACAAGTAATAAATGCAAATGGCGAGATGGAGGAAAAGATGGATAAGTTTATCGTGAATATCATTCACCGTCCGGAGATGGTTCCCGAGTAT
>CAKRRD010000010.1 GCA_934394815.1 uncultured Acetatifactor sp. | reverse complement strand
GTTATACGTTCCAGTACATTTATCATCTTTATCACCATACTTAGTTTATGCGTTAATTATAGTAAATATTATCGTTGCAAAATAATACTTAAAGACGTATAATAAAAACGAAAAAACGCATCAATGGAGGGATTGAATATGAAAAAAATGAAATATGCAATATTATGTACATTGCTGATAATGAATATGACAGCATGTAGTTCTACAGAAGCAAGCCCTAGTTATGAGGAAATTGGGATAACAGAATCTACAGAAGCAAGCCCTAGTTATGAGGAAACTGGGATAACAGAATCTTCTGAGTATGAAATGGAAATCCGGAATGAAGATAATAATACTATTGAAACAGTAGATGAATTTTTTTCGGATACACCTATGGAACAATGGAATGCAAAAGGAAATAATTTTGCTAATTTGAGTGATTTTAGTACGCCTTCAGGACGTATAACTGCACAGGGAGACTGGATTTATTTTTATTCTACGGGTGCGATATACAAAAAGCAAGGAGACAATGCAGTAGAATATATTATTGACGCAGATGATGCATATTCACTGAATATTGTTGGGGATTGGATATATTATAAGGAGGGGCAGCAGATATATAAAGTAAGAACCGATGGAGAGGATAAGGAAATACTCTTTGAAAATGTTTCATCCAACATTTTTGTTGTTGACAATAAAATTTGTTTTTGCTCACTACAAAACAAATCTGCTACTATATACGATTATTGTATTAATGTGGCTGATTTGAATTCTAAAGATATTTTGCAACAGTATAATGTTGGTGAGGTAAATATTATATTAATTGGTTTTTTCCCTGAAACAGGCAAAGTATATTTTTATGTTCCAGGTTATTTGGCTGATAGAACATTTGGTGTTTTTGAAGTAGATTATTATACAAATACGTGCAACAAAATTTTAAGCATAGCATTAGATGGATATGAGTGGAGCTTAGATGATAAATTATTTGCAACTATGAATGACAGTTTAATTATTGCTAATGCGTTTCATGAAAATGATTATAATCCGGGGGAAAATGTTATACAAATATATGACCTTTCTAGTGGGACAGTAATTAATGAAATAAGACGGAACTGGTATAGGAAAATGGTTACAGCAAATATATCTAATGATCATATTATTTGTAATCCTGATACAAATTCGTACAAATTGTATTATATAGGTAGCAGTGAATTGAATGAAGAATTCGCTTCGAATAATGCTCCATTTTTGGAAGAAACGACTGTATATACAGAAATATATTCAATAGGAGAGTATGTATATTATTGTATTGCAAATACTGGTGATTATTTCAACCGTCCAATATATAGAATTAAAATTGATGGAACGAGTTGGTCATTAGTAAAATAATATCTTGGATATAACCAATAGACTTTGTATTTATAGATAAAATGCCGATAACAGCTAATGGAAAAGTAGATTTTCATGAACTGGAGGGCATGGAACTAAGCAATCGTTTATAACAAGATATAAAATGTCGGGTGCAGTTCAATCAGATTTCAGATTGATTCTGAGGGTTTGGGAGATATTCCCAACAAGCAAAAATGCATTTTGTGTGTACAAATGCACTGCTTGCCAAGTTGTGAATATAGAAATGAAATTAATCTTGAATTTAGAAAGAACAAGGAAAAGAAGAGGATGCCGATTATAAAATTGTATACTGGATTGGCATTGAAACGCTTGAAAAGATTTAGTAACATAAAACCTTTTCAAGCGTTTTCTTTCACTTTTAAGGCTTTGAATGGAATATGATGTAGCCAGGGATCGGTGCAATTTTTGAAAAAGTATGGTGAGAATGGACAAAAGTCCAGTATTTTGGGAACGTAATTTGATTTCAAATGGATTATGCTTAGATTAAATAAAAAGGGCTGGTCTAATCTAAGAAGCCTTCTCATAGTATGGGAGAGAAGGACAGGCGAGGTAAGGGGGTGTAGCTTTCGCTTGAAAAGGACGAAATTAAATTATCGTTTTCATAATCCAAATTCAGCGGAAGATACTGCAGATTTCCTGTGCAAACTTTTAATAGAAGTAAATGCCGGGAAGGTAGAGCGGGCAATAGAGGATGCTACATTGTATGTAGAGAGCGGAGGTTACATATTAGAAAATTTATCGGAAAACAAGGAAAAATTATGTGTGGGATAAGAGAAGCAAGGTGAGAGCCTTGCTTTTTGCTTTGGTATAAAAACAAATAATCAACATCAAAATGAGAAAAAATCACATTTAGATGTTGATTATTTTAAAAAAGTGCATATAATAGAAGATAGAAAAGAAGATGAGGTAGCAATTATGTTGATACAATTTAATTTTAAAAATTTTAGATCTTTTAGAGAAGAAGCAACTTTGGATTTGTCTGCCACTAAGATGACAGAATTTTCTGAAAGAGTTGTGACCATAGGAAGTGAAAAGATACTGCCGGTTGCTGCCATTTATGGAGCAAACGCAAGTGGTAAGTCTAATATATACAGTGCATTTGAGTATATGGCCGAGTATGTAGTGGATTCTTTCAAGTACGGAGATGAGGAAGAGAAGTTTGAGGAGTATAGACCTACTCCGTTTTTGTTTGATTCCACGTCAGCAGATGCAGAGTCCAGTTTTGAGGTCTATTTCACTATTCCTGGAGATAAGAACGAGAAGACATATAATTATGGATTCTGCATTGATAAAGAAGGTGTAACAGAGGAATGGTTGAACTCTAAGGCTAAGACAGCCAGAAAGTACAGTACAGTATTTTATCGTGGGAATTCTGACAGTGAATTGGATTTATCAGGCTTGCCGAAGAACAGCAGGGATAATATAAAGATTGCGCTGGAAAAGCAGGTGTTGATTGCTTCTTTAGGGGCTAAGTTAAAAATTAGCAAATGTAAGGCAATCAGAGACTGGTTCTTGACAAATGAATTTGCAGATTTTGGTGATCCGGTTACTAACTTTTTCTTATCACGCAGATTGCCGAGAGGCTTTGTGGAGGATAAGAACGTTCAGCAGAAGGTTGTAGAATACTTTGCGTCTTTTGATGAACATATTAAGGATTTCAGAGTAGAGAAGGTTCCGAGTGATGGTGAATCAAAGGAAGAAAAATATAAGATTAATGCGCTTCATAAGAAGATTGATTCTGATGAAATGGCAGAGATACCTTTGGGCGCAGAGTCGGCGGGAACGTTGAAGATGTTTGCTCTTTATCCGGAACTGCAGGAGGTATTGGAAAAGGGAAGCGTATTTTTCATTGATGAATTAAATGCCCGCCTGCATCCGCTTTTGGTAAGAAACTTTTTACTTACATTCTTGAACCCGAATATTAATGTTAACCATGCGCAACTTGTATTTACAACGCATGATACCTGGCAACTTTCAAATCAGTTGCTGCGTCGTGATGAAATCTGGTTTGTTGAGAAGGATGATAGAGGTGTTTCAACATTATACTCCCTTGCAGATTTTGTGGATGAGGATGGAGTGCGTATTCGTAAGGACGAAAGCTATGAGAAGAATTATCTGATTGGTAAGTATGGTGCCATTCCGACTCTAAAGAGTATTGATATGTTTAAGGGTGCGGGGGTCAGCGATTCAGCATCGACTGAAGTGAAATGGAGAGAGTGAGTATGGTGAGTAAGATACTGAACTTAATCCCAATATAATCATAAATTGGGGAAAAAAGAGATGTATTGTTTTGATTATAAAATGATTGTAATATTTATAAAAGGTTTGTGTTAAATAATTAAATGGGAGGGTAAAAAATGAACGAATATATTAAGGATGAGTTAAAACAACGGATTGCTTCGTTTCAACAGTTGCCATATTTATTTGTGGGAACTGGTTTTTCTATGCGTTATTCCCATGCACCGAGCTGGAATGAATTGTTATTTAATACATGGAAAATGATTAATCCTGAGAGGAAGGAAAGGGATTTTGAAAAACTTAAACAAAAAATTGAGAGAAATATCGCAATTAAGCATCCAGGTATGACGGAGGAGGAACAAAAATATTATGTTAATCCTGTTTTGGCAACAGCTATAGAGCAGGAGTTCAATGAACGTTACTATTCTGAAGAAGGATTTGATATGATTGTTTTCAGTGAGGAAGAAAATAACCACATTATTAGCAATCGCTACAATCCGTTTAAATTTTTAATTGCGAAGCAAATGAGTCATATGCAGTTAGATAATAGTTTGCCAGAATATAAAGAGGTGCAAAGCTTAATTAGAAATCAAAATAAATTTGCAGGAATAATAACAACCAATTATGATGAAGTATTGGAAAATGTTTTTAAAGATTTTTCAGTCCTAATCGGTCAGGATAGTTTGTTGCTGGCTAATTCGTTGAATATTTTTGAAATTTATAAAATACATGGATGCTGCAGTAAACCGGATAGTATTGTTTTGACGGAAAAAGATTATGAGGATTTTGACAAGAAATTGAAATATTTATCTGCAAAGTTATTAACAATTTTTGTTGAGCATCCCATTATTTTTGTTGGATATGGTTTAGGGGATGTTAACATTCGTAATATTTTTTGCAAAATTGCAGAGTGTTTAACAGCAGAACAACTTGAAAAGATTAAGAATAATTTTATTTTTATTTCTCCGGCGTTTGGAAAAGAGGAAACATATAATAAAAATACACTTACATGGGATAGACATTCTATCGTGATTAATGAATTTGTATTAGACAATTATGAGATTGTTTATCAGGCTTTATCACAAATTAGAAGTTCAATGCCAATTAAGCTTGCGAGAAAACTTCAGGATATGGTATGCAGATTTGTCTATTCTACAGAGGCACAAAATAATATTTTGTTTGGGGATATTAATAGTCCAGATATAGATGATGAAAAAGCGGCAGTGTACTTTGGAAGGGCAGATACGGTAAGACAGATAGGTTTTAGCTATTTCGATATTGATGAAATTTTAGAGGATATTCTTTTTGATAATAAGCCATATCTTATCAATTCACAGTTGATTGATAAAACATTCAAAAATATACGAAGCAGATCAGGAAGTACACTTTTGCCTATATATAAATATGTCAGAGCATTGAATTATCCTTTAAGTAGTATACCTTCAAATTATAATATTATTAATGGTTATGATGATCCTGACATAAGACCTACATCATCTGATATGCGAAGCTATATTAAAATAGGTGCAAAATTTAATAACATAAGAGACATCGAGGTGGCGTATCCTAACCATATTCCTAAACAAGTGGCAAATATTAAAAAGTTTGCAAAGGATATTTCGACAGAGGAATTAGGAGAGTATTTGAGAAAATACTATAATACTGAATTATATGAAAGATATAAATCTTTATTTAGAAAGTTAATAGCCTTGTATGACTATAAAAAATATTCATAAAATATAAAATAAAGAAGGTACAATCCCCACTGTTCAGATTCCTAAAAAGAAACCATCCGAGAAGTTCATATACCTTGTACTTTTATTGTATGAAAAATACAAGTTTATTATACCAAACGTTGATTAAAATGCAATAGGTAATAATGCTGAATTTTTAAGAAAGTAAAAAAGGAAATTCTAAGAAACTTAATAAAACGATATTTTACTATATATTATAGCTGAAAGCAATCATCTGTAATCAATCCTCGCGAATCCCTATCATAACCCCTCAGATACTTTCATACACTGTAAAAAAGTATCCTGAGGGGTTTTCCTTTGAAAGACTATATTGAAGAACGAGCTATAGGGATAGCCAACTATATCATCGACCATAATGCCACAGTGCGGCAGACAGCGAAGGCCTTCGGCATCAGCAAGAGCACGGTACATGTGGATGTAACAATACAGAACGATACAAAAGTAAAATAATATGGAGAATTGAATAGAATTGAAACAAGGGCACTCTCGGGTAGATATCAGGGAGTGCTTTTGCTATAATGAAATCAGGTAACCTTGAGTATTGGTGAGGGGAGATGCAAAATGACAGGAATATATGATTGCTTTGGTTATGGTCCGGGATATGATGTCTCTTTTGAAGAAAGGTACAAATTGATTAGAAAAGCAGGATTTGATTGTGTAATGCTATGGTGGAGCAATCAGTTTGGCAGAGGAGACGGTTATCAAGAGGATGTAAGACTAGCCAGAAGTGCAGGGTTATTTGTAGAAAATATCCATGCGCCTGTGCATGAACAGAATAATCTATCACTGGATAATTTGAGTGGAGAAAGCGTATTTCAAAGTTATCTACAATGTGTAGCGGATTGTTGTGAATATGATATACCAACCATGGTGATACATTTGCCAAATGATAAAAATCCTTTAAATCAAATAGGAATCAGACGGTTGGCGGAACTTATAAACAAGGCAGAACAAAAGAATATTCAGATTGCTTTTGAGAATTTAAGTAACATTAATAATTTGAAAATAGTTTTAAATAAATTCACTTCAAATAATGTAGGCTATTGTTATGATAGTTGTCATCATATAAATTATGCACCGGATGAAGATTTGTTGGGAATGTATGGAAACCGGCTGATGGCAATTCATTTACAGGATAACGGCGGTAGCCATAATCAACATCAATTACCATTCGACGGCAATATTAATTGGGATACAGTTATGGAGAAAATTGCCTGTACAGGATACCGGGGAGCTACAACTTTAGAACCAATGAATTGGGATTATTCTCATTTAAATATTTGTCAGTTTTTGGAATTGGCTTATGAAAGGGCAAAAAGGCTTGATTACTTGCGAAAATAATGTAGGTGATGAAAGGATGAAAACAGACGGGGAGTTCAATCAGATTTCTGATTGATTCTGAGGGTTTGGGAGATGCTCCCAACAAGCAAAACAGCATTTTGTGTGTACAAATGCACTGCTTGCCAAGTTGTGAATATAGAAATGAAATTAAATTTGAATTTAGAAAAAACAAGGCAACGAAGAGAATGCCGATTATAAAATTGTATACGGGATTGGCATTGAGACGCTTGAAGAAGATTAGTAACATAAAACCTTTTTCAAGCGTTTTCTTTCACTTTTACGGCTTTGAATGGAATATGGTGCAACTGGGAACAGCGTGATTTTTGGAAAAGTACAGTGGGAATAGACAAAAGTCCAGTATTTTGGTAACGTAATTTGATTTCAAGTGGATTATGCTTATACAATAAAAGGTCTGGTCTAATCTAAGAATCCTTCTCATAGTATGGGAGAGAAGGACAGGCGAGGTAAGGGGGTGTAGCTTTCGCTTGAAACGGACGAAATTAAATTATCGTTTTCATAATCCAAATTCAGCGGAAGATACCGCAGATTTCCTGTGCAAACTCTTAATAGAAGCAAATGCCGGGAAGGTGGAACGTGCGATGGAAGAAGCTGCATCGCAATGGGCAGAGGATAGTGAGTACATAGCAGAATCAGAGGAAACTGAAAAGGTGGAAGAAATAGGAAGTATCAGACGAAGAATGGTTATTTGAGTTCCTTGTAATAATGCTTGATTAATAACAAATTTTAAAGAAATATACAACACAGGCACACGAGGTAGGAAGAATCGCAATTTCTTACACTGATAAAAAGACCGTTTTGAATCAGTTGGAATTAACAGATGGGGATTTTTTGTTGAATGCAGGAAAGGTATTATTCAGTGATGATATTGTACAAGATGTACAGATGGCAATTTTTGCTACCAATGAGAGATTAACATTTAATGATATCCAGCGTCATCATGGACCTGTATTAAAACTTGTGGATATCGCTGAAAACTATATTAGGAGCAATATTCATTGGAGAGTGGAATTTACAGGAGCTTTACAGCGTACGGAGATACCTGAGATTCCGGTGGATGCGATTCGTGAGGCATTATTAAATTCGTTTTGCCATAAGGATTATGCATCTGGTCAGAGTAATGAAGTTGCAATTTATAAGGATAGGGTTGAAATTTATAATCCCGGAGCTTTTCCAGAAGGATATGAGCCGCAAGACTTTATTGATAAGGCTGAAAGACCGATTCGCAGAAATCCTAAGATTGCACGAATGCTTTATTATTCGAAGGATATCGAGAGTTTTGGAACTGGATTAAAGCGTATTGCAGAAGCTTGTGATGCTGCCGGAGTAAGATACGAATTTAAGAAAATGAAATCCGGATTTGTGGTATGTTTTTATCGGTCAGAAGAAAAAGCCGATAAAAAGCCGATAAAAAGCCGATAAAAGTTGATAGACAAGAAGTGATCGCTCAATATGTAAAAGAACATGGCAGTATCAGTAATATGGAGGCAAGAGAACTGTTAGAGCTTGCAGATTCAACGGTCAAGAGATTACTCAAAGAAATGGTAGATGATGGCATTTTATCGGTAGAAGGTGAACGCAAAGCCAGAAGATACTTGTTGAAAGAGGAAGGTTAATTGGGAGGAATTATGATGTTTAGACAAGGTGTAGCTGAATATAATCGGTTTGCACCTTGTTTTTTGATAAAAAGAGATATGCCTGACAAGCAGGCGCGCGAGATACTCGAGCTAAACAAGAGCGAGAGACACATCCGCAGTGGACTTGCCATACTATCGAAGAAGCCTGGCAGGAAATTGACCAACTATAATGAAATCAAACAGAATCCCTATCATAACCCCTCAGATACTTTCATACACTGTAAAAAAGTATCCTGAGGGGTTTTCCTTTGAAAGACTATATTGAAGAACGAGCTATTGGGATAGCCAACTATATCATCGACCACAATGCCACGGTGCGGCAGACCGCGAAGGCCTTCGGCATCTCGAAAAGCACGGTACATAAAGACGTGACGGAGCGTCTTGCACAGATCAATCCTGTGTTGGCGAAGCAGGCCAGGAAGGTGCTGGATGTGAACAAATCCGAGCGGCATATCCGCGGCGGACTTGCCACCAGAGAAAAGTATCTGCACCAGCATTAGATAATCGGTGAAACAACAAAATGTATACGGAAAATGCCTTGAAATACCTGTCAGCAACTTATATAATGGTTACAGAATCGGCTGGAACAGAGCAGTTGGGGCCTGGGGTACAAAAGATATCCGGAACGGCGGGATAACTTATGAGGGGAGAAAAACAGAATGACAACAGACTTTCTGAAGGATGCACAGAAAGAGATCGAGGGACGAGCGGAGACCTTTAGGAATTAAGGTCACGGTGACTCTGACAGATGACAACTGGGAGCCGGTACAGGAATAAAATAAATGTGACAAGAGGCCCGGAAGAAGCATCTTCCGGGCCGTTTTAGAGGGAAAGTGTTCGTTGTCAGCTTATTGGGTAAGAGGAATTTTGTGTACCGCCCTGCGATAAAGTTTCCACAGGATCACGGCAGGAAAACTGACTGCCAGGTATACTGTGGACAAAAGTCCGGTGGCACCGCCTACGATTGCAATGATCATGATTCCGATGTTCATAATGGATTCCTCAACTTTCTGTTGTTCTGCGAAGTATTGTATCTGAAAACTTCACATGCCATATTATAGTAAACGGGACTCCAGCCGTGAATAGTTTTGCACCACCCTTAACGCTATTTTGTCAGGGTATTTACAGAATCTTTATACCTCGTTTACGGAATCTTAACGGGTGGTATCGGTTCCGGCGGTAAGGTTTGCAATCGCAGGAAATATCAAGTATAATAGAGAAAATTGACTGTTGCTTACGGAGAATGGTTAGAACAAAATTAAATGGAGGTAGGAATATGAGTATGACACTGGAACAGGCTAAAGAGAAGCTTGCCAAGTATGGTCAGGAACATGTTCTGAAGTATTACGGGGAACTGAGCGAAGAGGAGAAGCAGGGGATTCTGGAGCAGATCGAGGCTACGGATATGAGTATCCTGGAGGCTTGTAAGCACAAGGAGGATCTGGCGAAAAAGGGAGTGATCACGCCACTGGCGGCCATGCAGTTAGATGAAATCGAGGCGAACAGAGAGGTCTTTACCGCAACCGGTATCGAAGCCATCCGCCAGGGGAAGGTGGCAGCGGTTCTGCTGGCCGGAGGCATGGGAACGAGACTGGGTTCCGATAATCCCAAGGGAATGTACAATGTGGGCCTGACTCATGAGTTATATATTTTTGAATGCCTGATCAACAATCTGATGGAGGTCGTACATCAGGCAGACAGCTGGATCCATCTGTTCGTGATGACCAGTGATAAGAACAACGATGCAACGATTGCTTTTTTAAAGGAACATAACTACTTTGGATACAAGGCGGAGTACGTGCACTTTTTCAAGCAGGAGATGGCAGCGGCCACCGATTACGAGGGTAAGATTTATCTGGAGGAGAAGGGTAAGCTGTCCACCTCTCCCAATGGTAACGGCGGCTGGTTCATTTCCATGAAAAATAATGGCATGCTGGATATCGTACATAACGAAGGTATTGAGTGGATCAATGTATTTGCGGTAGATAATGTATTGCAGCGGATTGCAGATCCCTGCTTTATCGGTGCCACGATCCGGAAAAATTGTGTTGTAGGCTCCAAAGTGGTCCGCAAGAATGCACCGGATGAGAAGGTGGGTGTTATGTGTCTGGAGGACGGCAGACCTTCCATCGTGGAATATTATGAGTTGACGGATGAACTGATGAATGCAAAGGACGAGAAGGGAGAGCCTGCATACAATTATGGTGTCATCCTGAACTATCTTTTCAAGGTACAGGATCTGGAGAAGATCATGGAAGAGAAGATGCCTCTGCACATTGTAGAGAAGAAGATTCCCTATCTGGATGAGAACGGCGAGCCGGTGAAGCCGGAGGCCCCCAATGGTTATAAGTTCGAGAGTCTGGTACTGGATATGATCCACCAGATGGACAGCTGTCTGCCTTTCGAGGTAGTCAGAAGAAAAGAATTTGCGCCTATCAAGAACAAGACCGGCGTGGATTCCGTGGAAAGCGCCAGAGAACTGCTTACGGAAAACGGAGTAGTGCTGTAAACATTTCGACAGATTTTCATAACATAATGTTATTGAGCATTTTTGAAAAGTACAGTAAGCTGTTACTGTAAGAAACGAAGAAAGAATCTCATCCGGTCAGGACGGATGAGGGAGCATATGGGCCGTTACAGTGAACAAAAGGTATTGTTTTGCGTGCGGCAGATAGGAGAGAGAGTATGAGAATTTTGGTAACAGGTGGTGCCGGATTCATCGGCAGTCATACCGTAGTGGAATTACAGCAGGCAGGCTATGATGTAGTCGTATTGGATAATCTCTGCAATGCAAGTGAGAAAGTTATTCCCAGAGTAGAAGCGATCACGGGTAAGAAGGTTCCTTTTTATAAGGCAGACATTCTGGACCGCGATGCCTTGGAAGAGATCTTTGACAAGGAGCAGATCGATGCCGTCATTCATTTCGCAGGACTGAAGGCAGTCGGCGAGTCCGTACAGAAGCCCTGGGAATATTATGAGAACAATATTGCCGGTACACTGACTCTGGTAGACGTTATGAGAAAACACGGTGTGAAGAGCATCATCTTCTCTTCCAGCGCGACCGTATACGGGAACCCCGCATTTATTCCCATTACAGAGGAATGCCCCAAAGGACAGTGCACCAACCCCTACGGCTGGACCAAATCCATGCTGGAGCAGATTCTGACGGATATCCAGAAGGCAGATCCCGAGTGGAATGTGATCCTGCTGCGTTACTTCAATCCCATCGGAGCGCACAAGAGCGGCACCATCGGCGAGAATCCTAACGGTATCCCCAACAACCTGATGCCCTACATCACACAGGTGGCAGTCGGCAAGCTGAAAGAACTGGGTGTCTTCGGTGATGATTATGACACTCCCGACGGAACCGGCGTCCGTGACTACATCCATGTGGTAGATCTGGCAAAGGGTCATGTAAAGGCGCTGAAGAAGATCGAGGAGAACGCAGGCCTGAAGATCTACAATCTGGGAACCGGTGTAGGCTACAGTGTTCTGGACATTGTGAAGAACTTTGAAGCAGCTACCGGCGTGAAAATCCCCTATGTGATCAAGCCCCGCCGTGCAGGCGACATCGCAACCTGCTATTCCGATGCTTCTCTGGCAGAGAAGGAACTTGGCTGGAAGGCCGAGAACGGTATCCGGGAGATGTGCGAAGATTCCTGGAGATGGCAGAAGAACAATCCGAACGGATACGAAGAATAATCTATAGTTTAGTAAATGGAAAGTTAGCATAGCTACGAGCCATGCAGAAATAGAGTGGAACACGTCGATGGGAGCTTGCGCACAAGCGATGCTGTTTCACTCTATTTTTATACTGTGCGTCCAATCTTACGGACGCACTTGACAGCCGTCTATTCATAAAATTGGCAGCGCTTTCTGCTGATAATTTTATGAATAGGGTGCATGGTTCGCAGCGTAGGGCTGTCATGCAAGGGAGCCTGCGGCAAACATCCTGTTCGCACCACCCTGTCTTTCAATGCTGTTCGAGAAAATATCACCACCTTCCGACAATCATTCTCGGAAGGACATTCCATCTGCTGTGGCGTTTTGTGCTTTCTCATAATATCTGTACACTATAGGCATTTCTATTGCTTTGGTGCAAATCGCATCAAAATAGCAAAATCAGTACAAAAAAACTGCTAAATCAAACATTTTTTGTACTGATTTTATTATTTTTCCCATTTTAGCGAAAATAAGCTCTGATAAAAGGCCAAAATCTCCTGTTTTTGTATTTTTTTAGCAAAAAATGGCGTTTTCAATACAAACAGAACTCCCGGAATCCCATACTACAGTTGGTTGTTGACATTGGGCAATGCGGACACGATGTCATCCGGAGATTTTAAGCTGTGGTATGGGATGCTTGAGTATACAGTGCAGGAACAAATTTGAGTGTGAAAAATCTTCGCTTTACATTTAGAAACTTTTTACGTTGATAAGCTTATCATTAGAGAAAAACTGTAAAGTGCATTATTTGCAGACGGAGGAAAATGTCTGTATGGTACGGAACACCTGCTCTACTGTATCCGTCATATTGGTCATGGCATTGTCGGTGTGCATGGCTTCCTCCAGAGACACCACGCCCCGCAGGATCGGGAAAAAGGCATCGATACCCTCTGCATTGCAGGCAATGGCATCTTTTGTAACACAGCCGGAAAAAGCCAGCACCGGTTTGTTATATTTTTTTGCAATCCCAGCGACACCGATGGGAGCTTTTCCCATAACCGTCTGGCCGTCAAGACGTCCTTCCCCGGTGATAACGATATCCGCATCCCGGACATATTTTTCCAGATTGGTTTCTTCCAGAACGATATGAAAGCCGGATTCCAGCGTGGCATTGCAGAAGGTAAGGAAAGCAAATCCCATACCGCCGGCAGCCCCGGCTCCGGGATATTTGGCGTCGGCGTGAGGAAACTGTTCTCTGGCCAGAGCGGCATAGTGAGCCAGCCATTTGTCCATCTGCCGGATCATAGTGGGAGTGGCACCCTTCTGCGGTCCGTAGATGGCGGAACATCCCTGTTCTCCGCAGAGAGGATTGGAGACATCACAGGCCACACGGAAAGTGCATTCCTTCAATTTGGGAAGTACGTGATCGGTGGTGATGGATTCCAGAGCTTCCAGTCCTTTGGCACCGAAGCGGATCTGATTGCCACATTTGTCAAGAAAACCAAAACCAAGGGCCTGCAGCATTCCGACGCCGCCGTCATTGGTAGCACTTCCGCCGATACCGACAATAAAGTGCCGGCAGCCGTTTTGGATCGCATCCCTGATGACTTCCCCTACTCCGTAAGTCGTGGTATTCAGAGGATTTTTCTCCTCTCCGCTGACCTGGGTGATACCGGCGGCACCAGACATTTCAATGATCGCGGTGTGGGTCTCGTCGATAATGCCGTAAGGGCAGATCACAGGGCGTCCGGCAGGACCGGTGACCTGCACCTGTGTCATGCGGCCGTTACAGCCGCTTACCAGGGCATCTACGGTGCCCTCTCCGCCGTCCGCCAGAGGACAGACGGTAATATGTGCATCTTTACAGACACGTTTGACTCCTGTAGCAGCGCTTAAGCCCGCCTGCATGGAGGTCATACTTCCTTTGAAAGAATCGATGGCTATTACTACGTTCATAAAGGTTCCTTTCTGCTGCCGCCGGGATTTGGCCGGTAGCTGCCGATTTCGTATGGACTTTGGAAAAACGGCATGATTTCTGAGAATATTATAGCAACACCGGAACAAAAGAGAAATGGTTCCCGGCGAAAAATAAAATTCAGCGTGGTGCAGTGGCAAAAACATCCTATAAGATCATTGCATCTGAGAAAACAATCCAGTATAATGGAAGAAGTGCACATAAGATGCACACTATGTATATGCATAAGAAGTGGAATAACAGGAGGACGAGCATGATTCAGTTAACACAGGGCGGCGCTTATCTGGTAAACGGTACGGACATTGTAGCGGATACCCCGGAAGCAGCCAGTCAGATACAGGCGAAGACCGGCATTACGATCTCCAAAGAAGAAGCAGCGAAAAACACCATGGCATATGGTATCCTGCAGGAGCATAATACCTCCGGCAATATGGACAAGCTGAAGATCCGTTTTGACAAGCTTACCAGCCATGACATTACCTTTGTAGGTATTATCCAGACCGCGAGAGCATCCGGACTGCAGAAGTTCCCCATGCCCTATGTACTGACTAACTGTCATAACTCTCTGTGTGCCGTAGGCGGTACCATCAATGAGGATGACCACATGTTTGGTCTGACCTGTGCGAAAAAATACGGCGGAGTCTATGTTCCCCCTCATCAGGCAGTCATCCACCAGTTTGCCAGAGAAATGCTGGCCGGCGGCGGTAAGATGATCTTGGGCTCCGATTCCCATACCCGTTACGGTGCACTGGGTACCATGGCTATGGGCGAGGGTGGTCCCGAACTGGTAAAACAGCTTTTGAATCAGACCTATGACATCAACATGCCCGGCGTGGTAGCTGTATATCTGAAGGGTGCTCCCGTGAAGGGTGTCGGCCCTCAGGACGTGGCACTGGCTATCATTGGTGCCGTATTCAAGAACGGTTATGTGAAAAATAAGGTAATGGAATTCGTAGGTCCCGGCGTGGCTTCCCTGAGTGCGGATTTCCGTATCGGCATTGATGTCATGACCACAGAGACCACCTGTCTGTCCTCCATCTGGAAGACCGACGACCAGATCCGTGAGTTCTACGAGATCCATGGACGTACCGAAGATTATAAGGAACTGAATCCCGGCCAGGTGGCATATTATGACGGCCTTATCGAGGTGGATCTGGACAAGATCCGTCCCATGATTGCCATGCCGTTCCATCCCAGCAATACTTACACCATCGAAGAACTGAATGCCAATCTGATGGATATTCTGGATGAGACGGAGAAGCGTGCGAAAGTCAGTCTGGACGGCGCTGTGGATTTCACTCTGAAGAATAAAGTAAAGAATGGCAAGTTCATCGTAGATCAGGGTATCATCGCAGGCTGTGCCGGCGGCGGATTCGAGAATATCTGTGCGGCAGCCGATATCCTGAAGGGCAGATACATCGGTGCGGATGAATTTACCTTAAGCGTATATCCCGCATCCATGCCGGTATACATGGAACTGATCCGCAATGGTTGTGCTGCGACCATCTTAGAGACCGGTGCAGTTATGAAGACAGCGTTCTGCGGACCCTGCTTCGGTGCCGGTGATACGCCTGCCAACAATGCGTTCAGCATCCGTCACTCAACCAGAAACTTCCCGAACCGTGAAGGCTCCAAGCTGCAGAACGGCCAGATCGCTTCCGTAGCGCTGATGGATGCCCGTTCCATCGCTGCTACCGCAGCCAACAGGGGTGTGCTGACTCCTGCAACGGACTTCGACGGAGACTTCGGAAAATACAAATATCATTTCGACAGCAACATTTATAAGAACCGTGTCTTCGATTCCCACGGTGTGGCAGACGACAGCGTAGAGATCCAGTTCGGTCCCAACATCAAGGACTGGCCGGCTATGGGTGCCCTGCCGGAGAACCTGGTATTGCAGGTAGTATCCGAGATCCACGATCCCGTGACCACCACCGATGAACTGATCCCTTCCGGTGAGACCTCTTCTTACCGTTCCAATCCTCTGGGATTGGCAGAGTTTACCTTGAGCCGTAAGGATCCGCAGTATGTAGGACGTGCCAAAGAGATCCAGAAGGCAGAGAAGGAACGTATGAATGGCGGACATCCCTGTCAGGCGGTTCCGGTACTCAAGGATGTCATGGGGGAAGTAAAGAAACAGTATCCGGATGCCAGCCGGGAGAACACCGGATTCGGTTCCACCATTTTCGCAGTGAAGCCCGGAGACGGTTCTGCCCGTGAGCAGGCGGCTTCCTGTCAGAAGGTACTGGGGGGCTGGGCGAACATCGCCAACGAGTATGCCACCAAGCGTTATCGTTCCAACCTGATCAACTGGGGTATGCTGCCTTTCCTGATCCAGCCCGGAGACCTGCCTTTCCAGAATCTGGATTATCTGTTCGTTCCCGACATCAAAAAGGCCGTGGAAGACAAGACCGAGGAGATCAGGGCGTATGTGGTAACACCCGGAGAAGGCATGAAGGAATTCTCCCTGAAGCTGGGCGAACTGACCGACGAAGAGCGTCAGATCATCCTGAAGGGATGCTTAATCAACTATAATCGTGTATAAGGAGCAAACATATGGAATTTAACAAACCGGTATCCAACCCCATGATGGTGGGAACCATTGAATTACTAAAAGCAGAGGACACCCCGGAGCACAGACAGATGTTCCTGGATGAATTGCAGAAAGCAAAGTTTCTGTCACCGGTCGTGATCGACCCGGTGCCTGTGCCTGATGCAAACGGACGGGTGACCATCGCCAGAGATGCCAAAGTGCAGTTCCCGATGCTGTCCACCGAAGACGGCCGGAAGTTCTTCATGGCTTTTACGGACTGGACAGAACTGAAAAAGTGGAAAGACGAGGAGAATCAGCAGACCTTCGCCATGAATTTTGATGATTATGCGGGCATGTTGCTGCGCAAGGATGCGCAGGGCAATATCAGCCCGGCACTGGGCTTTGTGATCAATCCCTTCGGCGGCAACATCGTGGTGACCAGAGAAATGGCAGCCAGCCTGATTGCAGCGAAGCTGAAAGCAGCCGGCAGACCGGTGCCTCCCGCACCCGGTGCTCCTACAGCTCCCACCCAGCCTACACAGCAGTAAATTAATACTAAATAAAACGCCCATAGCGGACGATATAAGTAGCAGAGAGGTGACATGGCCAGTCCCTTTCTGCTGCTTATTTTTTACAGTTTTATAACGACACCACGGATGGTAATCGGACAGAGACATTTTACATGTGTTCAGTTTCTTTACCATCTTTTTTTAGTTTAACAGTTCAGCCATGCAATATCATATGTTCTGTGTGGGTGCTGGCACACAAAGCAGAACATATGATATTGCATGAGCGGAGCGCCGCATGTATGAAATAAAAGATGAGCCGCTTAGCGGCGTCGACTGCGGAGCAGGCGCTTTTATGAATACATGCGACGGTGAACGGTTAAGCTTAACGGGAAGCGCGCCCTGTTTGTTCGTGGTGAGGTCGGGGAAAGGAGAAAATTACAGATTTGAGAATTGATTCCGCAAGCATAGGAATGGATTCCGCCAGAAGCTATCATGCTTCCAAAGCAAGCGTCAGACGATTTGAGATAACGGATTATCAGGCAGATCTGACAGATGTATCTACCAGAGGACAGAAGACTCCGGACGGAGAGGATACCACACAGAACACAGAGGAACAGGAAAATTCCGCAGAGAATACCACACTGACAGCCAAAGACTGGCAGAGCAGATTTCTGGTATCCTCTTCCAGATGGAATATGCGAAGCAGTGCCAGTGAGCAGACACTGTCCACCATTCGGGAATATACGGTACGTTATATTTTTGATTTATTGTTCCCGTCCAGAAACAGTACTTTGCGGGACTGGATGCAGGAAAATGGATGGAGCAGCAGTAACCGGACCGGAAACAGCTGGAATGCGGACGACAGCGTAAATAATATCCAGACGAATTCCGGCAGCACGCAGGGAACGGCAGCATCTGCATCCGGTGTATTCCCTTTGGTGACATCCCGCATGAAAATACTGAACTACGTGGGTGAGACCTGGAGTACGGAACAGGAAGACACCAGTTTTTCCACCGTAGGAACCGTGCGGACCAAGGATGGCAGAGAGATCAATTTTAATGTGAATGTAAATATGAGCCGCAGATGTGAGGAATACTACAGAGAGGAACTCAAAGTAGCACAATTCACGCTTCATGACCCGCTGGTGATCAATCTGGATACGGATGTGGCAGAAGTGTCCGATCAGACCTTCTATTTTGATCTGGATGCCGACGGCAGGGAAGAGGAAATCTCCATGTTGAAGGGCAGTGGGTATCTGGCACTGGATAAAAACGGTGATGGCATCATTAACGACGGCAGTGAGCTGTTCGGAACCGGCAGTGGGGACGGCTTTGCAGATCTGGCGCAGTACGATGAGGACGGCAACGACTGGATCGATGAGAACGATTCCATCTGGTCAAAATTAAAAATCTGGTGCAAGGATGAAAATGGCAATGATGTGCTGTACAAACTTTCTGACAAGGGTGTCGGTGCTATCTGCCTGCAAAATGTTTCTACGGATTTTACCCTGCAGGGAGACCGCAAGGGACAGGATGGCACCACCAATGCCAATGCCACCAACGCTGTGATCCGCAAGACCGGTATTTTCTTATATGAAAACGGAAATGTGGGTACCGTACAGCATGTAGACATGGCTGCTTATGCCGCACAGGCATAGTGTGTAATGTGACATCGTTGCCTCACTGTTGTCAGTGTACGAAAAAACAGAATTAAAAATAATATATAATTTTTGTATCAAATGCATCCTGCATAAAACCCATGAATCGGGCAAGACTATAGGATAAACCAGGGAAAGTGGTTGAAACGATTGTATAGCAGGCAGTTGACTCAGGGAACAGGAAGGATGCGGATAAGATATGAGAAGAAATAAAAAGAGCGGTATTAACAAAGAACGTATTATAATGTTAGCCTCTTCGGCCTTTGTACTGGCAGCGTTGACCATGACAGGGGTCTATATGAAGGGGCAGAATGTGGAGTCCAGGGATGACGGTTATACCTTGGACTTCACTGCTCTTCCCAACAATGCGGATGACAAATTACAGGAAATCACGGAGAACAACGAGGAACATCTTCTGAAGGAAGATGAGAACATCCCCGGACTGACCGCGAATAACACAGCGGGAAATGAGATCGCGGGAGCACCCGTTACCGAGGATGATCTGGATTACATGCCCCAGGAAGCAGGCTCCGGCAATGTGGAGATTCCGGGATTAACGGATCGGGAGACGCTGTTAGAGGCTGCACAGAAGGAGCAGCAGGATTCTGATAAGCCTAAGGAAGAGACCGGGGACAGGCAGACGGCAGGTGCGGATGTAGTCGTGGAGAAAACGCTGCATTTTGCGGAGAGTGACGGATTACAGCAGCCGGTGCAGAGTGATATCCTGATGCACTATTCCATGGATCAGAGCACCTATTTTGCCACACTGGATCAGTACAAATACAATCCGGCTACCATTTTCTCCGCAGAGGAGGGAACGGCAGTGACAGCCTGCGCGCAGGGAAAAGTGACTTCCGTTTTTGAAAATGAGGAGATCGGTAAGGCAGTGACTCTGGATCTGGGAGATGGCTATGAGGCCACCTACGGACAGCTGACGGAGATCACAGTAAAGGAGAATTCCTATGTAAATCCCGGAGAAACCATCGGCAGCGTGGCAGCTCCCACAAAATACTACAGTGCAGAGGGCAGCAATGTATACTTTGCCCTGACCCATAACGGGGAACCGGTAAACGGGGAGGCATTGTTCCGCTGATGTATATCGCAGGAGGCAGGATCCTGACCATTGCGGGAATCTGCGGACATTACCATTTTTGACGGAAATCCTATGGAAATTTTCACACGAACCCTTTATACTGTTATCAACGGGGAGATAGTGTATTGTAATGTCCCCAGAGAGTGACCGGAGGAATATTTTGAGATACAGCAGAAAAAGTGCAGGGATCCTGTCCCTGCTATTACTATTTAACAGCGTGGGAATGACTGCCTGTGGGCAGGCGGCGCCCGAAACAGGACATGTAAGTGTCAGTGTGACCGGCATGGAGAACACACCGGCCATCAATTATACCGTCCCCACCCTGACATCCAATGTGCTGGTGGACCAGCAGGGCTATGCCTCGGCCGGAGAAAAACAGGCGGTGATAAAGGGCAGAGAGCCGGCAGAGACCTTCCGGCTGATAGATTCTGAGACCGGAGAAACGGTCTATGAGGGAACGGTAAAGCAGACAAAATATAACGAGGAACTGGAACAATACATTGGAACCGCAGATTTCTCAGACTATAACGGAGAGGGAGATTTTTATCTGGAATGTGATAACGTGGGAAGATCCCTGACCTTTTCCCTGAGAGAAGACCACTACCGGAATCTGCTGGAGGCGTTATGTGAAGATGTCCGGGACAAATGTCAGGACCGCAGTATTACCGAGGACGAGATCATTACGCTGCTGGAAGCCTGTGAATGGTACCCGCAGGTGCTTGGAGATGACAATGGCAATGAGATCCCGGACTTACTGGAAGCCGTTGCCGACTGGCTGGAGAAAACGGCGAATGACACGGACAAAACGGAACCGGAGAATATGTGTTATGTGGCGGTACTGGCGAAGTTCAGCTATCTGTATCAGAAATATGATGTGCAGTATGCCGCACAGTGTCTGCAGCATGCATCAGCGGTTTATAACAGGCTGGTGGCGTCCTCCGGCAGAGATGCGGAGAAATTCATGGCGCTGACGGAACTCTACCGTGCGTCGGGACTTTATACTTTCTGCAATCAGATCCTGGAATACAAGGACTTTTTCGAGGACAATACCGGCTATCTGGAGGAGACGGCCTATCTGTACGGCTCCATGACGTATCTGGCCACCCGACAGCCGGTGGATATAGAACTGTGTACGGTATTCATGGAAAGTATCAGAGGCAGGGGCGAAGAACTGGCAAAATGTTCCCACAATATGATCGATGCCGTGGCAGACGTCAATAACGGAACCGAGGATCTGCTAAAGCGGGCGGAGGAATTGTCCTGTGCCAACTACGTGCTCTACAGTTATCAGTATACGGAGATTCTGAAAGATTTTCTGCATTATCTGATGGGGCGGAACCGGGATTCGGTGAGTTATTATCCCAAAGAGGGAGACACTGCGGATTATCTTCTTCTGATAGCCCAGCAGGTCTCCCTCATGGATAAATATTAGAAAAGTCAGATCAGTTCTTTGTTCTTGAAATAGGTCTCGGAGATAATATTCTGTATATAGGTGCCCATGCTTTTGCGGGTCTCCTTGTCCAGTTCCTTCGGATAAATGGGCTTACCGTATTCAATGACTACGGTGGCCTTTTTTATTTTCGGAAAATGATCTTCAAATACGGCAGCGGAGTTCACGATGGTCATGGGAATGATGGGAACCCCTGCTTTTTCTGCAATCTTAAAGCTGCCCTCGTGGAAAGGAAGGAAAGTATCCCGGGTCTTGTTCCGGGTGCCTTCCGGGAAGATACAGATGGAAATTCCCTTTTTGGCCTTTTCAATAGCTTCCAGAATGGTTTTCAGCCCGGCCTTAATGTCCTGACGGTCCAGGAAGAGACAATGCAGATCCTTCATCCAGATGTTAAGCAGGGGCCATTTCAGCATTTCTTTTTTGGCAATGTAGCCTGTGGGTCTGGGAACGCGGACATAGGTCAGCACCACATCGAAAAAGCTGCGGTGATTGCCCACATACAGCACTGCGGTGTCAGTGGGGATATTCTCTTCCCCGATGGCGATGACTTTTGTGCCGGACAGACGGATGACCTGACGGAATGCCCAGTTCACGATAGCCAGGGAACTGCGATCCTTGAGATCCTGATTAAATTTGCCGATGATCCATTCCACCAGCATCAGCGGTGTAGACAGGATCAGGAACAATACTACAAATAATACGACGAATATAAAACGGATCATAGAAAACCTCTTTCTGATTTTATTTTGCGATGAAGAGTACGCCTAAGGTGCCGGGGCCGCAATGGCTGGACACTACGCCGCCTGCCCTGGTTTCCAGAATCTCATGGAAGATTCCCAGACTTTCCAGATAGGAGCGAACCGCTTCCACAATCTCCCGGTCACAGCCGGAGTGGGTGATGAAGACTCTGTCGGGAACCGCGTTCTTCAGATCCTCTTCCATGTCTTTGGTGTAGGAGAGGATGACGGAACCCAGTTTTCCGCGATATTTTTTGGAGGCATCCATGGCTCCGTCCACCACGACGATCCGGGGATGAAGCTTTAACATACCGCCGGCCAGCGCCGCTGCTGCACTGCATCTGCCACCGCGGTGCAGATAGGTCAGAGTGTCCACGACGAAGCTGGCCCGGACTTTCGGACGGATGGATTCGATGGCAGCAGTGATCTCTGCGGCAGATTTTCCTTCGGCGGCCAGAATGGAGGCCTGAATTACCTGCAGACCAATGCCGGTGGACAGATTCGCGGAATTGATGACCGTGATCTGACCGGAGGCTTCCAACTCCTCTGCGGCCAGCCGCATGACGTTGCCGGAGGTGGACATGCTGTCGGAGATGGAAAAACAGATGATCTCCCGGCCTTCCTCCACGAAAGGCTTCATGATGTCCATGGCCTCGGTCAGAGCGGGCGCGGAAGTCTTGGGTGTGGTCTTGTTTTCATCGGACCAACGGAAAATCTCTTCCGGCGTGATATCCACACCGTCACGGTATTCGTCCTCACCCAACAGAATGTGCAGAGGCAGGATGGTAATGTCATACTTTTCCACTAATTCCCTTGACAAATCACAAGTACTGTCGGAGATGATCTTAACTGTCTGTGCCATAGAATCTACCTTCCTTTTTATGAATGATTATTCCCCTTTGGCAATCTGTCTTGCAACATAGACACCGCTGGCGGATGCATGAGACAGGGAATGGGTCACACCGCTGCCGTCACCGATAATGTACAGGCCCTTGTGGCAGCTTTCCAGATGCTCGTCCAGTTCCACTTCCATGTTATAGAATTTGACTTCCACACCGTAGAGCAGGGTATCGTCATTGGCGGTACCGGGTGCAATTTTGTCCAGTGCATAGATCATTTCGATGATGCCATCCAGGATACGCTTGGGCAGCACCAGGCTTAAATCACCGGGAGTCGCGGACAGGGTAGGCTCCACCATGCCCTCGGCGATACGCTTCGCGTTACTGCGGCGGCCTCTCACCAGATCGCCGAAACGCTGCACGATGACACCGCCGCCCAGCATATTGGAGAGGCGGGCGATGCTTTCACCGTAGCCGTTGCTGTCCTTGAAGGGTTCGGAGAAATGCTTGGCTACCAGCAGGGCAAAATTGGTATTCTCCGTCTGCTTGTCGGCTCCTTCGTAGCTGTGCCCGTTGACGGTGACGATGCCGTTGGTGTTTTCATTTACGACGATACCGTGGGGGTTCATGCAGAAGGTGCGCACGGAATCCTCGAATTTCTCAGTGCGGTATACGATCTTGCTCTCGTACAGTTCATCGGTCAGATGAGAGAAGATGACCGCGGGCAGTTCCACCCGGACACCGATATCCACGCGGTTGGACTTAGTGTTGATGTCCAGATCCTTACAGATCTGCTCCATCCATTTACTGCCGCTGCGGCCTACGGAGATAATGCATTTGTCACAATCGTAAGATTCCTTTTCACAGCAGATACGATAGCCGTCACCTGCGGTCTCTACCGTCTTTACGGGGGTATCAAAATAGAAAGTCACTTTATCTTTCAGTTCGGCGTACAGATTCTCCAGTACGATGAAGTTGATGTCCGTACCCAGATGCCGCACGGAAGCGTCCAGGAGGTTCAGCTTGTTCTGCATGCAGATTTTTTTGAAAGAGGTGCCTGCGGTGGAATACAGTTTCGTGCCCTCGCCGCCGAACTTCATGTTGATGTCGTCCACATATTTCATCAGGTCGATGGCCTGACTCTTGCCGATGTATTCGTAGAGGGTGCCGCCGAAAGCGTTGGTGATGTTGTATTTTCCGTCAGAAAAAGCACCGGCGCCACCGAAGCCGCTCATGATGGAGCAGCTCTTACAGTTGATGCAGCTCCTGATTTTGTCTCCGTCAATGGGACAGCGGCGCTTTTCCAGAGGATGACCGGATTCGAAGACGGCGATCTTTAAGTCAGAATTCTGCTGCACCAGTTCGTATGCGGAAAAGATACCGCCGGGACCGGCACCGATAATAATGACATCATATTTCATAGGGATAAATTCCTTTCTCTTTGTTCTCTTGTAAGGATTTGCGGGATGTCTTCCGGCTTTGGAAAAACCAAAAACATCCAAACTATAGTATACCATAATTTCCGGTAAAAAGGGGAATAGAAATAAAGTAAAATATGTGCTAAAATCATAAGTTATAGCGGTTCTTTTGCAGATGTGGAAGAACGGTGCGGGAAAGTAACGGGATTTGGAAGAGAATTATAGGAAATAAAATAATGGAAGCAACACAGAAGAAAAACAAATATGAAATAGATATGTGCAACGGCACCATCATGGACAAGCTGATCTCCTTTGCCCTGCCCCTGATGGTATCCAGTATTTTACAGCTGCTGTTCAATGCAGTGGATATTATTGTAGTGGGGAGGTTCACCGGAAGCCAGGCTCTGGCGGCGGTGGGAGCCACTACGGCTCTGATCAATATGTTCGTGAACCTCTTTATCGGTGTTTCTCTGGGGGCCAATGTGCTGGCAGCCAGATACTACGCCGCCGGGAAAGAGCGGGAGATGAGTGGAACGGTACATACGGCCATCACCTTTGCACTGGTCAGCGGTATTGTCATGGTGTTTGTAGGGCTGTTCTGTGCCAGAGGCGCACTGGAACTGATGGACACACCGAAGGATGTCATTGACCAGTCGGAACTGTATATGAAGATTTATTTCTGTGGCATGCCCTTTTTCATGCTGTACAATTACGGAGCCGCCATTCTGCGGGCCGTGGGAGATACGAAGCGGCCGTTATTGTTCCTGATCGTTTCCGGAGCCATTAATGCAGGACTGAATCTGGTGCTGGTGATCGTGTTTTCCCTGGGAGTGGCAGGCGTGGCCATCGCTACGGTGATCTCCCAGATCATTTCCTGTGTGCTGGTGCTGTGGTGTCTGTTCCATACGGACAGCTGCTACCGGCTGCAGATTTCAAAACTGGGAATGAAATGGGACTATCTGGCACAGATCTTCCGGGTGGGCATTCCCGCGGGGATTCAGAGCGTGGTCATCAATTTCTCCAATGCCCTGCTGCAATCTTCGGTAAACTCCTTCGGCTCCATCGCCATGGCGGGCTATACGGCGGCCAATAATATTTTCGGTTTCCTGTTCGTGTCGGTGAACTCCATTACACAGGCCTGCATGAGCTTTACCAGCCAGAATTACGGTGCCGGGAAGAAAAAGCGTATGGACCGGGTGCTTGTGGACTGCATGATCCTGTCGGTGATTGTGGCGGTGACGCTGGGAGGCAGTGCCAATCTTTTCGGACCGCAGCTGCTTCATATTTATACGACGGATGCGGATGTCATTGCCTGTGGAACGGAGATCCTGTTATATACGACACTGACTTACTTTTTATGCGGCATCATGGATCTGATCCCGGGAGCATTGCGGGGCATGGGACATTCGGCGGTGCCGATGCTTCTGTCCATCGTCGGAACGGTGGGAACGAGAATCTTCTGGATCTACGGAGTATTCCCGATGCAGAGGTCACTGATGGTCCTTTTTTTATCCTATCCGGCCTCCTGGTCGGTGACGATCCTGCTGCAGGCGGTGTGCTTCTATTTTGTCAGAAAAAAGGTACACAGCACCATGCCGCAGGAAAAAACATTAAAAACATCATAGCCGGTCGGCCTTCGGGAGTGGAAGTCCCGGGACGGCCTGAGAGTACTATAAGAATTATTGAGAGAATTGAGGGAAATTATGTTAGCAAAATTAAAGAAAAAATATATCGGGGACTGGGATTTTTATCAGAAGTATCTGTTACTGGCGATTCCCATGATCCTGCAGAATGCCATTACCAATCTCGTAAGTTTTCTGGACAATATCATGGTGGGACAGCTGGGAACAGAACAGATGTCCGGCGTTGCCATCGTGAACCAGCTGATCTTTGTATACAATCTGGCAATCTTCGGAGCTGTATCCGCAGCCAGTATTTTCGGCGCCCAGTATTTTGGCAAGGGCAACCATAAGGGGCATATGTATTCCTTCCGGTTTAAGCTGTATGCCACGCTGCTGGTGACTGGTGGGGCAATAGTACTGTTTCTGACGAAGGGCTCCGCACTGATCTCCCTGTACCTGACGGATACGGTGGGAAATGGAGCCACGGAAGCAGCGCTTAACTACGGACTGGAATATCTGGCCATTATGATGGTGGGATTGATTCCTTTTGCGGTGAACCAGTCTTACGCCACGAATATTAAGGAGACCGGACAGACCTTCATTCCGATGATGGCCAGCTTCGTGGCGGTGGGAACGAATGCCCTGTTAGACTATCTGCTGATTTTCGGCATCGGTCCCTTCCCGGAAATGGGGGTGCAAGGAGCAGCGCTGGCCACGGTGATTGCCCGTTACATCGAGGCGCTGATCGTGGTAATCTGGGCACATATCCATCGGGCGAAGAACCGCTATCTGGAGGGAGCCTATACCGGCTTTGGTATTCCGCTTGCGGAATTGAAGGCAATCCTGATCAAGGGATTCCCGCTGATGATGAACGAGGTGATGTGGGCAGCGGGCATGACAACGGTGACCCAGTGCTATTCTGTCAGAGGTCTGGACGTGGTGGCGGGACTGAACATTGCTTCCACCATCACGAACCTGTTTAACATCGTCTATCTCCAACTGGGATCCTGCATCAGCATTGTGGTGGGACAGTATCTGGGGGCCGGAAAATTAGAGGATGCCAAAGATGCGGACAACAAGATGATCGTATTCAGTGTCTTCTGCTGTGTGATCATGGCAGTGTTAATGTTCGTGGTAGGAGGATTTTTCCCCGGCATTTACAATACCACGGAGGAGATCAGGGAACTGGCCACCAGTTTTATTGCGGTATCGGCCATTATCATGCCCTTCTGCGCCTTCAGCCATGCGTCGTATTTTACCCTGCGTTCCGGTGGTAAGACGGTGGTGACTTTCCTGTTTGATTCGGTGTTTACCTGGGTGATCGTGGTGCCGGCGGCATATCTGCTGGCGCATTTCACCGGCCTGGGAATTGTGAGCATTTATTTCCTGGTACAGGGTACGGAACTGATCAAGGTGATCATCGGCTACCTGATGGTGAAGAGTAATGTCTGGGTGGTCCAGATGGTATAAACAGGGCATTGACATTTGCGGGCATCGGCGCGGTGCTGACAGTTATTTTTGGCAGTGTGGGTATAGTATTTCGGCCCATGAGGGCTTTCCTGGCTTTGCCGCTGTTTTTTCTGATACTGGGTATTTGTTTTATTGTGGCAGTGCTGATGGGGCAACATAAAAAGTTGCTCATCGTAAAAAACGGAACCAGATATGCGGCCAAGATCTACAGCTACACGGAGAATACGGCGTAAGACGACTTTGGGGAGGGGAAGTTTCTGTAAATGGGAAGTTAGTGGAAGAAATATTGGCAACCCGGACGAACTCCCGGAGTGGCATTTGCCTCTCTGGGAGTTTATTTATGGATTTCTCTGGTAGTCATAAAAAATCGAAAAATAGAGGACTTTTCAGGAAAAGAGTCCGCTTTTGGCTTTGGTGTAAATAGCCCAAAAACAATGAATTCCGTACAAAAAAAGTTCCGAAATCAGGATTTTTTGTACGGAATTTCTTTATTTCGCTTACTTAGCGAAAATAGAGTCTGTTTGCATAGCAAAATCGCATATTTTTGTATTTTTTTCGCAGAAATTGGCATTTTAAATACAAACAGAATTCTCTTATTGAAAAATAACTTTTTCCACTAAATTCATCATTTTATTTTTTCAAGAAACCAGTAGCCCACGTTGGGGGTAAGGACAG
This sequence comes from uncultured Acetatifactor sp., assembly GCA_934394815.1. GTDB lineage: Bacteria > Bacillota > Clostridia > Lachnospirales > Lachnospiraceae > Acetatifactor. The sequence continues at coordinate 33,668 of CAKRRD010000010.1, read as the reverse complement.
CAGACTCTAAGCAGACGTCGGCACTTAGCGAGGGTACTTTCCTCGCTTACGTACCGCTACGCTCTGCTTTGAAGCGAGAGCGGGTCTGCTGGCCTTACCCCCAATGCGGGCTACGGGGACGTTCCACTAACTTCCCATTTAAGCCACATACAAATACATAAAAATGAAATGACATACGCTTCCGCCCATGACGAAGAGGTGGAACACTTCGTGGGAGCCGAAGAACTTATGCTTTGCATTGAAGATCGGCAGCTTCAGGGCATAGATGACACCGCCTGCGGTATAGATGATGCCACCGGCCAGCAGCCAGAGGAATGCGGGCGTGGACAGGGTCTTCAGCAGAGGCCCGAAGACTAGGACACATACCCAGCCCATGGCAATGTAGATCACAGAGGAAAACCACTTCGGACAGGTGATCCAGCAGGCTTTCACGATCATGCCCACAGCGGCAATGCCCCACACCAATGCTAACAGCGTATATCCCAGCTTACCGCCCAATACGATGAGGCACACTGGCGTATAAGATCCGGCGATCAGAACGAAGATCATCATATGATCCAGCTTCCGGAAGACCCGGAGACTTTTTCCTTTGAGGTCTACAGAATGATAAGTGGCACTGGCACCGTACAACAGAATCATGCTTCCCATGAAAATAGCCATGGCCAGAAAATTCTCCGCCCCGGACTGCACACCGGCCTTCACCAACAGCGGCACCGCTGCGAATACAGCCATCATCATGGCAATAAAATGGGTAATGGCACTTCCCGGTTCTCTTATGGTAATCTGCATAATAACTCCTCCTTTTCCTGCCGGTATTGGCCGGCACATCCTATGCCTGAATAAAAATGTTCTTTAAATGTGAGGAAGCAGGGCTTTCTGCCTGCAAACATGATTTCGCAAAATGCAGGGAACGGCTGCGTTCACAATATAGTATCTACATCACATATGACACAATACATGTCTTACAAAACTTCTGCATGTAGTTTTAAAAACTACATCTGGTAAGGCGAATACTACCGCAGAAAAACAGAAAAGTCAATAGCAGGAAAAATAATTGGGAGAAAAGTATCAGAAAGACCCGGAAATGTCAATCCTCCTCAATAATCTGGATCTCCAGATAATCGAAGTCGATGGCTTCCACGAAGCTGTCCTGTGTGAAGCGGGTTTTGTTGTGACGCTTAAAATCTGAGATATTCATATCCAGCCAGATAGGTGTGCCGAGATCAAACCGATGGCAGACCTCGTCCAGAGAGTGAAATACCTTGTGCGTACGGGTATCGCTGCTGTCGTCTTCAATGCAGGTATCTTTCAACATATGATTATTTTTAAATATTTTGGCCCACATACGGAACATAGAAAATCTCCTTACGCATAACAGATTCCGACGGATTCGTCGTTAATAATAGATTATAATAGGAAGTGCATTTCCCTGCAAGCGGAATATGACTCCCTATATATAAAACTGCCCAATCAATCTTAAAAAATAATAAAGGTTTTGTTAAAATTATACATTTTTGACAGGAGGTATGCTATAATTAATTTAAATGAGGTGTACGAAAGCAGAAGTCCCGTAACGAAAAAACGTCTACGGAACAGTGAGATGGCAAAAAGGTCACGGTCAGGTCCGTGGTAGAGAAGATTGAGAGGTAATATGGAGTTTAAGGTAGAAAACGGGGACGGAATCGACAGCTGGAAGGAGGTTACGCTGGTATACAGCGCGGCATTGCGTCAGATGGAGACAAAGATGCAGATCCTGAATGATGAATTCCAGCATGTACACCAGTATAATCCCATTGAACATATCAAGGCCCGGATCAAGACCCCGGAAAGTATTGTGAAAAAGCTGAAACGTTACGGACAGGAATCCACCATAGACAATATGGTAAAATACATAAACGATATTGCAGGGATCCGGATCATCTGTTCCTTTACCTCCGATATCTACCGTATAGCGGACATGATCCGGGATCAGAAAGATATTCAGGTGATCGCGGTGAAGGATTATATCACCTATCCTAAGGCCAGCGGTTATAAAAGCTATCACATGATCGTCAGTATCCCGGTCTATCTGTCGGACCGCACGGTGGATACCAAGGTGGAGATACAGATCCGGACGGTTGCCATGGACTTCTGGGCCAGTCTGGAGCACAAGATCCACTATAAATTCGAAGGCGATGCTCCGGAGAGTATCAAAAACGAACTGGTGGAGTGTGCGAGAATGGTGTCTGATCTGGATGCAAGGATGTTGTCCCTGAATGAAGAGATTCTTACCATCAGTAAAAAGCGGGAAGAGGAAAAACAATTAAACAGTAAAACATAGAAAGAATCAAAGAGCTTCTGTCGGCAAACGCAAAACGACAGAAGCTTTTTGATTCCCGGACAACATAGACGACAGGAAATCCCCGTAAAATGAGGAGTGCCCAGACACCTTTCGGCGCCTGGGCTATTATGAAAAAATTTATCTTATATGCTTTGTTATCCGGAAGCCTTATCTCTTCCTTGACTGTAAATAAAGTATACCAATCAATTATGAACAAATTATGAACACGATGTGAAAACTTGGTGAATTTTACGAAAAAGAACAGAAACCAAAAAAGAAACTATACAAATTGCATAAAAATATACAACTCATGAAAACGTAGTATTCATGGGGTTTTTGTTGTAACCCGGGAATAAACATGGTAAAATAGGTACAGCTGAAAAGGGAAACTGTTCACATGAGGGACGAAATATGTTTGGAGGAAGATGGATGGATACTTTTATGGATAAACTTGCACAAAAGCTGAATGCCCAGGAAATGATCAAGGCAAATTCCGCTGCTGATGCCGAAGAGATGAATCAGTTAAAAACACAGCTGCGGGAATATGATGAGTGTCTGGCACAGATGCAGCAGGTCAATAAGGAACTGAAGGCAATCAACCATGAGATGGAGAAACTGATGTCCGAGACCATCGCTCCGGAAGTGACGAAGCTTTCCAAGGAAGGTGTGGCTGCCCTTCAGAAGATGCAGCAGGAGAACACAGAGAAGCTGGAAGCACTGGGACAGCAGTATGCGGCGAAGCTGGAGGAATTACAGCAGAGCACCGAGGCACTGGACGAGCTGCAGAAGCATGTGGATGAGAAATTAAGCATCACGGAAGAGAACGTGCATAAGGAATGTGTAAAAGTATACCGTAATGTACAGGCTGCCGTAGTGGAAGAGAACGAGAAGCAGACCGAGGCTATTGCAGCGAAAGTGAAAGAGAGCCTTGGCGGCAGACTCAAAGGTGTACTGGGCGTGTCCATTGCCGCACTGGTAGTGACCGTTGCAGATATCGTTTTTCATGTATTGAGTATTTTACATATTTTTTAAAAAGAGTACACAAGCTTTCTATAATTATTATCTGTTAAGAATGTCAGGTTTGAGAAGAAAGCGACAGAAATGAGGTTTTACAAAAAATGGGAAAAGAACTTTGGAAACCGGGAAACATGTTATATCCTCTGCCGGTAGTCATGGTGAGCCTGGCTGACCGGGACGGCTGCCCCAACATTATCACGCTGGCATGGGTAGGAACCGTATGTACGAATCCCCCCATGGTGTCAATCTCTGTCCGCCCCGAGCGGTATTCTTACCCGATCCTGAAGGAGACCGGAGAATTCGTCATTAATCTGACCACGAAGGAATTGGCATTTGCTACGGATTACTGTGGTGTGAAAAGTGGACGGGACGTGGATAAATTCAAAGAAATGGGACTGACTCCCATTCCCGGGAGCGAGGTAAAAGCTCCCATGATCCAGGAAAGCCCGGTGAACATCGAATGCAGGATCCGTCAGATTCTGCCGTTGGGATCCCATGATATGTTTCTGGCGGATGTGGTGGCGGTGCATGCCGATGAAAAATACATGGATAAGAAGCACAAATTCCATCTGGAACAGGCGGAGCCGATCATCTATTCCCACGGATCCTATTTTGGCTGCGGAGAATTGCTGGGAACTTTCGGATACAGTGTAAAAAAGCGATAAGTGCCTGCAGGAAACCTACGTGAAAAAAGCACTTGACGTTTGCCGTTCGTTTCGGTATCATAAGTCATAAATAAAGCATATGGTAATTATTTACTACGAAGAAGTAGCATCAGACGGGAGTCTGATGCTTTTTTTTACGCGGTGGCGGGTAAAATATCTGCCGGTTACCGCAATTATGGGAAAGTCCGGGTGAAACATATGACACAGATCGACAAAAACATAGCATTCAATCTGAAAAGAATCCGTAAATCCAAAAATATGAGTCTGGACATGCTGGCAGAGCGTACCGGCGTCAGTAAAAGCATGCTGGGGCAGATCGAGAGGGGAGAATCCAATCCCACGGTATCCACTATTGGGAAGATCGTGGAAGGGCTCAAAGTTCCTTTTGAACAGCTGATCTATAACAGAAAAGAGATCATGGTGGTACCTTCCCCGGAGGAAGCACCAGTCTTCAAGGCCAGGGAAGGAGAATACCGGATTTATGTGATGCTGCCCTACGATGCAGGCAGGAATTTCGAGATCTATCAGGGAGAACTGGCCCGGAACGCCCGTATGGAAAGCGAATCCCACGGAGAACAGACCTGGGAATATCTGACGGTGGTGTCCGGAGAGATTGAACTGATTCTGGAGGATTCCAGTTTTCTGGTGAAAGCGGGAGGCTCCCTCTATTTTGCCAGTGACAGAAAACATACCTACCGCAACATCGGCGAGAGCAAGGCGGTACTCAATATGATCATTACCACACAACGTTAGAGAAAACGTCCCCGCTTGATGGCATCCTTGCCGTATTTTGCCCGGATGTTATCCAGAGCGGCATCTAACTTCTGCTGCTTTTCCGAACGGGGTGCAGGAAAATCAAACAGACTGAGCTGGATCGGCTCATCCTCAGGAACCAGCTTCGAAGTGCGTACCCCCAGAAGCCGGATGGGAGAGGAATCCCAAAGTTCGTCGAACAGCGCACAGGCATCTTCATATAGAAGATTCACAGAAGCTGTGGGGGTATCTAAGGGCATCTGGTGAGAGACATTACGGAAATCACTGTAGCGGATCTCTGTACAGATCTGTCCTGCCAGCTGGTGGGAGGCCCGCAGGCGCCGGCCGACAGATTCGCATAGGGATAACAATACTTTACAGGCTTCTTCTCTGGTCAGGGCATCACTGCTCAGGGTGGTGGAATTGCCGATCCCCTTCGCCCTGGAAGGTACCAGAACCACCGTGGAATCATCGATACCGTTGGCATACTGCCACAGACAACGACCATGACTTTTTAAATGGGCTTCCAATATGGCGGGATCGGTACGGGCCAGATCACCGATGGTGAGGATTCCAAGCTTACGCAGAGTCTCCGCACTGGAATGCCCGCAGGAGAACAGGGCAGAAACGGGCAATGGCCACATTTTCTGTGCAATTTCCCGTTGATACAATGTATGAGTCTTATCCGGTTTTTCAAAATCGGAGGCCATCTTGGCCAGGACCTTCCGGTCCGAAATTCCCACATTTACCGTAAATTTGAATTTTTCAAACACAGAGTGCCGGAGGAAAGCGGCGGCTTCCTCGGGAGAGGAATAACCGGCTGCAATGGGGGCATAGTCCATATAGCATTCGTCGATGCTGACCTGTTCGATGTCGGGACAGATATCAGACAGATGCTCCATCAGCAGCCGGCTTTTCAGGCGGTACATCGTATGATCCGGGGGAGCCATGACCAGATGCGGACATTTGCGCAGGGCATTGACTACGGGCTCGCCGGTGGTGATGCCGTAGGCTTTGGCGGGGATGGACTTTGCCAGTACAACACCGTGTCTGGTGGAAGTGTCACCACCGACAATGGCGGGAATCGTACGCAGATCCACCGAATCTCCCTGTTCCAGACGGGCCAGTGCCGTCCAGCTTAAGAAGGCGGAATTGACATCAATATGAAAAATGACCGGTTCACTCATGGACGGCTCCTTTCCGGAAAATCCTTTTACTTTTCTCCAGTATAGCATAGATCAGCCCGGGAGAAAACAGAAAAAACCGAACAGACATTCTTTCTTTACAAGGCATATAAATGCTGATAGAATCTATATGTTACGGAGTTGTTACGAGAAAAAGGTATACAGAATGCTCAAGACGGGCATACTGTTTTCAGATACGATAGATCGAGAAGGAATTCATGAAGAAACTGACATCTTACTCTAAAAGAGTAAAATATACATATGTGAAAACGACGCTGGCCACCCTTTTTGTGAGCCTGTTTTTCCTGAGAGGTTATGCAGCGTTTGAAAAGACCGGAGAGAACTACTTTCATGTATTCTTGAACGGCAGTGAAATCGGAACAGTGGGCGAAGCGGACAGAGCGGAACAGCTCTTACAGGAAGCCAGAAGAAATATAGCATCCCGGAGCGACGATATTGTTTTTATGGATGCAGATTTAGAATTAGTCGGCGAGGAAGTATTGTGGGGAACTCTGGATAATGAGGATTCCATACTGGCCGCCATGGAGCGGGAACTGGAAAGCAGTATCCGGGAGACCTCCCACAGATCCTACACCATGAAAGTAAATGAATACATGGTGAACCTGTCCAACGTGGAGGAAGTGAAATCCCTGCTGCAGGCGGCAGTGGACAAATATGACAGCGAGGATAAGTTCAGCGTGGAACTGCTTCACGATGCCCAGAAAGAATTCAACGTTCTGACCACAGAAGTAGTGAACAAACAGGAACTGACCGCCCAGGAAGAACAGAAGGAAGAAGCCATCTATGCAGGCGGGGTACAGTCGGTACTGGATCAGGCAGGCGCTCAGGCAGACCAGCAGGGCGAGAAGGATTTTGAAGACTATGACCTTGGGCTGATGACTATGGATTTTGCGGAAAAGGTGGAGATCGTGGAGACCTACCTGCCGGAAAGTATGCTGACACCCCTGGAGCAGGCGGTGGAGGACGTGATCAAGGATCAGGAGACACCCGGAGAATATGAGGTGGTCAGTGGAGATACACTTTCCGAAATTTCCATTAAAGTAAATATCCCCATTGATCAGATCATCGCCATGAACAGTGAAACGCTGACGGATGAGAATTCCACGATCCGTGTGGGAGACAAGCTGATCATCACCGTGCCGGAACCGGAACTTTCCGTGGAACGCATGGAGCAGAATTATTACGAAGAGATCTACGATGCGGATGTCATTTACGTGGATAATGATTCCTGGTATACGACCCAGACCAAAATCTTACAGCAGCCTTCGGCGGGGTTCCGTCGGGTTGTGGCGGATGTCTCTTATCTGAATGACAGAGAAGTTACCAGGGATATTCTGAAGGAAGAAGTGGTCATGGAGGCGGTTCCCAAGATCGTGGAGCGCGGCACCAAGATCCCTCCGACCTATATCAAGCCGATTTCCGGAGGTCGTCTGAGTTCCAATTTCGGACGCAGAAAGGCACCTACCAAGGGTGCCAGCAGCTATCATAAGGGTGTGGACTGGTCGGTTCCTACCGGAACGGCGGTATTTGCATCCTGTGGCGGTACGGTGTCCAGAGCCGGATGGGGCAGAGGATACGGTTATTGTGTCTACATCGACCATGAGGATGGCAGACAGACCAGATACGGCCATCTGAGCAAGGTGCTGGTAAAGGTCGGCCAGACGGTAAAACAGGGAGAACGTATTGCACTGAGCGGTAATACCGGCGTAAGTACGGGACCTCATCTTCATTTTGAGATCCTGATTAACGGCAGCCAGGTGAACCCGTTGAAGTACCTGAATTAAGGGCTTTGTATGTACACGATAGGTACGTTGTATTTACAAATGCGCGAAAATGTGGTATAAGTGCTTAAGAAGGTTTTTCTGATCTGAGAATGACAGAGGTAGGAAACAATGGAACAATACGCAATCAAAGGCGGTAATCCATTAGTCGGAGAAGTAGAAATAGGAGGTGCCAAGAACGCGGCACTTCCTATTCTTGCTGCTTCCGTAATGACGGATGAGACTGTTTATATAGAAAATATGCCGGATGTTAGAGATACGAATGTTCTGCTGGACGCCATGGAAAATATCGGCGTGATCGTAAAGCGGACAGACCGTCACAAAGTGACCCTCAACGCATCCAATATCAGTGAACTGGTAGTAGAAAATGAAAATATCAAGAAGATCAGAGCGTCCTATTATCTGATCGGTGCCTTACTGGGCAAATACAAGCATGCGGAAGTGGCACTTCCCGGCGGCTGTGACATCGGCTGTCGTGCCATTGACCAGCATATCAAGGGATTCCGCGCACTGGGTGCGGATGTGAGGATCGAGCACGGCCTGATCAAGACCCATGCGGAGCATCTTCGCGGCAGCCATATCTACATGGATGTGGTCAGCGTCGGCGCCACCATCAATATCATGATGGCAGCCGTTATGGCGGAAGGCACTACCATCATCGAGAACTCTGCCAAGGAGCCTCATGTGGTGGATCTGGCGAACTTCCTGAACAGTATGGGAGCCAATATCAAGGGCGCAGGTACGGATGTGATCCGTATCAAGGGAGTATCCCATCTGCATGGCACGGAGTATGCCGTGATTCCCGATCAGATTGAGGCCGGTACGTTCATGTTTGCAGCGGCAGTGACCAAGGGTGATGTCACGGTGAAAAATGTGATTCCCAAGCATCTGGAATCCATTACGGCGAAGTTGTTGGAGATTGGCTGTGAAGTGGAGGAAGCGGATGACTGTCTTCGGGTGGTGGCATCCAAACCTTTGCGTCATACACAGGTGAAGACCCTGCCGTATCCGGGTTTCCCTACCGATATGCAACCCCAGATCACGGTAGCACTGGGCCTTTCTCAGGGAACCAGCATTGTGACGGAGAGCATTTTCGAGAACCGTTTCAAATATGTGGATGAACTGACCCGTATGGGTGCCAGCATCAAGGTAGAAGGCAATACCGCCATTATCGACGGCGTATCCAGATACACCGGAGCGAATATCTCGGCACCGGATCTGCGGGCCGGGGCTGCACTGGTACTGGCAGCCATGGCTGCGGAAGGCTTCTCTACGGTGGATGATATCCGCTATATTGAGAGAGGTTATGAAGATTTCCATCTGAAGCTGCAGAGTCTTGGGGCGCAGATTGAACTTATTGAGACGGAGAGAGATCTGCAGAAGTTCAAGCTGAAGATCGGTTGAAGACCGGATTTCGCAACAGTGGCAGCAGAATGACAAATGAGAAAAAATGTCTGTTGACAAAACGGATAACTCATAGTATGTTAAATTGCGTAGAAAAGTTCATAGAGACTTTCCCTTATTCAGAGTGGTGGAGATACATAGGATCGATGAAGCCACGGCAACCCCGCATTATGCGGAAGGTGCCCACCTGAGCGAGCAACTGTCGAACAATAAGAGGATTTGATCAGATAATAAATCAGTCCGCTTATGAAAGCGGACTTTTCTATTCCCTAAAATTCCGTAACAGTAACTTATACACCAATAGACCCTCTTCCCACAGGGAAGCAGAATGGAGGACAAATGGAAAAACGTTTATTTACATCGGAGTCCGTAACCGAAGGACATCCCGATAAAATCTGTGATGCCGTATCCGATGCGGTACTGGATGCGCTGATGGAGCAGGATCCCTTCAGCCGTGTAGCATGTGAGACCTGCACCAACACCGGTTTCGTACTGGTCATGGGTGAGATCACCACCAAGGCAAATATTGATATTCCTGCTATCGTTCGTAAGACCGTGAACGAGATCGGCTATGATTCTTCCGAAAAGGGATTCGATGGCAACACCTGTGCTGTTATGGTGTCTCTGGACAAGCAGTCTGCCGATATCGCCATGGGCGTGGACAAGGCTCTGGAAGCAAAGGAAAGCCACATGACCGATGAGCAGCTGGATGCCATCGGCGCCGGAGATCAGGGTATGATGTTCGGCTTCGCTACCGATGAGACTCCGGAATATATGCCGTACCCCATCTCTCTGGCACATAAGCTGACCAGACAGCTGACCAAGGTTCGTAAGGATGGTACGCTTTCCTATTTAAGACCCGACGGAAAGAGCCAGGTATCCGTAGAATATGATGAGAATGGCAAGCCATTCCGTCTGGAGGCAGTTGTTCTGTCTACCCAGCATGATGAGAATGTATCTCAGGAGCAGATTCATGAGGACATTAAAAAATACGTATTTGATCCGATCCTGCCCACAGACATGATCGACGCAGATACCAAATTTTTCATCAATCCTACCGGACGTTTCGTGATCGGAGGACCTAACGGCGACAGCGGACTGACCGGTCGTAAGATCATCGTAGACACCTACGGCGGATATGCGCGTCACGGCGGCGGAGCATTCTCCGGTAAGGACTGCACCAAGGTGGACAGAAGTGCCGCTTATGCCGCTCGTTACGTTGCCAAGAATATCGTAGCGGCAGGACTGGCTGAAAAGTGCGAGATCCAGCTGTCTTACGCAATTGGTGTGGCACATCCCACTTCCATCATGGTAGATACTTTCGGCACCGGCAAACTGCATGACGACAAGCTGGTTGAGATCATCCGTGAGAACTTCGACTTAAGACCTGCAGGCATCATCAAGATGCTGGATCTGCGCAGACCTATCTACAAGCAGACATCTTCCTATGGCCATTTTGGACGTACCGACGTGGATCTGCCCTGGGAGAAACTGGATAAGGTGGATCTGTTGAAGAAATACCTGTAAGATTTTCATTGAAGAGACAGTCAGATACCGCCCGGAATGCTTCATTGCATACCCGGGCGGTAATGTTTTTGCCTGATGAAATTTGTTGCGCCAGAGGCGCACTCCGACTCTATTTGGTTTCCTCAGTCTCGTCGGCTTCGTCGGTCTCTTCCTGTCCGTACTCTCCGATATGGAACAACTGCTGTTCTCCGGAGGTGGTGACATGCACACCTTTCTCTTCCAGCTTCAGGTCTTTGACATACATAGTTTTCGTGGCCTGGGGCAGAGCAGCCAGATCCATCTCAATGGGCTCCAGCAGATGTGCGGGATCTGCCTTGTAATGTACTTCGGATAACTCGGCTTCGAAGATACCCTGTACCTTGTCCTCATTTACATAGATAATGGGAACGGCAGCGGATACGACCTCACCGGCTACCAGAGCCTGAAAGTCCAGAGCCATATATTTCTTCGTCAGGGGATCAAAATCAATATTTTTTACCAGAACATCCACATTTTTACCATCCAGTTCCAGATAAGCCTGAGTGCCTTCCTTTGCATTCTTGATAAAAGCGGATGCATCCTTCTCTGTGAATTTCAGAGAGATATTCTCTTTCATTTCCTTTCCGTATAAAACACCGGTGATGAAACCATCTTTTCTTAATTTCTTTGCCTTTTCATCAGGATTTCTTTTTTCAGCTTTTAACGTCAACATAATGATTGCCTCCTCGATCTCTACGTTTGTTTCGTGTAGATGAGAGCTTTTTGGAAGTTCTTTTTGCACTATGGTTATTATAGCACAAATAGAACAAAGTAAACAGTGAAAATGTCACAAAAATAAGGAAAGAAAAATAAAATTTACGAGCAAATATTTGTCGCAGAATGTGTGGATGTGACATTATTTCCGAAAATATTTACAACTGTATTACAAGAATACGTTACAACAGTAAAGTAAACAGTTGCGCACCGGGACAAAATAGGGTATACTTGTCGCAAATACATTTGAATTTGCAGGGAGGACATGAGGATGGATATGAATATTGTATGCCTGGATCTGGAAGGAGTACTGGTGCCGGAGATCTGGATCGCTTTTGCAGAGGCCAGTGGGATCCCCGAGTTGAAGAGAACGACCAGAGATGAGCCGGATTACGATAAATTAATGAAATGGAGACTCGGCATTCTGAAAGAGCACGGTCTGGGACTGAAGGAGATTCAGGAGACTATCGCAAAGATCGATCCGATTCCCGGAGCGAAGGAATTCCTGGATGAGCTGCGCTCCATTACGCAGGTCATTATCATCAGCGATACCTTTTCACAGTTTGCGGGTCCGTTGATGAAAAAGCTGGGTTACCCCACGATCTTCTGCAACTCTCTGGAGGTAGCCGACAATGGCGAGATCACCGGATTTAAGATGCGGGTGGAGAATTCCAAGTATACTACGGTGAAGGCGCTGCAGTCCATCGGCTTCCAGACCATCGCCAGTGGAGACAGCCACAATGATCTGGGTATGATTCAGGCCAGCAAGGCAGGCTTCCTGTTCAAGAGTACCGAACAGATCAAAAAGGATCATCCGGAACTGCCGGCCTATGAGACCTATGACGAACTGATGGCGGCCATCAAGGCGGCTTTATAAATGGTAAGGAAAATGTACGGTATACGTTATACAGTATAGATGTGTATTATGACATATTAATAGGAAGAAAAGGGTGCAGTGTTCTGTGGAGCATTGCACTTTTTTTAACATATCCAGCGTCAAAGCTGACAAAATTTACGAAATGCGAAGATGTCATTGTATAAAACGCAGGCAGACGGCTGCACATTCTTATATAGGAAGTGGACAAGGCTGTCCGGAATGAGCTATAATGAAACAAAATCACTTTAATGAAATGAGGTAACCATGGGAATGGATCAGGAACAGACACCCCACAAGCGCCGGGTGCGTTATAAAGGGAAATACCCCAGAAAATTTGAGGAAAAATACAAGGAATTACAACCGGAGAAATACGGAGATACCATTGCCCATGTAATCAGCAAGGGAAATACTCCCGCCGGCATGCATATCTCTATTATGGTGAAGGAGATCCTGGACTTCCTGAAGATTCAGCCGGGAGAGACCGGATTTGACGCGACGCTGGGGTACGGCGGACATACGAGAGCCATGCTGGAACAGTTACAGGGCCGCGGACATATCTATGCCACGGATGTAGATCCGGAGGAATCCGCCAGGACGAAGAAACGGCTGGCGGAAGCCGGTTACGGAGAAGAGATTCTGACGATTAAATTGCAGAATTTCTGTACCATAGACGAGATTGCAAAAGAAGCCGGTGGATTTGATTTTATTCTGGCGGATCTGGGGGTATCTTCCATGCAGATCGACAACCCCGGCAGAGGGTTTTCCTTCAAGGTGGACGGACCTTTAGACCTGAGGCTGAATCAGCAGCAGGGTATCAGTGCGGCAGAGCGGCTGGATACCATCAGCCGGGCAGAACTGGCGGGAATGCTTTACGAAAATTCCGATGAACCCTACTGTGAGGAACTGGCGAAGGCTATCACTGATGAAATCCGCAGGGGGCATCGGATCGATACCACGACGAAACTGCGGGAAGTCATTGAAAAGACTTTGGATTTTCTCCCGGAAAAGGAGAAAAAGGATACGATCAAAAAGACCTGTCAGAGAACCTTTCAGGCTTTGCGGATTGACGTGAACCGGGAATTTGAAGTGTTATATGAATTTATGGAAAAGCTGCCGGGAGCTTTGAAACCCGGCGGAAGGGTAGCCATTCTGACCTTCCACTCCGGCGAGGATAAGCTGGTAAAGCAGGCTTTGAAGGAAGGCTACCGGAATGGCATTTATGCCGATTATGCGAAAGACGTGATCCGTCCTTCCGCGGAGGAGTGCGTGCAGAACGGCAGAGCCCGTTCCACGAAGATGCGCTGGGCGGTCCGGGCGGAAGAACAGACAGACTGACAGACGGAACAAAGGAGGTGTGAGAATGACTGTCATGGAATTTATCAATGCACACAGAGAGGATATGGATCCCTGCGAGTGCGTGATCCTGCCGAACGGCAGTGTGGAAGAGCCACAGCCTTCTCATATCAAAAAGCTGGAGGAAATCTCCGGCGAAGATAAACTGACACTGAACAGCCGTATGGAGAAAAATATGGAGCCCATTTTTTTCATGGTGGAATATACGGGCTGTATGCTGATCTGGAGCACCCGTGTGGTGGTGCCTTCCCATCCCACACCGGCACAGGAAGAGACACTGGAGACCTTGTATTTCGCGGCGATGCTGGCTCCCGGCTACCACAGGGAACAGGTGGGAGCAACTTACGAGGAATGCGTCAGAAAAGCAAAAGAACTGCACTAGAAAGGGAACGACAAAATGGCATTTGCACATCTTCATGTTCATACAGAATATTCGCTGTTAGACGGCTCCAACAAGATCAGGGAGTATGTAGCCAGAGTTAAGGAACTGGGCATGGACAGCGCGGCGATCACCGACCATGGTGTTATGTACGGTGTGATTGATTTCTATCGTGCGGCCAGAGAGGCGGGGATCAAGCCAATCCTGGGCTGCGAAGTGTATGTGGCACCGAATTCCCGTTTTGACAAGGAACTGACCGGCGGGGAAGAGCGTTATCATCATCTGGTGCTGTTGGCAGAGAATAATACCGGCTATGCGAATCTCATGAAAATCGTCAGCCGCGGTTTTACGGAAGGCTATTATTATAAACCCCGTGTGGACATGGAAGTGCTGCAGGAGTTCCACGAGGGCATTATTGCACTGTCGGCCTGCCTTGCGGGAGAAGTCCCCCGGTTCATTCTCAAGGGCATGAAGGACGAGGCAAGAAAGGCGGCCCGCAAATATGAAGCCTGCTTCGGCAAGGGCAACTATTTTCTGGAATTGCAGGATCACGGCATCCCGGAGCAGCGTACCGTGAATATGGAACTGCTCCAGATGAGTAAGGAACTGGACATTCCCCTGGTAACTACCAATGATGTGCATTATACCTACGCGGAAGATGCCATTCCCCATGACATCCTGCTGTGTTTACAGACAGGCAAAAAGCTGGCGGACGAGGACCGTATGCGCTATGAGGGCGGCCAGTATTATGTCAAAAGCGAAGAAGAAATGAAGGGACTGTTCCCCTATGCCTGGGAGGCGGTGGAGAATACCCAGCGGATCGCAGACCGCTGTAACGTGGAGATTGAATTCGGCGTGACAAAGCTGCCGAAATACGATGTGCCGGAAGGGTATGATTCCTGGAGCTATTTGAACAAACTCTGTAATGACGGACTGTCGGAGCGTTACGGCGACGGCAACCAGCCCGCCGGAGAGACCGGACAGACTCTGCGGGAACGGCTGGATTACGAACTGGGTGTTATCCGCAGAATGGGATATGTGGACTACTTCCTGATCGTATGGGATTTTATCAATTATGCGAAAGAACACGGGATTCCGGTGGGACCGGGACGAGGCTCCGCCGCGGGAAGTATCGTGGCATATTGCCTGAAGATCACCAACATCGACCCGATTCATTATAATCTGCTGTTTGAACGATTCCTGAACCCGGAACGTGTCTCCATGCCCGATATCGACGTGGACTTCTGCTTCGAACGGAGACAGGAAGTCATCGATTATGTAGGCAGAAAATACGGTAACGACAAGGTGGTACAGATTGTTACCTTCGGTACACTGGCGGCCAAGGGTGTCATCCGCGACGTGGGCCGTGTCATGGATCTGCCCTATGCTTTCGTGGATTCCATTGCCAAGATGGTACCCAACGAACTGAATATTACTTTGAACAAGGCGTTGGAAATGAATCCGGAATTCCGCAAGCTTTATCAGGAGGATGAGCAGGTGCATCATCTGATCGATATGTGTAAGCGCCTGGAAGGACTGCCCAGACATACCTCCATGCACGCGGCGGGGGTGGTCATCTGTCAGAAGGCGGCGGATGAATTTGTACCCCTGTCCAGGGGTTCCGATGGTTCCATCGTCACCCAGTTTACCATGACAACGCTGGAAGAACTGGGGCTGTTGAAAATGGATTTTCTGGGTCTGCGTACCCTGACGGTGATCCATGATGCGGTGAAATTCATCGAGAATACCACCGGCAGACACATTGATGTGGATGCCATTGATTATAACGATCCGAAAGTACTGGCTTCCATCGGCACCGGCAGAACGGAAGGAGTGTTCCAGCTGGAAAGTGCCGGAATGAAAAGCTTCATGAAGGAACTGCGTCCCCAGAATCTGGAGGATGTGGTGGCCGGTATTTCCCTGTACCGTCCGGGGCCCATGGATTTTATTCCGAAATACATTCAGGGTAAGAACCATCCGGATGCCGTGACCTATGCCTGTCCCCAGCTGGAGCCGATATTGAAGCCGACATATGGCTGTATCGTGTATCAGGAGCAGGTAATGCAGATTGTTCGTGATCTGGCGGGCTATACGCTGGGACGAAGCGATCTGGTGCGCCGTGCCATGAGTAAGAAGAAGCAGTCCGTCATGGAAAAAGAGCGGGCGAACTTCATCTACGGCAATCCCGAGGAGAATGTCCCCGGCTGTATTGCCAACGGGATTGATGAGCAGACAGCAGGGCAGATCTACGATATGATGATGGATTTTGCCAAATATGCGTTTAACAAGTCTCACGCGGCCTGTTATGCGGTGGTGGCCTACCAGACGGCTTATTTGAAATATTATTATCCCGTGGAGTTCATGGCGGCGCTGATGACCTCCGTCATTGATAACCCGAAAAAGGTTTCAGAGTATATCTTAAACTGCCGGAATATGGGCATCGCCATTCTGCCTCCGGATGTAAATGCGGGAGAAGCCGGATTCTCCGTGACGGATGGCAAGATCCGTTATGCCCTGACGGCTATCAAGAGTGTGGGACGCCCCATCATTGACAGCCTGGTACAGGAGCGTAAGGAGAGAGGACCCTTCACGAATCTGAAGGATTTTATTACCCGTATGTCCGACAAAAAGGAGATGAACAAGCGGGCTATTGAAAATCTGATCAAGGCGGGAGCACTGGACGGTCTGGGTGGCACCAGAAAACAGTTCATGAGCGTCTATGTGCAGATTGCGGATCATATTGCCCATGACAAAAAGAACAATCTGGCCGGGCAGATATCCCTGTTTGACATCGCAGGGGAAGAAAATAAGGAAGAATTCGATATCCGGATGCCGGATGTGGGTGAATACAACAAGGAGATGCTGCTGGGTTTCGAAAAAGAGGTGCTGGGTGTTTATGTCAGCGGACATCCCCTGGAGGAATATCAGGAACTGTGGCAGAACTGCATCAGCAATACTGCCGGGGATTTTGCATTAGACGAAGAGACCGGAGAGGTGCAGTTAGTCAAGGATCAGGCCAATGCGGTCATCGGCGGACTGATCGCCGACAAGACGGTAAAATACACTAAAAACGACAAGATCATGGCATTTTTAAATGTGGAGGATCTGATCGGCAATGTGGAAGTGGTGGTATTTCCGCAGATGTACGAGCGCTACAGTACATTGCTTGTGGAGGATGCGAAAGTATTTATCCGGGGAAGGGTGTCACTGGAGGAAGACAAGGACGGCAAGCTGATCTGCGACCAGATCATCAGCTTTGAGGATGCGCAGGCTGCAAGGGCAGCGAACCAGCCTCTGTTCCCCAGAAATTACGGCGGGGGTCGAGGAGGCAGCAATCGCGGCGGAGACTACGGCAACGGGCAGTATCCGGGAGGTGCTGCGGCCGGGAATGCATCCGGTGGACAGACTGGGCAGATGAAGTCCGGACAGCGGCCGCAGGGCGGCGGAACAAAGCAGAAAAAAGGTATGCCTGCGGGAGCCTGGATCCAGTTTCCGGACATGGATTCCTACAAGGAAAGAGAAGCAGAACTGCTGCAGGCCATGGCAGATTCCGATGGCAATGACGACGTGGTGATCTATCTGCGGGATATTAAAAATTATAAGATTTTACCCGAAAATCTCCGGGTGAATGCCAACGAAGCCTTAATGGAAAAGCTTACATTGTTGTTTGGAAAAGAAAATGTTAAATTTATAACGAAACCTATTGAAAACCACTCAAAAATAGATTAAAATAAGGAATCGAGAAGAGAAAACTATTCGTTCGTTTACTTAGGAGGTAACAGTCATGGCAAAAGAGATTAAGACGATCGGCGTATTGACCAGCGGCGGTGATGCACCGGGAATGAACGCTGCTATCCGTGCTGTTGTTCGTACAGCCATTGCAAGAGGACTGAAAGTTAAGGGTATCAAAAAAGGCTATCAGGGTCTTTTGAATGAAGAGATCATAGATATGCAGGCAAAGGACGTGTCCGATATCATCCAGCGTGGTGGTACGATTCTGGGAACTGCACGTTGTCTGGAGTTCAAGGAAGCGGAAGGACAGAAGAAGGGTGCTGAGATCTGCAGAAAGCATGGTATTGACGGTATCGTTGTTATCGGCGGTGACGGTTCCTATCGTGGCGCGCAGGCCCTGTCCAGACTTGGTATCAATACCATCGGTCTTCCCGGTACTATCGATCTGGATATTGCATGTACCGAGTACACCATCGGTTTCGATACCGCTGTCAACACAGCAATGCAGGCAATCGACAAGGTTAAGGATACCTCTTCCTCTCATGAGAGATGCAGTATCATCGAGGTAATGGGCAGAAATGCCGGTTATATCGCTCTGTGGTGCGGTATTGCCAACGGTGCCGAGGATATCCTGCTTCCCGAGAAGTACGATTACAACGAACAGAATATTATCAATAATATCATTACCAACCGTAAGCATGGTAAGACCCATCATATCATCATCAATGCCGAGGGAATCGGACATTCCACTTCCATGGCCCGTCGTATCGAGGCAGCTACCGGTATTGAGACCCGTGCTACGATCTTAGGTTACATGCAGCGCGGCGGAAGCCCGACTGCCAAGGATCGTTACTATGCATCGATCATGGGTGCTTACGCAGTAGACATTATGCTGGAAGGCAAGACCAACCGTGTCGTAGGTTACCAGCACGGCGAGTTCATCGATTTTGATATCGAGGAAGCTTTGCAGATGCAGAAGGGCATCAACGAGTACCAGTTCGAGGTATCTCATCTGCTGTCCATCTAATTCAACAGATTCGGATTACAAAGGCGTTTCCCATTGCGTGGAAACGCCTTTTTGACTATAATAAATTCATCCATAGAAGGTATCCCCGGTTGTCCGCAGGCGGGGACCGCAGCACGGGAAGTCGCGTTATTATGGCTGGATAGCAGGGAGCAGACAGATATGATCACAAGCAACAACAATGCAAAAGTTAAACAGGTCGTCCAGTGGCAGACCAAGGCAAAGGAGCGCCGCAGGGATCACGTATTTCTGGCGGAGGGCATCAGAATGTGCGAGGAGGCTCCGGTCAAAAGTGTGCGGGAGGTCTACATTACGGAAGAGCTGGAACAGAAGATCCGGCAGAATGCACAGAACGGAGATTCCGCATTCTGGGACAGACTGCAGCAGACAGGTTATGAGACCGTGTCCCCGGAGGTATTTGCAAAAATGGCGGATACCCAGACACCTCAGGGCATCCTGACGGTACTGGAACAGCCTTCCTATGATCTGACACAGCTGCTGGAACAGCCGGATCCCTTATTTTTGATTCTGGAGAATCTGCAGGATCCCGGCAATCTGGGAACCATGATCCGCACCGGAGAAGGAGCAGGAATAACGGGTGTTATCATGAACAGCCAGACCGTAGATATCTTCAATCCGAAGACCATACGGGCTACCATGGGTTCTATTTTCCGGGTGCCTTTTGTCTATGTGCCGGAACTGACACCGGTGCTGGACCGGATGCATGAAAAGGGGATCCATACCTATGCGGCACACCTGAAAGGGCAGAAATATTACGATTCCTTTTCCTTCCGGGAGCCTACGGCATTCCTGATCGGCAACGAAGGAAATGGCTTATCCGGAGAGATCTCCGACCGGGCGGGACAGTATCTTAAAATTCCCATGGAGGGCAGGGTGGAATCCCTGAATGCTTCCATTGCGGCTGCGCTTCTGATGTACGAAGCCCACAGACAACGGAGTCTGTAAAAGGATTCCGGATAACCAATTATAGAAGAAAGACAGTATAGGAGGACAGGCATTATGAAGATCGGATTTATCGGACTGGGAAATATGGCTACGGCCATGATCGGAGGAATGCTGCAAAAAGGGATTGCAGCGCCCGAGGACATCATCGGTTCTTCCAAAACGGAAACAACAGCAGAAAAAGTTAAAACAAAATTTAATATTAACACAACGACGAACAATAAGATTGTGGCGGAGAAGGCAGACATTCTGTTTCTGGCGGTAAAACCCATTTTCTTCCCGGAAGTCATCGCCCAGATTAAGGACGTTGTAGCGGAGGAGACCCTGATCGTCAGCATTGCCGCCGGAAGGACACTGGATTATTTGAAAGAGGCTTTCGGCAGACCGGAATTAAAGCTGATCCGCTGCATGCCCAACACACCGGCGCTGGTGCTGGAAGGCTGCACAGGTGTCTGCTTGGGAGACAATGTTACGGTGGAAGAGACAGAACAGGTGCTGGCACTGTTACGTTCCTTCGGTATCGCCAGTGTGGTGCCGGAGCGCCTGATGGATGTGGTTGTCGGTGTCAGCGGTAGTTCTCCGGCGTATGTATTTCTGTTCATCGAGGCTATGGCGGATGAGGCAGTCGCAGCCGGAATGCCCAGAAAGCAGGCTTATGAATTTGCCGCCCAGTCCGTTCTCGGAAGTGCGAAAATGGTGCTGGAGACCGGAAAACATCCCGGAGAACTGAAAGATATGGTATGCTCTCCCGGAGGCACCACGATCCAGGCTGTCAAAGTGCTGGAGGAAAAGGGCATGCGGGCTGCCGTTATGGATGCCATGGATGCCTGCATTGAGAAGTCCAAAAACATGTAAAAAGCTTGAAAAATCATGGGATAATCTCAAAACTTGACAAAAATTTTGTCATCTGCTATGATATTCCGCGTAACAAATTTAACATTTTTGTAACAAACCGGTGAAAATCTTAATAATTTAAGCATATACTATTCACTGGTGAGATCCACAGGTATACCACCCCGTCGGGGAATCTTCCTGTGGGAAAGGCGTGTATCAAGATGACAAAAAGCAGAAGAATGCTGGTTGTATGCGTAGGACTGCTCTGTTCTTTCTTCCTGAGCATGCAAATGAGCATGACCGCGCAGGCGGGTAATACGAGAAATTATGTGAATGATCTGAACGGTGGTGTCGCATCCATCCTGGATCCCGGTTCCAAAAACAGTACGGAGGTGATCAATGCCACAGTGGAGTCATTGAACCTGACCTTCCCTTCCGAGGAGGAGATCAGTTCCGGACTGGTCATGGCGAACGTAAGGGATGCCGTGAATGTACGAAGCGATGCCAGTGAGGATGCTTCCAAGGTTGGTAAACTCTACAAGGACTGTGGAGGAACGATTCTGGAGCGTAAGGACGGCTGGACCAGGATCCAGTCCGGTACAATGATCGGCTGGGCAAAGGACGAATATCTCTTGTTCGGCGATGATGCAAAAGCACTGGCCAATGATGTGGGCAGAATGATTGCACAGGTCGATACGGAGACACTCCGTGTGAGAACCGAAGCAGATCAGGAAGCCGGTGTCTTGGGACTTCTTCCCAAGGGCGATATTGTAGATGTGGTAGACGACAGCAATCCCGAATGGGTCTGCATTGACTACGAAGGTGCAGACGGTTATGTGTCTGCCGAATATGTAACGCTGGATTTCCAGATTGACACCGGTGAGACGCTGGAGGAGATCAAGGCAAGAGAAGCCGCAGAGCGTGAGGCGAAGCGCCATGTGAACTATGGCGAGTACACCACCGATGCGGATACTACACAGCTGTTGGCTGCACTGATCCAGTGCGAAGCCGGCTGCGAAAGCTATGAAGGCCAGCTGGCGGTAGGTTCCGTTGTTATGAACCGTGTACGGAGCGGAGCATATCCCAACAGTATCCACGGTGTGATCTATGCGTCCGGACAGTTTACCCCGGCACTGAACGGTAAGGTAAATACCGTATATGAATCCGGCAAGATCTCCGCAAGCTGTATCCAGGCAGCACAGGAAGCCATCTCCGGCGTCTCCAATGTAGGAGATCTGACCCACTTCAGACGGAACAACGGCCGTGACGGACTGGTCATCGGCAACCATGTATTCTACTAAGAGCATGGGATAATTTACAAAAGAACAGAGCATACCATAAGAGACGGTGTCCCGGAGTCGGGAGGCCGTCTTTTCATGTACGGGCGTCCCGGTCAGGCGGATGGACGGCAAAGAGCACAATAGGATCCGGTATCGTGCACTAATAGCGGTTGTCACGGGCGGGTATTTGTAGTACACTGGATACAACTACAAAACCAAAGGAGTGATCATATGAGTGAAATGGTAACCTTGTGGCTTGTGGTATTGATCGTATCGATCGGTGTGGAGGCTGCCACTCTGGGACTGACGAGCATCTGGTTCGCCGGAGGCGCGGTCGTGGCAGTGATCGTCGCCGCATTGCAGGCACCGGTCTGGTTACAGATCCTGTTATTTTTTGCAGTATCTCTGCTGCTGTTATTTTTCACAAGACCTGTCGCAGTCAGGTATTTCAACAGGGACCGCGTAAGGACGAATGTGGAAAGCATGATCGGCAGACAGGCGATCGTGACCAGTGAGATCGACAATCTGCAAGGCATCGGACAGGTAACGGTGGGCGGCCAGGAATGGAGTGCCAGAACCGAAAAGGACGGACTGGATTTACAGCCCGGAACTGTGGTGGATATTGTGGCAGTCAGCGGGGTCAAGCTGATCGTCAAAGTGGATCCGCAGATGGCAAAGGTCACCGAATCCGTACCGGAGTCACAGACGTAAGAATCGTGTAGAACCGATACATGAGGGAAAAACGCGTACAAGGGGTACGCAGCGTACACGAACGTACGCAGAAGGAGGAGAAATGGCAGCATTAATCATTATTGTCGTTTTAGTATTATGGATCTGTGTATCCTGCATCAAGATCGTGCCGCAGGCACAGGCCTACGTTATCGAGCGTCTGGGTGCCTATCAGGCAACCTGGAATGTAGGATTCAACTTAAAGATCCCATTCATTGATAAGGTGGCCAGAAAGGTCAACTTAAAAGAGCAGGTAGCGGATTTTCCGCCCCAGCCCGTAATCACCAAGGATAACGTAACCATGCGGATCGATACGGTAGTCTTCTATCAGATCACGGATCCCAAGCTGTTTACCTACGGCGTGGAAAATCCCATGATGGCCATCGAGAATCTGACTGCCACCACCCTGCGTAACATCATCGGTGATCTGGAGCTGGATCAGACCCTGACTTCCCGTGAGACCATCAACACCAAGATGCGTGCGGCACTGGATATCGCCACCGATCCCTGGGGGATCAAGGTGAACCGTGTGGAGTTGAAGAACATCATTCCTCCCGCAGAGATTCAGAATGCCATGGAGAAGCAGATGAAGGCTGAGCGTGAGAGACGTGAAGCCGTTACTCGTGCCGAAGGTGAGAAGAAGGCGAAGATCCTGGAGGCAGAAGGTGCCAAGGAGTCGGCCATCCTTCGCGCAGAGGCAGATAAGCAGGCAGCCATCCTTCGTGCGGAAGCCGAGAAGGAGAAGATGATCCGCGAGGCAGAAGGTGAAGCCGAAGCTATCCTCAAGGTACAGCAGGCAAATGCTGACGGTATCAAGATGCTGAAGGAGGCAGGCGCTGATGCCGCAGTCCTGAAGTTAAAGAGCCTGGAAGCCTTCGAAAAGGTAGCCGACGGCCAGGCCACCACCATCCTGCTCCCTGCAGAACTGCAGGGGATTGCCAGCGTAGCCGAGACCTTCAAGGCAGCGGCAGGCAAAAAGGCAGAATAAGTAAACTAAAAAACGATAAAATCAAGGCCACCCTTCGGAGAAGACGGAGGGTGGCCTTTTTCATGCCGCATCCACGGAAAACTACGACCGGGGATAAATGCGAGGGGTTGAAAAACACGGAATAATGAAGTATATTGATTGTATATAGCTTGTTACGGGCAACGTTCGTAACGGGAATATCAATGGATAAAATCAGAAAACAGAGGCTGTGGGCAGAAGGCCTTAGAAGCTTCGGAAAAGAGGAGTATTATGGATTTAAAGGGACGCGATTTTTTGAAATTACTGGATTTTACACCGGAAGAGATCGAATATCTGCTGGATCTGGCGGCAGACCTGAAAGATAAGAAGAAAAAGGGAATCCCCGTAGATACTCTCCGAGGCAAGAATGTAGCACTGATCTTCGAGAAGACCAGCACCCGTACCAGATGTGCTTTTGAAGTGGCTGCCCATGACCTGGGAATGGGAACGACCTATCTGGATCCCACAGGATCCCAGATCGGCAAGAAGGAGAGCATCGCCGACACTGCAAGAGTACTGGCCGGGATGTTCGAAGGAATCGAATATCGTGGCTTTGGACAGGATATCGTGGAGGAACTGGCGAAATATTCCAAGGTTCCCGTATGGAACGGCCTGACCAACGAATTCCATCCCACCCAGATGCTGGCGGATCTGCTGACCATCCGTGAGCATTTCTGCCATCTGAAAGGCATCCGCATGACCTACATGGGAGACGCCCGTTACAACATGGGGAACTCCCTGATGGTAGCCTGCGCGAAGATGGGCATGCATTTTACCGCATGTACCACTGCAAAATATTTCCCGGCGAAGGAACTGGTGACAGAGTGTGAGGCCATTGCGGCACAGACCGGTGGCAGCATCACTCTGACCGAGGACGTGAAGGCAGGCACGAAGGATGTGGATGTGATCTATACGGATGTGTGGGTATCCATGGGCGAGCCTGACGAAGTATGGACCGAGCGTATTCGGGAGCTGTCTCCTTATCAGGTGAATAAAGCAGTCATGGACAATGCCGGTGAGCAGTCCATTTTCATGCATTGTCTCCCTGCATTCCATGATCTGAAGACTAAGATCGGTGCCCAGATGGGTGAGCGCTTCGGCATCACCGAGATGGAAGTGACCGATGAAGTCTTCGAGTCGAAGCAGTCTCTGGTATTTGAGGAAGCCGAGAACCGTATGCATACGATCAAGGCAGTGATGGCGGCAACTTTATGAGTATGAAAGCAAAGATATTAGAGCTCCTTCGGGAAAAGAAGGAGCGGGTGGCGGCAGGCGCGCCGGAGAGCGAGGCGTATGTCTCCGGACAGGAACTCTGTGAGCAGTTCGGAGTATCGAGAACTGCGGTATGGAAAGCCATCGGACAACTGAAAAAAGAAGGTTATATCATCGAAGCGGTGCAGAACCGGGGCTACCGTCTGTTGGATCAGACGGAGGAAGTTTATAACCAGGCGGATATCCAGAGCAGATTAAAGACGGACTGGGTGGGACAGTCCTTGCTCTTTTTCGACAGCATTGATTCCACGAATATCCGTGCCAAGCAGGAAGCGGAACAGGGGGCGGAGAGCGGCCTTCTGGTGGTGGCAGATATGCAGAGCGCCGGCCGTGGCAGAAGAGGCCGTGGCTGGGAGAGCCCTGCGGGGACGAATATTTACTATACACTGATGTTAAAACCCGATTTTTCATCAGATTGTGCACCGATGCTAACACTGGTCATGGCACTGGCCGTGGCCAAGGGTATCCGGCAGACTCTGCGTCGTGACAGCGAGGAGGCAGCAGCCAAAGTCGGCATCAAATGGCCCAACGACATTGTAGTAGACGGCAAAAAAGTCTGCGGCATCCTCACGGAAATGAGCATGGAGCAGAGTTATATCCAGCACATCGTCATCGGTGTGGGCATCAATGTGCGTAAACAGGAATTTCCGGAGGAAATCCGGGACCGGGCGGCAGCTATCGACGAACAGTGCGGTTTTTGCATTTCCCGCAGCCAGCTGATCGCGGATATTATGGAAGCCTTCGAGGAAGATTATGAGATCTTTTTACAGACCCATGATCTGAAAGGTCTGCGGGCCTCCTATGCGGAACTTCTGGTGAATCAGGACAGAGAAGTCTGCGTGCTGGATCCCAGGGAAGAATACCGCGGCATCGCCAGAGGCATCAACGATCAGGGAGAACTCCTTGTGGAACGACAGGACGGTACCGTAGAGGAAGTCTATGCCGGTGAGGTATCGGTCCGTGGCATCTACGGATATGTGTAGCATCTTCCTGCGATGACAGCAGGCGGGACGGACAGTCCGTGACAAAAAAGAGACAGAACAGGACAAGGAAGTATGGACGAGAATAAGATTGTACTCTGTGGCGCCAATGCCTATGAGAAGAAATATTATTTTAACGAAGAACAATTCAAGATGATTCCGGAATCCATCAAGGAAGAACTGCATATCATCTGTGTACTTTTTACCGAGGAAGTGGGCGGTATTTTCACCATTGCCTTTGAGGAGGACGGAAACGTGGTTATGGAGACCAATGCGGAGGAGGATGATATCTATTATGATGAGATATCTTCCGGACTGCTGATCTCCGAGATCCGCAAGAACAGACAGGAACTGTTTGAATCCTTAAGTCTGTATTACCGCGTGTTTATCAAAAAAGAGGATGTGTCCGCACTGTTGGATGAGGAGGGTGACGAATGATCTTTGTCATTGATGTAGGCAATACGAATATGACCATGGGTGTCTTTCAGGGAAAAAAGCTGGCAGCCACTTTCCGGATCATGACGAAGACCCCCAGAACCTCCGATGAATACGGGATCATGATTACACAGCTTCTGAAAAATAACGGAATCGAAGTGACGGATATCGAAGGAGCCATCATCGCCAGCGTTGTGCCGGATGTGATGCACTCCCTGACCAGTTCCATCATCCGTTATCTCAAGACGAAACCACTGATCGTAGGTCCCGGCGTCAAGAGCGGCATCAAGGTAGCCACGGAAGATCCCCGGGCCATCGGTGCCGACCGTATCGTGGATGCCGTGGCAGCCTATGTAAAATACGGCGGACCGGTACTGGTACTGGATTTCGGCACGGCCACCACCTATGATCTGATTACGGAGGACGGTCGTTTTACGGCGGGAATCACCGCCCCCGGCATCCGGATCAGTTCGGAAGCATTGTGGAAAGAGACGGCGAAGCTGCCAAATATCGAGATCCGTAAGCCGAAGTCCATACTGGCGCAGGAGACCATCACCAGCATGCAGGCGGGTCTGATGTATGGTCAGATCGGGCAGACGGAATATATCATCCGCAAGGTAAAGGAAGAAAGCGGCCTTACGGATCTGAAGGTCGTGGCCACCGGAGGCTTGGGCCGTGCCGTTGCGGACGAGACCGACAGTATTGATATCTACGACAGTTCTCTGACACTGGATGGACTGCGGATCATCTATGACAAAAACAGACGCTGACAGGGGAATGACATGATAAAGCTGGAAAAAGCAGCAACAAAGATTATGGCAGCCATCGGAACGGCAGTAATGCTGTTCCTGCTGTTTTATTCCTGGAAATATACCAAGAGACTGGTGGAGCCGGAATGCTATCTGGATGAGGCGGACAGTATTCTCGTCAATGCCCTCCTGAGCGCTGCACTGCTGGCTGTATGCGCCGGGCTGTGGAAGGGAATGCAGAAGGTTCCCTCGAAGGTGCTGCATCTGCTGGCGGTCATCAGTGCTGTGGCAGCAGCGGTATTCGGGATTCGGCTGGCGGAAGCCGCCGGGGCGATCACCATGGCAGATCAGTACTATATACAGAGGGCAGCCATGGCTCTTGCGGACGGTGACGCGGAATGGGTGCTGTCTCAGGATTACTATGGAATTTATCCGTTTCAGCTGGGGCTGGCGGAGATTTTTTCGTTTTTTTTCCGGATCGCAGGATCTACGGAGTTGATCGTGATTCAGCGGGGGCAGGCGGTCTGTGGGGGAATCACCTTATATGTGGGATTCCGGATCGTGCGGGAACTGTCGGGAAGCCGGGTGGCGGAGTTTCTGTATCTTGCGATGGAACTTCTGTTCCTGCCGGTGTATTGCTATGCTTTGTTTATCTACGGAGAGAGCATCGGAACCTGTAGTGTCCTGTGTGCCATCTGGTGCTACCTGATGGCCAACCGATCCGGAGGAAAAATATGGCAGAAGGTGCTTTTGTGGGTGGCTGTCGCGTTATCCATGGGACTGGCCTATGTGACCAGAAATGTGTTGCTGGTGGTATGGATCGCCATGGTTATCATGCAGATCCTGGTGCTGCTTCGCAGTAAAAAATGGCAGGGACTCCTTGCACTCTGCGGGGTGCTTGCAGTAATGCTGTTTTGCAAAAATGTTCTCTGCCGTGTGGCGGAGGGACAACTGGGGCAGGAATATGGTTCGGGAGCACCGTACATTCTGTGGGTCGCCATGGGGATGCAGGACAATCCGGAGGTCCAGAAGGGACCGGGAACTTACAACGACTATAATCTCGATACTTATGTGGGAACCGGATACGACAGCCGGGAAGCTGCAGAGGTGGCGAAGGCAGATATCCGACAGCGTCTTTTGCAGTGGCGGGAGGATCCCGTGGCAGCAGTTACCTTTCTCAAGGAGAAACTGCTGATCCAGTGGATCGAACCGACCTATTGCAGTTTTAACCAGACCAGATACCAGTATAAACCGGAAGTATGGGTGGAAGAGTTCTATACCGGACAGACGAATGAACGGGCCGGGAACTTCTTAAACCGCTGTCAGTCGGTGGTGTATCTGGCGGTTTTCGGGTATTATCTGAGGATCCTGCTGGGAAAAGTGAAGGAAATCCAGATTCTTCCGGGCATCATTTTTCTGGGTGGATTTTTCATTACGGTTTTCTGGGAGGCCAAGAGCAGATATGTGTATCCGTATCTTGTGATGATCCTGCCCTGCGCGGCATGCAGCATGGAGTATTATGGGATGCTGCTGGCAGAAGGCCTGAAAAGGATCGTAAGCAGCATTAGCGTTGGAAAGAAGCAGAAACAAAAAGAAACAGGAAAGACAGCATGAAAAAATTACAGATCGGCAATGTGACGCTGGACAATCCGGTGATTTTGGCGCCCATGGCGGGGGTATCCGACCTGCCGTTCCGCCTGCTCTGCAGGGAAATGGGAGCCGCGCTGGTGTGCATGGAAATGGTCAGTGCCAAAGCCATATATTACAACAATAAAAATACGGACAGCCTCATGGAGATCCACCCGGATGAAGTACCGGCTTCCCTGCAGCTGTTTGGCTCCGATCCGCAGATCCTGGCGGAGATGGCAAAACGGATTGAGGATCGGCCTTTTTCCATTCTGGATCTGAACATGGGATGCCCGGTGCCGAAGGTAGTGAACAACGGGGAGGGATCCGCATTGATGAAGGATCCGAAGCTGGTGGAGCAGATCCTGACGGCGCTGGTGAAAGCCATCCGGAAACCGGTGACGGTGAAGATCCGCAAGGGCTTCGATGATGACCATGTCAATGCCGTGGAAATCGCGAAGATCGCGGAGGCCTGCGGCGTGGCGGCGGTAGCGGTGCACGGACGGACCAGAGCCCAGTACTACAGCGGACAGGCGGACTGGGACATCATCGCGCAGGTGAAGGATGCGGTGAAGATCCCTGTCATCGGCAACGGCGATGTGGACAGCCCGGAGAAGGCAAAGGCTATTCTGGAACAGACCGGTTGTGACGGGGTCATGATCGGCCGGGCGGCAGAGGGGAATCCCTGGATCTTCCGGGAAGTGGTGTCCTATCTGGAGAATGGCACGATCCCGGCACGACCCACGAACCGGGAGAAGCGGGAACTGATCCTGCGTCATGCGGCTTTGCAGCTGGAATACAAGGGAGAGTATACCGGTGTCCGGGAGATGCGCAAGCACCTGTCCTGGTATACCGTGGGAATGCCCCATTCCGCTCATTTCCGCCAGACTATCAATACCATGGAGAAAATGGACGAACTCATTCGGGGCGTGCATGAGATTTTCCCGGATGAGGCGTAGTATCGGAAGCCCGGCATGCAGCGGTGTCTGCGGCGGGGCTGTGCATGATGTAGCACTGTGCATATAATTTTCCGGACTGCATACACTGTAGCATGGACACTATTTTGTATCTCTATCCGGCGCGAAGGTCAGCGGCGCGCGAACTACAGCCGGAGGAGAAAACAGGCCTGCACTGGGGAAAACTGAAGAAATTTCTGCCGTTCCTGTGGAAAACGGGAGGAAATCGACGTACTGCGGTGACGGTGAGCCGGACGGCATATTTTTTCCCGGACTATCATCTGGTCAGGGTGGCAGTATCGGGAGCGGGTGGCACGGAGCTGACGCTCCCGGAGCTAAAGCTCACGGAGCTAAAGCTCACGGAGCTAAAGCTCACGGAGCTAAAGCTCCGGGAACAATTACAGGAACTGACAGAGGATCCGGATCACACCTATGTGGTGTGCCGTGAGCCTCTTTCTTTTTATTTCGGAAGGGAATTCCGGGAATATCTGCAGCAGGAGTGGATCGAACATCTGCTGCGCTACGGGGAAGACGGGAAAGGCGGCCTGCGGTGGCCGGATATGATCCTGCTCGGCCGCAATCCCTACCTGCCTTATATCATGCTCCGCTATGCGCCCGGACTGCGCAGCGTGAAATGGTATCTCACGGACAGAGAGTACCGGGAGGACGAGGACTGGCTTACGGAGGAAATGGAAGAGGAGTACGGACTGATCCCGAAGATCCGGCTGCTTTCAGAGAGCGCGGATTACGGAAAAGTGCGTCTGCAGGGGACGGAACCCTGTGTGATACTGGATTTTTGCGACAGTGGAAAAGTATACGGCGGAGGCCTGGCGGCGGGCAGTATCTGGCTGGATTTTCCGGCGTCGGAGGAAAAGGAGCATCGGGTCATGACCCGGTGTCCGCAGATACGCTATTTTTCCATGAAAAAAGAGTGGAAAGACCCGCAAAAAGCCTTGGAATACCTTGACACTATCAGTAAAAATGGGTATAATAACTCGGTTGATTAGGCTAGTATAGTTGCCGGGAGTGTCGGCAGCGAAAAATATAGAAAACAGGAAGGTGCGGTATCATGCAGGAAAAGAAAAACATTTTGACCTACGAAGGCCTCAGAAAATATGAGGAAGAGTTACACGATCTGAAAGTGGTAAGACGTCAGGAAGTTGCCCAGAAGATCAAGGAAGCAAGAGAGCAGGGAGACCTGTCCGAGAACGCTGAGTACGATGCAGCGAAGGATGAGCAGAGAGACATCGAAGCCCGTATCGAAGAACTGGAGAAGATCCTGAAGAACGCAGAAGTCGTTGTAGAGGATGAGGTAGATCTGGACAAGATCAACATCGGATGTATCGTTAAGATTCTGGATGTGGAGTATAGTGAAGAACTGGATTACAAGATCGTAGGTTCCACCGAGGCCAACAGCTTAAAGGGTAAGATTTCCAACGAAAGCCCCGTAGGTAAGGCACTGATCGGCCATAAGGTCGGCGATACCGTAGAAGTAGAGACACCCGCAGGTGTATTCGCATATAAGATTCTGGAGATCCAGAGAAGTAATGTTGACTAAGTAAGATAGAGTAAGGAGTGGAAAAAAGTGGCAGATACACAGAACACAAAGGTACAGGAACAGGACATTCACCAGCTGTTGAAGGTAAAGCGTGAGAAGCTGGCGAACCTGCAGGAAGCAGGCAAGGATCCTTTTCAGATCACCAAATATGATGTGACCCATCACAGCACCGATATCAAGAACAATTTCGAGGAACTGGAAGGCAAGACCGTCCGCATCGCCGGACGTGTGATGTCCAAACGTGTCATGGGTAAGGCATCCTTCTGTAATGTACAGGATCTGCCCGGCAATATCCAGGTATATGTGGCTAGAGACAGCATCGGTGAAGAGTCCTATGCGGATTTCAAGAAGTACGATGTGGGCGATATCGTAGGTATCGAGGGTGAAGTCTTCAAGACCAAGACCGGCGAGACCTCCGTACATGCGGCAAAGGTAACACTGCTGTCCAAGAGCTTACAGATCCTGCCTGAGAAGTTCCACGGCCTGACCAATACCGATATCCGTTATCGTCAGCGTTATACCGACCTGATCATGAATCAGGACGTTAAGGATACTTTCGTAAAGCGTTCCAGAATTATCAGTGCCATCCGCCGTTATCTGGACGGACAGGGCTTCCTGGAGGTAGAGACCCCCATGCTGGTATCCAATGCCGGCGGTGCGGCAGCAAGACCTTTCGAGACCCATTACAATGCGCTGGATGAGGACGTGAAGCTGCGTATCTCCCTGGAGCTGTACCTGAAGAGACTGATCGTCGGCGGCATGGAGCGTGTCTTCGAGATCGGCCGTGTATTCCGTAACGAAGGTCTGGACACCAGACACAATCCGGAATTCACTCTGATGGAGTTGTACCAGGCATACACCGACTACTACGGAATGATGGATCTGACTGAGAATATGTTCCGCTATGTGGCACAGGAAGTATGCGGTACCACCGTGATCCCTTATGCAGAAGAGACCATCGACCTGGGCAAGCCGTTCGAGAGACTGACCATGGTAGATGCCGTGAAAAAATATGCAGGCGTTGACTTTGACCAGATCCCCGATACTGCTGCTGCGAAGAAGCTGGCAGATGAGAAGGGCGTACATTATGAAGATCGTCATGCCAAGGGTGATATTCTGAACCTGTTCTTCGAGGAGTTCGTAGAAGAGCATTTGATTCAGCCGGTATTCATCATGGATCATCCGGTAGAGATCTCTCCTCTGACCAAGAGAAAGCCGGATAAGCCCGATTATGTAGAGCGTTTCGAACTGTTCATCTACGGACGTGAGATGTGTAACGCTTATTCCGAGTTAAATGACCCCATCGACCAGAGAGAGCGTTTCAAGGCGCAGGAAGCTGCACTGGCAGCAGGCGATGAGGAAGCTAATACGACCGATGAAGATTTCATGAACGCACTGGAGATCGGTATGCCTCCTACCGGCGGTATTGGTTACGGTATCGATCGTCTGGTAATGCTGCTGACCAACTCCCCGGCCATCCGTGATGTTCTGCTGTTCCCGACGATGAAGTCATTAGGTTCAGATAAGCAGGAAAATAAGGCATCTAAGAGTAATTCGACAGAAAATTGCGACCAGATTGCGACCGTTGAAGAGAAGATTGATTTCTCAAATGTAAAGATTGAACCATTGTTTGAGGAAACAGTTGACTTTGATACATTTTCAAAATCAGATTTTAGAGCAGTTAAGGTTAAGGAATGTGTAGCAGTACCAAAGAGTAAAAAGCTTTTACAGTTTACTCTGGATGATGGTACAGGTGTTGATAGAACAATCCTTTCTGGTATTCATGCATATTATGAACCAGAAGAGTTAGTTGGAAAGACACTTATTGCTATTACAAACCTTCCACCTAGAGCAATGATGGGAATTGAATCCTGTGGTATGTTACTTTCAGCAGTAAACAACCTTAAAGATTCAGAGGACGAAGAACTGCATCTGATTATGGTAGATAACCATATTCCAGCAGGAGCAAAATTATATTAGAATAAGAGAACACGCTAAAAAGAAAACGATTAGATTGAGGTCTAATCGTTTTTTTGATATAATGCTTTGTAAAACACATAATAGGGCAAAAGGAAATAAATAGAAATTATTATTGGGCTAATTAACGATAATGTTAATTGGCTCTTTTTTTATGCACTTTGTAAGGAATGATATAAAAGTGTAAGGATGCGATGTATATGGCTTTAAATAAAAGTAGACAGAAAAAAATTTATGCTGATGAAAGTGGAAAATTGGAAATAAAAACTCTGAATGCTTTAAAAAAACACATTTATAAAACGATACAAGCACTTTATGGATATCATGAATGGAAGCTATGCCCAAACACATTTCCCTTGCAAGTTATGGGATGCAGGAGAAAAGGGACTTACATTATCTGCTTTTGAATGGGAGAAGGATAGAAAAACGCTGATATATGGGCAGGTAGACTATATGTATGGAGAAGCACTTTATAAGCCTGAAATGAAAGAAGGAAATCCTATAAGGTTATATAGTTTGGATGAAATCACGGAG
>CAKRRD010000009.1 GCA_934394815.1 uncultured Acetatifactor sp. | reverse complement strand
CAACTTTGAGGAATTTCCCGCTGCAACTTTTGGGAAGTGCCTCTGCATTTTCAGGTAATTTGTACTTGCAAAAAACATCTATGCCCTCCCGGCACTTCATAGGTATCTCTTTCCTTATGTTTGCACAATACCCATTTGCCATTACTCTGTGAGATAATTACTACAAATTTTAACAGCGAATCATCCACTGTATCATAAAATTTTACTTCCATCACTTTTCCCCTTCCCATTCTATCATAAACTCATTAAGAAATTCCTGCATTACAGCCTGTCTATGTTCTGCCATTTTCCTTCCCTCAGTCGTATTCATCATGTCTTTCAACAAAAGCAACTTTTCATAGAAATGATTAATGCTTGTAGAATCTTGATTTTTCTGATACTCTTCTCTATTCATTCCTATTTTAGGTTTTATTTCCGGATCATAAATCTTTCTTCCCTTACTGCCGCCATATGCAAATGTCCTGGCAATTCCAATAGCCCCTATGGCATCCAGCCTGTCCGCATCCTGCACACATTTTCCTTCTATGGTATCAGGTGCGACGGAGTCAGTTCCTGCAAATGAAACCTCATCTATAATTTTGCATACCGCCTCTATCCTTTCATCCTCTATTTTATTAGTTATCATAAAATCAATTGCATTTTTCTTGGTAGAATAAGTGTCCGGAGAAAGTTTAATATCGTCCACATCATGTAACAAAGCTGCCAGCTGCACTGTTTTAACATCTGCCTTTTCCTGTTTTGCGATTTTAGTAGCCAGTTCATATACTCGTATCGTATGATAATAGTCATGACCACTACTGTCTCCTGAAAATATACCTTTTATAAATCTCTTTTCATTATCTGTCATCTTTTTTCCTAATCAACCTAACAAAGCAATATATTAATTTATCAAAGTCATTGCTCCCAACAAATAGAACCAAACCAGATCCACTTGATAAAACAAATGCCGGAAACCCGCATAAATACAGGCTTTCGGCATTTCTGTCCGTTATTCAAACTCTTTTTCGGATTCGATTTTTCATATTTTTTTATTGTTATTGCGTTTTCAAACCGTATCATTTTGATGCGATTTAGCATACCATTTATATAGTTGCATTTCTAGTGTACCCAAATTGTACCCACGCTATTTCTGTGTACCATTCTTCATTATCAAAGGTGTCATTTTCTCCATGAGTGCATCCGCAATACGTCTACTCTTATCATCAAGAATTTTCTTCTTTTGTTCACGTGCCCACTCCACAGCTTTAAGCTGATCTTCCGGTCGTTCACTTAATACTACATGTTCTTCCATCATACTATACACCTCCTATCGATTTTCATAGTTTATACCTACATTATAACAGTTTTTCAAAAAATAATCTGCTGCTCCCTGTAAGTCTTTAATATTTTTTGCTTTATTATTTAAGTCTATTGCTTCATTCAGCAAAACTACAGCTTTTTCAAAATCATATTTACTATTCTTAACCAAATATGATACACTGCCAAGATTTGTAACAACAACCATCAGTTTAACTGTCTCATACTTTAGTAAAAACTGTATGTCTGATAACGAAAAGGCTGAAAGTGATGGGTGATTGTGCAACACCAGAACAACGCAATCTCTGGACGCACGTATCAAATGGTAAGATGTGGAATCACTCAAAGGATCAACATCATGTTCTGCTCCCAAAGCAATTCCAAGATATCGTTCTCCTTTTTCTATCAACTGAGCACTTTCAAGACTGTACGTTACCGCTACTTCGTTAGAATCATTTTCATCTTTGGAAATCTGTAAGACTTGTCTTGCCAATTCCCGAAGATTATCATATTCTGTTTCCGGAATTTCTTTATATTGAACACGTGGCACTTTGTTAATTGCTTCGTCTGTAATCATAATCTTATGGTCACGCTTTTTTGCCATTTCAAGGTCTCTCAAATCACTGCTCATTTCCAACTTCCTTTCGCATCCTATATTCAATTAATCAATTTTTTGTTGTCAATACGCTTTTAGCACTATTGTGTCTGTAACCGCTTATATTACTCTTTTTGTTTACTATCTACATTTAAAAAATATCTCGCCCATCGTCGAACTGCACTCCCATATCTTACCCTTGAACTTTCTTTCCAACGTTTATTATATTTCTTTTCCAATATTTCACCCATTTCCTTTTCTGTTATTTTAGGATTTTCACTTACTATTTTCATGGCCAATTGTATATTTTCTGTACTTTGTATATTTTTGTATACATTTTCTAATGTATCACTCACATAATATATGCCATTTTTCTTTTCTAATCCGCCAAAGGACCATAGTACGCTTACCGAATTTCTATATCCCATCTTTTTTAAATCTTGAAAGGTGAGTTCCTTATTTTGGATCGAAATATATGTTTGTTCTAACACTTCAGGAGATGTTTCTCCCCAAAACAAATTATGAGTACTAACGCCATTCATACTATCTCTACTTCTTCTACTTTGGCTTCTAGATGATAAATTTACCTCTCTAGGTGCATTCGCTATTGCAAAACTTGAATCGCTTCGAGTTTCCACCATTCCCAAATTAACTAACCAATTCAACAATTTAGCAGCATATATTTTTTGAGTCTTTTCTGCCAATACACTGTCCTCATATACGCTTTCAAAACGCTTAAAATAGTCAGAATAATTAAAATCTTGCAAGTAGTTATTTTTCAATTCTATATATACGAGATGTTTATAAAAAAACATACGCAATGACAAAATAATTTCTCTCTCACTTGTAGTTGTTAATGATACTTTTCCATTTACCTTTTTTACAAGTCCAAACATTACAGAATCAACTAAATAATTATCAATTGTAGAAATCTTCATATCCACTTTTGAAGCTAATACATCTGTTGTCATATTGCCTGTTTCTAAAAGACATTTTGTAATTTGGGCAAATGTTGCATATTGTTGTTGTGGAATATAATCTAATAAAATATTAGGGACTTTTCCTTCAATAACATAATCTTTAAATATATCCCAATATAAAGTAAGTCTTGATGCCCTTCTAATAACTATTCTCTTATTTATTAGTGCTTGGGTTACTTCACTACCAAACAAATCAGCAATCTTAAAATAATCAGCTGGAGAATCTTTAGCGATTTCTAAAACACACTTATGTTCTTCCGGTGTTAATTCATTAATATCTCTCTCAAACAAATCAACAATATTTAACTTTTGTCCAATAACTGTATCCTGGTCATTACCTTCGTTTATTAACTTAAAAACGTGAATACATAGTTTTTTTAATAACCAAGGATATCCTTGACATTGTTTTGACAAATAATTTCTTAAAACAGGATTGATATCTTCACCCAAATGACTTCCAAATACTCTAATAGCTCCCTTAATCTCAGCTGCTTTAAACTGTGGTAATTCAAATTCCCTCCTCCTGTCTGACAAATTAGACCACATATAATATGCCGGGTGATCAGCTGGTATAGTTAAATCCGTTTTCCATGAAAAGCCCACAATAATATTAGAATTTAGCTGATCTACAATATTTGATAACTGTTTTACTTTTTCAAATATAGGATACAGCTCTTTCTTTGAAAATAATTCTTCAAATTGATCAAAAACTAATACTATTACTTTTCCTTGCTTATTTAAATAATCTAATGTTCTATTTACACTATCACATTGAAGCATTTGGCTAATAGACGAAACTTCCAAATTTCTGGTTTCAACATCCGTAAAGCCTTCTTTATCAGCTTGTTCAAAACAAGATTTTACTGATAGCTCTACATACCTTGATGATATTGCAGTTCTTGAATCCAATGCATATATAAAATATTTTTTTTGCCTCCTTCTCGAATGACTCATCGATGCAATTTTTAATATTAGTGAACTTTTACCCATACCAGAGGGTGCCGTTATAGAAAACAATCTAGTATTAGTTTTCCCATCTAACACCGCATCAAAGTATCTGAAAATACCTTGAATAAGCTTTTTTCTTCCCACAAAATCCTCTGGTCTAGCAGGTCGGTAATCCTCCCAATCATCGCCTCCAATAACAGGTACAATACTATTTACTTCCACTTCCATTTTGCTATTATCAACAACCATATTATGAGACATATCATCTGTCCAAATTGCGTCACTATAATAATTTGACTTATGTTTCAACAAGTTAATTTGACTTTTATCAACACACTGTTCACCATTTCGAGCATTAAATACATATACTTTGTTAATAGTATTATATATAGCATCAATTATTGGAATTATCCAGAAAAATTCTTTTTCTGTTAACATTAATACAATATCTTCAGCCATCACATCATTCTTGATTACAGTAGTAACATCTTGAAACGGAACTATAATTCGTGCTGCTATCAATTGCTCAATTATTCTGTCACATGTGTAAAATGAAAATTTTTTTCTTTCGGAATCCCCCCTGTTTTCCCATTCTACCTTTATTCCACGAGCATCCTTTGACAAAGGACCTGTTGTTACTAACCATCCCTGATCTACATTTCTTAAATATACATTACCCATTAATTTACTAATGACATCTGCTGGCAAAGGGCTTTCCCATGCTTTGCATTCCACAAGTAGTGATGAATTGTTAATCCTATGTTTAGCCAACACATCTATTTCCATTCCAGTAACTCTAATCGTTTCAACAACATCATATTGTTGTATTTCCAATAATTTTGCCACTAAGTGTTCAAGCACTCTTCCTTTTTCAGTCGTACTTTTATCCTCACCGACACAAATATCTATCTGTATCATATATACCTCCCATAATAATCTTTGTTTTTCTCTTGTTAACTCGCTTTTTCTCACATTTTCATTTCTTCATAGAGATATTTTCTAAGTCTATGTCATTCCCCTTGGCCATGAATCATGGATATTCGGATGTTTAGGGTACACAAAACAAGACGTCGTCTTATTCTGTTATGATCGGCCTTTCTTTCCCCTACTCCTTACGGCAGCCTAACCTCCCATGTCATACAGGATCTCCTTTACTTCTGGGTCCTTAATTCCTTCGTTCTGCTTATCCATAAAGGGGCGTCATGATGCTCCTTTGCTGAGTCTCTGCTCTGATGGTAAGAAATCTGACTTGGCTCTCTATGTTTATGAAATTCTTCTGTTCCTTTCAGCACCTTACAGCGGACGTCTCCTGAATCTCACAGACGATCTTCTTATGCTGCCTGTGGCTGCCTGTGAATGTCAGAAAGCATCTTCTGCGCATCATAGGTCACTCCATTTGCAAGGATGGCATAAAAGACCCGTATCAGCTTGCAGCTGATCGCAATCACGGATTGTTTCTTCTTGAGCGGATTGTTCGCTCTTGTCGTGTAATACTCATGCAATGACTTAAACTCTGGATTCGTAGCTATCAGCGGTATCGCTGCATTGAACAGTACTGCCCGCAGCTTACTCCGCCCTCTTTTACTTATGGTCGTCTGTCCTTTGTGCTTTCCAGAGCTGTTCTCCCGTAATGAGAGTCCTGCCAGCTTTTGTATCTGTCTGGGTGATTCGAAACGCCTCACATCACCCACTTCTGCCAGAAATCCGGCTACCGTGATCACTCCTATACCTTTGATGGCAAGCATCTGCTCGCTTTCGGGTATCTTCCTGCACAGCTTTTCTATCTCCTCCATAACGGCGTCAAGCTGTGCCTTTTTGTATTCGTAATCCTCGAGCAACAGTTTCATTTCATACCGGGCAGCCGAAGAGCCTTTCTTTAAGCCGATGCTGCGTTTTGCTGTCTCACACAGGGTCGTTGCCCTTTTCATTCCTACAGCCCTAAGCTTTGCATCACGCCAGATTTGATTGATTTTCTCGGCTCCCAGTTCCACGATTGCTTCCGGAGTACAAACTTTCTTTAGAAGCAGCATACTGCTCTGTGCTTCATAGTCCCCAAACACATCTGTGTACTCGGGGAAATATATGGCGAACCATCTGGCAAATCTGTTTTTGATCTGGGTCATCTCCCTGATGAGTCTCTTACGATTGGCCACCATAATTCTTAAATCAGCATACACACCATCCGGTGTATACGGTGCAGAATACCGGCCTTCGGTAACCAGCTTTGCGATTACCTTCGGATCCTTCCTGTCATTCTTGCTTTGGCTGTTGTCATCCAGTTCCTTGGTCTGCTTTACCGCATAAGGGTTAACCATAACCAGGAGGATGCCCTCATCCTCAAGATAAGCGCCAAGGTCAAACCAGTAATGACCTGTCGGCTCGATACCTACGATTACATCTGACTTTCTGTACTTGTCCTGCAAATGCCGCATCCATGCTTTGAAAGATTCAAACCCTTCTCTGCTGTTGCTGAATGTAAAGACTTTTCCGAGCTCAATGCCTCTCCAGTCAAATGCCCTGGCGTACTGTGTCGTGCTTCCGATATCAATTCCAACTACCAAAGTTGATTCTTTTACTTGATTGATTTTTTCATTCTGCTTATAATTCATTTGTGGGTGTCTCCTTTGAACGATGATTTGTCAACCGGCCAGTTAACAATCATTATTCTATAGGTGGCACTCATTTTTTGCAAACCGGTTATTTGTTACTTAACAGGAATGCTCCTTTAAATACAGCTCCACAATTTGTACAACTCAGTTTACCATTTTGGTTATGAACTGTCAGATGTCCGCAATTAGGACATTTATCACCTCTTCCTTTACTTTTTATAGGGACAACCATTTCATAACCGCATTTCGTACATTTCCGGTTTTCCCCCGTTGTTTTGTAAAATGTATATGCCTTGCACTTAGGGCAAAGTTTACCCGGCATATCTATCGCCTCCTCTCCCTATAACGGCTTTTTACAACAAATTTCTTATTTCATCTTTCTGAAGAGCAGCAGGATTTACTTAACACTTACGAAGAACTCTCCAGTCAGGACAAAAAGCTGCTTCTTGCCTATCTGCAGGGGCTTTGCAAAAAATGAATCTATCATAACAGAACCGGGTAATGACATAATGCCATTACCCGGTTCTTCACAATCATTATTTTATACAATTTTCTCCGAATCCCGCCTCTGTGTTCCCTACACTTCCAGCTCTGGGAAATACACAATAGTATCATCCCCCTGGCATTCCACGTACATGCCTTCCAGTTCCATGTTCACATTATCCACATCGTGGTTATCGAAATATCTGGTCAGTTCCATGATCGTTTCCATATAGGAATTGTCTACTTTTACCAGGATCCCCAATCCCTTTTCCGGCTCCTGCTCATAGAGTTCCAATCCTTCGATCTCATTTACATACGCACGGATTGCTTCTGCTACAGTCATTTGTTTGCCTCTCCTTCTTCGGCTTCTTTCTGCTGTAAATAAAACATAGCCTTTTGTGTTTCTATTTCCTCTCTCAGTTCCTCTTCGGTAGGAAGATATAATTTGTATTTGCTTGCAAATA
Source organism: uncultured Acetatifactor sp. (assembly GCA_934394815.1). GTDB lineage: Bacteria > Bacillota > Clostridia > Lachnospirales > Lachnospiraceae > Acetatifactor. The sequence continues at coordinate 55,106 of CAKRRD010000009.1, read as the reverse complement.
ATTGTTCATTTCCATGTAATATGGAGTATCTTGCAATATCTTCATCTGTCTGGGAGCACAATACAATTCCCAATGTCGGATTATCATCCGCAGATTTTTTAAGTTCATCATACATGCGGATATACATATCCATCTGTCCTACATCCTGATGGGTAATCCTGCTTGTCTTTAAATCTATCAGTACAAAACATTTTAAAATATAATTGTAAAAGACCAGATCTATAAAATAATCCTGTTTTTCGGTGTGAATATGTTGCTGTCTTGCTACAAAGGCATACCCCTTTCCCAATTCCATCAAAAATTTCTGTAGATTGGAAATAATACTTGTTTCCAGATCTGTCTCATTGAAGGATGCATCCGGTGTCAGGCCCAAGAATTCCACAACTACCGGATTTTTAATAAACTCAAACTTGTCCTGTTGATAGTCATAGGTTTTTTCCCGCATTTCCCGCATCACAGATTCTTTTTCGCCGGATTGCAGCAATCGATAGTAATACTGTGTATCTATATTTCTCTGTAAGATACGCACGCTCCAGGTCTGCTCGTATGCTTCCTTCTCATACCATTTGCGTGCGGCCTCATCATGTACCTGCAATAAAGTTCGGTAATGCGACCAAGATAAACATATTCCAGATTTTCCACACAGTGTGTGGAAAATCTCAGGAAAACATTTATAAAATCGATAAAAGCTATATAAGTTTGTTTTTGTATAGCCTTTCCCATACTTTTGCGTAAGTTCCCTGGATAGTTCTTTTATAATATTCGCACCATATTCCGCACGTCCTTCTCCGGCAAGTTCTTCTTCTGCAATTCTATATCCAATCAGCCAGTTTCTCTGTGACAATATTGTATTGACCGCACGATAAGCTTCCTTTTGGGAAACTTCAATAATATTCCGAACATCCTCAACTATATTTTCCGTTTTCTGATATTTGTCCATAAAATCATTATTTTCAATTTTTGTAACTTCATTCATCTGCCATTCCTCCTTCCTACACAAATAAAATCATTATTCTGTTCTCTATTGTATCATAAAAGGCGAACCCTGACAGTGTCAAAGTCCGCCTTTTTATTCGTTTCTTCTCTTATTCCTCATTCATCTTTGCCAGCTTTGCCGCCTGGTCGGCTGCGATGCAGGCATCGATGATCTCTTCGATATCTCCGTTCATGATCTTGTCTAACTTGTACAGAGTCAGGCCGATACGGTGATCGGTGACACGACCCTGGGGGAAGTTGTAGGTACGGATCTTCTCGGAACGGTCGCCGGTACCGATCTGGCTGCGGCGCATCTCTGCTTCCGCATCGTGTCTCTGCTGCTGCTCGATATCATACAGCTTGGATTTTAACAGGGCAAATGCCTTTGCCTTGTTCTGGATCTGGGACTTCTCGGTCTGGCTGTATACCACGATTCCGGAAGGATAGTGGGTCAGACGTACGGCAGAGTCGGTGGTGTTGACACACTGACCGCCGTTACCGGATGCTCTCATGACATCGATACGGATATCCTTATCCTCGATGACGATATCAATATCATCATCCACTTCCGGCATAACTGCCACACTGATGGTAGAGGTGTGGATACGGCCGCCGCTCTCGGTCTCCGGCACACGCTGTACACGATGTACACCACTCTCGTACTTCATCTTGGAGTAAGCGCCCTGTCCACTGATCGTAAACTGGACTTCCTTCATACCGCCGATACCGATTTCATCCACGTTGATCAGTTCCACCTTCCAACGCTGCTTCTCGGCATAATGCACATACATACGATAGATCTCCGCTGCAAACAACGCTGCCTCGTCACCGCCGGCACCTGCACGGATCTCTACGATTACGTTCTTGTCATCATTGGGATCCTTGGGCAGTAACAGGATCTTCAACTCCTGCTCCAGTTCTTCCACGCGCTTCTTGCTGTCGTTTAACGTCTCCTTGATCATCTCGCGCATTTCTTCGTCTTTTTCTTCTTCCAGCATAGACAAAGAATCTTCGATATCCTGCTTGCATTTTTTGTACTCGGTATACGCATCCACGATGGGGGTCAGATCGCTCTGCTCCTTCATCAGCTTGCGGAAGCGCTCCTGGTTATTGGTGACCGTAGGCTCATGCAGTTCACCCATGATCTCTTCAAAACGAATCAATAAATCTTCCAGCTTGTCAAACATAACTAATTCCTCTCAACATAAGTTCCATAAACCACACGGTTCAGACCGGCATAATCCTGCACCACCTGTACCTCGCAGTACCCTTGGGCACGCATCAGTTCCGATACCGCCTGTCCCTGATCATATCCAATCTCAAAAAAAAGCATTCCGCTGCTCACCAGATGCCGACCTGCTTCCTCGATGATACGGCGGTAAAAATACAGTCCGTCTTCTGTACCGTCCAGTGCCATTCTGGGTTCATGATCCCGCACCTCCGGCATCAGTTTCTCCACTTCCGCACTGGCGATATAAGGCGGATTCGACACGATGATCTCGAATTTTCCCTCCACCTTTTCAAACAGGTCACTCTGCAGAAAATGAACACGATCTGCCTTCGCTACATCCAGAAGTCTCCCGGCATTTTGCTCTGCCACTTCCAATGCTCCGGCCGACAGATCCACACCCATTCCTTCACAGTCATTGCTGTAGTGCATGAGGCTTAACAGAATACATCCGGATCCCGTACACATGTCTAACACCCGCATTCCGTCATGGAGTTCCTTAAGCACTTCCTCTACCAGAATCTCCGTATCCTGCCTCGGGATCAGCACATTCTCATTGACGGCAAAAGTCAGACCCATAAAATCCTGCTCTCCGGTCAGCTGTTGCAGCGGAATATGCTCCGCCCGCTGTCCGATCCAGCCGAAATACTTGTCCTCCGCCTCCGGTGCCACCGGCTGTTCGCCGTGTACCAGCAGATCATTGCGATCCGTACCGCATACCGCTTCCAGTAAAAGTCTGGCATCCAGTGCAGCTTCTTCGATTTCCGCTGCCTGTAAAGCCCGGCAGCCCTTTTCGTAACATTCCCGATAGGTCATCTTAATCCTCCGGCTCTGCGGAAGCCTCATCTTTCGTCCAGCTCTCATCCACTTCGTAACCGAAGGTATCCTGTAAATATTTCTTCCAGTCAAATACCGCCTCTACGGAAGCAATGGCCACCTCCGCCATACTCTCGTCCGGCTCTTTTGTGGTCATGCGCTGGATCCACATGCCGGGAGCGGACAGGATCTTGATGAACAGATTGTCCGTCCGACCGGCCAGACGGATGATCTCATAGGAGATTCCGGCCACTACCGGCATCAACAGAATACGAAGAACTACCTTCTCCACCACATTATCCACCTGAATAAAGAAGAACAGTACAATACTTACCAGCATAACAAAGAAAATAAAGCTGGTACCGCAGCGCTTGTGCAGTCTGGAACTGCGCATCACATTGTGTACCGTAAGGGGTCTGCCTTTCTCGATACAGTTGATGCACTTGTGCTCCGCACCGTGATACTGGTACAGCCTGCGGATATCCTTCATGGCGCTGATGCCCCATACATACAGCAAAAACAGGGCAATACGGATCATGCCTTCCATAATCGCCATCAGAGAACGGTTGCGGATAAAACTTTCAAACAGAGAAGAAATGAAATACGGCAATACAATAAAAATCCCTACAGCCAGTACAACAGAGATTACCGTCACGATACCGGACAACAGCTTTTCTCCGTTGCCGCCGCTCATCTTGTCCATCGCCTTATCGAATTTCGTCTCTTTACCTTCCTCTTCTTCATAAAAGGAGGCAGAATAATTCAAAGCTCTGGTTCCCAGGATCAGAGAATCCAGAAAATTGAAAATACCGCGGATAAAGGGAAGCTCCTTAAATTTACTTCCGTGAGCCAGTCCCTGATAGGTCTCCACTTCCACTTCGATTTCGCCGTCCGGCTTGCGGACCGCTACCGCATATTTCTCTTTATTTTTCATCATAACGCCTTCCAGCACGGCCTGTCCGCCGATGCCGGAATAACGACTCTTTCTTCCAGCCATAAAACCTCATCCTTATAAATTCAGTAACAAGAAAAGGTTGAGATAAGAATACCTCAACCTTTCGCTTGCAATCTTATTTAACACCGTATTTCTTATTGAACTTATCAATACGGCCATCGGTTCTTGCAGACTTCTGCTGGCCAGTGTAGAATGAATGACACTTGGAGCAAACTTCTACGTGAAGCTCGGGCTTGGTGGAGCCGGTTACAAATGTGTTACCACAGTTGCAGGTTACAGTTGCCTGGTAGTAAGCGGGATGGATTCCTTCTTTCATTTCTTTCACCTCTCTATAAAAATGTCGTGTATAAGTTCTTGTTCTCATCCTCACTGCTTATGGAACCACAAACAGCGGTATTATTGTACCATAAGAGTCTACATGACGCAAGACCTATTTTACATATTTCTACTATTATCTATAGTCTGGAAAATGATAAATATTTGTTTTATGTAATATGTTTTGCCAATTCATAATATCTTTCAAGATTCGAAGGACATACACGATCGGATTTTCTTCGCTTATAATATAAAACAACAAATACGACTGATATACTTTTTTATGTATTATATAACCTCTGTACTTTATTCCTGAATCAGCAAATTTTAAAGGGAAGTTCCCAAGGTTCCTGACTTCCCTATTTAAATTCATATATAACTTTTTTGCGGCATCTGGATTGCACAAATCAACATGAATATACTTAACTAAATTAAATACATCCTTCGTTGCTTCCTCCGTAATCAGCACTTTATAATTCATTCTTCATCCTATCACCGATAATCTGAAATGCATCATCAACCGTATGGAACCGCCCTGCTTCCATGTCATCAATTCCTTTATCGAGATAAGAAAATAATGCTTCCATTGCCGTTTTGTCTTCTGCCAGATCTATATCCTTTACTACAGCTTCCATGTAAAACATCTCCTTTCCTGTAACCTCAATATTTAGTATATCATCTTTCACGTAAAAGTATAGGTCGTCCATAAAATAGTTTCTTTTTTGCAATCATTTAAATAAACCGGTTCTTCTTCACCATATTCACAAATTCCACGTTATTACGGGTATGGGAGAACATATCGAGGATCCGGTCGGTGGCTTCGTCGGGCTTTAATCCATTCAGGGCTTTGCGCATGATATTGATGGCTTCCAGTTCTTCCGGAGTCAGCAGCAGATCCTCTCTTCTGGTACCGGACTTCGCCAGATCGATAGCCGGGAAAATACGCTTCTCGGACAGCTTTCTGTCCAAAACCATTTCCATGTTACCGGTTCCCTTGAATTCCTCGTATACCACATCATCCATCTTGCTTCCGGTCTCTACCAGAGCAGTTGCCAGAATCGTCAGGCTTCCGCCCTCACGCATATTACGGGCAGCACCAAAGAATCTCTTGGGCATATGAAGCGCTGCGGGATCCAGACCACCGGACAGAGTACGTCCGCTGGGAGGAACCACCAGGTTGTACGCTCTGGTCAGACGGGTGATGCTGTCAAGCAGGATCACCACATCCTTCTTGTGTTCTACGAGACGCTTTGCACGCTCGATCACCATTTCAGATACTCTCTTATGATGTTCGGGAAGCTCATCGAAGGTGGAATAGATCACTTCCACATTGTCTCCATGAATTGCTTCCTTAATATCAGTAACTTCCTCGGGACGCTCGTCGATCAGCAGAATCAACATATGCATCTTGGGATTACCATTCAGAATAGACTTTGCCACTTCCTTAAGCAGTGTGGTCTTACCGGCCTTGGGCGGGGATACGATCATACCACGCTGTCCCTTACCGACCGGGCTCACCAGATCCATAACTCTCATGGCTACGCTGCAGCCGGGAGTCTCCATCTTGATGCGCTCATCCGGGAAGATCGGCGTCATATCCTCGAATGCCATTCTCTTGGCAGACTCTTCCACCGTATAGCCGTTGATGCTCTTGACGAACAGCAGCGCACTGAACTTCTCCTGCTGGGTCTTGATCCTCTTGTTACCCTTCAGGATATCGCCGGTCTTCAGTCCGAAACGACGGATCTGGCTGGGTGCCACATACACATCGTTCTCACCGGGCATATAATTCTCACAGCGGATAAATCCGTATCCATCCGGCATAACCTCCAAAATACCGCTGGCTTCGATCCCGCTGTCCAGTTCCTTCGGATACTGGCTCTCGTCGTATGCCACGTTATTCGGATTGAAAGTACGCTCTCTGGTATAGGCGTCACTTCTCACGCCGACGGTTTCCGTACCGTTCTCGGGACGTTCCGTACGATCCGCGCGCTCGGAACGATCTGACCGATAGTTTCTGTCCTGTCTGTAATTCCTCTCCTGTCTGACAGGGCGCTCCGTTCTCTCCGGTTCTTCGCTCCTGGCAGCCTCCTGTCTCTCTTCCGCTGCCTTTGCAGCCGCCTTCGCTTCTTCCTCTTTTTTCAGGCGCTCGTCCTCAGCAAGCATAGCTTCTACCAGATCCGCCTTTTTCATTGTGGAAGTTCCCTTCAAGCCACGTACCTTTGCCAGTTCCTTTAACTGAACTAATGCAAGTGATTCATATTTTTCTCTCATATACTCCTCCTGTGGAATAAGATTTACCTGTAAAACTGTTAACTAAGGGGAATTACATCCGATTTACATTCGACATGACAGTTGAATAAAAGATATTAAAACTGCATCTGGTAGTATTATAATATACTTTTCTCCAAATAGGAAGTCCCAAAATATTTTTTTATTTTTGCAAAAGTGATGCGAACTCCTTGCGAAGATACCGATTCTATTATATCATTATAAATAGTGTCCGGATTTTCTATCCGGTGAATCATCCATGAATACATGAAGCAATGATCAAATAAAAAGAGAGGTATTGTCATGACAACCAATGAAAAAGCATTACTGATGCATGAAAAATGGAACGGCAAATTAGAGACCGTATCCAAGACTCCCGTCAAGACCCGCGAGGATCTGGCTATTGCTTATACTCCCGGTGTTGCAGAGCCCTGCAAGGTAATCGCCCAGGACAAAGAAGCTGCTTACAAATATACCATGAAGGCCAACACCGTTGCCGTTGTCTCCGACGGAAGTGCGGTTCTGGGTCTGGGCAATATCGGTCCCTACGCAGCCATGCCCGTTATGGAAGGCAAGGCAGTCCTCTTCAAGGAATTCGGCAACGTCAATGCTGTCCCCATCTGCCTGGACACTCAGGATACCGAAGAGATCATCAAGGCCGTGACCTATCTGGCTCCCGGCTTCGGCGGCATCAATCTGGAAGACATCAGCGCGCCCCGCTGCTTTGAGATTGAGGAGCGTCTGAAAGAGATTCTGGATATCCCCGTATTCCATGACGATCAGCACGGTACTGCCATCGTCGTTCTGGCCGGTGTCATCAATGCCCTGAAGGTAGTCGGCAAGAAAAAAGAAGACTGCCGCGTAGTGGTAAACGGTGCCGGAAGCGCCGGTGTGGCTATTACCAAGCTGCTTCTGACCTACGGATTCCCCAACATCATCATGTGTGATAAAACAGGCATCGTCTCCAAGGATACCGAGGGGCTGAACTGGATGCAGCAGAAAATGACCGAAGTGACCAATCGAAACAACGAGACCGGAACCCTGGCCGATGCTCTGAAGGGTGCCGACATCTTCATCGGTGTCTCCGCTCCCAACATCGTCACTCCCGAGATGGTAGCCTCCATGAATCACGATTCCATCCTGTTTGCCATGGCGAACCCCGTTCCCGAGATCATGCCGGATGCAGCCAAGGCTGCCGGTGCCCGTATTGTCGGAACCGGACGCAGCGATTTCCCCAATCAGGTGAACAATGTGGTCGCTTTCCCCGGTATCTTCAAGGGTGCTCTGGAAGGACGCGCTACCCAGATTACCGAGGAGATGAAGCTGGCCGCTGCCGAAGCCATCGCCGGTCTGGTACCTGCCGACAGACTCTCCGATGACAACATCATGCCGGAAGCCTTCGACCCTCAGGTTGCCGAGGTCGTAGCGAACGCTGTCAAGAGCCATATCCGCTGATGGATCCGGCTGGCATTACGAGAGACTGGCACGGTAAACCCTACTACTCTCTGGATTCCTATTGTAAAAATACATTTCACCATAAATGCTATAAAATAGCCCTGAATGCCCGGATGTCCTGTCCCAATCGGGACGGAACCCTGGACACTCGGGGCTGTATCTTCTGCAGCAGGGGCGGAAGCGGTGATTTTGCCGTGGATATAGCCGGCAAGACTATGGAAGAGCAGATTGCGGAAGGCATGGCGGGATTCGGCAGCAAGGTGACCGGTCATGACCTGATCGCTTATTTTCAGGCATATACTAACACCTACGCACCCCTCCCCTATCTGGAAGAGGTGTATCGTTCTGCTCTGGATCACCCGCAGGTCTGCGGTATCTCCATTGCCACCAGACCGGATTGTCTGGGACCGGAGGTGCTTGCCCTGCTTGCAAAATTAAAAGAGGAATATCCGGATAAATTCCTCTGGGTCGAACTGGGTCTCCAGACGATTCACGAAGAGACCGCCCACTATATCCGCAGAGGCTATCCACTGTCCCGTTTTGAAAAAGCCTGTGACGATCTGAAAGCTCTGGAAATCCCCTGCATCGTCCATACGATTCTGGGACTTCCCGGAGAAACCGATGAACAGGTTCTTCAGACCATACAGTATTTAAACCACATTGCTCCCTTCGGTATCAAATTGCAGCTGCTGCATGTATTAAAGGACACGGATCTGGCAGAAGATTATGAACAGGGAAAATTCGAGGTGCTGTCTTTGGAGCATTATCTGAATCTGCTCATCTCCTGCCTCGCCCATCTGTCTCCTGATATCGTGGTCCACCGGGTCACCGGCGATGGGGCTAAGCTTCTGTTGATTGCTCCCCAATGGAGTCTGGACAAGCGAAAGGTGCTGAATACCCTGCACCACCGTATGAAGGAACAGGGCATCCGTCAGGGTGCCCTGTATGAAATATAAAACAGATAAGAATAATATCCGATAGATATAAGAAAGGCTGTTATCACATTATGTTACAAGATCCGCTTACCCTATATAAACTCATCGTTCTCTACATGCTCAACCGGGTTGCTTTTCCGCTCACGGCCGCACAGGTCAGTGATTTTATCCTCGGAAAGGAATACACGAACTTTCTGACCCTGCAGCAGGTCATCAATGAGCTGACGGATGCCGGCATGATCGCCACCCAGTCCATCCGCAACCGGACCCATCTGTCCATCACCCCCGAGGGAAAAGAGACACTGAATTTCTTCGAGAACCGCATCGGCGATACCATCAAGCAGGAGATCGATGCTTATTTTCAGGAAAATGAGTTCGCCCTGCGCAACGAAGTCTCCGTGCTGGGGGACTATTACAAATCCACCTCCGGCGAATACGAGGCCCATCTGGTGGCCAAGGACCGGGGCATCAATCTGGTAGACATTACGCTGTCCGTCCCCGTAGAGGAAACCGCCGCTGCCATCTGCGACAACTGGCAGAAGAAAAACCAGGAAATATACAAATACCTGATCACGGAATTATTTTAATTCCGCCATCAGGTATCTTACTTGCGATTCTATCCTTCCTTATTCTCAGAAGAAGCCTCTGCGGCTTCTTTTTTGATTCTCGCCATATGCTCACGGATCTTCACTTCATAACCGTTGCCCGAAGGCTGGTAGAACTCCCTGCCGCTCAGTTCATAGGGCAGATACTGCTGTTCCACATAGTCATTCGGATAATCATGTGCATATTTATATCCTGTACCGTGTCCCAATTTTGCCGCTCCTTTGTAATGTGCGTCCTGCAGATGCGTCGGAATCGGCAGATCCCCGGTAGCCTGTACCTCCTGCATTGCCTGAAATACCGCTTCACAGCTCCGGTTGCTCTTCGGTGCTGTAGCAATGTAAGTGACCGCCTGTGCCAGAATGATCTGTGCCTCCGGCATACCTACCCGCTCCACCGCCAGAGAAGCATTCACTGCCACCACCAGCGCCTGCGGATCCGCATTGCCCACATCCTCCGATGCGCAGATCATAATACGTCTGGCAATAAACGTCACACTCTCGCCTGCATTTAACATTCTTGCCAGATAATAGACTGCTGCATCCGGATCGGAGCCACGCATGCTTTTGATAAATGCGGAGATCGTATCGTAATGGTTGTCGCCGTTCTTATCGTATCTCACCGCTCTCTTCTGGATACACTGCTGTGCCACATCCAGCGTAATGTGGATCTTCCCGTCCGTTCCCGGTTCCGTGGTCATAATGCCCAGTTCGATGGCATTCAACGCATGTCTGGCATCCCCGCCGGAGATATCCGCCAGAAAATCCAGTGCCTCCTCATCTATGGTCCCGTTGTAGGCTCCCATTCCCCGGTCCGTGTCGTAGACCGCCTTTTTCAAAAGCTCCTTGATGGCTTCCTTCGGGATCGGCTTTAATTCAAAGATCACCGAACGGGAGATCAAAGCTCCGTTTACCTCAAAATAGGGATTCTCCGTAGTTGCTCCGATGAGGATGATCGTACCATCCTCCACATACGGAAGCAGGTAATCCTGCTGCCCCTTATTGAAACGGTGGATCTCGTCAATGAACAGGATCGTACGCTTCCCGTACATTCCCTGCAGTTCCTTCGCCTTGGCCACCACTTCTTCCATATCCTTTTTGCCCGCTACCGTGGCATTGATCTGTTGGAATTCCGCACTGGTAGTATTGGCAATGACCTTCGCCAGTGTCGTCTTGCCGGTGCCGGGCGGTCCGTAGAAAATAATGGAACTGATCTTGTCCGCCTGGATGGCCCGGTACAGAAGCTTATCCCTGCCGATGATGTGTTCCTGTCCTACGACCTCATCCAGGGTTCTGGGGCGCATTCTGGCTGCCAGAGGCGCTTCCTTTTCCATATTGGTGCTTCGCATATATTCAAACAAATCCATAGTACTGCTTCCTCTATTCGGTGTCCGTTCTCCACGCCTTCACACGCCGCTTCAATACATTCGCTTCCAGTGGAGCCATCAGCAGGTCCTGAATCCCGTCTGTCTCCAGAGCGCATTTCATCTGTGCCAGATTCCCCTCCTTGCAGATTGCGATGACGGGGAGGGCGTGTTCTCTCTGTACTTCCCGAAGTTCCTGCCAGCGTGCCTGTCCCTGATCCTCTTCTTCCGATACATCTGCCAGCAGAGCAAGGATTCCTTCCTCTGGAGCTTGTGTCATACACTCTCTGATCTCCTCCACCGAAGCCACCGGCTTCAGCTGTACGGAATCCGGCATGGCGAATTCCAGCATACTGGTAACATTCCGGGAACCGGACCACACCAGAGCCAGCTGTTTTCTGCCCGGGGTATGATTTTCTTCGCCGTATACGCTGTATCGGCCTTTTCCGGCTTTTTTGGAGACGTACAATGCCTGATCTGCTTTCGCCGCCAGTTCATCATAGGAACGATCCGCCGTCGAGGAAAATGCCATGCCCACACTGATGGAAATATTGTCCGGTATGGACAGATTTTCTTTGTATTTTATAAGCTTTACCAGATTCTCCGCCTTGATCAGCGCGATCTCCGGTGAAGGAATATCTGCCATCAGTATGGAGAATTCATCTCCGCCGATACGCCCCACATAATCGGTGCCGCGGAACTGCGAGGAGATCACTCCCGCAACGACACTGATGACATGGTCTCCCATGGTATGTCCGTAGACATCATTTACCGACTTAAAATTATCAATATCTATGACCATCAAAGCATGCAGTCCATCCTCACGCTCTGTCAAAGTCTTCGTGATCAGCTTCTCCACTGTCATCTTGTTGAACAGGCTGGTCATCTCATCGATCTGGGACCTGGTCTCCCAGGCCTTCTGTTCATCCCGGCTGCTCTGCAATCTACGTTTTACGCCCAGTGTATTGTTGATACGGGACAGCGCGATACGGGCATCCACCGGCTTGATGATAAATTCATCCGCTCCCAGTGCAAAAGCCTTTGACTGGGACGTTACCGATTCCGTATTCGTCAGAACGATGACCGGGGTATCCTTGAATCCCTCCATGGACTGTCTGCGGTGCAATACTTCAAAACCGTCGATTCCCGGCATGACCAGATCCAACAGCACCAGATCAATGGCATCGCTTTCCTTCTCCATGATCTTCAGGCATTCTTCACCGGAAACAGCCTCTGCGAAGTTGAAATATTCCCCGAGAGACTGCCTGATCACCACTCTTTGAAATTTTGAATCGTCAACGATTAATAATGTTTCTTTCTTTTGTAAACTGCTCATGGCCGCCGGATCCTGCTTTCCGTACAACGTCGTTTCAAACGTCATACTCTTATAGTATATCCGACGGCCATGTGCTCGTCAATTTAAAAATATATTCACTTTTACACAATCTTTACAATCCCAGCAGCTGTTTCTTCTTGGCTGCAAACTCTTCTTCGGTGATAACACCGGCATCCAACAATGCCTTGTACTTCGGCAGGACCACAGTAGGATCCTCTGCCTGTGCGGGTGCAGCCTGCGGTGTTCTCTGCGCGGAGGCATTGGGATCTATTACCTTTTCCTGTGCCTGCGGATCGATCAGTTGCATCAGATTCTGTGCCAGAGCATGCAGTTCCTCTGTCTTCTGGGTATAATCGTCCAGATAATCGATGATACTGGGCTGATCCGTGTCAAACTTCGGTGCTCCCGTCTCCTTATAGAAACGCTTCCAGTAGGGATGCTCCAACGTAATCTCCACGGCAAATTTCTCCACCGGATTGGGGACATTGAAGTCCGGCTCCGTCAGATACCGGTCTCTGTAATCCAGATCGTCCCTTCTGCCATTCTCTTCTCTGTTTCGCCGCATCTCCTCCATCAGCTCATACTCATGCCGCAGCATTCTGTATTCGTCGATTCTGGGCTTTAACTCATTCAAACGTTCCCTGATATCACTCTTGTAGTTCCGGAAGTTCCCCTTTTCTCCTTCGTACAATACCTCGCCATCCTCCAGAATGCGGAAGGACCTGATGTTGGCAGGCTCCATGGCAAATGCTGCATCGCCGGCGCCCAGCCGCAACAGTTGGTGATCCAGATCCAACAGAAGCTCTCCCTTAAAAAATCCAAAGCTATAGCGATAGGTCTCTGTAAAACTGTCGCGCAGAGGCTTATTGGCATCATGACAGTTAATGTATTCCCGAAAATCGTCTACTGTCATCGAATCCTGTACACCGTCCGGCAGATTGATCTTGGCCGCACACTCCTTACAGAGATTCTGTCCTTCCACCGCTGCCGCTAAAAGTCTCGGTGTGGGGCTGCCGCAGATCGGACATAATTTTTTATTGTTTGTAAATAATCCCATAGTCTTTCCTCCTTAAGAATATATATGGATTACATGATCTCCAGACATTTTTTCTGATGAAATCCACAGATTCCCGCTGCCAGCCGGTCCGGCATTTTACAGAGCATACGATTGAAATTCTCTACCGAATCGTTATAGATCAGGCTGCTGGTCTTTACCATATGCTCATAGCTGTGTGCCGCTTTCCAGTACTTCTGGTAAGTCTCCTGCGTCTGCAGCAGAGGCATCTGCTCTGAACTCTCTGCTATTATTTTCTGCACCTTCAGCAGCATTTCCTGCTCTTTTGCTACTTTCTCCGGTAACATTTCCTCTTTGCTGTCCTGCGGTGCCTCGAGATATTGCTTCATCTGTCGATAGCGTTCGACATCAATGGAATTTTCCAGAAAATCCGCCAGCGCTGTCAATGCTTTCCGTTCTGCGGAGAGTTGTATCATCGTCTGATTCATGGCATTCCGGATATTGACCTCCTGTACTTCCAGTCTGCGTCGTACCGATAAGGTCCAAATGCACAAAAGGGCGGCAAACAGTAATATAATGATTAGTATTTCCATGGTTGACTCTTTCCTCCCTTTCGTTTCTTTCTCTTTAAATTAACTTACTGAATAAAATAAAGTCTGTTGTATCCGCCCATATCCGGCATGGCTGAGTTCCGTTTGCAACAGTTTCCTTGTTGTCTGAAGATAGTGTATCGTATTTTCCCCCGGAGTGACCTTTTTTGACACGAATCGACCCAAATATGTAATAAAACGACCGAAGCAGAATGCTTCGGTCGTTTTATGGGGTCGTTTTATGGTCGTTTTATGGCTCGTTTTATGCCAGAAATGTCTGATTTTTATGAAAGAAATAGGTGAAAAATTTATCCTTCAGTTCGGAATATTTACCGTGAGGAATCGGAATCTGTATCCCGTCTGCCATGATAACTGCCTTATTGGAAATGTTCTGCACGTAGTCCATATTGATCAGATAGGATCTGTGACAGCGGATAAAGCAGTCATAATTTTTCAACTGTTCACACAGATCATCCAGTTTGCCGACACTGTCCAGTGTCTCACCATCCTTGCGGTGGAACAGCAGCGTGCGCCCCATCACCTCACAGTATTGCAGCTTCGCCAGCTCCAGTCTCGCGATTCCCGTTTTGGTACGCAGGATCAGGCTCTTCTCCTCATCCCTGCGGCATTCGGAAAGCACGGAATCCAACAACCGGTAAAAGCTCTCCTGCCAGATGGGCTTCAGCTGGTAAAAATACGCCCCCACCGTATAAGAATCCACGGCATATTCCGCCGAGGACGTCAGATAGATGATCTTCACCGAACTGTCATACCGTCTAATCTCTCTGGCTGCAGTGATTCCGTCCTGTCCCGGCATCACTACATCCAGAAAAATAATATCCAGCTGCACTCCCCGCTCCACTTCCGCCAGAAGCTCCAGCGGACTGTGAAATGCCGCATAGGTAATATCCTGATTTCGTTCTACCCGATATCTGTCCGTTAAAATGCTGAGTTCTTTTAACACAGACAGATCATCGTCACAAAAAGCAATTTTTATCATTTGTCTTTCCTGGCTGCATAATCATTGCAGCACTCTCGTTTTATCCTATTCATCTTGACTTGTTTTCCCACTCTTACTACAATGATTATATCCGTACATTGATGTACGATGCAAGGCTATTTTCATTTTTTATTACTTACCATCCATTGTTGAGGTTTTTATGTTACAGAATGAGAAAAAAGAACTTCCTGAAAAACAACTGATGTCCATCGGCGAAGTGGCCCGGGTTCTGGGAATCACCAGACGCATTATCCTGAATTATGAAGCCAAAGGCCTTCTCACCGCCGATAAAAAAGAAGGTACCGTCGGCAACCGCTATTATACCCCCGATTCCATTTCCCGCATCCGTTCCATCCGGGTACTGCAAAAACTCGGGCTTTCCCTGGATGAGATTGCCGCCTATTACAAGGATTCCATGGAACTGGAGCCCCTGATCGAGCGTCTGGAAGCTCTGCGGGACGAACTGACACAAAATATCGAAAAGCTGAAGCAGCGCGCCGGAACCACCGACTTTAAAATTCTCACCCTGCCTGCCCAGACCGTATATTGCCGTAAGACTTCTCTCGTGGCCGTAGAAGAACGCAAGGATTTCCTGCGGGAAATATTCATGACTGCTCTCCGCCTCTATGGTTCCGATGACAGCAAACGGATGTTTTTCACCGAATATGCATTGGATCATCCCGGAGAGATCACCTGTTACATCTCCGTACCGGCCGCCAGTGTAGGAGAAAACGTAGTCCGGCTGCAGGAACAGAAGGCTCTCTGCATCTTCTATCGCGGCTGCTATGAATCTCTTCCAAAAGTCAGAGAAACGCTGCTTGCCCAGGCTTCCGCCCGGGGACTGGCTTTGTCCGGCATTGCCCGACACACATATCTGGAGGGTCCGCCCCAACATAAGGACCCGGCGAACTATATTACTCAGGTTGCCTTGCTCTTACAATAACACAGCCGGTCAGTCAAACAGGATCTCCTCCACCGTTACGAACTGAAAACCTCTTTTCTGCAGGGCATCCACCACTTCCAGTGCCGCTGTGACAGATGTCTCATAATAATCATGCATTAAAATAATATCCCCATCTCCCGCCTTCTCCACCACTCTGGCGGCAATACAATCGGCATTGTGGGAACACCAGTCCAGAGGATCGATGTTCCACAATACCGGAAACATATTCAGTTCTTTCTCAAAGCTCTTATCCCAGCTTCCATAGGGCGGCCGGACAAAACTCACTTTCTCTCCCGTGATCCCCTCCAGGATCCCGTTGGTCTTCACCAGTTCCTCCCGGAAGGTCTCTCGATTACGGGAAGTAAGCTGAATATGGCTGTAGGTATGGTTGCCGATCAGATGCCCCTCCTCCTGTTCCCGCCGTATGATCTCCGGATACTTCTCCGCATTCTCTCCGGTGACAAAAAAGGTAGCTGCCACATTCCTCTCCTTCAATCCATCCAGAAGCAGTTCCGTATACTTCGGATGCGGCCCGTCATCGAATGTCAGTGCTATTTTTTTTGCAATCTCTTCCTCCTCGCAGACGACTTCCCCCGCCGTTACTTTCCGGGGAGCAGAGACCGTATCCGCATAATATTCATATAGTTCCGGCCTCCCGGTTTCTCTGCTTTCCACCATCAGGCACAATATTCCCAGGATCAGATCAAAGATCAGAATTCCCACATATACCTTCCTCATTTCCCGCCATCCGCTTCTTCGCTTTCAAAGAAAATATATGCATGGGAAAAAGAGGCAATTCCTCAACCGTTGAATTCCACAGCTAAAAAGGAGATTGGGAAGTCTTCACCTCCAAATCTCCTTTTTGAAAAATATTTATGAAATTATGCTCAGATCTTGAATACCGAGATCTCGTTCTTGAGTCCTTCCATATTCTCATCCAGTACACTTGCCGTACTGCTCAGCTGTTCCACATGCTGTAACAGCTTATTAGCTACATCGTTAACAGTCTCGGCACTGCCCGCTGTCTCCTCGATAATATCGGAAATATTCTTCACGGCTGCCACGGCTGCGCTGCGCTCGCCGTCTGCCTTCTCCGTACTGGTAACAATGTTCTTCAGTCCCTCGATCAGCTGGCCCATACGTGCCTGCATCTCCCGGAATACTGCGATGACTTCCTCCACGGCCTTGGTCTGGAGTTCTACCATAGCTTTCGCCTGACTTGCGCTCTCCACACTGTTCTGTGTCTGTGCCGTAATATTCGCTACATTATTGCTGATCTCACCGGCTGCCCTGGCGGAATCATCTGCCAGCTTACGGATTTCCTCCGCCACTACGGCAAAGCCTCTTCCGGCTTCTCCCGCTCTGGCTGCCTCAATGGAAGCGTTCAGGGACAGCAGATTGGTCTGCTCCGTGATCTCCGTGATCGTACCTACGAAGCTGTTGATGATCTCGGATTCCTTGCGGAGTGACTCAATACTCTCGCTTACCTTCACAGTCATCTCCGTGGTCTCGCCGGCACGTTCACCCAGTACCTGTACGATCTCCATTCCCTTGTTGATCATGCCTTCGGTTTCATCGACCAGTTTCTCTACCCGTTCTACCACATGGCTGACTTCCTGAATCTCATTGGAGAGGATATCCGTCTTCTCCACACATTCCTGTGCGTGTCTGGACTGTTCTTCCATACCTTCGTTGATCTCACCGATGGCCCGGGTAATATCCTTTGAATACTCATGAATCAGCTCGGAAGCCTGTCCCACATTCTGCGCGGACACTTCCAGTTCTCCGGTGGCATTGCTTACCTGATTGACCAGTTTCTTGGTATTCGTGATCATGTTGGTGGCCGAGCCTGCCAGATCCTGGAACTCATCATGTCCCTTGACAGATACAGTAACCGTCAGATCCCCCTTCGCCACATCTCCGAACTTTCTGGAAATACGCTTCATGTTATTCTCAATGCCTGCGGTAATGAAGATACCTACGATCACTACGATAACACAGGCCAGGATCACCAGTCCGATGGTCATGTTCCGTATCTCGGTAGCCTGGCTGGTCACCACCTTCATGGGTACCAGCGCACAGGTAGTGAAACCGATATCCGCGCTGCTGCTGTAGATAAAGAGATAATTCTCTCCCTGGAAATCCACCTCCGCGGTACCGGCGTCAGCTACTGCCGCATCCATGACCGCAGTATAATAATCCTCTCCGTAGAAGACATTGCCTTCTTCCGGAAGCACGCTTTCCTGTCCTTCCGCTACATTTTCCACTACCAGTTCTCTGCCGCCGGGAGTGATAAATCCGATAATGCTGCCATCACCCATGTCGATCTCCTGCATGAAATCCGTAATGGCGGAAGGCTTGATATCAACGACGACGCAGGCATTGTTGGACTGGCTCATCATCTGGAATGCCATGATATAATCCTTGGGAGTCTCGGTTACCTTTTCATCCAGCACGGGATGGCTGTCGATCCACTGAGGGATACTTCTGCGTCCTTCGCCGGAAGCCACATTTTCCTTATACTCATCCAGGAAACCGTCTACACCGGAAGAAAGCTTGGTAGATAATAAACCTACCCCTTTCTTCGGAATGATGTGCATGTGGCTGATAAACGGATTGGAAGTCTGTACCGATAAAAGGTTCGACTTCGTGGCCGTCAGGAAATTCAGCTTGTCTACCGGACTGTCTTCGTACATTCCCAGAAAATACTTTCTCAGATCATCATCATATGCGTATTTCAGTCCCTCGGAACGAATAAAGTCACATGACATATTCAGATATTCCGTGGCCATACGCATGGTCTGCAGGGAAGAATCCGTGAATTTCTCACTTAAGCCCTCCGCAGATTTCTGGTAAGCGGACACTCCGATGATCACCATAAATACAATGGGCACCAGAAAACATAATACAATCTTATTGCGGATACTGAGCAGTTTGGAGCTTTTTCCGCTCTTTTTCTGCTTCGAAGTCTTCTGTTTCTTCTCCGCAGATGCCTTCTTACTCTTTTTTTCCTTTACAGGCTTCGGCTTCTTCTCAGAAGTCTTCTCTTTTTTCCCCACAAAAAGAGATTTCTTAGTTTTTTCAACATTCGTACTCATGTAATACCCTCCGGTACTTGTTATAGATATTAAGAATTATAGCATAATAATTACCAGAATGGAACTACATTTTCTGCTATTTGTTATGCTTTTTGCACATTTTCAGGCAAAATCCATCTTCGTCAGAAAAATTTCCGGAAACCGTTCTTCTTCCGCCAGATTCAGGATCCGGATCTGTAGATCCTGCCTTTTCTGCAAGTCATCCCAGTCGTTCCGGGACACTGTTTCTGCAGTGTGGCAACCGCCTGCCGCAAGAATTCTGCTGCCCACCAGGGCTGCGCCACTCAGGGCCGTATTGCCGCCGGTCACCGTCCGGAATATCAGTTCCTTCGGAAGCAGTCCGATGGCCGCCGCTGCGCCGGGATCCAGATAATAGCCGAAGCCTCCCGCCAGCACTACTTTGGAGATATCCGCAAGTCTTATGCCATAGCTTTCCGCCAGAATCTCAATGCCGGCGGCAATGGCTCCTTTTGCCAGCTGTATCGCCCGGACGGATTCCTTCGTCACGAGCACGTCACCGATACGGCCCCCTTCCGTAAAATAGGGCTCTTTTAGCAATCCCTGTCTGTCCATCAGGCCTTCTTCCAGAAGCTTCTGCAGCAGCCGTACCATATCTGCGCCCCAGATGCCCCGGTTGGCACCGCCTTCAAACGCCGGTCCTGCCGCCGTGGCACAGGCATGTAGTTTGTGCCGGTTCCCCAGTGCCATCTCGCCGTTGGTTCCCAGATCAATGAGCAGCATGGGAGCCTCCTGTTCCAGCATCCCGCAGGCCAATATTCCCGCGGTAATGTCTCCCCCCACAAAAGCAGACAATCCCGGGATCACATGACAGGGTACTCCCGCGATCTTAGTCTCTGCCGCCCCGGTATGGCTGACCCTAAAAGGTGCTTTCCCCAGTTCCGTCGGATCCCAGCCCATGAGCAGATAGTTCATGGTGGTGTTGGCCGCAATGACCATCTGTAAGCTTTCCTGCGGCTGCAGCTTTTTGGAGAAACGCTGCACTCCCCTTTCGATAAGCTCCCGGACTTTTTTCTGCATATCCGCAGCTTTCCCCGGATCCTTTGCCGCCTCTATCCGGGAAAGCACATCAGCTCCGTAACCAACCTGTGGATTCACGCTGGGAAAGCTGTCTGTCACTTTGCCGGACAGGTCATAGAGCTGCATGGCAATGGTGGTGGTTCCGATGTCCACGGTCATCAGCCTTTTACCTCCCGTATTCTGCAAAGATAACGGAGGCATTTCCAGCTTGTCCGTCACCACCTGCATCCCCCGGATCACCCCCGGACATCTGCCGCAGCCGGTACAGATCAGGCATCTGGTTCCTTTTTTTCCTGTAGTACTGCCGGTCATATTATACAAACTGATTCCTCTCTTCATCGTAATGATAATCAATGGCTGCCAGCTTCTCCGTGATCTCCTGTTTATTCACATCCAGATCATCGCAGAGCTGTTCCAGACTTCCGTAGAAATCGCGGAGTTTCAGATTTACAAAGCTTAATAACATTACGGGATCCTGTGGTATCATAGCATTTTCCTCTTTTCCTGTTTTTGACAGAATTCTATTGTAAACGAAAGGAGCAAAAATGACAAGTATCCTCATCTTTGCTCCCTGTTTTATTTTACGGATTATTGATTTTTCGATCCTTTTTCACATTTGGCGGCCAGGATGTCTCCCTCCACGGTAATGACAATGGTATCGCCCTCTTCCACCTGGTCTGCCAGGATCATCTTGGCAGCCAGTGTTTCCACATACTTCTGGATATAACGCTTCAGAGGTCGTGCACCGTAGACCGGATCATAAGCATTGTCTACAATGTACTGCATAGCCTCGTCCGACAGACGGATTGTCAGCTGTTTATCCTCCAGACGCTTGTTCAGATCGGCAATGATCAGATGAATGATACCGCCGATATTATCCTTGGTCAGAGGCTTGAACAGGATCGTCTCATCCAGACGGTTCAGAAACTCCGGACGGAAATGTGCCCGCAAATCATTCATGACTGCTGCCTCTGCCTCCGGCTTGATGGTGCCGTCTTCGTTGATACCCTCCAGCAGATAGCTTGCGCCGATATTGGAGGTCATGATCAGGATGGTATTCTTGAAGTCCACGGTACGCCCCTGGGAATCGGTGATACGCCCGTCATCCAGTACCTGTAACAGTACATTAAATACATCGGGATGTGCCTTTTCGATCTCATCGAACAGTACCACGCTGTAAGGTTTTCTCCGGACAGCTTCGGTCAGCTGGCCACCCTCCTCGTATCCTACATATCCGGGAGGCGCTCCGATCAGACGGGAGACAGAATACTTCTCCATATACTCACTCATATCGATACGCACCATGTTGTTCTCGTCGTCAAACAGTGCCGCCGCCAGACTCTTGGCCAGTTCCGTCTTACCGACACCGGTAGGTCCCAAGAACAGGAAGGAACCGATGGGCTTGCTGGGATCCTTGATTCCGGCTTTGGAACGGATGATTGCTTCGGTAACCTTGGTCACGCCCTCGTCCTGACCTACCACACGTTTGTGCAGTTCTTCGTCCAGATGGAGGGTCTTGTTCCGCTCACTCTCAGTCAGTTTGGCTACCGGGATGCCGGTCCAGCGGGAAATAATCCTTGCAATCTCTTCCTCCGATACTTTTTCATGTACCAGAGACAGATTGGATTCTCCCACCTTATTTTCTTCCTGTGCCAGCTGTTTTTCCAATGCAGGCAGTTCGCTGTATTTTAATCTGCCGGCCTTTTCATAGTCACCTTCCCGTTCTGCAATCTGAATCTCATTGTTCATGCGGTCTCTCTCTTCCCGCAGCTTGGAAAGTTTATCCACGGATGCCTTCTCGTTATCCCACTGAGCCTTTCTGGTATTGAACTGATCCTTTAATTCTGCCAGTTCCTTCTGCAGATCTGCCAACCGTTCCTTGCTGATCCGGTCATCCTCTTTTTTCAAAGCGGTCTCCTCAATCTCCAGCTGTGTCACTTTACGCTGCAGCTCATCCAGTTCCGTAGGCATACTGTCCATCTCGGTCTTGATCAGGGCACAGGCTTCATCCACCAGATCGATGGCCTTATCCGGCAGGAATCGGTCGGTGATATAACGGTTGGAAAGTACGGCTGCACTTACCAGCGCATTGTCCATGATCTTAACACCATGATATACTTCATAACGATCTTTCAGTCCACGCAGGATGGAGATTGTGTCCTCCACGGTGGGTTCTTCAACCATAACCGGCTGGAAACGACGTTCCAGAGCGGCATCTTTCTCAATATACTGTCTGTATTCATCCAGTGTGGTGGCACCGATACAATGGAGTTCGCCACGGGCCAGCATGGGTTTCAACATATTGCCCGCATCCAGAGCACCGTCGGTCTTACCGGCACCCACAATGGTATGCAGTTCATCGATGAACAGAATGATCTGTCCGTCGCTGTTCTTCACATCATCCAGTACAGCTTTCAGACGTTCCTCGAATTCTCCTCTGTATTTGGCACCGGCTACCAGTGCGCCCATATCCAGCGCAAATATCTTCTTATCCTTCAACCCCTGCGGGACATCACCTTTGACAATACGCTGTGCCAGACCTTCCACCACGGCGGTCTTACCGACACCGGGTTCACCGATCAATACGGGGTTGTTCTTCGTCTTACGGGACAGGATACGCACTACATTACGAATCTCGCTGTCTCGTCCGATGACGGGATCCAGCTTCTGATTTCTGGCCTTCTCCACCAAATCCTGGCCGTACTTTTCCAATGTATCGTAGGTTGCTTCCGGATTGTCACTGGTGACTCTCTGGTTACCTCTTACGGTAGACAACGCCTGCAGGAAACGCTCTCTGGTAATTCCATATTCTTTCCAGATCTCGGCGATCTCCTTGTTGGGATTCTTGATCATGGCAAGGAACAGATGCTCTACGGAGACATATTCGTCTCCCATCTGCTTCGCTTCATCCGATGCGCTGACCAGTACCTTGTTCAGATACTGACCGACATAGGGCTGACCGCCCTGCACCTTTACTCTCTTCTCCAGCGCCTGTTTGGCACGGTTTACAAAATGATCCTTCTGGATCTCCATCTTCTCCACAAGCTTTAAGATCAGACTGTCATCCAGCGTCAGCAGACTGTACAGCAGATGCTCCTGCTCAATCTCCTGATTGCCATATTCCATGGCGAGCTTTTCACAGCCATTGACGGCCTCTATGGACTTCTGTGTAAATTTATCAATATTCATAATCGTTCGCCTCCTCACATAAGGTTATGCACT
Source organism: uncultured Acetatifactor sp. (assembly GCA_934394815.1). Taxonomy (GTDB): domain Bacteria; phylum Bacillota; class Clostridia; order Lachnospirales; family Lachnospiraceae; genus Acetatifactor. Next base: position 31,948 of record CAKRRD010000009.1, on the reverse strand, counting down.
TTTACAATTATTCAGAGCCAATAAATATTGCCTGAGCCTTGTTGAATGCCTGCATTCATAAAAAGCTTTGACAATTTTAATCAGCGGAACAGACTCACAGGCTTTCTGTCTCATCTGTTCTATAGTTAATATAACACATAGTGGAAGAAAATCAATTAAGAAATTATAAACTTTATATAGAATCTTTCGAAAATACCTGATCCGCATTTATCCACTTAATTTGAACGCCAGACATTGGACTGCCGAGGCCGGAATCTGACTGCCTGCTTCTGCAGATACCGCCGGAATGTCTATGCTGACGATTCCGGCGGTATCTCACGCGAGTTTTTTACTTTCTTGGAAAAAGTTATTTTGTGGTAATTCCCTTCACCTCATAACCGGCGTCGGTCACAGCCTTGGTCAGTACCTCATCTGCCACGTCAGAAGCCAGTTCCACGGCAGCGTTCTTCTGCTCCAGGCTCATGGTTACAGCTTTCACGCCTTCTACTGCCTCCAGTGCCTTCTGTACGGTTCCGGTGCAGTGGCCGCACATCATTCCTTCGATACTGATTACTTTTGTCATTGTGTTTGTCCTCTCTTTCTCCTGCTTTGCATCTTGTCTGTTATTTTGCTCTGCGGGGGCTTTCAGTATACACTGTTCTTCCTCCGCAGCTGCCTGCGTTGTCTTTTTTTCCGTCCGGGCTGCTTCCGGTGTTTCCTTTTTCAGTGGGGTGAATCCACTCTTAAAGCCTCTCAGCCGCAGGGCATTTCCCACGACAAAGATACTGCTTAAGCTCATGGCCGCCGCGCCGAACATGGGATTCAGACGGATTCCAAAAGCCGGGTACAGCACACCGGCAGCCAGAGGGATGCCGATGCAGTTATAGAAGAAGGCCCAGAACAAATTCTCCTTGATATTGCGGATTACAGCACGGCTCAGTCTCATGGCCGTCACAGCGTCCCGCAGATCGTTTTTCATCAGGATGATATCTGCACTCTCCATGGCTACGTCGGTGCCTGCGCCGATGGCCATACCTACATCTGCGGCAGCCAGTGCAGGAGCATCGTTGATACCGTCGCCGATCATGGCAACTTTGTGTCCCTGTGCTTTTAGTTCACTGACTTTCTTCTCCTTATCCTGGGGCAGTACCTCTGCCACGACTTCGGAGATACCCAGCTTCTGCCGCACCGCTTCCGCAGTACGGCGGTTGTCTCCGGTCAGCATAATGACCCTGACACCCATTTTCTCCCATGCGTGGATAGCTTCATGGGAAGTGGCTTTCACGGTATCCGCTACACCGACGACTCCCAGGAATTTTCCTTCCTGGAAGCTTGCTTCCATGGCCACCAGAAGCGGTGTCATACCTTCGTCTGCCATCCGGTTCAGGCCCTCTGCGGCTTCCTGCGGCAGAGAAATATGATTCTCCTGTAAAAATGCAATATTACCTACATAGAATTTCGTGCCTGCGGGAATTATCACGCTGCCGACACCCGATACGGTATTTCCGCCCGCCGGGTCCTGTTGCGTTCCCTTGCCAGACACTTCTGTAGCATCCTTCCGTTTTCCGGCATAGAATACTGCCGTGGGGCCGTCATTTTTTGCAGCTTCCGCAGCATAAAAATCTGCTGCCAGCGTACCTTCCACACCACGGCCGAAAGTTGCCTTGAAATCCACGATCTCCGGAATCGTCAGGCCGTTGTGATCCGCGTATTCCACTACTGCTTCTGCGAGAGGATGTTCACTCTTTTTCTCCAGCGCCGCTGTGATCTGCATCATGGCATCCACAGAAAAGTCGCTCTGATAACTGCCTGCTTCTTCTACTTTCAGCTTACCACTTGTGATGGTTCCGGTCTTGTCCAGCACCACAGTATCAATCTCCCTGGCCTGCTGCAATGCATCGCCGGTCTTGATCAGGATGCCGTTACCGGCACCCACACCGGTTCCCACCATGATGGCCACGGGTGTTGCCAGTCCCAGGGCACAGGGACAGGAAATTACCAGTACGGCAATGGCTGTGGAAATGGCAAATTCCGGGGTTGCACCACTGATAAGCCATACGATCAGGGTGATCAGGGAAATAGTCATAACGGCAGGCACGAAGACCCCCGCCACCTTATCCGCCAGCTGTGCAATGGGAGCCTTACTGGCGCTGGCTTCTTCCACCAGACGGATGATCTGTGCCAGCGTCGTATCCTCGCCGACACGGTCCGCACGACATTTTAAGAAGCCCGCCTTGTTCACGGTGGCAGAGACCACATGATCCCCTGCCTGCTTCTCCGCCGGAACGCTCTCACCGGTGATGGCTGCTTCGTCCACACTGGAGTTACCCTCGATCACAATACCGTCCACCGGCACCAGACTTCCGGGCTTTACCAGAAATATATCACCCTTTTGCAGACTTTCCGTAGGTACTTCCTTCTCCTGTCCGTCCTCAGTTACCAGGATTGCCACCTTGGGTGCCAGATTCATCAGCTTGGTGATAGCTTCGCTGGTTTTGCCCTTGGAACGGCTTTCCAGATATTTTCCGACGGTGATCAGGGTCAGGATGGTACCGGAGGATTCAAAATACAGGTCGTGGGCATAATGCTCCACCACTGCCATATCGCCGTAGCCCAGACCATAACTGATCCGGTACATGGCGAAAATGCCGTACACAAGTGCCGCGCCGGATCCCAGGGCGATCAGGCTGTCCATATTCGGACTGCGGTGTGCCAGCATTTTGAATCCTACAGCGAAAAACTTCCGGTTCACATACAGAATCGGCAACAGCAGTAAAAACTGTGTCAATGCAAAATTCATGGCATTGGCATTGCCGTGCATGGTATTCACGATAAATGCCGGAACCGGAATTCCGAACCATTCTTTGAGCATGTGGTGCATGGACACATACATTAGCGGGATCAGGAATCCGATGGAGATTCCCAGACGCCATTTCATGGCTCTTGCGTCCGCATCCAGCTTCTGCTGCAGCTCCTGTCTGCTGCCGGCACCGGATCTGCCTGCACCGCCCGCATTTCCGGAAGCGTTCCGGCCGTCTGCGCCGCCCCCGGTCATTACCGAAGCTCCGTATCCGGCCTTCACCACCGCATCGATGATCTCTGTCGAAGAGATCTTCGTCTCGTCATAGGTCACGTCCATGGTCTCCGTCAGCAGATTCACGGATGCTTCTTCCACATCTTCCAGCCTGTTCACTGCCTTTTCCACATGGGAAGAGCATGCGGAACAGGACATTCCCGTAACATGATATCTTTCCTTCATGAAAATAACCTTGCCTTTCCAAAACCTGCAAAGTTTCTGTTATTTTTAGTGCCTTACAGCACGAATTTACAGTTTTCTCTGCAGTCATACCTCTACTTATTTCAATTTTTTTACCAGATCCACTGCTTCATCTACTACAGCAGTATTCCCCTTCCGGATCTCTTCCACCACACAGGTCTCCATATGCTCCTTCAGGATCGCATAGCCGAAGGCCTGCAAGGCACTCTCCACGGCAGCTACCTGCGTCAGAATGTCTCCGCAGTAACGGTTCTCTTCCAGCATCCGGCTGATGCCGTTTAACTGCCCGGCCATGCGGCTCAAACGATTCTGTAATTGTTTTCTTTCTTTTTCGGATCGGGGAGTTGCCTTCTGGTGACAATGGCAGCATTCCATGCCCTTCCCTTCTGTTATTCCTTCTGTTTTTCCTTCCATCTGTTCTGCCATATTTTCTATGCTCCTATGCTAAAGCTGTCGACTTCCTCCTTACAGTTATACGCAAAATACCCTGCAGGGGTATCTTGCTTTCTTCTACAAGATATACCCCCACAGGGTATTTGTCAAGTTTTGTTTTTTTATTGATATAAAGTTCTCATTGCTACCTGTTATACAGACTGAAAACCGCCTTCCAGATCTTCAATGATGTCGTCGATATTCTCTGTACCGATGGACAGACGAATGGTATTGCTGTAAATACCCTGCTCATTCAGTTCTTCCTCAGACAGCTGTGCATGGGTGGTGGAAGCCGGATGGATGACCAGAGACTTCACATCTGCCACGTTTGCCAGCAGGGAGAACAGTTCCAGATTGTCACAGAATTTCTTGGCTGTCTCCTTGCCACCCTTGATCTCGAAGGTGAAGATGGAACCGCCGCCGTTGGGGAAGTACTTCTTATACAGTGCCTGCTGCTCCGGATCGGTGGATACGGAAGGATGATGTACCCGCTCTACCTGCGGATGATTGTTCAGATACTGCACTACCTTCAGAGCATTTTCCACATGACGCTCCACACGAAGAGACAGTGTCTCCAGTCCCTGCAAGAAAATAAATGCATGGACGGGAGAGATACATCCACCCATATCGCGAAGGAGCATTGCACGGATTGCGGTCACAAAAGCCGCACCCGGCGCTGCCTTGGTGAAGGTTACGCCATGATAGCTGGGGTTCGGAGTGCAAAGATGAGGGAACCTACCGCTGCCCTCCCAGTCAAATTTACCATTCTCTACGATCACACCGCCTAAGCTGGTGCCGTGTCCGCCAATGAATTTCGTAGCGGAATGTACCACGATATCCGCGCCGTACTCAAAAGGACGTACCAGATAAGGAGTAGCAAAAGTATTGTCCACTACCAGAGGAACCTTGTGCGCATGGGCGATCTGTGCCAGACGCTCGATATCTACCACATCGGAATTGGGATTGCCCAGTGTCTCGATGTAGAGTGCCTTGGTGTTCTCCTGAAAACTTGCTTCGATCTTGTCATAATCGGAAGGCGCCACGAAAGTGGTGGTCACACCGTAGTCCACCAGGGTATGCGCCAGCAGATTGTAGGTTCCGCCGTAAATATTATTTGCAGAAACAATGTGATCTCCCTGTTTTGCCAGGTTCTGGATCGTATAGCAGATGGCTGCCGCTCCGCTGGCTACTGCCAGAGCTGCGGTACCGCCCTCTAAGGCTGCAATACGCTGCTCGAAGACACCCTGGGTAGGATTGCCCAGACGACCGTAGATCTCACCGGGATCTTCCAGTCCAAAGCGTGCTGCCGCATGGTCGCAATTGCGGAATACATAAGAAGATGTCTGATAAATAGGAACGGCTCTGGCACCGGTCACGGGATCGGGCTGCTCCTGTCCCACGTGTAACTGTAATGTCTCAAATTTCAAATTACGCTCTGCATAGGGCTTTTTACTCATGTTCTGCCTCATTTCTGCACTTTTTCCGTGCTGTGTATTATCACGTAACAGCCTTCCGGAACCGTCTCGGTCGGAATACCGGTCACCGGACGCCGATTTATGGGCATAGGCCGTTTCAAAGCGGCATGCGCGCGTCAACGCAGCTTTGCAGATAATGCGGACTCAGCTGTTACATTCTTATAAAAATATGCTAAAACACATTGTATAATCTGTCAATGTAAAACTTTAGCGCAGCAGACATTTTTGCCCGCTGCGCTGAAATTTCTCCTTAGAACGCATTATCGCGCCTTACTTCACAAGACGATCCTTATATTGCAGCCATTTTCCCGTCCGTACCCGGTGGGTGAACAGAAACGCCCGCACGGTCCAGTCCATGGTCATGGCAATCCAGACACCAATGACACCAAGTCCTGCCGCCTGTCCCAGAATATAAGCCATACCCACACGGCAGATCCACATGGATCCGATGGCTACGATCATGGTGAACTTCACGTCTCCCGCGGCGCGAAGCGCATTGGACTGGGCAAAGGACAACGGATGCACCAACATACAGCAGACACAGTTGTATATTAGCAGAATCACCGTCATATCCGTGGTAGCCTCACTCAAATGATAGATACTGCACAGCGGCCTGGAAAACAGGATAATGGGAATTCCCAGCACGATCATACACAGATATGCCAGTTTCAACATCTTTTTCAGATAATAATGAGCCTGCTCTGTCTCTCCCGCGCCGATGCACTGCCCGATCACCGTGATCATGGCCACGCCGATGGCACTGGAGGGAATCTGCTGGAAATTGGCGATACTGTAGGTCACGGCATTGGCGGTAATGGCCACCATGCCGAAGGTCGCAATCAGGCTGGTGGTCAGCAGCTTGCCGATCTGGAAAATACTGTTCTCCAGTCCGTTGGGGATACCGATGTACAGTATCTTCCCCAGAATATTCTTATCCACCCGCCAGCTTTTACTCATGGAGATCCTGTCACTCCGCGTCAGCAGTACCACGATCATCACTGCCGACAGGATTCGGGAAAACAATGTGGACAGTGCCGCACCGGCTACACCGATCTTTGCTCCGTAGATCAGGACCGCATTCCCCGCAATGTTCATCAGATTCGCCACCAGTGACACCTTCATGGACACCTTGGAATCTCCCACTGCACGGAACAGCGCTGCACCGCCGTTATAGATTCCGAGGAACGGGAAGGACACCGCTACGATATAGAAATAAATTCTGGCCGCCTGCATGACATCCGCTTCCACATTTCCGTAGAGGAGATTTAACAGTCCCCGGTTAAAAATCAGGGAAACCGCCATAAACAGAAGGGCCACACCACCAACCGCCAGAAACAGCTGATTGGAGGCCCGGCCTACCATTTCCCTGTCTCCGCGTCCCATGTACTGTGCCGCCACCACCGCACCGCCGCTGGCCATGGCCGTAAACAATCCGATCAACAGGACACAGATACTGTCCACCAGGGAAATACCGGATACCGCGGCTTCTCCACAGCTGGCCACCATCACGGTGTCCGCCATTCCCATGGCCACTGCCAGAAATTGTTCTATGATCAGCGGCCACAGCAGTTTTTTCAGAGCATCCTGTGAAAATAACATTTTTTTCTCTTCCGTCATAATTTACATCATTCCTTTATCCTTACATTGACATCTGCCAAAATAGCACATTGGCATGGCGTTGTAAATACGGTAAATGCAAATTATTCTACAGATCCTGATATACGAAATAGTCCGAAGCAACGCTTCCGCCGTCCGTACCCTGTTCGTTGAGGACAAACAGACCGTCCTTGACGCCGACCCAGCGTCCCGGCGTTGCTTCCACCATCTGGCCCACCGGCTGCAAGTCATCCTCCGTGGTTCCCACATAGAAGGTACGGTAGTTCTCCTTCTCCACCTTCATCTGAATATAGATCACATCACTGTTCCAACCTCCCAGACCGGTGCGTACTTCATCGTCCTTTGTCCAGTTGCCGGTGCGCTGCTGCAGGCTCATTTTTCCGTTTGCTTTCTGCACTGCCAGCGCCGTATAGCAGCCGCCCAGAGATACCAGTCCCGCCACGTCGCCGTCCTTCATCTGCTCCAGATGCAGACAGGTGGTGATGGAAAATTCCGGTGCCGGCCATTTCTGTAATAACAGATTGCTGATATCGCACAGCTGAGTCTTCGGGTCTGCAGCCTGAGCATGAAGAATAAGCTGACCATTTTTCAGATCGTACCATTCCTTTTTATAGTTGGCATTCCACTGCCACTGCAATCCCAGCTTCTCTCCTTCGAAGAAATCGCTGTCCTCCGGTGCATCGATGGGGTACTCCGCTCCTGCCTCCGGCTTTTTATAACGCAGTACCGGTTCGCCGCAGCCATCCACTTCATTCACGCCGATCACCGGCCAGTCATTCTCCCAGTGCATGGGCTGTAAATGTACGATACGTCCCGCGTTGCCTACATCCTGAAAATGCAGGAACCAGTCCTGTCCGTCCGGAGTGTCCACCCAGGCACCCTGGTGAGGTCCGTTGACGGGAGAACTGCCCTGATGCAGGACGATTTTTTCTTCCCAGGGACCGTATATATTTTTCGAACGCAGTACGGTCTGCCAGCCGGGCTTTACGCCGCCTGCCGGAGCAAAAATATAGTAATAACCGTTTCTCTTGTACAGCTTCGGCCCCTCAATGGTGGGCTGGGTGGCGTGTCCATCGTAAATGAACTGTCCGTCATCCAGTACGCCGGAGCAGTCCGGCTCGATGGGGGACATATACAGCATGCTCTTGAAACCGATACGGCTTCTGGCAAAAGCCGTTACCATATAGGCCTTGCCATCCTCATCCCAGAAAGGACAGGGATCGATCCAGCCCACGACCTTACGCACATAGGCAGGCTCACTCCATTTTCCCCACGGGTCTGTGGTCTTGCACATCATGATGCCTTCGTCCGGCATGGGAATGAATACATAGTAAGTTCCCTCATGGTAACGGATAGCGGGTGCCCAGGTACCGCAGCCGTGTACCGGCTTATCATAATAGTCAAAGGGAAGCTTGTCGATAATGTAATTGATGACTTTCCAGTTCACCAGATCCTTCGAATGCAGCAAAGGAACTGCTGGGGTATTACAGAAGCTGGAAGCGATCATAAAATAATCCTCTCCCACACGAATGGCATCCGGATCCGAATAATCGGTATACAGGATCGGGTTGGTATAGGTGCCGTCGCCCTGATCGGCGATCCACATTTTATGTATCTTTGTTTTATCCATAGGTTCTCCATTCCGCAGCCTTTTGCCGCCGTTTACTTACGAACGCAGGCGTTCCCTGCTTCTTCGATAATGTTTACATCTCTCTGAACAGTTTCAGTATAGCAGATGATCCTGCGTATCGCGTGCCATTTCCCCATTAGTTTGTGTCAAATCTTGCATTTTCTTATATAAAATGTCATAATAGTGACAAAATTTGCAGGAGGAAAACACCTTGAGTTTCTTTTATCAGAATCGCAAAGAACAACTCTATCTGTATCTGTCCAATAATAACCCTTACGCCGTCCATCTTCACCGACAGTTGGAACTGATCTATGTATTAAGCGGTTCCACCACCGTCACCGTGGAGCAACAGGATTTTTCCCTGAAACCCGGTCAGGGTGTCCTCGTCTTTCCGAACCAGATGCACGGCTTAAAACATGTGGAACCCGGTCAGAATCTGCTCTGTATCTTCGAGCCGGATTTCTGTCATTCCTTCCGGCATTTTTTTCAGAATAAAAAGCCCTCACGCAATGACTTTGCCGTCTCCACCCTCTCGGAGCACAGCCGCATTGCCCTGCAGGGACTTGAAGAGCTGGCTTCTGCCATGGAAAAGGATCGTCCCACTCCCTCCGGTGTACAAGTCTATGCGGAAGGATATCTCACACTCCTGTTGGCGGATCTCTTACCCACACTACCCTTACAGGAGCGGAAAAGCACGACAGATCTGGAACTGGAGCAGCGCCTGTTATTATATCTGGATGCTCACTACACCGAAGAGTTGTCTCTGGAAAGTCTGTCCCGGGAATTCGGTGTCAGCCGTTTCGTCCTGTCCCGGATCTTCACAGAGAAACTCCATACCACCTTCCCGGATTATGTGAATTCCAGACGCCTGGATTATGCCAGAGATCTTCTACTGTCCACAGAACTGTCCGTGACACAGATCGCACTGGATGCGGGCTTTGGAAGTTCCCGCACCTTTTTCCGATCCTTCCGGGACACCTTTCACACCACTCCCGGAGTTTACCGCAGGCAGAAAGAATCCTCCTGATTCTTTCCTCTGCGCTGTACCCACAGAAGTTCTTCTCCTGCCCGGATATAGTCTTTCCAGGTGCTGACGATCTGTTTTGCTTCCGATGTCTGGCACATTTCCACCGTCACTGCCGTATCCACGCCCTCTCCCGTCAGTCCTTCTTTATCAAATTCTACCAGTAATTTCCCTTTGCGCACGATCTCGTTTTGCAGAACATTGCAATGATAATAGGCGCTGTGCAGTTCTTCCCTGTCCCTGCAGATATTTAGCAAAAGCTCCAGTCCACTGTCCGTGCGGAACCGGATTTTATTTCCCATAGGATAGATCTTCAGCACCTTTCCCGCCGTAGGCGCATAGATTTTCCCATCCTCCGGCTCAATGCTGATGCGGCCCGTCCCGGAATCAGCAGTTTCCATTCCTTCCACAGTTCTCTGGATTTCTCCGTTCACCGGGCTGCCTATGACGGTTCCTTCCCTTACCAGCTGTCTGGCTGCCGTTATCTTTCTTTCGTCCCGGCTTGCTTCACTGGTTTCCTCCGTTTCTTCCATTTTCCACCGGATGCTTCTGCCGGACCAGAAGCCGATCAGCAGTCCCAGCACTCCCGCTGCCACCATATCATACATCTGCATGTTTCTACCTTCCTTTTTCCGTGATAAGGATCCTGCTCCTTATTCTGTCTCATTTTCGGGAAAACATGCCATTTTTTCATTCATAACTTCCAAAAGTAGTGCCGCCACGATTCCCGCCGCCATGCAGAACAGATTCCGGGATGCCGCCTCCGGGGACGTGGCAAAACTGTTCCAGGGAATCGTCATTACCGTGGCAGCACTGATGATTCCGAAAATGCCGTGGGACATCCCGGCATAATGGGTTGCAAGCAGCCGGTTGACCAGTCTGGCCAGACACACAAAGGTCACCCCACAACCGATCATTCCGGGGATCAGCACCTCCGGGCGGAGGTGACCGATGCCTTCCACGAACGGGGTATACAGCCCTAAGGGCATCAACAGCGAGGAAAAGCTCATCCCCGGTGCGATCACTGACAGTGCCAAAGCGAATCCGCAGAACAGATACGCTAAAGTCCCCGGCTCCACCGCAGCCTGAGAAATCTGCAATGAAAACAACAGAAAAAGCATTGCCGCAAAGGTCACGCCGGACACGATCCCATCCCCGCGGGTTCTGCCCTGCTCTCCCGCTTCCCGCCAAAGCGATGGCAGCATTCCGCCGATCAGTCCCACAAACACACAGACGGAAGGCTCCGGATAAGTCTCCAGGACGTAAGACAGCAGATTTGCCACGCCTAAAAATCCCGCCGCCGAACCGATCATATAGGGGAACAGCACCGTCAGATGTGTCCGCCACTTATGTACCGGATCCGCCAGCAGTTCCATAATGGGCCGGTAGACCCCGAATACCACGCTTAAGACGCCACCGGAAATCCCCGGCAGTACCGCTCCCAGCCCGATCAGTGCTCCCTGCAATACCTTCCCCAAAAACTTCAGATCCATTGTCTTTCTCCACATTTTATCACTCTTAAAATCATATGTTCCGGACATAGTAAAATAGGTCTAAAAATCAAAGATAATTATTGACATTTCGATAAGTGCAATGGTATACTCTAACCGTATTCTAAATGAAAGTCATTGATCTCACATATTTTTGTAAGACATTGTTACTTTTACGGATGCTTTACAAAAATATGTGATTTTTTTGTCCTACGTTTTAGAATCATCAAAAGGATCAGGCAAAGCCTGAATTATTAAAGGAGGTACCAATAATGAATAACGGTACAGTTAAGTGGTTCAATGCTCAGAAGGGTTATGGTTTCATCACCAACGATGCTAACGGCGAGGAAGTATTCGTACACTTTTCCGCAATCAACGCTGATGGTTTCAAGTCTCTGGAAGAGGGCCAGAAGGTAACTTTCGATACCGAGTGCGATCCTCAGAACAGCAGCAAGATCCGTGCTACCAACGTTACTGTTGTAGCTTAATAGCAAGACAGACCAAAAGGATCAGTCCCTTGGGACTGATCCTTTTTCATGCCCGGAATCCTCTCCACCGCTCTGCGGGGATCTCCGGCTTCGTTATCAGACATTCCGGATCCGGTGCCAGCACATGCCGCACCACCCGGAATACTTTCTGCGCATCGCACAGCAGACACTTCGCATCTCCAAAGGTCACTTCTTCCACCGCTCCGCAATCCAGAAACGCCTGATTTAATTTCACAAAATCCTCTGAAATATGAGGCTGCATCGCATTGTAATGTTTCCGCATATATACTTTCTTTTTGCTTCCGTCCGGCAGGATCGTCACAAGCTCCATAGGCTCCGCCGCCAGCCGGTTCGGTACATTCAGCACTTCTTCCACGCTGTGGATATAAGTATTGCGCTCATGCCCCACACCCACTAACAATATTTTTCCTCCGCAGTCCTTTAGCCGGTCGTAGGCTCCTCCCGGGGTGCAGGGTGTATTATGCTCATCCTCTCCCTCCAGATAATCTGCGGCTTCTTTTCCAAAGCCCGCCAGCGAATGGGTGGGATGCAGGGAACGCACCACGCCTTCTCTCTGCCGGAACAGATTTGTCAGTATCCCCACGCAGGAAGGTGTGCTGCGGTAGTCATACACCGGATGCTCCACATTCACATTTGCCCAGGTATGAGTCGGTAAAAGCAGCAGTCCTTCCGCAAAATATTCCATCCAGGCATCCAGTACGGTGTCCGCGCCGTCCTCCACCCTGCCAATGGCTTTCATGGAAGAATGAATCAGAATCGTCTCTTTTCCCGTAAGGCCTGCGCTTCGTAACTGCTGTTTCAGTTCTTCTTTGGTATACATGATTTTCCTCACATATCGCATATAGTAGGCCGGTTTCCTGCCTCCGGCACGAAGCTGTCGAAGATAAAAATATCGAAATGTTTTCTCGCTTCGTCCAGTTCTTTCTGGCTCTTGATGGTCCACGCCGCCGCGGTATTATGATACAGGCCTCTGCAAAGCTTTCTTGACAGGATCTCGGGATAATGATGATTGTATGCCACAAAATCCGGCTTCGTCACGAAGTTCAACAACAGATTCTGCAGGACAAAATACAATACTCCCACATACTCTCCTTCTTTCAGAAAAGCATCGGACAGCTGACCGCGCACCAGTTCCGGATGATTCTTACGATACCACTGTACTCCCAGTGGATTAAAGGACTCCATGCAGTACATTCCCTTGTAGGCCCGAAGCATCTTATCTGCAATGGGGCACAGGGACAGGTCGGTACGCTCGATCTTGAACTCCACGATCAGAGGTACTTTTCCGTCCACCATCTGAAGCACATCCTCGAACTTCGGGATCTTCTCCGTGGACTCACACAGATGGAACTGCTGCAATTCCTCATAAGTGTAATCACAGATTTTTCCTTCGCCGCCGCAGACTCTTTTTAAGGTAAAATCATGGAACACCACGGGAATCCTATCCTTCGTCAGCTGAATATCCAGTTCAATACCAAAGCCTGCGTCCACTGCCTTGCGGAATGCTGCCATGGAGTTCTCCGGAGCCTCCGTTGCATTGTCATGCAGACCTCTGTGGGCATAAAGCCATTCTTTAAAGCAAGCCGTATCGGGCTTATGTGTCATCCGGGGCATGATCATGAGGAAATACAGAATCCCCATGATCAAAATACAGAGCACTATAATTCCTAAAATCTTCATTACATTAACCTTCTATCTTATGTTTTAATTGACATGCATGCTTTTGCTTTCTATTTTTATTCATTCTATCCATAAAAAGCTGCTGCATCTTACTTTAATCCACTGCCCTGTAATTTTCAAGTAGCTATTTCTAAAGATTTTCTAACGATTTATTATCTATTACATTCATCAGCCATATCAATCATCTACATCAAAGTTCTCCAGAATGCTCTCCTTCTTCTGGGGCTTCACATCGCCGTGACGTACCTGTGTCATAGTAAGGAATGCCATCAGGGAGAAGAACAGGGCATAGGGAAACAGGGTGTTATAGGACACGTTTTCCAACAGAAATCCGGAGAGTACCGGAGTCAGGATCTGCGCTGCCATGGAGAACGTATAATAGGTTCCGGTGAATTTCCCCACATCGCTGCCACTGCTCATGGCCACGATCATCGGATAGGAATTCACATTGATAGCTGCCCATGCCACACCGATCAGGGCAAATGCTACATTGACGATGGGGTGATATTCTCTGGCAAAAATGGCGGCACCATAGCAGGCTGCCATCAGCAGAACACCGCCCATGATTGTCTTCTTACGACCGATCTTCGCAGAGATGTTTCCAATGGGAATATAGCTCAGAATAGCAGCTACCGTCGCTACCATCAGACAGTTGGCGAAGCTTCCGCCCTCCATCTTCCATACTACCTTCGTATAGCGGGAAAAGGCTGTGGTCACGGCATTATACGCGGTGAACCATAAGAAGATAGATGCAAGCATGAAGTACATACTGCGCTTCACTTCCTTGGGCATACCTTTGGTGCCTTCCGTCTTTCCCGTCTGCCTTTCCCCGTCGGAAGCTTTTACCGCTCCGGGATCTCCCACTGCCTCGATCTCTCCGGCAGCTTCCACTCCCTCAGCCATCGCTTTTTCTTCTACTTTTTCTGCATTTGCCGCCTCTGCCTTCTCGACTTCTTCCCGCAGCTTATTTTCCCGGATAGCGATCACGAGGATTCCGACGGCGATGGCCATAACTGCGGCAATGCTGGCAAACAGGGGCAGGTAATCCGGAGTTTCCCCTTTGCCCACCAGAACCTTGATCATGATCAGCGCATAGACTCCGCCCACGGCTCCCATGAGGTTGATCACCGCATTGGCACGGCTGCGCAGATGGTTGGGTGTCACGTCCGGCATCAGGGCCACCGCCGGAGAACGGTACAGTCCCATGGACACCAGGGTGAAAAACAGCACCGCCAGGAAAATCACTTGGTTACTGAAGGACTCTACTGTGCCCCATCTTGCTTTTTCCGCATTGTCGATCATCGGCAATAGCATCATGAAGATCACCGCCAGGATCGTCCCCACTACGATGAAGGGCATTCTTCTGCCCAGCTTCGTATGTACCTTGTCTGACAGCGTACCGAACACCGGCAGCAGGAAGATGGCCAGCACATTGTCCAGTGCCATGACCGCCCCCGTCATGGTCTCCCCAAGATGATAGGTGTTCTGCAGGATCAGCGGGATGATGTTGTCATACATCTGCCAGAAGGAACAGATGCTTAAGAAAGCCAGTCCGATCAGAAACGTCCTTTTGTAATTTAATTTTGTCTCCATAAAAAAACCTCCCAAATTGATACTTCCATTTTAGCAGAGGGGGATGCCACACGCAATCTCCGGGGGTAAATTTGAGGTAAATTTTCCTCCCGGAACTGCATTTGCTTTCAGCGACTGTTTCGAAGCTACGCTGAAATATCACACTTTTTCCTTGAAATATACGTTACTTTATGTATAATGGTAAGGGTGACTTTTTAACATGCATTTAATTAGTAGAAAATCAAGAGGTTTTTAGAATGATCAGTGCAAACAACGTAACTTACCGTGTGGGTAAGAAAGCATTATTCGAAGATGTCAACATCAAGTTTACCGAGGGCAACTGCTACGGACTCATCGGAGCCAACGGTGCCGGTAAATCCACCTTTTTAAAGATTCTGTCCGGTCAGCTGGACACTACCAAAGGTGATATCGTCATCACCCCCGGTCAGCGTCTCTCCGTGTTGGAACAGGATCATTTCAAATACGATGACAACGTGGTTATGGATACCGTTATCATGGGTAACGAACGTCTCTTCCAGATCATGAAGGAAAAGGATGCCATCTATGCCAAGGAAGATTTCAGTGACGAGGACGGTATCCGTGCCAGTGAACTGGAAGCGGAATTTGCCGAGATGGACGGCTGGGAGGCAGAATCCAATGCTGCCATGCTGTTAAACGGTCTGGGCATCGGCACCGAGTTCCACTATTCTCTCATGAAGGATCTGGACGGCAGCCTGAAGGTGAAAGTCCTGTTGGCCAAGGCTCTGTTCGGTAACCCCGATATCCTGCTGCTGGACGAGCCTACCAACCATCTGGATCTGGATGCGATCGCATGGCTGGAGGATTTCCTGATTGATTTCGAGAATACCGTTATCGTGGTATCCCATGACCGTTACTTCCTGAACAAAGTATGTACCCAGATCGCTGATATCGACTATGGCAAGATTCAGCTGTATGCCGGTAACTACGACTTCTGGTACGAGTCCAGCCAGCTGCTGGTGAAGCAGATGAAGGAAGCCAACAAGAAAAAGGAAGAAAAGATCAAGGAACTGCAGGAGTTCATCTCCCGTTTCTCCGCCAACGCTTCCAAGTCCAAGCAGGCTACTTCCAGAAAGCGTGCGCTGGAAAAAATTGAGCTGGATGATATCAAGCCTTCCAGCAGAAAATATCCCTATATCGACTTCCGTCCCGAACGTGAGATCGGTAACGAGGTACTGGCGGTGGAACATCTGTCCAAGACCATCAACGGAGAAAAGGTACTGGATGACATTTCCTTTACCCTGGGCCGTGAAGACAAAGTGGCTTTCGTAGGAAGCTGCGAGCTGGCTAAGACCACACTGTTCCAGATCCTGGCCGGTGAGATGGAGCCGGACGAGGGAACCTACAAGTGGGGCGTTACCACTTCCCAATCCTACTTCCCGAAGGACAATACCGCAGAGTTCGACAACGATATGACCATTGCCGACTGGCTGACTGGTTACTCTCCCGTGAAGGATGCCACTTATGTCCGTGGTTTCCTGGGACGTATGCTGTTTGCCGGAGAAGACGGTGTGAAGAAGGTTCGTATCCTCTCCGGTGGTGAGAAGGTCCGCTGCCTGCTGTCCAAGATGATGATCAGCGGTGCCAACTGCCTGATCCTGGATGAACCCACGAACCATCTGGACATGGAATCCATCACCGCACTGAACAACGGTCTGATCAAGTTCCCCGGTGTGGCACTGTTCTCCTGCCATGACCACCAATTCGTACAGACCACGGCCAACCGTATCATCGAGATTCTGCCAAACGGCAGTCTGGTAGACAAGATCACTACCTACGATGAGTATCTGGCAAGCGATGAAATGGCAAGAAAACGTACCGTATTCACCGCCCAGACCGAGGACGACGAGAACTAAGACAAGAATAAAATGGATGCCGGTGATCCCGACATCCATTCTTTTATCTGTATTATCCGGAACCTTCGATGTTGCTTAACGAAGCTGCAGGCCGCACGTATTTTTCTGCGTGCAGAAAGGATCTTTACTATTATGGTAGATTTACATGTACATTCCACTTGCTCCGACGGTACTTACACCCCGGAGGAATTAGTCGATTACGCGATGGAAAAAGGCTTACGTGCCTTCGCTCTCACGGATCATGATACGGTAAACGGGCTGGACCTGGCGATCCGCTATGCGGATGGGCTGCGACAGAGTCAGGCAGCTTCCCCGGTCATTTCCTCCCGTAACGATGCAGACGACCGCCTTCCGATCCCTTCCCAGTCTGACCCTGACACTCCTGCTCCAAAGACGGCGGACGTATTACCTTCCTCAGCAGATGCTGACGCTCCCGCTTCTCAGGTGCCGGAGATCATTCCCGGTATTGAACTGTCCACAGAATATCAGGGCAAAGATATCCACATGGTGGGACTTTTCATTGATTACCACCAGCCGGATTTTGCTCATTATCTGGAGGATTTCATCCGTTCCCGGGAGAACCGCAACGAAAAGATGTGCGCACTCCTGCAGGAACATGGCGTAGCCATCACCTATGAGGCACTTCTGGAAGAATTCCCCGGTGCGGTCATCACAAGAGCCCATTTTGCAAGATATCTCCTCTCCCACGGTTATATCCAGAGCATGAAGGAAGCTTTTGACCGCTATGTGGGTGACCACTGTCCCTGCTTTGTTCCACGGGAAAAGGTGACACCCGCTCAGGCGGTAGAACTGATCCTTGGAGCCGGTGGGGTTCCCGTGCTGGCCCATCCGATTCTCTACCATATGAGCGATGAGCGTCTGGATAATCTCGTAGCAGAATTGAAGTCCATCGGTCTCGCAGGCATCGAAGCCATCTACAGCACCTACAATACCGCCGAAGAGCGCCAGATCCGCAAGCTGGCTTCCAAGTATAATCTGAAAATCAGCGGCGGCTCCGACTTCCACGGTGCCAACAAGCCCAAGATCGATCTCGGTACCGGCTGGGGGAAACTGCATGTGCCAGATGAAGTGCTGGAAAATCTGCGCCCGGTCCGGTAAATGGGAAGTTAGTGGAACATCCCCGTAGCCCGCATTGGGGGTAAGGACAGCAGACCCGCTTTCGCTTCAAAGCAGAGCGTAGCGGTACGTAAGCGAGGACAGTACCCTCGCAATGCGTCCTCTGGGACGCTATGGTGCCGACGTCTGCTTAGAGTCTGCTGTCCTTACCCCCAACGTGGGCTACTGGTTTCTTGAAAGCTTTCAAAATGGGCATAGTGAAAGAGAAGGTACCGCTTTGTACCCTCGCCTTGTCCGAATCAGGGCACAGCATGAGAAAAGATACCTTTCTGTACCCATGACTTGTCCGAATGTGGGTACCACACAAGAAGATATATCGCTCTGTACCCATAATTCTCGTCAACAAGGGTACAACATGGGAATAATAAGAGTTTGTGCCCACGACATATCAGATGCGGTAAAAAAAAAACCACGATGGACACAAAAGTATTCATCGTGGGCATTCTTCACTAACTTTCTATTTAGTTCTTAAAGCTGTGGATGGGTGCGGGGATGCGGCCGCCGCGGTTGACAAAGGCATCACAGGAGAAGGTATTCACGGGCATGATGGGCGCGTAGCCTAACAGGCCGCCGAATTCCACGGTCTCTCCCACGCCTTTTCCGATCACGGGGATGATTCTGACTGCAGTAGTCTTCTGGTTCACCATACCAATGGCCATTTCATCCGCAATGATGCCGGAGATGGTGGTTGCCCTGGTGTCTCCGGGAATGGCGATCATGTCCAGTCCTACAGAGCAGACACAGGTCATGGCTTCCAGCTTCTCGATGGTGAGAGCCCCGGCATTGACGGCATCGATCATACCCTGATCCTCGCTGACAGGAATAAAGGCACCGCTCAATCCACCGACATAAGAGGATGCCATAACACCACCCTTTTTTACCTGATCGTTCAACAGAGCAAGAGCTGCCGTGGTTCCGGGGGCTCCGGCATGTTCCAGACCAATCTCGCAGAGGATATCGGCTACACTGTCGCCGATGGCCGGTGTGGGTGCCAGAGACAAATCCACAATACCAAAGGGCACATTTAACATCCGGGAAGCTTCCTGTGCCACCAGCTGTCCCACGCGGGTTACCTTAAATGCGGTCTTCTTGATAGTCTCGCAGAGAACCTCAAAATTCTCGCCGCGGACCTTTTCCAATGCAGTCTTCACGACACCGGGGCCGCTGACACCGACATTGATGATCTTGTCGGCTTCGGTCACACCGTGGAAAGCACCTGCCATGAAAGGGTTGTCATCCGGTGCATTACAGAATACCACCAGCTTTGCACAGCCCAGGGAATCGTCTTCCTTCGTGTACTCTGCCGTCTCCTTCACCATCTCTCCCATCAGCTTTACGGCATCCATATTGATACCGGTCTTGGTGGAACCAAGGTTCACGGAGCTGCACACACGCTCTGTGGTGGACAGTGCCAAAGGAATGGAACGGATCAGCAGTTCATCTGCCGGGGTCATTCCCTTGCTTACCAGCGCAGAATAACCACCCAGGAAATTCACCCCCACCTCATGTGCCACTTTGTCCAGCGTCTTTGCAATGCTGGCAAAATCCTCAATGGTATGACAGGCCGCACCGCCGATCAGCGCGATGGGCGTCACGGAAATTCTCTTATTTACAATAGGGATACCAAATTCTCTGGAGATTTCCTCACCGGTCTTCACCAGATCCTTGGCTGCCTCATAAATTTTGTGGTAGATTTTCTCATTTAATCTGTCCAGATCGGAATCGATACAGTCTAACAGGCTGATACCCAGCGTAATGGTACGCACGTCCAGATTCTCTTCCTCGATCATTTTGTTGGTCTCTGTTACTTCATATAAATTGATCATTACGGCTCCTATCTGCCCCTTCGGGTCTTAGTCTCTTGAAATTGTGGGGCTTATCAGATGCGGTGCATCTTGTCAAAGATCTCTTCCTTCTGACATTTGATCACAACACCGATCTCTTCTCCGAGCGCAGCCAGTTCATCTGCCATGTCGCCGAAGGGTTTCTGCATCTGGTTGGTGTCGACAATCATCATCATGTTGAAATATCCCTGTACAATGGTCTGGGATATATCCAGAATGTTGATACCGTTTTCCGCAAGATAGGTACATACTCTTGCGATAATGCCTACTGTGTCTTTACCAACTACCGTAATAATTGTTTTTTTCATAATCGCCCTCATTTTCCGCATGACATCATGCTTTTATTTTTTTCTATTAAACAACACTTTCTGACAATTTGCAACCTTTAAGTTCAGCCTGTAAACATATCCGGACACGAAAACCATGCCTGCACGATATTGTAAACAAATATTTCCGGCTGCGAGTTCCTCAGCCATTAAGCAATATTGATTACCGGGGATACATTGCTTCTGTCCGCCACCATCATCCGGAAATCTTCCGCCCGGTAAGGACTCTCTCCCATGGTAATCTCCATGCGGACCGCCTCATAGGCCAGTTCCGGAAGATTATTCTCCTTGCTGAGATGTCCCAGCACGATAGCCTGTAACTTATCATGTAAAATGCGACAGAGAAGCTTTCCGGAATTCTCATTGGAGAGGTGTCCTCTGTCCCCCAGGATTCTCTGTTTCAGATAATAGGGATACGGCCCTACCTGTAACATTTTCACATCGTGGTTGGCTTCCAATAGCAGGGCATCCATTCCCTTCAGACACTCCACGGTGTAATCGTTATAGACGCCAAGATCCGTACAGATCCCGACCTTTTTATCTCCGTAAGCAATACGGTAACCCACCGGCTGTGCCGCGTCATGGGAGATCCTCATGGGATTGACGGTCAGATCCTTGATGGTCAGTTTGGCATCTTCCTTCACCTGGCGGAACAGATCCGGGTCGATCTTGCCCAGATTCCCCATTTTCTGAATCTCTTCCAGTGTCCCCGGTGTGGCGTAGATCGGCACCCCGTATTTTCTGGCCATGACACCCAGCCCCGCCACATGATCCATATGTTCGTGAGTCACCAGAATACCGTCCAGATCCCGGCCGGTAAGTCCAAGGCTGTTCAGCCCGGCTTCCGCCTTTTTGCCGCTGATTCCCACGTCCACCAGCAGATGCGTGGCCTCTGATCCCACATAAATACAGTTGCCGCTGCTGCCGCTGGCAATACTACATAATCTCATAATTTCCTAATCTCTTTTCTATCTTACTTCTATCTTAGTCTTTATTCTTCTTTTCCGTCCCTGGAATCAGTGCATGTTTTTCCAGTAGATTTCGATCACATCTCCCTCATTCAACGGTTCCATATACTGGGCCGGGCGGCCATTTAAGTTCGTCACAATGGATCTGCCTGCGGATGCGGAAGATCCCAGATCAAAATCAATATAGTCAAACACATCCACAAATACATAGGAAGCCTTCCCCTGCATGGTAATGGGAGAATGGTTCACAATCACCGTCAGCGGATGCGGTTCCTTCGGTGCAGCATTTTGGCCCTGCGCCGTCTGTACCATGGTTTCCTCCTGTCCGGAGATTGCCTGCACGGTCACACCGGCAGACTCGTCTTCCGTCGCATTCTCTGCTCCCTGTATAATTGCCGCTTCTCCTGTCACAGCCCCTGTTTCCTGCGTCACAAGTGCTTCTCCGTAAGCAGCCTCTTCTGCGGGATCCGCCTCCGGCAGATCCGCATAGTTTCCTTCCGGCAACGGATTCTCCATATCCCAGCTTACCGTGAAATGCTCATAGACTCTGGTGTCCGGCTGCGCCGCCGTATCGTTGACCTTAATGTCCGTTCCCAGCGGTACGTCGAGAAATTCCGCGATTTCTTTTACGGTATAGGAATTCCGGATCCGGATATCGTCGTTCTGTCCGATCCGGTAGAATTCGTTCTCTCTGTGGCCGTTGACCTCCGCCGTCTTCGGCAGACGGATCTGTCTGCCGTTTACATAGACCTGCAAGGCATCTCCCAGCTCGGAAAGCTTCCCCAGTTCCAGAGCTGCCGGTTCTCCTTCCGTGGAAGGGGTTACCACTACACGGTCACCGTTATGTAACTGCGTATACATGTCCGCCTCGTTGCCGTTGACCCGGATGACGGCTGCCTCTCCCTGTTCTCCCCGCACCATCCGTGTTTTACCGTTGACGGTGAACAGCAGGGCTTCTCCTTTTCTGGGGAACAGCTGATCATTGGGGAATTGCATCTGCATGGCGGCATCCGTCACGGATAATTTACCGTTGTCATAGAGTTTTATCCGCTCTCCGTTGAATTCCACGAAAATAAAGTTATTGCTCTGTACATAATAGCTTAAACAGATACCGATGGGGGTCACCATCATGGCATCTTTTCTGGCATTTTCCATTTCGAAGGCAATGGTCTGCATGACTTCCTGTCCACGGATTGCCACACGTTCCTTCACGATCCCCAGCTTCTCCGCCAGCTTCTCCGTGTAACCCGGCACCATGCCGCCACCGCCTACCACGAACACGGCGCTGACCGGTTTATCTCCGTTCAGTTCCCGGATGGCATCGGATACCAGCTGTGTCATACGTTCGATCTCCGGATCCAGCAGTTCCAGTACCTCGCCGGCCTTGATGGTCTGGGGCAGTCCCATGATATCTTCATACTCGATGGTCTCCTGTGTCCTGCATTTTCTCTTGATCTGCTCGGCCACTTCGAATTCCACAAGACAATGCTGCACCAGAATATCCGTCAGGCTGTCTCCCGCTACCGGGATCATGCCATAAGCCGTGATGGTTCCCTCTTTGGTGATGGAAATATCGCTGGTACCCGCACCCACATCCACCAGTGCCATATTTAACATCCGGAATTTCTCCGGGATTGCTACCTGAATGGCGGCAATAGGCTCCAGAGTCAGATTCGCCACATGCAAGCCCGCCAGTTCCACTGCCTTATACAGACCATCCACCACATCATCCGGCAGGAAGGTGGCGATCAGATCCACCGCAATGTTCTTTGCCTTGTGTCCCTCCAGATTGCCCATCTGGTAACCGTTCATATAATACCGCATGGCCGTATAACCGACGCAGTAAAACTTCATATCCGTATCAGTGCTGTTGTTCTGGAATTCCTCATAGGCTTTTTCCACCCCCATGGTGCACAGGGAATACACGTCTTCCTGCGTGATCTCCCGGTCACTCTCAAAGCTGTGCTCTACATAGGTAGTTACCGTCCGAAGCACACGGCCTGCGGCCGCGATACATACTTCTGTAAGTTCTCTGCCAAGATCCGCTTCCAGCTGTTCCTTTACCTGGGAAATGGTCTCTCCCACCTTGCCGATATCATGGATCTGTCCATCCAGCATGGCTCTGGTCTCATGCTCCCTGGAGCGCTGTGCCAGCACATGGAATTTTCCACCATTCAAATATCCTACCGTACCTACGATGCTTCTCGTACCGATATCCAGTCCGAATACCAGCTGTCCCTGCTTTTCTTTTACTCCTTCCATGAATATGCCTCCAGTTTCTGTCTGATCTGTCTGTAGCTCTCTTCCAGACTGTCACTGTTATCAATGACAAAATCACAATGCTTCCGGAATTCTTCCTCCGAAAGCTGTGATGCCAGAATCTGCTCTATCTTCTCCGGCGTATAGCCACGGCTATCCGAAAGTCTCTTTCTGCGGACCTCTTCCCTGGCATAGATATACCACATTTCGTCCACGATTCTGTCATATCCGCCCTCGATCAGAAGTGCCGCTTCCACAAAAAATAATTCCACATTGCCCTTACTCTTTGCCTCTGCCAGCCGGTCCGTCAGATATTTTTTTACAGCGGGATGAAGGATGGCATTGACCTGTTCTAACAGTGCCGGGTCTGCAAAAATCTTCGCCGCCATGGCCGGCCTGTCGATCTGTCCGTCCGCCCCAAGGATTCCGTCTCCCAGCAGTGCCACCAGTGCCCGGTAGCCTTCCGTTCCTGGTTCCTTGACTTTATGCCCGATCTCATCTGCCAGATAGATTTCACATTTGTAATGCTGTCCGATATATTTTAAAATTTCCGTTTTTCCGGCGCCCACACCGCCGGTGATTCCTATAAAACGCATTTATTTTGCCTCATACCAGTTGCTGCCCGTGTGCAGGTCGATCTCCAGCGTCACCGCCAGATCTGCCGCGGACTTCATATTTTCCGTCAGAATCTCCCGAACTCTCGCTTCTTCCTCCTGTGCCGTCTCAATCAGCAATTCATCGTGCACCTGCAGGATCATACGGGACTTTAATCCCTCTTCTTTCAACGCTTTCCACACTTTGATCATAGCGATTTTGATAATATCCGCCGCGGTTCCCTGAATAGGTGCATTCATGGCCACACGCTCGCCGAAGGACCGCTGCATGAAATTGGAGGAGGACAGTTCCGGGATCGGACGCCTTCTGCCGAACATGGTCTCCGTATAGCCCCTTTCCTTCGCATCCGTCACCAGCTTGTCGATAAATTCCTTCACCTTCGGGTAAGTGGCAAAATACTGTTCAATGTACTGGGCCGCTTCCTTTTTGCTGATGCTTAAGTCCTGACTCAGTCCGAAGGAACTGATACCGTAGACGATACCGAAATTGACCGCCTTGGCATTGCGGCGCTGCAGATCCGTGACCTCCTCGAAGGGGGTGTGGAATACCTTGGATGCCGTGATCCGGTGAATATCCTCTTCCTGTCTGTAGGCATCAATCAACTGCTCGTCCCCGGACATATGGGCCAGTACCCGCAGTTCGATCTGGGAATAGTCCGCATCCATGAATTCATAGCCGTTCTTCGGGACAAATACCTTGCGGATCTGTCTGCCCAGTTCCATACGCATGGGAATATTCTGCAGATTCGGCTCCGTGGAGCTGATACGCCCCGTGGCAGTAATGGTCTGGTTGAAATTCGTATGGATCCTGCCGTCCTCTTCAATAAAGGCAGCCAGTCCGTCCGCATAGGTAGACTTTAACTTCGTCAGTCCTCTGTATTCCAGAATGTCTCTTACAATAGGGTAATCTGCCGACAATTTTTCCAGCACATCCGCTGCGGTGGAATAACCGGTCTTGGTCTTCTTACCGCCGGGGATCTGCATAGTCTCAAATAACACTTCGCCCAGCTGTCTGGGAGAATTAATGTTGAATTCCGTTCCAGCCTGCCTGTGAATGGACTGTTCCAGTTCCTCGATCCTGGCTGCCAGCGCATCGCCGTAGGCCTTCAGTTCCTCCCGCTTTACCGCCACGCCCTCTTTCTGCATGTCGTACAGCACCAGCGAAAGAGGCATCTCCATCTCTTCCATGAGGTGCTTCATGCCTGCTGCCTCCAGCTTATCCTCCAGAACCTTTTTGCCCTTACGGGAGACATAGGCTCCGTAGCAGGCATATTCCATGGCCTTCTCTGCCTCCTCCGAAAGCAGTGTCCGGAAATCTCTCCTGCCGAAGACTTCCGCTCTGCCCGGGATCAGAATTCCCAGATGTTCCGAAGCAATGGCTTCCAGATCATAATCATTTTTCAGAGGATTCAGCAGATACGCTGCGATCAGCACGTCAAAATACGGCTCTGTACTGCTGCAATCCAGATAGTCATACTGGCGCTTCACATCGAAGGTGGCTATCCGTGTGCCAGATCCTGCGGAAAATTCCTGTAACGCTTTCCGGATCTCTGCAGTATCGTCCACTGGATCCACCGCTTCCGTAAACAGGCTTAACTGCCCCTCCGGTTCCCTTTCATGGGTCAGGGCATAAAATACCGTCTCCTCATCAGATACCGACAGCGCCACCCCCAGCAGTTCTTCCTTCTTCGTATTGACATCCACCGGCTCCGTCATCAGCCACAGACCGATTTCTGACTGCTTCTGCGCTTTTTTCAGATATTGTAAAAACTCCTCTTTCTCGTCAATCTGTCGAAAGCTTTCGGCAATCTTACCGTCATTGACAGCCGCATCTTTTTCAAATCTTCCCAACAGATTTTTGAATTCCAGACGTTTGCACAAAGTGTATGCTTCCGGAGTATAAAAGCCCTCCGCCTTCGCCTGTTCATAATCCAGCTGCAATTCACAGTCGGTCTTGATGGTGGCAAGGGTCTTACTCAGGTCAGCCAGATCCTTGTGTTCGATCAGAGATTCCCGGATGCTTTTTTTCGAGATTTCTTCCACATGGGCATAAATATTGTCCAGAGAACCGTACTCCACCATCAGTGCCTGTGCGGTTTTCTCCCCCACCTTCGGCACACCGGGAATGTTGTCGGCGGTATCTCCCATCAATGCCTTCAGTTCGATGAACTGCAGCGGTGTCACCTGATAGGCTGCCTGCACATCTGCGGCATAATAATCCTCAATCTCCGTTCTGCCCTGCTTCGTCTTCGGAATCCGGATCTTGATATGATCCGTGGCGATCTGCAGCAGATCTCTGTCTCCGGAGACCAGGGATACCTCCATTCCGGCCTGCTCCGCTTTCTTCGCAAGCGTCCCCAGAATATCGTCCGCTTCCAGTCCTGCCTGCTCCATAATCGTAATATGCATGGCTTTCAGGACTTCCTTCATGACGGGTACCTGTTCCCGCAGTTCCTCTGGCATAGGCTTTCTCGTTCCCTTGTAGGCCTCATACATCTTATGGCGGAAGGTCGGGGCATGGACATCAAAAGCCACCGCCAGATATTCCGGCTTTTCCTCCTCCAGAATCTTGAACATAATATTTAAAAACCCATAAATGGCATTCGTATGCAGACCTTCTGCATTGCTTAAATCCGGTACTCCGTAAAAAGCCCGGTTCAATATGCTGTGTCCGTCGATCAATACCAGTTTCTGACTCATAATCCCTCTATCCTATCCTGTTTTGTCTGTTTTATCACGAAATGATCCAGCCTAAAAATCCCATCAGGAAGATCACCGCCAGCACTTCCAGTGCCGCTCCCGTCCTCAGGAAGAACATATGAAATCTCACCTTGCGTTTCGCCTCCGCAAGCCGTATTTCCAGTTCCTTCTGTAAGTCGAAGGCATCACCGTCTTCCAGACGCTGCATACCCTCCGTCACAAGAAACTGGATCACCAGTTCCTCCTTACAGCCCGGACATTCCTTCATATGCTCCCCAAATTCCTCCAGGGTCTGAAAATCCAGTTTTCCCGCAATGAAATCAGGAATATTTTTTTCAAATTCTTTGCAATTCATGCTTCCACCATATCCCAAAACCATTCTACAGGTTGCGTTCCCATATACTCATACATTTCTACTATACAACATCTTGTAGAAAAAGACTAGAAAAATAGTATACAGATTCCGGAAAAAAAGTCTTGTCAACTTTTTTAAACTATGATAAGATAATTTCTGTTGTGAGTGTTTGAATGCCGGCGTGTCGGAATGGCAGACGAGGCAGACTCAAAATCTGTTGGTGGCAACACCGTATGGGTTCAAGTCCCATTGCCGGCAGTTAGTGCAGAATCGAATCGGTTCTGCGCTTTCTTTTTGTATTTTTATAACCACATCGCATTTCCTGCTTTTTCTAATCTTTTTCCAATCATCTCCTATGGATTAATTGTTACAAAATTGTTACAATTCATTTGTGCTTAGCTAACACAGACGTAACCGAACACCAGGCAACAGGAAAAGGAGGAAGAAAGTATGTGTTTCAAATTCATTAACTGTTCTCAGTGGTTGAATGCATTCTGTGGCTACTTTAATTTTGGCTGCTAATATCGTTTTCGACGAATAGATCGTCCCGTGAACGCACGAAAAGGCTCTCCCGTTTGGGATGAGCCTTTTCTTATTTCTGTGCTTTTTATGAAAATCCATACCTTTTACCGATAATCATAGCGGATGGTAATATCGTTGCCCTGCACCCGTACGTCTGCATAGCTTCCGGTGACAATAGGCATCATGGGCGCCAGATGTCCCAGATCCACATCCATGATCACAGGGACATTCTTCTCTCCCGCCACGGCCAGAACCGCCTGGTACTGATCCAGTCCCATCATCTCCTGCCCGAAGCACAAGGGCCTTCCGATCAGGAATCCCCTGACATACCGGAACCACCCGGCTTCCTCCATCTGCCACATAGCTCTGCGGATAGCAAAGACATTCAGGTCACAGGATTCCAGAAACCAGATAATACCGTCTTCTTTATATTTTTCCAGGAAGTCCTGCGTTTTGTCAAACCGGGTTCCCAGCAGATTCACCAGACAGTCCATGCATCCGCCCAATAATCGGCCGGAAAACCGGATCTCCTGTCCCTCTCCTGCTGTCTGCCTGCCAAAATAATTTTTCAGCACTCTGGGTTCTGTGGTGTTATAGGGCAACAGGGGCTGTTCTTCGTTTTTCAGAGACTCTTTTTCCCACTTGTCATATCCGTGGACTTTTGTGGTCTCTCCGGTCAATATTCCGAACGCATCCTTCAAAGATGCATGCCATGGCTCCATGCCGAAAGCGGCCGCACAGGGACCGTAAACGGATGCGGTATCGCAGATCGTTGCCAGCAGATACGTCATATTGGTATTATCGGAATAGCCCAGATACCACTTGGGATCTGCTGCCTGCAGACGCGCAAAATCCACATGACTCATGGTCTCACACATCAGTTCTCCACCACCACAGGAAATCAGGACATCATTCTCCGGACTGCAATAATAGTCCGTCAGTTCCTGTCCGCACTTCATGGGGGTGTTGCTGATGCCAATGCCTTCCCCGGCATAACAGTTGGGGCCTGACTGTAACTGATACCCCATTTCCCGGAATTTCTTCTGGGCATTGATAAAGGCGCTGTAATAGGGCTCCGTCTGACAGCCAAAAGAAGGGGCCACGAATCCTATGGTCCCTCCCTGCTGTATATTTTTCGGATATTTCATCGCTTCGTATCCTTCCTATACTATACATATTTGATTTCTCCGTGCTCTGCACTGCCGAAATCACAACGCCCATTCGCATTCCGGGCTATCGCCCTCCCTGCTCATGTCGTCCACTTTCCTCACAGGTGGTTTGCTTTCACGCCAGCCTCCTGTAGTTAAGTGTTATGCGTCAAAATCTATTTTATCATAAATATCAAAGCAGTCAAAGGTGGAAAAATAATCCTTCGGTGTCTCGGCCCGGCGGATCAGCTCCACGCTGCCGTCCTCTTTCAGCAGAAGTTCTGCGGATTTCAGCTTGCCGTTGTAATTGTACCCCATGGCGAAACCATGTGCACCGGTATCGTGGATGGCAATATAGTCGCCGATAGAAATCTTCGGCAGCATCCGGTCAATGGCGAACTTATCGTTGTTCTCACACAGAGAACCGGTCACATCATATTTGTGATCGCAAGGCTCATTTTCCCTGCCCAGTACGGTGATATGATGGTAAGCACCGTACATGGCGGGACGCATCAGGTTCACGGCACAGGCATCCACACCGATATACTCCTTGTGGGTGTGTTTCTCATGGATGACCTGGGTCACCAGATGTCCGTAAGGTGCCATCATGTAACGGCCAAGCTCCGTGTAAATTGCTACATCACCCATGCCTGCAGGTACCAGCACTTCCTCGTATACCTTACGCACGCCTTCGCCGATAACCCGGATATCGTTAGGCTCCTGATCCGGACGGTAAGGAATACCAATACCACCGGACAGATTGATGAAGGTGATGTGAGCACCGGTCTCTTCTTTCAGCTTCACTGCCAGTTCAAACAGTTCTCTCGCCAGTGTCGGATAATAGTCATTTGTTACCGTGTTGCTGGCCAGGAAGGAATGAATACCGAAATTCTCCACGCCCTTTGCCTTCAGGATCTTATAGCCCTCAAACATCTGCTCCGTGGTGAAACCATACTTGGCATCTCCCGGATTGTCCATGATGTTATTGCTGATGGAAAAATATCCGCCGGGATTGTAACGGCAGCTCAGGGTCTTAGGCAGATAGCCGATGGTCTTCTCCAGAAAATCGATATGGGTGATATCATCGAGATTGATGGTAGCACCGATCTTTGCCGCATATTCGAATTCGTGGGCCGGGGTATCGTTGGAGGAGAACATGATATCCTCTCCCTTTACCCCCATGGCATTGCTGAGCATCAGTTCTGTCAGGGAAGAGCAGTCACATCCACAGCCGTAATCCCTCAAAATATTAATCAGGAAAGGATTGGGAGTCGCCTTCACTGCGAAGAACTCCTTGTAACCCTTGTTCCATGCAAATGCTTCCTTCAGTGCCTTCGCATTCTCACGGATTCCCTTTTCATCATAGATATGAAACGGTGTGGGGTATTTTTCTGCGATCTTTTCGATCATTTCTTTGGTAACAAATGCCTTTTTTTCCATAAGTATCTCCTCTGCATCTATTTTTCTTTACAATAAAGTGCTTCTCATTTCTTCCGGAGTCAGCGTGCTGAGATAAGCAGGTGCTACATCAAATACCGTCTTACACCCCTTCTGGCCTTCCTGATTCATGCGGTAAGCAGCTCTTGCATAAGCGGTCAGTACACAGGAGGTGAACTCCGGGTTGGAATCCAGCTTCAAGCTGTACTCGATCACATGATTGTGCTCACCGTTTAAGCCGGTCTTGCCGGTACGCAGTACAAATCCGCCATGAGGGATGCCTGCATGGTCTCTCTTAAGCTCTTCCTCGGTGATGAAATGTACGGTGGTATCGTAATCTGCAAAATAGTTGGGCATGGTCTTGATCTGCTCTTCGATCTGTGCCTTATCTGCACCCTCTTCCGCAACCACGAAACACTCTCTGGTATGCTTCTGTCTGGTGGTCAGTACCGGATTCTCACAGTTTCTGACAGCCTCCAGTGCGGATTCTACGGGAATGGTATACTGCTTGGCATCCTTGACACCGGGGATACGGCGGATAGCATCGGAATGTCCCTGGCTGACACCCTTTCCCCAGAAAGTGTAATCGCTGCCGTCTCTCAAAATGGCATTGGCATACAGTCTGTTCAGGGAAAACATACCGGGATCCCAGCCTACGGAGATCATGGCTACTTTGCCGCCTTCCTTTGCTGCGGCATCCACCTGTGCAAAATGCGCGGGAATCTTCGCATGGGTATCAAAGCTGTCTACCACGTTAAAATATTTTGCATATTCTGCGGTCTGCTTCGGCAGATCGGTTGCGGAACCTCCACACAGCACCAGGACATCAATCTTGTCCTGCATGGACAGTAACTGGTCTGCATTATATACTTTCACATCCGTCAGTGTCTTTACCGTAGCAGGATCTCTTCTGGTGAAGACTGCCACCAGTTCCATATCGGAATTCTGCTTTACTGCGCATTCCATTCCTCTTCCTAAATTACCATAACCTAAAATTGCGACTCTGATACTCATTTTTCTATCCCTTTCTTTTTATCCTTTTATTGGAACACCTTTTCCCTTCTTCCACTCGGGAAAAGTGTTGTCGGCATTTAATGATTTGTGATCCTGATCAGAGCGATCTCATTGCGCATGGCGTCCTTGAATACTCTGACAAAATTCTTCTGTCCGCTGTAGAGACAGGCATCACTGCTCTTCCCTGTCACCGTGCCGGTGAGGATGTACTCGGAATCTATGATGAGACGGATCTGGTCCATCTGCTGTTCCTCTTCCTCCGGTTCTCTGAAATGCTCCGGCACCAGATACTCTATGATTCCACCCTTTAATTCGGCATCTTCCGGAAAAAGTTCCCGGTTGTCCTCGGAAATCAATACCACTTTTTTCTGTGCCCGCACCAGTTCCCGGATCTCTTCGGCCCATTGTTCTATAAACTCTCCTGTGGCAGAAAAATAAATACGTTTTTCCGCTCCCAGGATCATGTGGCGGATTTTGTCACGGATGTGGTCATTGCCTTCAATCGTGATGTAGCCTTCTCTGGGTAAATTTTTCCGGGGGCCGTCCGCCACCAGACGCTCTTTCGCCTTACGCAGATACCGGATCCGGTTATCGCAGAACTCGGATAATGCCACCGCCAGATATTTGGAGGAGGCACCTTCGATCACGTAAGCGGCACCATGCTCCACCAGAGCGGCCAGTCCGTTGTAGACATTGGACCTGGAGATTCCCGTCAGCTTTGCCACCTCATAACCCGTCAGTTCTTCATTCCGAAGAAGACACAGGTAAATGGCAGCCTCCTGCCTGCTCAGTCCGAACAGGGTAAGTTGTTCTATGATTGCCGCTTCTTCCATAGGCTCTCCTTTAGTAGTTCTTTACAGGAACACTATAGTAAGGATTCCTTATTTTGTCAATAGGGGAAATGATTATTGAGAAAAGATGTCAGTAAAGAAATGGGAAGTTAGTGGAATGTCCCCGTAGCCCGCGCTGGGGGTAAGGCCATCAGACCCGCTCTCGCTTCAAAGCAGAGCGTAGCGGTACGTAAGCGAGGACAGTACCCTCGCT
>CAKRRD010000008.1 GCA_934394815.1 uncultured Acetatifactor sp. | reverse complement strand
ATGGACAGTGATTATGAGAATTACTACGATTCCTACAGCTATGACAGCGATGCGGAATATGAGGATTTTGAGGATTCCTCCTATTACACTCCTTATGAAGACAGCAGTGATAATGACAGCGACTGGGATGATGACAGCTGGGATTCCGGATGGGATTCGGGCGACAGCTGGGACTCCGGTTATGATGACTGGGGTTCTGACTGGTAAAATGTGATGCAGAATACATACAAAGGAAGTCTTTGACAGGCTTCCTTTGCTTTTTCTTTTTTTATGGTTTTGAACAGGAGAGAATATGAGCAGTTTACCCGGCATTACGAGGCAGGATGAGGAAAAAAGATTACAGCATACGTTAGAGATCGCACAGCGCAAGGTGGAGGCCAACAGGCAGAGCGTACAGGCTTTGGCGGAAGAACTGCATGCCATGCAGGAGGAATTCGACGAGAACGACAAGGAGGCCCAGACCCTGTGGCACAATGCGGATGCCCGTTTCAAGTTCGTGAACCAGGATCTGCGCCGGGCGGAACAGGCGAGAAAAAAGCCCTATTTCGGCAGGATTGATTTCCGGGACAAAAAGTTGAAAAAGGACGAGGTCTATTATATCGGCAGAAGCGTCATTGCGGACAATCCGGCCGAGCCGGAGGTCATTGACTGGAGAGCCCCCATTGCCAGTGTCTATTATGATGCTGCGCTGGGAGATGTCTCTTACTCCGTGAAAGGGGAGGGGAAATACGACATCATCCTGTCCAGAAAGCGCACCTATGAGATTGAAAATGATGAATTGAAGGACTTCTACGATTCGGATGTGGTGGCCAACGATGAACTGCTGACGAAATATCTGGCCCGGAACAAAAAGGCGGTGCTGGGAGAGATCATTGCCACGATCCAGCAGGAACAGAACGAGGTCATCCGCAAAAAGCCCCAGCACAACATGATCGTGCAGGGAGCGGCAGGCTCCGGCAAGACCACGGTGGCCATGCACCGTATTTCCTATATTTTATATAATTACGAGCTGGAGTTTGCTCCGGAGGATTTTTACATTGTGGGAAGCAATCAGGTGCTCTTAAACTATATCACGGGAGTACTGCCGGAACTGAATGTCTACGGTGTCTCCCAGATGACCATGGAGCAGCTGTTTGTGAGACTTCTGTATGAGGACTGGGACAGGTCCTATCAGATCAGACCGGTGATAAAGGGCGAGACTCCGGCGGTGAAAGGAACCCTTGCCTGGTTTAAGGAACTGGAGAATTTCTGCCTGCGTTACGAATACCGTGCGATCCCCAGAGAGGATGTGGTAATCGAAAAGACCGGCAAAGTGCTGCTGGACCGGGCTACCATTACGCGCCTTCTGAAAGAGACCCGGGATCTGTCCCGGGCGGACAAAATCAGCAGACTGACCGATTATCTCATGGCACATCTGGAAAATGAACTCAGCGGAAAATATTATTCCTATACCCAGGCGGAAAAGCAGAAGCTGAAACATTATTACGAGACCTATTTCGGAAAACGGGAGTGGAAGGGCTCGGTGGCGGAACTCTATGAGCAGTTTATGAAGGAGGAGCAGGAAAAGGGGTTCCCCGTCACAATGCCGGAGGGCAGCTACGATGTCTACGATCTGGCAGCCATGGCGTACCTCTACAAGCGCATCAAGGAGGATAAGGTGATCCGGGAGGCCGGGCATGTGGTAATTGATGAAGCCCAGGATTTCGGCATGATGGCGTATGCGTCCTTAAAATACTGTCTGAGCAAATGTACTTATACGATCATGGGAGATGTGGCACAGAATATTTCCGACCGCTACGGTCTCAACGACTGGACGGAACTGCGGAAACTGATGCTGCCCGGAGAATTTGATTATTTTGGTGTTTTACAGAAAAGCTACCGTAACACGGTGGAGATCTCGGAGTTTGCCACGGATATTCTGTACCATGGAAGTTTTCCGGTTTATCCGGTGGAGCCTATCATCCGTCACGGGGAACCGGTTACGGTGAAAAAATGTGCGGATTTTATGGAACAGGTGACACAGGCAGAGCAGACGATCCGGAAATGGCAGAGCAAGGGACTGGACACCATTGCCGTGGTCTGCATTGACGAAGCGGAGGCGCAGGAAGTAACGGCAGCCTTACGGGGCAGCGTGGAACTGAATACCGGGGATGCGGGGAAATGGGAGATCGGCGAGGGTGTCATGGTACTTCCACTCAAATATACCAAGGGTCTGGAATTCGATGCAGTATTGATCTTCAACGCTTCGGAGAAGGATTACCCGGTGGAGGACGGATATGTGAAGCAGCTGTATGTAGCAGCCACCAGAGCCCTGCATGAACTGACGGTGCTGTACCGGGGGAAACTCACCGGTCTGATTGCCGATCCCGTATCCCCGGAGCAGAAGCAGAGAATGCGCCTCACCGCAGATGCCCGGAAGAAGCCGTTGAAAACGGTGACAAAACCGGCAGAGCCGGAGAAAACAAAGGAAGAGGTTTACAGACAGCGGGCGCAGGAAGCGGAAAAGGAGAGGCTTTCGAGAGAGCGGTACGGACCGAAGAAGATCATCGTGACACGAAACAGCCAGATGACGACAGAGGGCTCTACACCGAAGAACGCAGGACAGTCAGGGGAACCCGAATCGAAGCGGACAGGACAGCAGGGGATGCCCGGATCAAAGCGGATGGCAGAAAATAACGGCGAGTACGGCGACATGCCGGATGCTAAAACGCTGATGCCCGCCGGACATTCCCGGATCGACTGTGCAGTGCGCATGGTCATGAAGGGCAAGGGCTGTGTGGATCTTCTGAGCAGCTACGGAACCTTGCGGATTACACCTCTTGCGGCGGATCTTTTCCGCGTTTGTTTTGCAAAAGGACAATGCCGTGAGTTCCCGAAAGCGGCGGTGACGGCAGCGGAAGATCTCAAATGCACGGTGCGGGAAACTCCGTCCCTGGTGGAAATTATGGCGGGATATGCGAAAATCCGTGTGGATAAGAAGACCGGAGCATTGACATTTTTAAATACACAGGGTAAGATTCTGCTGACGGAGCGAAGCAGAGAACCAAGACAACTCGGTGAGAAAAAGAACTGGAGCTTTTTTGAATGGAAAAAGGATGAGGTTCTGATCGCCGGAGGGATCGGTGCACCGAAAACTTTGAAGATAGGCAATTCCGCCGTGTATTTTTCCTATGGAAGAGCGGATGAGAGATATCCGGGTTTGGCTTCATCCAAAGGATATGAGATGATCTTCCCCGGAGGGAGCCGGGTGCTGTGCTGCAACATAGCCATGTACGGCACCTATATTTCCATGGAAGAGACAGAGATCATTGATTACTATTTACGTGCAAAGTGACAAGGAGAATTATGAAGACAACAATAACCGCAGTGGTATTTGATATGGACGGTGTCCTCTTTGATACCGAGAGAATGTACATGGAGTGCTGGAGAGAAGCAGCCGAGCCGAAGGGACTTAAAAATGTGGATGAAATCTCCAAGGCCTGTATCGGCAGAACCCTGCAGGGCACAAAGGAAGTGTTCGAGGCGGTGAAGGCAGAGCAGGGCATCGACGTTTCCTTTGAGGAATTACATGAGGACTGCAGTCGTAGATTCAGGGAAAAGGAGGAGCGGGAAGGCCTCCCGGAGAAGCCGGGTGTGCATGAGATCCTGGAATATCTGAAGCAGAACGAAGTTCCGGTGGCACTGGCTTCCTCTACGAGAAAAACAGCAGTCATGGAGCATCTGGACAGAGCGGGAATCACATCATATTTTCAGAAAATCGTCTGCGGGGACATGGTGGAAAACGGCAAGCCCGCACCGGATATTTACGTGAAGGCCTGTGAGGAACTGGGGGTGGCACCCGGACAGGCTATGGCGGTGGAGGATTCCTTTAACGGCATCCGCTCCGCCCACGCGGCAGGGCTGTATACTGTGATGGTACCGGACCAACTGCCGCCCACAGAAGAGATCCTTGCCTTGGTAGATGGAAAGTGTGACAGCCTGACCGAACTTCAGACACAGCTTCCGGAACTTCTGGCGGCAGGTGGGGACTGAGGATCATTCTGCTGCGGCATGGAACCACAGTACCTTACAGCAGTCACAGGAAGGATCCCGTCTGATCACATGATCTGTGTGAGCAGGTACCATAAAGGCGGTACCGGGCAGAAGAGGGATTTCTTCGCCACCGACGAGAGCATATCCTTTTCCGTCCAACACGAAGAAGCCTTCCTGGTCGTCATGCTTTTGCGGCATGTGATATTCTGTATTACGATAGAGGGATACGCCCATGCGACAACCGTTTACACACCCCTGTTTTTCATCTAACAGAGTGTGACCGGTGCGTTCGGGCATTTGGGCTATAATGGAATCTAAAGTAGTATAAGGAATCATTTGTATGCCTTTCTATGGATGTTATGTAACGATTCAGTTACCATGTTTTTAACAACAGTGTAGCAGATGGAGAGAGGAAAAACAATAGACTGCCTGTTCGGGCAGAGTAAAGGAAGTTAAAAATGGAAGAAAAAGAGACAATACAGCCCATTGAGATTACATGGGAAGAACTACAGTCCCGGGACCCTGACCGATACATCCTGGTGGATACCAGAGGGGATGAAGCAGTAAACTATGGAATGATTCCCGGAGCCATTGCAATCCCTGAATGTGAACTGGTGGACAAGCTGGCCGCGGCAGCAGGGGATAAAAAAGTGATCCTGTATTGCAGCCGTGGACAGAATAGTAAGGTGTCCGCAGAATATTTCCGGGAACTGGGAATGGACGTATACAGCTTACAGGGCGGCTATACCGGATGGCTTCTGAACCTGATGCAGAAGGAACAGCCCGGAGAAAAAGAAAACGAGCGGGCACGGGAGATTGAAAAAAGCATCCGCAAAAAATTCCATAAAGTCCTGTTTTCCCGATTTGCCAAGGCTATCAATGAATATGATATGATCCGGGAGAACGACAAGATCGCCGTATGTATCTCCGGCGGTAAGGATTCCATGCTGATGGCGAAGCTGTTCCAGGAGTTGAAGCGCCATAACAAGTTTCCCTTTGAACTGGTATTTCTGGTGATGGATCCCGGCTACAGCGAGGCCAACCGCAAGATCATTGAGAATAATGCGAAGCTGATGGATATTCCCATCACTATTTTCGAATCCCAGATTTTTGATGCAGTGTATGACATAGAGGATTCCCCCTGCTATCTGTGTGCCAGAATGCGCAGGGGCTATCTGTACAGTCATGCGAAGGAACTGGGCTGCAACAAGATCGCGCTGGGACATCACTACGATGATGTCATCGAGACAATCCTCATGGGAATGCTGTACGGCGGACAGGTGCAGACCATGATGCCGAAGCTTCACAGCACGAATTTTGAGGGCATGGAGCTGATCCGCCCCATGTATTTGATCCGGGAGGACGACATCAAACACTGGAGAGATTACAATGATCTGCATTTTATCCAGTGTGCCTGCCGGTTCACGGATACCTGTACCACCTGTCGTACCGATGGCAGCAGCCCTTCCAAGCGTATGGAGATCAAGAACCTGATCGCTTCCCTGAAGCAGACCAATCCCTTCATCGAAGGGAATATTTTCAAGAGCGTGGAAAATGTAAACTTACGCACGATCATCGCTTATAAGGAAGATGGCGTGAAGCACCATTTTCTGGAGCATTACGACGAGTGGAAATAGGGGCGATGCACTTGACGGAAAGGGCATATTTATTCTATAATAGAATGAAAACCGTAAATTGCGGAAGGCTTTACGCACCCTTACAACAGGAGAAGCTATGATCAAGAGTATGACGGGATTTGGCAGATGTGAAACTGCCGAGAATAACAGAAAGTTTACCGTAGAGATGAAGTCGGTAAATCATCGCTACCTTGACGTGAACATCAAAATGCCGAAGAAACTGAATTTCTTCGAATCTGCGATCCGCAGTGAACTGAAGAATTATATTTCCAGAGGTAAAGTAGATCTGTTCATTACTTATGAGGATTTTTCCGAGAATACTTCCAATGTCCGTTACAACAGGGAACTGGCGGCAGAATATCTGGGATATCTGAAGCAGATGGCCAGTGATTTTGATCTGGACTGCGATATCCGGGTGTCTACCCTGTCCAAGTATCCGGATGTGTTTGTGATGGAAGAGCAGGATATCGACGAGGAAGAACTGTGGAAGGAACTGCAGAGAACCCTGAAAGGTGCCTGCGAGATGTTTGTACAGACCCGGATCACGGAAGGAGAACATCTGAGGGACGACCTGATCGGTAAACTGGACGGCATGCTGAAGCTGGTGGATTTCATCACGGAGCGTTCGCCCCGGATCATTGCGGAATATCGTCAGAGACTGGAAGACCGGGTGAAGGAACTGTTGGGTGATACTACGGTAGATGAAGGAAGACTTCTGACGGAGGTGACGATCTTCGCGGATAAGGTATGCGTGGATGAGGAACTGGTGAGACTGCGCAGCCATATCGAGACCACGAAGAGTACGTTGATGGTCGGTGGAAGCATCGGAAGAAAGCTGGATTTCCTGGCACAGGAGATGAACCGCGAGGCCAACACCATCCTGTCCAAGTCTAACGATCTGGAGATATCGAACTGTGCCATTGAACTTAAGACCGAGATTGAAAAGGTCAGAGAACAGATCCAGAATATCGAATAACAAGCTGCGAAGCAGCAGGAAGCATAATATCGTGAGATTTTTGCGAATGGGAACTGTATAGTCATGAAAGGCAATACCATGAACCGATTGATCCATATAGGATTTGGCAATATTGTAAATACAGATAAGATCATCGCCATCGTCAGTCCGGAAGCAGCACCCATCAAACGGCTGGTGCAGAAGGCCAAGGAGACCGGGCAGGCAATCGATGCCACCCAGGGACGGAAGACGAAATCGGTACTGGTCATGGAGAACAGTCAGGTCGTTCTGTCGGCTCTGCTCCCCGAGACCATAGCGGGAAGAGCACAGGCACTGTGGCCGGAAGAGGAAAAAGAGGACAGAGAAGATGCAGAATAAAGGAATATTAATGGTGATCTCCGGATTCTCCGGAGCTGGAAAGGGAACTTTGGTGAAAAAGCTGTTATCGGAATATGACAATTATGCGTTGTCCATTTCCATGACCACCAGAGGCCCCAGAGAAGGCGAGGAGGACGGAAGAGAATATTTCTTCCGCACCAGAGAACAATTCGAAGAAAATATTGCAAAAAACGGATTTATCGAGTATGCTCAGTATTGCGGCAATTATTACGGAACGCCGAAGGCTTATGTAGAAGAGCAGATGCAGGCAGGCAAGGATGTCATTTTGGAGATCGAGATCCAGGGAGCCATGAAGATCAAGGAGCAGTTCCCGGAGAGTCTGTTACTGTTTGTCACTCCGCCCAGTGGAGAAGAATTGCAGAAGAGACTGGTGGGCAGAGGAACCGAGACAGCGGATGTCATTGCACAGAGACTGGCCCGGGCTTATGAAGAATCAGAAGGCATGGATGCCTATGATTATATAGTAGTGAACGATGATCTGGATGTGTGTGCCGCAGAAGTGCAGAAGTTTGTGGAAGCGGCGAAAAATGAACCGTCCCGTCGTAGAGAATTTATCAAAGAGATCAGAGAGGAACTGAAAGGTTTCGCG
The DNA here is from genome assembly GCA_934394815.1 of uncultured Acetatifactor sp. Taxonomy (GTDB): domain Bacteria; phylum Bacillota; class Clostridia; order Lachnospirales; family Lachnospiraceae; genus Acetatifactor. The sequence continues at coordinate 55,096 of CAKRRD010000008.1, read as the reverse complement.
AAAGGAGCAAAATAAAATGTTACATCCCTCTTATACCGATTTAATGAAAGTAGTAAACAGCGAGGTAGAACCCGGTGAAGCACCTGTTGTCAACAGCCGTTATTCTATCGTTATGGCAACCGCCAAGAGAGCAAGACAGATCATCGCAGGAGAAGAGCCTCTGGTAACCGCTAAGGTGGATAAGCCCCTGTCTATCGCAGTCGAGGAACTGAATCAGGGTAAGATTAAGATCCTTGGTGATGATGAGGAAGCATAGGACACATGAAGATATTGTTTGTATCCCTGGGCTGTGACAAGAATCTTGTGGATTCCGAGAAGATGCTTGGCATGCTCCAGGAAAAAGGTTATACCTTCACGGACGATGAAGCAGAGGCAGATGTTGTAGTGGTAAACACCTGCTGCTTTATCGGTGATGCCAAGGAAGAGAGCATCAATACATTATTGCAGATGGGAGAACTGAAGGACAGCGGACAGGTCAAAGCCCTGATCGCAGCCGGCTGTCTGGCACAGCGCTACCGTGAGGAGATCCAGAAGGAGATTCCGCAGGTGGACGCCATCATAGGAACTACTGCCATCAATGAGATCGTGGCCGCTCTGGAGGAGATCCTGGCAGGCCGGAAACAGAATCATTACGAAGACATCAATGCCGCCCCTGTGACAGAGACCAACCGGGTTGTCACTACAGGCGGACATTTTGCGTATCTGAAAATTGCAGAAGGCTGTGACAAGCACTGTACTTACTGCATTATTCCGAAGGTCAGAGGCAATTACCGCAGCGTTCCCATGGAAAGCCTCATCAAGGAAGCCACAGAACTGGCGGACAAGGGAGTAAGGGAACTGATCCTGGTAGCACAGGAGACCACCCTGTATGGAGTGGATCTGTATGGGAAAAAGGAACTGCCCAGGCTTTTACATGAACTGGCGCAGATTCCCGGTATTTACTGGATCCGTATTTTATATTGCTATCCCGAGGAGATCACGGACGAACTGATTGATGCCATCGCTGCAGAACCAAAGGTCTGCAACTATCTGGATATTCCCATCCAGCATGCTTCCGACAATGTGTTGAAGCGCATGGGAAGGCGGACCGATCAGGCAGAACTCCGTGCCATCATCGGTAAGCTTCGGGAGAAAATTCCCGATATCTGCTTAAGAACCACACTGATCAGTGGATTCCCCGGAGAGACTCAGGAGGATTTCGAGGAACTGTATCGTTTCGTCAATGAGATGGAATTCGACCGTCTGGGCGTGTTCCCCTATTCCCAGGAGGAAGATACTCCCGCAGCCACCATGGAAGACCAGGTACCGCAGGAGGTCAAGGAATTCCGCAGAAACGAACTGATGGAACTGCAGCAGGCCATCGCTTTTGACAAGGCGGAGGATATGGTGGGCCGCATCCTGACCGTTATGATCGAAGGCAAGGTGGCGGACGAAGAGACCTATGTTGCAAGAACTTACAGAGATGCTCCCAATGTGGACGGCTATCTGTTTGTAAATACTTCAGCGAATCTCATGACCGGAGATTTTGTCAAGGTTCTGGTCACCGATTCCAATGAATATGATCTGATAGGAGAGATATACCATGAGTAAGATGAATCTGCCTAACAAGCTGACTATTTTCCGCGTGATTCTGATCGTACCGTTCATTATCCTGTTGCTGGGAGGTCAGGCTGGATGGTTTGGCGACAACACCTTCGTGACGGATATGATCGCACTGGCCATTTTCATTATCGCCAGCCTGACAGACCTGATCGATGGCAAGATCGCCAGAAAATATAACCTGATTACAGATTTCGGTAAGTTCATGGATCCGCTGGCGGATAAGCTGTTAGTATGCTCCGCTATGATCGCCCTGATCGAGATGAACCGCATTCCTTCCTGGGTGGTCATCATCATTATCGCCAGAGAGTTCATCATCAGTGGTTTCCGCCTGATTGCTTCTGACAATGGGGTAGTCATTGCGGCAAGCTACTGGGGCAAGTTCAAGACCACCTTCCAGATGGTCATGATCTGCCTGATGATCGCCAACTTCCCGCAGCTACAGATCCTCACCGATATTATTATGTGGGTCGCCCTGATTCTTACTGTAGTATCCCTGATCGATTATCTGGTGAAGAACAAAGACGTTATGAAAGATACGAAATAAATAGAAAGTTAGCCTAGCTACGAGCCATGCAAAAATAGAACGGAATACCTCGGTGGGAGCTTGCTCACACAAGAGGTTATTTCGTTCTATTTTTATACTGTGCGTCCAACGGACACGCTCGACAGCCGTCTATGAAATAAGATTGACAGCGTTCTTTGCTGACAATCTTATGAATAGGCATGGTTCGTAGCGGAGGGAGCCTTAGACTGACGAACACCAACCGTAGGCATTTGGGAATACAAAGTTCCCTTGTTATACCTTACGGTTTCCACGATTTGGGTATCAGCAGCAAAACAAGCTTCTCATACCCTCAATTTTTCCATAGTGTGGGTATCAGCAGCAAAACAAGCTTCTCATACCTTCAATTTTTCCATAGCATGGGTATCAGCAGCAAAACAAGCTTCTCATACCCTCAATTTTTCCATAGTGTGGGTATCAGCAGCAAAATAAGCTTCTCATACCCTCAATTTTTCCATAGTGTGGGTATCAGCAGCAAAACAAGTTTCTCATACCCTCAAACTTTCCATAGCGTGGGTATCAGCAACAAAATAAGCAACTCATACCTATAAACTATTTACGCTGAGGCGGAAGCGAAGCACAGGAGGGAGTTCGCCGCGTAACTTCCCAGTTACTGCAAACAGCCGCTTCACATTCCGTGAAGCGGCTGTTTTGGGAGTTGAGAAATTGATTTTGAAAAAGTACTATCCGTTATACTTCTTACTGTGCATTTAATTCTCCAAGAATTTCATTTACCATTTCCTGAGTGGTCTTGACGTAATTTGCCATAGCCGCTTCTACATCTCCGCCCTTTACAACAACCTCAGCGATAACATCATTTCTGGCATCGCTGATCGTACCACCGTAGTTGGTAATACCGTCACAGGAAGCGGAGTGGGGAGCGTCTACGCTGTGTTCGGAGAAGAACTCGTTACATTCCTTGGTCAGATCGGTAGCGGATTCAAAACCATTCTCTAAGGAGCAGATCATGGAAGAAGGATCGATAGCATTCTTTTTCCATAATGCACTGGGATCGGAAGGATTCAGACGCAGATGGAACTCACCGTCTTTGTATTCATAGGTCTTGGCATTGTCAGTACCTTCACCGGTAACAATAGTCTCAGCCTCAGTAGACCAATGGTAGCCTTCTGCGCCGTATACCCACAGAGTTTGTACAGTACCGCCATCGAACATGGTCTCGAAGACCGCATCGAAGATTGCCTGCTCTCTGGAATCATCGCCGTCACCGTCATCAATGATGCAGTATACAGGAGATTCTCTGTTCAGGTAGCCATCCATTTCGGCAATGGGAACCAGTCTTGCCAGTCCGGAATCTACACCGTTCTTATCCATATTGTTAACCAGGTTATCATTCCAGTAACCGGACCAGTAGGTGAAAGCACCGAAGGAACCGGACTGGTCGGAAGACCACCATTTTTCACGGACATCCTTGGTGCCCATGGTCAGGGACTCGGGATCGATGACGCCATCTGCGTAAGCCTGCTGTAAACGAAGCAGGGCATCCTTGGTCTCCTGAGTGTTGAAACCGTCATACCATACACCATTCTCATCATAGGTGAAGCTGGGGTATGCATTCTGCCAGAACTGAGGCAGATAGTTGGTATAAGGAGCTTCGGAACCGATAAATCCTGCGGCAGCAACACCATAGGTATCATTCTTGCCATTGCCGTCGGGATCCTGATCGGTGAATGCCTTTAACATTGCATAGTAGGAATCCCAGTCGGTAATGTCCTCAGCCTTCATGCCGACAGCATCCAGCCATGCCTGCTTAACATAGGTGATACAACCGCCGCCGAGACCGGTGGACAGACCATACTGTTTGCCGTCGATGCGGACATTCTGGTTAACTGCGGGCAGTACCATATGGCTCTGGAATTTTGCATTATCATAAGCAGCTGTCATATCCCACAGAAGACCGGTTTTTGCATATTCGGCATACTGACCGGCATTCAGCAGAATTACGTCAGGGTAATCGCCGCTGGCAAACAGACGACCAACACCGTCTACATAACTGGAATGGTCTAACTGTTGGATATTCAGGCTGATGGGATGACCAAGTGCTTCACTGACAGCAGCGTCCCACTGCTCAATGAACTTGTCCTGATAAGCATCTACAGAGGCATTGAAAGTACCGTCTACAACGATGGTAACCTTATCCAGTACATAACTGTCATCGGAAGAAGCGGTGCTTTCGGCAGCGGCGGTAGTGCTTCCGCTATCGGTGGTGGATGCTGCGGGAGTATCGGAACCCTGACTTCCGCAGGCGGTGAGTGCAGTCAGCATGGAAACTGACAGCAACAGGCTTAAGATCTTGTTTCTTTTCATTGTAATCCTCCTTGTTTTCCGAAGGAAAATCCAATTTCACGAAGTGAAATTTCCCCTCTGGCGAGGAGAGGATTTAGCCTCCTTATTTAAATACATCTCTCTATAGCAAATGGCTTCTGCCAGAATGCTCATTGTAAAGTAACCTCGAAGATCTGACCTTTGCCACTTGCATAGACCTTCTGACCGTCTTCTGTGAGGTCCGGCTGGGAAAATCCCAGATACAGGGTAACGGAGGTGCCATCGCAGCTCCGGCAGCCGGAATCGTCTACGGTAGTAAAAGCAGCACCCGGAACGGTGATCCGAAATTCTTTGCTTTCTCCGGCTTCCAGACGGATTCTTTCAAAAGAAGCCAACTTGTGGTTGGGAACTTCGTTGATGGAACCGTTCACATGAGCATATACCTGTAAGACATCACTCAGGTTACGCTCTGTAGGGTTCTGGCAGTGGACGGTGATCAGCGCGGAAGGGATTTCTTTTGTGTAATCAACCTCTGTCACCTGGGCCCCCGTGATCTGCAAATCACCGTAGGTGAGTCCGAAGCCGAAAGGCTTCCAGGGCCTGCCTTCGAAATAGCGGTAGGTGCGTCCGATCATGTGGTAATCGGTAATGTCCGGCAGAGGCCCGTCATTATAATAGAAGGTAAGCGGCAGCTTGCCGCCGGGAGATACCTTGCCGAACAGGATATCTGCAATGGCCCGTCCTCCCTCTCCGCCGGGATACCAGGCATGCAGGATTGCAGATACCTGATCTTCGTAGGCGGACAGATCAATGGGACTTCCGGCCAGATCAATCAGGATCACCGGTGTTCCGGCAGCAATGACCTGTTCCACCAGTTCCCTCTGAATCCTGGGAAGCAGCAGATCCGGTTTGTCTCCGCTGGCAAAGGCATTGCCGACATCTCCCTGTTCTCCTTCCAGTGTGGAGTCGAGACCGACACATACAATGGCCAGATCGCAGGATTCCGCTAATGCCACAGCCTCCGGGATGCGGTAGTTCTGGAATACTTTCCGAACCGAAGGATCGTCATAGAGGAGACACCCCTCCGCATAATTGACATCCCAGCCGGTATTCTCACAGATTCTTGTGATACCCTCCACCACGGTGATGGAGCGGGGCGGAGTACCGTGGTAGTTGCCCACCAGTGCGGCATGACTGTCGGCATTGGGACCGATGACAGCCACTCGCTTTTTATCTTTCAGGGAAAGGGGCAGTGTGCCGTCATTTTTTAACAGTACACAGCTTTCCACAGCAGCCTGATAAGCCAGTTCCCGGTGTTCTTTACAGCCCACTACATTGTAGGGAATCTCATCCAGGGAACTGTGGTCGAAGAGTCCTAACAGATATCTGGTGGTAAAAAGTCTTTCCGCGCTGCGGCGGATCTCTTCTTCGCTGACTTTTCCCTGCTTATAAGCCTGCAAGATATATTCATAGGTGCAGCCGCAGTTTAGGTCGCAGCCCTTTTCCAGAGCGAGGGCGGCGGAATCCTCGGGAAAGGCAGTCACATGATGCCCTTCGTGGAAATCCCGGATCGCCCAGCAGTCGGAGACGAAATGGCCGTCAAAATGCCATTTGCCGCGGAGCACTTCTTCCATAAGATAGGAGTGTGCACAGCATGGCTCCTCGTTGGTACGGTTGTAAGCACCCATGACGGCTTCCACATCAGCCTTTGTCACCAGGGCCTCAAAAGCGGGAAGATAAGTTTCCCATAGATCTTTCTTCGTCGCTTTGGCGTCAAAGCTGTGACGCAGGGCTTCCGGACCGGAGTGTACCGCAAAATGCTTGGCACAGGCGGCGGTAGTCAGATAACCGTCCTGTTTCGTCTGTAATCCTTCCACGAAAGCACAGCCAAGTGCAGCGGTAAGCACAGGATCTTCGCCGTAGGTCTCCTGACCTCTTCCCCAGCGGGGATCACGGAAGATATTGATATTGGGAGACCACATGGTCACACCCTTGTAACGGGTACGGTCTCCGAGACGGGAATAGGCATTATATTTTGCCCGGGCTTCCAGCGCGATGGAACCGGCAATCGTCTGCAATAGTTCACGGTCAAAAGTTGCACCAAGACCGATTGCCTGCGGATAGCAGGTGGCAGTGCCGGCTCTGGCGACTCCATGGAGGGCTTCGCTCCACCAGTCATAGGCGGGAATGCCCAGACGGGGAATCGCGGGAGCGGAGTGCAACAGCTGGGAAGCAGCTTCTTCTATTGTCATTTGCGCTACCAGTGCGGCAGCTTTTTCTCTGGCTTCTGTACGATTCATAAAATATCTCTCTTTTTATTTTTTGAAAATTGGAACTGCTTTCATTTAAGCTTATTGTACGTGAAAAATGTGTGGACTGCACGACAAAAAGAAATTACATATAGGACAAAAATTGCTATTTTTAAGAAAAACAGTAGAAATCAGGAACGGAATATGGTATGTAAAATACAGAGCATTTTAAACTTTGCGTCTGCGGCCCGAAGTTTGCAGACCGGGAAAGATATGGGGATTGGTATGAATACAGTAAAACCGTTTTATGAGAGCCGGAAAAAGGTCTATGATTGTCATGTCTGGTGGCACCCGAACTTCCCGTTCCATCTGCATAAGCACATGGAATTCGTCCATGTGACGGAAGGGGAGATGGATGCCACGGTAGCGGGGGTGAATTATCATCTGACCGCCGGAGACTGCCTGATGATCTATCCGAACCAGATCCATTCCTACAGTTCTGTAGGAGAGGTGGGAATGCTTCTGATCATTGCGGATATGGATTCCATCGGAGAATTCCAGAAAGAACTTACCTATTATGATATGAAGTCTCCCTATTTTCAGAAAAGCATGCTCAGCCGCTACGGACAGATGGTACTGGACATTTTGTCGGATATCGGTCTGCATAAGGAACTGCGGCCGTTCCGGCAGGACAAGGGGCTTCTGATGGCACTGCTGGCGGATATGTATGAAAATATTCCGGTGATCAAAAAGGACAAGCCCTCGGATCTGAACATCACGCAGAAGCTTCTGCAATATATCAACGACAATATCACCGGAGAACTGACGGCTCAGAAGGTGGCGAAGGAACTGGGCATCAGTCCGTATTATCTTTCCCATATTTTTTCTTCCCAGTTAAATATCTCCTTTCCCTCCTATGTGGCACAGCAGCGGATGATTCTGGCCTGCAATCTGCTGAAGGACAGCAGGAAGACCGTGACGGAGATCAGCTACGAATGCGGATTTCCCAATATGCGGACCTTCCACCGGAGTTTTCAGAAGCGGTACGAATGCACCCCCACCCAGTGGCGGGAGCGGAGTCACAGGGGAACAGATGAAAAAATACGGCACCAGCTTTGGAACCGGGAAAAGGTGGAGATGGAAAATACACGGGAGTAAAAGATTTCCTTTTCTCTGCTTCCGAAGTGTAGTATACTGTTTGTGGAAAAGATGTAGGACAAGCGACAGCGAAAGGCGGTAAAGATATGACGGCGGAGATCATCTGTGTAGGTACCGAAATACTACTGGGGAACATTGTAAATACAAATGCAGCTTATCTGGCGGAAAAGCTGGCGGGAGCCGGACTGGACTGCTACTACCAGACGGTGGTGGGAGATAATGCGGAGAGACTGGAAGGCGTGTTAAAATGTGCCATGGAACGCTCGGATGTGATCCTGTTATCCGGAGGACTGGGACCCACAGAGGACGATCTGACCAAGGAGACTGTGGCGAAGGTCTGCGGAAAGAGTCTGTCGGTGGATGACCACAGCATGGAGCGTATTGCCGAATTTTTTGCGGTAAGGGATATCCAGCCTACGGAAAATAACTGGAAACAGGCCATGGTGCCGGAGGGAGCGAAGGTACTGGACAATGACAACGGAACGGCTCCGGGCATCATATTAGAGACGGAGAAGAATCAAATCGTATTGCTGCCGGGACCGCCTGCGGAACTGATCCCCATGTTCGAACAGCAGGTATTCCCTTATCTGGAAGGGCTGACTCCCGGAATTATCTGTTCCCAGACCGTGAAGATCTGCGGAGTACCGGAAAGCCAGGTGGAGGATACCCTGAAGGATCTGATCGACGAACAGACCAATCCCACCATAGCGACCTATGCCAAGACAGGAGAGGTACATATCCGTGTCACCGCTTCCGGAGAAAATGCCAAGGCAGCCGGAAAAGTCATCAAACCCGTGGTGAAGGAATTAAAGTCCCGCTTCGGAGCGGATATTTACAGTACCAAGGCGGAGACCACGCTGGAAATGGCAGTGGCGGACCTGCTGCTGGCTAATGATCTGACGGTAACTACCGCAGAATCCTGTACCGGTGGTATGATCGCGGCAAGACTCATCAATGTCCCCGGTGTATCGGAATGCTATAAGGCCGGGTTGGTGACCTATTCCAATAAGGCAAAACGAAAATTCCTGGGAGTGCGTAAGAGCACACTGGACAAATACGGTGCCGTCAGCAGCAAGACTGCCGGAGAGATGGTCAAAGGAGCCGCACTGTTAATGAAATCGGATGTGGCCGTAGCTGTGACCGGAATTGCGGGGCCGGACGGCGGAACCGAGGAGAAACCGGTAGGACTGGTGTATATTGGATGCAGTGTAAAGGGAGAAGTTACGGTGAAGGAGTACCATTTCTCCGGAACCCGCAGCCAGATCCGGGAGGCATCCGCCTCTGCGGCGCTGATTCTTATGCGCAGCTGTATCCTGAAATACTTCAGCAAGGTCACATTTGGTAAAAAGTAACAAAAAAATATTTTGTGAGATACCTCCAAAACGGAGGAAAATAAAATTGTAGATAGTGCTGAAAACATAAGAAATGTATCATGCGTCCTTGCGGGAAGCAGGGAAGTGTGATACATTCTTTTTATATCTTTTATCTCTGATTATCGACAGACATTTCAGGATGTTCAGGCATTCGCCAAAATTTCAGACGATCATCGGAACGAAAAACAAGGGGGAATGACTATGAGAGAGCTTTAATGTACACAAAATATGTATAATAAAAATAGACATTGACAAACACGAACAAATGTTTTATCCTAAGTTAAAAGCAGAACATTTGTTCCTTAGACAAAAAGGAGATTGACATGGAAAAAGACGATAAGCTTAAAGCATTGGATGCGGCGCTGAGCCAGATCGAGAAGCAGTACGGAAAGGGCGCGGTAATGAAGCTGGGAGATCCCACGGCACAGATGAACGTGGAGACCATCCCCACCGGTTCTTTAAGTTTGGATATAGCATTGGGACTGGGCGGTATTCCCAAGGGAAGAATCATTGAGATCTATGGACCGGAATCCAGTGGTAAGACTACGGTTACCTTACATATGATCGCAGAGGTACAGAAGAGAGGCGGTATTGCCGGATTTATTGATGCGGAGCATGCTCTGGATCCCGTCTATGCGAAGAATATCGGTGTAGATATCGACAATCTGTACATTTCCCAGCCGGATAACGGGGAGCAGGCACTGGAGATCACCGAGACCATGGTCCGTTCCGGTGCCATTGATATTATCGTAGTGGACTCCGTTGCCGCACTGGTACCCAAGGCCGAGATCGACGGTGACATGGGAGACAGCCATGTGGGCTTACAGGCACGACTGATGTCTCAGGCGCTGCGTAAACTGACCGCTGTGATCAGCAAGTCCAACTGTACCGTTATCTTTATTAACCAGCTGCGTGAGAAGGTAGGCGTGATGTTCGGTAACCCGGAGACCACCACCGGCGGACGGGCACTGAAGTTCTATTCCTCCGTACGACTGGATGTCAGAAGGATCGAGGCACTGAAGCAGGGCGGTGAAGTGATCGGTAACCGTACCCGTGTCAAGGTCGTGAAGAATAAGATCGCTCCTCCTTTCAAGGAAGCGGAGTTTGATATTATGTTCGGCGAAGGTATTTCCATGGTGGGAGATATTCTGGATCTGGCAGCCAGCTGTGATGTAGTGTCCAAGTCCGGCGCTTGGTATGCTTACGAGGGCAATAAGATCGGACAGGGACGTGAGAATGCCAAACAGTACTTAAAGGATAATCCTGCCATCTGCGACGAAATTGCCGAGAAGGTCAGAGCGCATTACGGATTAAAGGCAGATGTGACTGCCGCAGCAGAGAAGGAAGAGTAGCCCCATGCTGGTAACACAGATTACGGAACTTTCCAAATCGAGAAGCAAAGTATATATTGATCAGGAATTCGCCTTTGTATTATACAAAGGCGAATTGCGTCTTTACCATATCAAAGAGGGCGAACCGTTAAAGGAAGAGGACTATCGGATCATTATGCAGGAGGTACTCCCCAAGAGAGCAAAACTACGGGCCATGAATCTGCTGCAGGGAAGAGAGTACACCACGGCACAACTGCGGACGAAGCTGCAACAGGGCTTTTACCCGGCTGAGATCATAGAGCAGGCCATTGATTATGTGGCTGGTTTTCATTATATTGATGATCTGCGGTATGCCGTGGATTATATTACTTACCATGAGGACAGCCGCAGCAGACGGCGGATCGAACAGGATCTGCAGGGCAGGGGAATCTCCGCAGCCACGCTGGAAGAAGCCTGGCAGATCTGGCGGGAGAACGGCGGAGAGCAGGACGAGCAGAGCATGATCCGGGAACTGCTGCGCAAGAAACATTATGATCCGGAAGGAGAGACGGACTGGAAGGAACGGCAGAAAATCTACGCTTTTCTGATGAGAAAGGGCTTTTCCGCAGAAGCTATCCGGAAAGCCATCGGTGGCATGCACAGTGACGATTTCTGAAAATGCGGACCAGTGTGCAACAGCAAGAAATAATGCACAAAGATTGATTTGATATAGGAACTATTTTTGGAGTAATTGCGACTTGTACTTGACAGAGGTGTAATTTCAGTTTACACTAATACTGTTGTGAATTGCTTGTTAGAATGTACATAAATTGCATTCTATTATGAACGATAATTTGTATTATCAGAGCAAAATGTACAATGAAAATTTCATAAGGAGGTGCTCCTGTAGTGGACACTAATATTGTAATAGTATTAGTGGTTTCTGTTATTGCCATTATAGCTGCAGTGCTGATCACAGCAAAGGTTACCACGAACCGTCTGAAGAAGAACGCGGAGGGAACCATCGGCAACGCAGAGGAGAAGGCAAGAGAGATTATTGATGAAGCTCTGAAGACTGCAGAGAACAAAAAGCGCGAATCACTCCTGGAAGTCAAGGAAGAGTCCATTCGTACCAAGAATGAACTGGACAAAGAAATCAAGGAACGCAGAGCGGAAGCCCAGCGGTATGAGCGCAGAGTTCAGCAGAAGGAAGAGAACATCGATAAGAAAGCAGATGCCATCGAGAAGCGCGAGGCAAGTTTAGCATCCAGAGAAGAATCCCTCAATCGCATGAAGGAAGAAGTCTCCAGGCTGAATGAGCAGCGTGTGCAGGAACTGGAACGAATTTCCGGATTAACCTCTGAACAGGCAAAAGACTACTTATTGAAAATTGTTGAAGATGAAGTGAAGCATGAATCGGCCGTGATGATCAAGGAAATGGAGAGTCGGGCCAAAGAAGAAGCAGACAAAAAGGCAAAGGAATATGTGGTTAACGCTATACAGAGATGTGCAGCAGACCATGTCTCTGAGACTACAATTTCCGTTGTACAGTTACCGAATGACGAGATGAAGGGACGTATCATCGGACGTGAGGGACGTAATATCCGTACCCTGGAGACCATGACGGGCGTAGACCTGATCATTGATGATACACCGGAAGCAGTAATCCTGTCCGGATTTGATCCGATCCGTCGTGAAGTAGCGAGAATTGCGCTGGAGAAGCTGATCGTGGACGGACGTATTCATCCGGCCAGAATCGAAGAGATGGTAGAGAAGGCGCAGAAGGAAGTCGAAGTAATGATCAAGGAAGAGGGCGAAGCCGCAACCCTGGAGGTTGGCGTACATGGCATCCATCCCGAACTTGTAAGATTACTCGGCAAGATGAAGTTCCGTACCAGCTATGGTCAGAACGCATTAAAGCATTCCATCGAAGTTGCACAGCTGTCAGGACTGTTGGCTGCTGAGCTGGGACTGGATGTGAGACTTGCCAAGAGAGCGGGACTGCTGCATGATATCGGTAAGGCAGTGGACCACGAAATGGAAGGCTCCCATATTCAGCTGGGTGCTGAACTGTGTCGGAAATACAAAGAGAACGCTACGGTGATCAATGCCGTGGAGTCTCACCATGGCGATGTAGAGCCTACTTCCCTGATTGCATGTATTGTACAAGCTGCTGATACAATATCCGCTGCAAGACCGGGAGCTAGAAGGGAAACACTGGAAACCTATACTAGCAGATTAAGACAGTTAGAAGATATCACAAACAATTTCAAAGGTGTAGATAAATCTTTTGCTATTCAGGCAGGTCGTGAAGTTCGTGTTATGGTAGTGCCCGAGCAGATCTCAGATGCCGATATGGTACTGTTGGCAAGAGATATTTCCAAGCAGATCGAAGCTGAATTGGAATATCCCGGACAGATCAAGGTAAATGTGATCCGCGAGAGCCGCGTAATTGATTACGCCAAATAACTGACCAGTCAGAAATGACAATTTCATACGATGTAGGAAAAGCTGTTGTGCTTTAGGGCACAGCAGCTTTTTGCTTAACAATGACTGCTTGTATTTTATATGACGTAGTGATAGAATAAAAATGTTATTATATATAAGAATGACCACACAAAAGTTATGAGAGGAGATAGTCTATGAGCAAAAAGTCACTTTCTGCGTTGAAACTCAGTGCAGCGGCAGTCATTCTGGCAGCAGGACTTGGCGTAAGCGGCACCACCAGTGAGGCAGTATTTGATGCGCCTTACTATGACATTACTAAGGTTGGAGGAAGTTTTAACGGCAGCCAGTATGTGCTGAACGGTACCACAGTCACCGATTCGTTTTTCTGTGACGGTACCTATACTTACTTCCTTCAGACAGACGGAACCCCAATGAAGGATCGTCTGACCTACCATCCTGACGGTAAACAGGTGATTTATTTTGATGCCAACGGTCATGAGTGCTTTGATACCTTTGCACACGTGAAGAAGAGCATTGCGGGAGATGCTGTAGACGATCTGTGCTATTTTGGTACTTATGGTAACCTGTATGTAAATGTTATTACCTACAACAAGGAAGGTACTGCCATCTACTACGCAAATAAGTACGGCGTCATGGAGAGAAGCGGCGTCTTCGAGGTAAGCAGTGATGCAGTGAACTACAGTGCACTGGCAAACGGCTGTAAATACGGATATGCCAACAGCGACGGAACGGTAAAGGGCTTCTATGCTACCTATGAGGAAGCTGCAGTACAGACTGATGCGGGTCAGAACAACGGCAACAGTGATAACAATAATGCAGACAAGCCGGATGGCTGGGAGAAATTCGAAACAATTACCTACGACGGTAATGGCAAACAGATCAGTCGTCAGGTATGGGAAGGCGACAGCTACAAGATTTATGAGGATAATGGCAATGGCGGAGAGTATCTGTACATTGATTATACGGATTACTGCGACGACAATCAGAATCATAGTGGTTATTCAATGAAAACTTATGGCTTGAAGAGCAATGGCAAGACCTACCTCAGATCTGTTGCGAACGGTCAGGAACCGCTGAATGGTAACTGGTCCTATCAGAAAACCAGCTACGATGAGAACGGCAAGGAGAATGGAACAACTGTTCGTGAATACAACGGATCGGATCTGATAAAAGAGGTGTCCAATTCCTGGGGAGAAAATGGTAAATCGGAGAGTGTAACTGTTTATAACTATGAGAATGGTAATGTAAAACGCCAAGAGTATTACTCAACCGATATATATAGTAGTGGTAGTGTACATACATATAGCGAGTATAGCGATTTTACATATATTACAGTAGCTGGTAAAGAAGTTATGTCCAGAATGGATAATTATTATATAAATTCAGATAACACTGCAAAACTATCTTACTATATTTTATATGATTATGATGAAAATGCGAATTGCATCAGCACTAATTTACATCAGATCTATAGGGGCATTGAAAGTGGAGGTACATCAGAATCCACCTATAGCTACATTGGAAACGAATGGGTCTGCACTAAAGATTTACATTATAAATTCGATAGTAATGGAAAGAAAGTTCCCAGCTTTGGTTTCGAAAAATATTATGAGAACAATAAGCTGTCACAGTATAACAGCTATCTGGGGACAGATGACGACAGCTGGGCTTTGATTTGGTATACCGTGTATAACAATTATAATTTCCCTCAGGATACCAGTCAGACTGTAACATTTGAGGCTTCCAGAACCTACGATGGGGATGGAAATCTGAAAGAGTATATCGTAGAATGCTGGCATTTCGTCCAGAAATAACCGGACAGACAGTGACTCGGAAATATTAAATTGGCAGAAGCACGCTTTTGAGTAGAAATATTCAAAAGCGTGCTTTTTTGGGTGATAGCTTGTATATTAAATGTCGCAGTGATAGAATGTAGATATCAATGGAGATATGACCGCACAAAAGCTATGAGGGAGGATATCAAATGAAAAAACACCAAAGATTATGGAGACTGGCGGCTGTGGTCACGGCACTTGGTGTGTTAGGAGGCAGTGGCAACTATGTCTATGCACAGGAGAACACTTCAGTGCAGTCGGAAGCGGCAGAAGTAACATTTACGGATAATCTGTCCGCTAATGCGTATGGACGGGACAGATATGACTACAGTTCTGATACGATAAAATCATACCTGATTCCAAATGAGGATGGAACCCTCACAAGGTTGGAATACGATAACGGAACGATTCTGTTAGAGAATTATGATACAAATCTGCAGCTGATCAGGAGTAGCAGCATTCCTATGGAACTGGATCTGTTCGGTGGATTTTTTCAGGGAGAACAATATAACTGGTTCGTATTTGGTAGAGAAAATTCAGCTGCCAGTGAAGATGAGGAAGTATTCCGGATCGTAAAATATTCCAAAAACTGGGTGCGACTGGGGGATTGTCGTCTGACGGGACTTAATACAACAGTACCATTTGATGCGGGAAATTGCCGGATGGCGGAATACGCGGGAAATCTATATGTTAGGACGTGCCATAGGATGTACAGCGGTCATCAGGCAAATATAATGTTGGAAATCAATGAACAGACCATGACTTTGACAGACTATCAAGCAGGAATGACATATGTTTTATATGGTTATGTCAGTCATTCTTTTGATCAGTTTGTGGATACGACAGATGGAACGCTTACTGCAGTGGATCTTGGAGATGCTCATCTTAGAGCAATCATGTGGTTTCAGTATCCGCAGAGAGCCGATGCGGAAAAAGCATTACAGGGAAAAACCTCTTACAGTAAGGTATTGACGATTGCGGAAGCTGATGACAGTAAGGATTACTTTGCCTATAATGCAACGGGAGTTTCTATTGGAGGATATCAAGTCAGCACAGACCACTATATGGTAGCATACGGTTCGGTGGATCAGTCTTCCAGTGCCAATCAGACCGGCTATGAGGCACCGCGAAATATTTTCATAGCATCCCTGCCACGAAACGGACAGAATAGTGAGTGGAATACCGTGCAAATTACGAACTATAAAGGGGGACAGGCGTTTACTCCTCAGCTTGTAAAAGTAGCAGATGATAAATACTTGCTTCTGTGGGAATATACGGGAGACGAGTTTTATTTCTATCCAGACATCAGCTTTTCTTTGCATTATTGCCTGCTAGACGGAGCAGGTCAGATGTTGACACCGATGTATACATGGGATTCGGCGGACAGCGCCAGAATCTCTGACTGTACTCCGGTAATCTGGAATGGTAAGGTAGTATGGTATACCTGCGATAAGGACAAAGGGTTACGTGTATACACTATTGATTGCAGCGCATCCGAGCCAGTTGCCCGGATGCAGACGATTGCGGAGCCTCATCATCATGTATATTCTAAAGTGTGGAGCTATGATGCACAGTATCATTGGTTAGAATGTATTGCACCGGGATGTGACGGAACTGTGGCGAATAAGAGAGCACACAGTGGGTGCTGGATGACAGATAGTTATACAGATGCAGGCGAACCTAAAAGCAGGCATGAAGAGTGCTTGTACTGTGGGTATACGATTCAGATCGACATGGATATAGATACTTCAAAATACTATAACATTAACGAGAACGGCGGTACCTGGGACGGAACATACTACTATCTCCCCAGTGGCCAGATGGTAAGGAATTCCTTCTTCAGCGATGGAACTTATACTTACTATCTTCAGGCGGACGGTACGCCCATGCGTGACCGACTGACTTATCATCCGGACGGAGTGCATGTAATATACTTCGATACGGATGGTCATGAAGTATTCAGCGATTTTGCCCATATTTCCAAGAGCATTTCAGGAACGGATGTGGATGATATGTGTTTCTTCAATGTATACGGTTATATGTATGTTGATACCCTCACCTATGATAAGACGGGAACGAAGCTCTACTATGTAAATCCTTACGGTGTACTGGAAAGAAACGGCTGGTTCCAGTTCTCAGGGAATGAGTTCGATGCGGGTCTTGGTTTCTCAGGCAAGGCGGGCGGCTATGGCTATGCCAACAGCGACTGCAGTCTGATGGTGAACACCAACACCTATGACTGGAATGGAAACCTTGTGTATATGCAGGGCGATGGACATATGGCACAGTAATCTGAACATGGCAGATATTAACACGGAAATATGAAATTAGCAGAAGCACGCTTTTGAGTAGAAATATTCAAAAGCGTGTTTTTTGATGGTTATAAGTGTGGAAAAACATAAATGTCCGGAAAATTGTAATAAAGACGATAAAACAAAAAAAAAACGGTCACTTGAACATTGCGCAGCAATGTGATAAACTGAAAACGTCATTAAAGGGATGACACGATACAAAAATCAATAGGAGGGATTTCATATGAGGAAATTCGCAAAAATATTGTGTTCCTTTGCATTTATGACTCTGTTGGGCTCTGTCAGTCTGACGGCGCATGCTGCAAGTGAGAGCGAACCGAATAATACCAAAGGCACGGCAACACCGGTAGCAATTGAGGAATCTGTAACAGCTGTATTGGATTCGGATAATGATACAGACTGGTATTCGTTTGAGACTACGAAGAAAGGTTATTTTTCTATAGATTTTATAACAGATAAACATGTTGTAGAGAACAATAGTGGCTATAGAGCTTGGAGATTGGAATTATATGCAGCTGATGGTCAGACATTGCTTTATGAATTGCCTAAACTTAGAGACAGTTATGCCACTGAGAAATTTCCGTATGACCCCGGTAAATATTACATTAAAATAAGTGCTACTACTGATAATGGTCGTTACGAGGGGCTTTTTGCACCGATTAATATTGAATATTCTGTAACCGTCCATGAGAGCGAGGCTTCCGACTGGGAATGTGAATCGAACAATAACAGACAGACAGCCAACCCGATTACGGCAGCTTCCCGTACGATTCATGCTACCCTTGGGGGAGATGACGATTATGGAGACTGGTTTTCCTTTGAGCTTTCTACGAGATCTATGGTGACTCTCGACTTTATGTACGATGGAAATGTAACCGTGGATAAGAGAGGAAAAGGAGTTTATGTGGAGCTCTATAAGGATAATGAAGCACAGCCAAGACGCAGTGCTTCTAATCTGACGGAAGATTATATGACCAGCGTAGCGGTTCCGGCGGGCAAGTATTATATTCATGTAGGAGCTAGTGCAGATTACTCTCGTCCGCAATCCGGTACGGAATATGCGGTCAGCTATTCAGCAACACCTACCACGGCCTATGACGAGGCGGAACGTGGAACCAGAATGGAAACGACCAATACGGATGGCTTGATGTTCTATCGGGACAACGGAAATGTCTATTGCTATGATAGGGACGGCACCCCGGTGGTCAACAGCTTTGCCTGTGATGGTATCTATACTTATTTCTTCCAGGCGGACAGAACGGCGATGAAGAACCGTTTGACCTATCATCCCGACGGAGTGCATGTAATTTATTTTGACGGATATGGTCATGAGGTATTCAGTGATTTTGCCAATGTAAAGAAGACAGTTACGGGAGAAAATGTAGATGACTATTGCTTCTTTGATGTATATGGTTATCTGTATGTAGATGTTGTCACTTATGACAGGAGCGGTAAGAAGTTATACTATGCGAATGAGTACGGTGTCATGGATCGCAGCAAGTGGTTCCGCTTCTCTGATACTGCCAAATGGGCAGACGGCACACCGTTTGACAGAGCAGGTGGCGACTACGGCTATGCACAGTCAGATTGCTCTCTTATGACCAATCGATATGCCTATGACTGGAACGGAACCAGATGCTATTTGCAGGGTAACGGCGTAGCAAAATACTAATCAGGATGGAGCGGCGCAGAAGATTCCAATAAAAGCAAATACTTTATATGACATACAAAATGATTCGGAATTTTCAGATTTTCGGATCATTTTGTTTTAAGGAAAATGTTATCTATAGGAATAACATACAAAAGCAACGAGAGGAGATAGTCTATGAGTAAAAAGTCACTTTCTACTTTGAAACTCAGTGCAGCGGCAGCCATTCTGACAGCAGGACTTGGCGTAAGCGGCATCACCGGTGAGGCGGCATTTGATGCGCCTTACTACAACATTACTGAGGATGGCGGAATCTTTAACGGCATCCGGTATCATCTGGCCGACGGTAAGGAAGTCACGAATGCGTTTTTCTGTGACGGTACCTATACTTACTTCCTTCAGGCAGACGGAACCCCGATGAAGGATCGCCTGACCTACCATCCGGACGGCAAACAGGTAATTTATTTTGATGCCAACGGTCATGAGTGCTTTGATACCTTTACTAACGTGAAGAAGAGCATTGCGGGAGATGCTGTAGATGATTTGTGCTATTTTGGTACTTATGGTGATCTGTATGTAAATGTTATTACCTACAACAAGGAAGGCACTGCCATCTACTACGCGAATAAGTACGGCGTCATGGAGAGAAGCGGTGTCTTTGAAGTAAGCAGTGATGCGGTGAACTACAGTGCACTGGCAAACGGCTGTAAATACGGCTATGCCAACAGCGACGGAACGGTAAAGGGCTTCTACGCAACCTATGAGGAAGCCGCAGGCCAGACTGACGCAGGCCAGTCCAACGGCAACCATAATGCGGATCAGCAGCAGGGACACTGGGAGAAATATGCAACGGCTACTTACCAGGGAGATGGTAAGCAGACCAGCCATCAGGATTGGGAAGGCAATAGCTATAAAACCTATGAAAGTGATAAAAATGGCGGAGAGTATATATACGAAGAAGGTACGATCTATTACGACAGCAATGGGGAACAATATGGTTATACCAAAAAAAATTACATGCTGAAGGATGATGGTACAACATATCTTTCCTCTTTTGCGGACAGCCGGAGGCCGGAGACCGGAGACTGGTCTTATCAGCGCACCTCATATGATGAGAATGGTGAGGAGATTGGGACAGAAGTTCAGGAATGGAGTGGATCGGATCTGTTAAAATGGGAGTCGAACGCTGATAACAAGTTTGGCGTATCTAAGACGGTAATCACTTGCAGGTATGAAAACGGTAAGCTGGTGTATTCTGAACAGAGTAACTATTATGAGCCATCAAGTGAGTATGCGGCAACAGCCTCCAGAATAGATAAAAAAACAGTAGACGAATATGAACTTGATGAGAAGGGAAATGTAAAACGTGAAGTACATCGAGAGATAAGTCATGGAAAAGTAGTGGACGAATACTATGTCGATTGTACCTATATTACGGTAGCGGGGCAAGATGTTGTTTCCAGAAAAGATTATTACCGGATAAAGGAAGATAACACGGCAGAATTTTACGCTTATACTTTATATACCTATGGTGACGACATGGATCACGTAAAATCAAGGAACTATGACGTCAGTGGGGTATGTAGCCACGAAGAAGAATCTATCTATAGTTATGTGAATAACAGAAGGATCATTACCAGACATTTAGAGTACACTATCTCCCCTATTGTCCCCAATAACGGAGAATTACTTCCTTCGAGTGGCTATGATAGTTTGTATGATAACAATAAGCTGGTACAGAAAAACTACTATGGCAGGGGTGAGGACGGTAACTGGACACTGGATAGTTATATTCAGTACAATTACAATTATGACTTCCCTCAGAATACCAGCCAGACGGCATCCTTTGAGTCCGAAAGACACTGTGATGGGGATGGAACACTGACAGCGTACACGGTAGAATACTGGCACTACGTGCAGGACTAATCAGATAGACCCCAACAGAAAATGGAGTATTGGCAGAAGCACGCTTTTGAGTAGAAATATTTAAAAGCGTGCTTTTTTATGTGTTGGTGTATAGCGTCTATATTAGATGATGTGCCGGACAATAATGATAATTTGATGGATAAAGTATAGCATATTTAGAAAAATGTTTACAAAAATCTACGAAAATGTTCAAAAATATACATAATGTCAAAAGTGATGTAGACAAACGAAAGAATAAGTGCTAATATGCACATATGGAAAACGAAATGCAAAAAGATATTGCGCAAAATGCACAAAATGAAACGGGCAAAGGCTTGTCGAATCAAAAGGAGGACGTTAAGAATGAAACAGTTTACCTATATAATCAAGGATGAAATCGGACTCCATGCCAGACCGGCAGGGTTACTCACCAAAGAGGCAAAGAAATATCAGAGCACGGTTACACTTGCCTGCAATGGGAAAAACGCATCGGCGGGTAAACTGATGGAGATCATGAAAATGTGTGTCAAACACGGAGACAGGGTAGAAGTCAGTGTGGAGGGACCGGACGAAGATACGGCATGTGAAGAATTGCAGAAGTTTTTCCGTGAGAATCTTTAAAATCTGGCGGCAGACAGAATTGATGAACTTAGTGTGCACCGCCCACGGTGTCAGGTGTTCGTAGCAGGATATGCGAAATGGAGTGAGAAATCAATGAGAATATATAAAGCAAAAGATTATGCGGACATGAGCAGAAAAGCGGCAAACATTGTATCGGCACAGGTTATCATGAAACCGAACTGTGTTCTCGGACTGGCCACGGGATCCACGCCCATTGGCCTGTACAGACAGCTGGTAGAATGGTTCCGGAAGGGGGATCTTGATTTTTCGGAGGTCACGACGGTAAATCTGGACGAATATAAAGGGCTGAGCCGTGAGAATGACCAGAGCTACTATTATTTCATGCACCAGAATCTGTTCGATCAGGTGAATATTCCGGTGGAAAATACACATCTGCCGAACGGTATGGAACCGGATTCGGCAAAGGAATGTAAGCGGTATACGGAACTGATCCAGTCACTGGGCGGTGTGGACTTACAGCTTTTGGGCATCGGGCATAACGGACACATCGGATTTAATGAGCCGGGAGAATCTTTTGACAAACAGGTACACTGTGTGAATCTGACGGAATCGACGATCGAAGCCAATAAGAGATTTTTTGCTTCTGCAGAGGATGTCCCGAAACAGGCGTATACCATGGGAATCAAGACAATTATGCAGGCAAAGAAGATATTGATCGTTGCCAGTGGTGAGGACAAGGCTGATATTGTGGAAAAGGCATTTTTCGGACCGATTACTCCACAGGTTCCGGCATCGGTATTACAGCTGCACAATGATGTGACACTGGTAGCGGATGAAGCAGCACTTAGCAGGATAGAGGGTATGGTCTTATGATCATTAGGAATGCAGATATTTATACGGAGGATCATAGATTCCTGAAAGGGACTGTGGCAGTAGAAAACGGCAGATTTATCAGCAACGCAGAAGCAGATGAAACAGACAGCCGGAGTGTGGATGCAGAAGGATTCTATATGATCCCGGGATTGATAGATATTCATTTTCATGGCTGCAGGGGAGCGGATATGTGTGACGGCACAGAGCAGGCACTTGATGTCATCACAGCATACGAAGCTTCGGTCGGTGTGACGAGCATCTGCCCGGCTACGATGACAATACCGAAAAACGAACTGCTGGCGGTCATGAAGAATGCCGGTGAATATAAGTACCATGGTGGATCACACCTTGTGGGTATCAATATGGAAGGCCCGTTCATCAGCCCTTCGAAGAAGGGAGCGCAGGCGGCTGAAAATATTATGCACTGTGACTATGAATATTTCAGCCGGCTGCAGAAAGCGGCGAACGGGCTGATCAAGCTGGTAGATATTGCACCGGAAGAACCGGGGGCCATGGAATTTATCGACAGAGCCAACGGAGAAGTTGTTATATCGCTGGCGCATACAGCTTCCGACTATGATACCGCAAGGAAAGCCATAGAGCACGGAGCATCGCATGCGACACATTTATATAACGCGATGCCGCCCATGAACCACAGGAATCCCGGAGTGATCGGAGCAGTGAGAGATTCGGAGAAATGTCATGTGGAACTGATCTGCGACGGTGTGCATATTCATCCATCTGTGATCCGGGCTACGTTTGCCATGTTTGGCGCAGAGCGGATGATCCTGATCAGCGACAGCATGAGGGCAACCGGTCTGAAGGATGGTGAATATACGCTGGGAGGACAGCCGGTAACGGTAAGAGGGAATCTGGCCACGCTGCATGACGGAACGATTGCCGGATCGGCTACGAATCTTATGGATTGTATGCGTTTTGCGGTGAAAGAGGCAGGGATTCCGTTAGAGACGGCAGTGATGTGTGCAACGGAGAACCCGGCGAAAGAAATCGGAATCTTCCATGAGACGGGAAGTATTGCAGCCGGGAAAAAGGCCGATTTTGTTCTTTTAGATAAGGAACTGAATGTTATTGGCGTATATATCGACGGAAAGGAGATTGTATGTTAGGTTTCTTTAAAGGAAAAACAAAAGGAAATGTGATCGGATCCCCCTGCAATGGAAAGGCTGTACCGATTACGGAGGTTCCGGATCCCACATTTTCAGAAAAAATGCTGGGAGACGGTTTCGCAGTAATTCCTTCGGAGGGGAAGATATATGCTCCTGCAGATGGAGAAGTATCCATGGTATTCGATACGCTTCATGCGGTTACCATGACAACGGATCAGGGGGTGGAATTGCTGATCCACGTCGGACTGGACACAGTGACTTTAAAAGGGGATCCCTTTAAAGCACACGTTACGGCAGGAGACCATGTGAAAAAAGGGGATCTTCTCATGGATGCGGATCTGGAGAAAATCATGGCTGCCGGATTGAATACGATCACACCGGTTCTGGTCTGCAATACTGACGATTATGAAAAGATAACTCTTCTGAAAGAAGGAGAAGTCACTCCCGGTGAGGAGATAATTAAGATTTCATAAGGAACTATGTATAACAGATGAAACTGATTGGAGTATATCCAGTTAAGTATAATGTAAAGGAGGAGAAATGTATGAAGTTTCTTCAAAAACTGGGAAAAGCGTTAATGCTTCCCGTAGCAGTTCTGCCGATCTGTGGTATTCTCATGGGCCTTGGCTACTGGTTGTGTCCGGCAACGATGCAGGGTGGTGAGATCCAGGGTGTGGCAAATCTGATTGGCCTGTTTCTGGTGAAAGCCGGCGGTGCTTTGATCGATAACATGGCGATCCTGTTCGCAATCGGCGTGGGTGTCGGTATGTCAGAAAAAAATGACGGTACCGGAGGCATCGCAGCTCTGGCTTCCTGGCTGATGCTGACAACACTTCTGTCTACCGGATTTGTTACGACCATTATGCCCTCCATCGCTGAGGATGCTACCAAGACACTGGCATTCAATAAGATTGCGAATCCCTTTATCGGTATTATTGCCGGTATTATCGGTTCCATGTGCTACAACAAGTTCAAGGATACCAAGCTTCCTGACTGGCTGTCCTTCTTCAGTGGTAAGCGCTGCGTAGCTATCGTAGCAGGTGTGGTATCTATTCTGGCATCTGTTGTACTGCTGTTCGTATGGCCTTTACTGTTCGGCGGTCTGGTAGCTCTCGGTGAAGCTATCGTAGGTCTGGATGTAGTCGGCGCAGGTATTTATGCTTTCCTGAACCGTCTGCTGATCCCTACCGGATTACATCACGCACTGAACAACGTATTCTGGTTCGATACCATCGGACTTGGAGATCTGCAGCACTTCTGGAAAGGTGAGACAAGCGCTGATGTATCCTGGAGCCTTGGAATGTATATGTCCGGCTTCTTCCCTTGTATGATGTTCGGTATCCCCGGTGCGGCTCTGGCAATGGTAAAATGTGCAAAGCCCGCCAAGAAAAAGGCAGCGATCGGTCTGGTAGCTTCCGCAGCAATCTGTTCCTTCATCTGCGGCGTTACCGAGCCCTTTGAGTTTGCATTCATGTTCTTAGCTCCCGGACTGTATGTGATCTACGCAGCACTGTACGGCATCTTCACCATGATCACTGTTGCCCTCGGCTTCCGTGCAGGCTTCAGCTTCTCCGCAGGTGCGATGGATCTGCTGTTCTCATCCTCCCTGCCTGCAGCACAGAGAACCTGGCTGATCATCCCTCTGGGCATTGCAGCATTTGCTGTATTCTACTGCGTATTCCTCTTCGCTATCAAGAAATGGGATCTGAAGACCCCCGGAAGAGAAGATGATGATATTGAAGCAGAGAAGAACGTGGAACTGGCAAGTGATGACTATACCACCATTGCAGAGACCATTCTCAAAGGCTGTGGCGGCAAGGAAAATATCACCAGCATCGACAGCTGTACAACAAGATTGAGACTGCAGGTAAAAGATATTACCGTTGTGAACGATAAAGTCATCAAATCCGCAGGTGTTGCAGGCGTTATCAAACCCGGCAAGACCTCCGTACAGGTAATTATCGGAACCAAGGTTCAGTTTGTAGAGGAAGCTTTCTCTAAACTGTGTGAATAACGGATAATTAAAAAGTGTCAGACCATGGAATAAAATCTGTGGTCTGACGTTTTTTGTGTGTATGGGAAGAAAAACATAACCCTGCAGACCGGCAATTTTGAAAAAATTTCTAAAAAGGGTATTGTACAAAGAACTTTCTTATAGTATGATATTCGGAGTGTATGATTGTATACGATTATCCAACATCCACAGAAGAAAGCGTATTCCCGCAGGGAAAAGACGAGAAAGGTATGGTACGAAATGAAAGCATATCAGGAATTATCCAAGGAAGAACTTTTAACTTTGAAGGCAGAGCTTAATGCTGCATATGAGGATGCAAAAGGCAAGGGCCTGAAACTGGATATGTCCAGAGGAAAACCGGCAGCGAGTCAACTGGATATGACGATGGATTATCTCGATATTGTAAATTCTCAGAGCGCCATGAAAGCTGAGGATGGAATGGATGTTCGAAATTACGGTGGACTGGACGGTATTCCCGAAGCAAAGAAACTGATTGCTGACATTCTGGAAGTGAAGCCGGAGAATGTGATCGTCTGCGGCAATGCCAGCCTGACCATCATGTATGATACCGTATCCCGGGCTATGACCCATGGACTTTTAGGCAATACTCCCTGGTGCAGGCTGGATCATGTGAAATTTTTATGTCCTGTACCCGGTTATGACAGACATTTTGGAATTACAGAGCATTTTGGAATCGAAATGATCAATGTACCCATGACGCCGGAAGGACCGGATATGGATCTGGTAGAGAAGCTGGTGTCCGAAGATCCCGCCATCAAGGGAATCTGGTGCGTACCGAAGTACTCCAATCCTCAGGGATATTCCTATTCCGATGAGACCGTAAAGCGTTTTGCTGCGCTGCAGCCTGCTGCACCGGACTTCCGTATTTTCTGGGATAATGCTTATGCGATCCATCATTTATACGATGACAGACAGGATCAGCTGCTGGAGATTCTTTCCGAGTGTGAGAAGGCGGGACATCCGGATATGGTATTCGAGTTCTGCTCTACCTCCAAAGTAACCTTTGCCGGAGCAGGTATTGCAGCTATTGCATCCTCCAAGGCAAATCTGGATGATATGCGCAAGTCCATGACCATCCAGACCATTGGCTATGACAAGATCAATCAGTTGCGCCATGTGCGTTATTTTAAGGATAGCAATGGGGTGCGTGAACATATGAAGAAGCACGCAGCTATCATGCGACCGAAATTTGAGGCCGTACTGCAGGTGCTGGAGGACGAACTGGGCGGTCTTGGTATCGGCAGCTGGACGAAGCCCAACGGTGGATATTTTATCTCTTTTGATGCTATGGAGGGCTGTGCCAGAGCCATCGTGGCAAAGTGTAAGGAAGCCGGTGTGACACTGACCGGAGCGGGTGCTACCTTCCCCTACAAGAAGGATCCGAAGGACTCCAATATCCGTATTGCTCCTTCCTTCCCGACACCGGAAGAGATGGCAATGGCTACGGATCTGTTTGTGCTCTGCGTCAAGATGGTAAGCGTAGACAAGTTACTGGAAAGCAGATAAGTATTCGAGTTGGATGAGAAGGGACGATAAGTCATGGAAGAATTCAAGCGTATCAGCCGAGATCTGGTAGCGAAGGGTGCTATTATCGACTATTATCAGGATACCATGCAGATCCCCAACGGCAATATTGCAAAATGGGATCTGATCGATCATAAGGGTGCAGCTGCGGTGGTGGCTGTGAGAGAAGACGGCAAGCTTCTGATGGTGCGGCAGTACCGAAATGCCCTGGAGCGGGAGACCCTGGAAATCCCGGCAGGCGGACTGAACGGGAGAGAAGAGCCAACGGATCAGGCGGCCATGCGGGAATTGCAGGAAGAGACCGGCTATTATACCGATCACGTGGAACTGCTGACCTCTATCTATACCACGGTGGCCTTCTGTAACGAGAAGATCGACATTTATCTGGCCAGAGGCCTGAAGGACAGAGGAAGCCAGCATCTGGATGAAGATGAATTCATCAATGTAGAGGCGTATTCCGTAGAGGAATTAAAGCAGATGATCTATGACTGCAAGATTCAGGATGCCAAGACGATTTGCGGTGTTCTGACTTATGCATCCAAATACCTGAGTGAATAAAAAAATCCCTGTCCGGCAGGCGGTATTCTGCCGGGACAGGGATTTTTCTTTTTCCGGATTTTCCGAAAGAGAAATGAGTAAGCATGTTTTCCCATGTTGTCCGCATATATTACTAACAACGCCTGACGGGGAGATGTAACGACATGAAATGGGACCGATCCATGCTGACGGCTGGAAAGCTTCCGTTACGCCTTTTATTTCTGACGGGATTTGCAGCAGGATTATTCGCTGTATATTTTGGACGGGGGATGCTGCTGGATCATAAGGGAATGCTGGATGAGGATATGCTGTACCGCATGAAATATATGACCGTGGACAGTCGTCTCCTGTTCTGGTATGTACTGTGCAAAAGGTGCCGGAATTTTCTGGTGCTCATTATTATGGCAACGACTTATCTGGGATGGATCTTCTGTGGAGGAATCACGGTAAAATACGGATTCTCCGTGGGATTTTTTCTGAGTACGGCGATCTTCCGGTATGGGATCAAAGGGATCCTTTTGGGAATCGTGAGTATTTTTCCCCATTATCTTTGTTATGTTCCGGCCGTGATCCTGTTACTCAGATGGTGTGAGGACCTGCATCGGAGTATTTATTTCTACCATAACATAACCGGGCAGGGAAAAAGCTCCCTGCCCGGCAGATTGGGAAGACTGGCACTCATTCTGATGGCGCTTATCTTCGGATGTTTATTGGAATGTTTCGTGAATCCTGTGTTATTGAAAGGATTCCTGCAAGTCTTCTGAGCAATGACTGCGATTTATTCGTACTCGGCGATGTCGTAGATCAGACGCTCGCTGTCTTCCCAGCCAAGACAGGGATCGGTGATGGACTTGCCGTAGCAGCCGGCACCTACCTTCTGGTTGCCTTCCTCAATATAGCTCTCAATCATGACGCCCTTGACCAGCTTGTGCAGATCGGGACTGAGTTTACGGCTGTGCATGACTTCTTTGGTGATACGGATCTGTTCCCTGAACTGCTTGTTGGAGTTGGAGTGGTTCGCATCAATGACACAGGCGGGATTCTTCAGATCCATCTTGCCGTACATTTCCCACAGACGGATCAGATCTTCATAGTGGTAGTTGGGAATGTTGGCACCGTGCTTGTTGGTGGCACCACGCAGTACGGTGTGGGCCAGATCGTTGCCGTGGGTATTCACTTCCCAACCGGTATAGATGAAGGAGTGGGGATGCTGTGCTGCATATACGGAATTCAGCATTACGGAGAAGTCTCCGCTGGTAGGGTTCTTCATACCGGCAGCCACATCGAAACCGCTGACGGTCAGACGATGCTGCTGATCCTCTACGGAACGGGCACCGATAGCCACATAGGAGAGGATATCGGATACATACCCCCAGTTCTCGGGGTATAACATTTCGTCTGCGGCGGTCAGTCCGGTCTCCTTGATGGCACGGATGTGCATTTTCCGCATGGCCATCAGTCCTGCCAGAAAATCCGGCTTTTTCTCGGGATCGGGCTGGCTGGTGATGCCTTTGTAGCCTTCGCCGGTGGTACGGGGCTTGTTGGTGTAGATTCTGGGAATCAGGATCAGCTTGTCCTTTACCTGTTCGTTGACTTTGGCCAGACGATTGACGTAATCACATACGGAATCTTCGTTGTCGGCGGAACAGGGTCCGATGATCACCAGAAACTTGTTGCTTTTGCCGGAGAGAACGTCACGGATCTCAGCATCTCTTTCTTCTTTGATCCTGGCTAATTCTGCAGGGAGGGGCAGTTCCTTGCGGATCTCCGCAGGAGTGGGCAGTTTTTTAATAAATTCGAAACTCATGGTATTCCATCGTGCGCAGGGCACGTCCTTTCTGCTAAATGTCATTGCCCATTATAGCCCAGAATGCACAAGGATGCAAGAGAATTTAGCGATTTAAAGCGAAAAAGGGAAAAACAGTAAATAAATTGCTGTGCTAAAGCGTTAATTTGTAAAATAATATTGACAGGCATACGGGTTTGCCCTAAAGTAAAACTGTATCTGACGGGAAGTCATACATTTGCATAAGAAGGCTTTTGTATGTTCCGAAACGTTAAAAAAACTACGAGAGAGGGCAAAATTATGTACGGAACAATTTGGGCATTGCTGCCGCCGGTGGTGGCAATCGTATTGGCACTAATCACAAAAGAAGTATATTCATCACTGTTTATCGGTATCGTTACGGGAGCGTTGATCTATACCGGATTTTCTCCCATCGGGACGCTGGACACGGTGATCAATGAAGGATTTATCAACTCCGTGGCGGATGCATGGAATATCGGTATTTTCATGTTCCTGATCCTGTTGGGAACCATGGTGGCACTGATGAACAAGGCAGGAGGCTCCGCAGCCTTCGGCGAATGGGCGAAAAAGCATGTAAAGACCAGAGCGGGTGCGCTGCTCTCCACTTTCCTGTTAGGCGTGTTGATCTTCGTGGATGACTATTTCAACTGCCTGACCGTAGGTTCCGTTATGCAGCCGGTAACGGACGGACATAAGATTTCCCGTGCAAAGCTGGCATATATTATTGATGCTACCGCAGCCCCCATCTGTATGATCGCACCGATCTCTTCCTGGGCGGCAGCAGTATCCGGCATGGTGGACGAAGGTGTGTATTCCGGTATCGAACTGTTCGTAAGAGCCATTCCTTATAACTATTATTCTCTGTTGACCATTGTATTTGTCATCGGTATGGCACTGATGGGCTTCGATTACGGCCCCATGGCAAGACACGAGCGTAATGCCATCGAAAAGGGTGACCTGTTCACCGAGGGTGAGCGAGTGGCGGATGCAGACAATGCACCCAGGGGTTCTTCCAAAGGCAAAGTCTACGATTTGCTGATTCCGGTCATTGTATTGATTATCTGCTGTGTCATCGGCATGATTTATGTCGGCGGATTTTTTGACGGCGTGGGCTTCATCGATGCCTTCAGCGCAACGGATGCTTCCGTGGGACTTCCCTGGGGCTCCCTGATCGCACTGTTATTTGCCATTGTATATTATATGTGCAGAAGACTGGTATCCTTCAAGGAGGCCATGAACTGTCTGACGCAGGGATTCATCGCCATGGTACCTGCCATGCTGATCCTGACCTTTGCCGTTACCCTGAAGACCATGACCGGACTGTTAGGTGCGGATGTCTATGTGGCAGGTCTGATGCAGGGCGCATCCGCGGGACTTACCAATATGCTTCCGGCCATTATCTTCCTGGTAGCATGTTTCCTGGCCTTTGCTTCCGGTACCAGCTGGGGTACGTTCGGTATCCTGATCCCCATCGTTACCGGCGTATTTACCGATCCCACGACCGGAGCTATCGTGCCCGGTGCGGAGCATCTGATCATTATCGGTGTATCTGCCTGTCTGGCAGGTGCTGTTATGGGTGACCATTGTTCCCCTATTTCCGATACGACGATCATGGCTTCTGCGGGAGCACAGTGTAATCACATCAATCACGTATCCACTCAGGTTCCTTATGTACTGACTGTGGCGGCTATCTCTTTTGTAACTTATGTCATTGCCGGCTTTGTACAAAATGTGGTAATCTGTCTGGTGATCGGTATTCTGTTGACACTGGCTACGCTGTTTGTTTTGAAACGTGTCTTTGGCCAGAAGGCTGCCGTACAGAAATAAGAAAGGAACCGTTTTATTATGAAATATGATTATCTGGTGGTCGGCTCCGGATTATACGGAGCAGTGTTCGCAAGAGAAGCGGCCGACAGAGGGAAAAAAGTTCTGGTGATTGATAAGCGTCCCCATGTGGCGGGAAATATCTACACGGAGACCGTGGAGGGTATCCATGTTCACAAATACGGAGCCCATATTTTTCACACGAACGATACGAAGGTATGGAAATATATTACGCGGTTTGCAGAGTTCAACCGGTTTACCAATTCTCCGGTGGCCAATTATCACGGAGAACTGTATTCCCTGCCTTTCAACATGTACACTTTTAATAAAATGTGGGGAGTGGTGACACCCGAAGAGGCTGCGGCGAAGATCGAAGAGCAGCGTAAGGCTGCCGGGATCACGGAGCCAAAGAATCTGGAGGAGCAGGCCATTTCTCTGGTGGGTAAGGATATTTTTGAAAAGCTGGTAAAAGGTTACACCGAGAAACAGTGGGGACGTGACTGTAAGGAACTTCCGGCCTTCATTATCAAGCGTCTGCCGGTGCGCCTGACGTTTGACAACAATTACTTCAATGCCCTGTATCAGGGAATTCCCATCGGCGGTTACACGAAGCTGGTGGAGCATTTGCTGGAAGGCATCGAGGTACGGCTGAACACAGACTATCTGGAGCAGAAAGAGGAACTGGACAAGCTGGCGGAAACCATCGTCTATACCGGCCCGATAGATGCGTATTTCGGGTATTCTCTGGGAGCACTGGAATACCGCTCCGTCAGGTTCGAGACAGAGCTGCTGGAGATACCGAATTTCCAGGGCAATGCGGCGGTGAACTATACGGATCGTGAGACTCCCTGGACCCGGATCATCGAGCACAAATGGTTCGAGTTCGGCAGGGATGAACAGGGACAGGAGTTACCGAAGACGGTTATCAGCAGAGAGTACAGTTCCGAATGGAAACCGGGGGATGAGCCGTATTATCCGGTCAACGATGAGAAGAACGGTGCGCTGTACGCAGAGTACAAGAAGCTGGCAGACACACAAAAGAATGTGATCTTCGGTGGAAGACTGGCGGAATACCGCTACTATGATATGGATGCGGTCATTGCTTCGGCATTGAAAAAGAGCGAAGAAGTATTGTAATGCGATAGATTTCAGATAAATAAGAGCAAAAGAAATGCAGTGGCGTAACTAACGTCACTGCATTTTTACTGGTGCGCCCGTCGCACGTTTCCAGACAATTTTCAGCCGATCTGCGGTTTCGCCTTCCTCTTATTGCGGAACTCTCTTACGGCGATCAGCAGATCATAACGGTATACCAGCGTGTACATCACAGCCGCCATGACAAAGGCAGTCAGCACATCGAAAACGGAGTGCTGTTTGATGAACATGGTCGCCATAATAATGGAGGCGGCCAGAATCAGGGAACCGATGCGGATGCCCTTTTTCTTTTCAAAGCATTTGCTGCGGATAATGGCAAAATGTGCACCCAGGGAATTATATACATGAATACTGGGCCACAGGTTGGTAGGAGTGTCTGTCCGATACAGAGCGGCCACCATGCGGGTGAAGATATTGTCTCTGGGCATGACCGCGGGACGCAGATGCTGTCCGTTGGGCCACAGGGTGGATACGATCAGAAAGATCGTCATGCCCGTGAAGAGGAAGATACAGGTACGGTAGTAATCTTCTCTGTTTTTGAAAAAGAAGTAGACGACCACTGCCGATACATATACAAACCATAACAGATAAGGAATGACGAATACCTCGCAGAATGGAATGTAATCATCCGCCGCCATATGTATGATCCGGTAATGCCCGGTGGAGTTCTTCTCCAGCCAGACGAACCAGGTCATGTAAATAATGCCATATAAAATAAGAGGAATGGCATGCTTATATTTCAAATAAAAGATCCTCAGCTTTTCCATAGAAACCTCATTTCTCTACAAAACCTATGCTTCAAAATCAATTTTAGTATAGCCATCGGCGTGAAAAAATCAAGGCTTTTTTGGAATACTTAAGCATTCTTAAGAAAATCTTCAGAGTGTGTTCCGGTTGTTTGGGGAGTGATCATACGAATCGCGCCGGGGAGACATTCCACACGGAATCCGCGGCTCTTTCTGGTCACTTCACCATCGGTATGCACCCACAGCGGCGCGGAGGTGTGAATGGACATCTGTGTGGCGGTGTAAGCATCAATGCCTTTGACAAAATAGTGCCTGCCGGAAAAGGCGGTGGGCAGGGCTAAAAGCACCAGTCCTTTGGAAATGTTGCCGACCGAGCACAGATCCAGTACACCGTCATGATCCACGGCGGAAGGGCAGAACATGAAACCGCCGCCTTCGTAGCGGTGACTCATACAGGTCACGAACAGAAAACGGGGAAGCTCCAGGGATTCCCGGATACCATGCACCTTGTCCTCCACAGTCAGGGTACAGGAGACCTTGCGGGCGGTGATCAGTTGTTTTAAGGCGATTCCAAGATAGGTGAGCTTCCCAAGGCCGATCCGGTTCATGGTGTCCTTGATCCGGGAACTCATGGCCTCCGCACAGACGGCGGCGTCAAAACCGATGCCGCAGCTGACGGCGAAAAATCTTGATTCTTCCGGCTGATCCTCATCCAGATAGGTCAGCTTCCCCAGATCCATGGCTCTGGGAGCAGTATTCTTAAGGATCAGAGCAAGAGCTGCCTTCGGGTCTTTGGAAATACCCAGATCTCTGGCCAGATCATTACTGGAGCCGGTGGGGATGTAGCCCAGGATCACTTTGGAAGGATCCGCGATGCCCTGAAGAGCCTCGTTCATGGTGCCATCACCGCCCAGGACGATGAGCTTTAGGTCCGGTTCTTCGGCATGTGCGGCGGTGATCTGCGCGGACAGCCGTCTGACCTCACCGGCCTTCCCGGAAAAATAGGCCTGATATTCCACGGCACTTTCCCTGAGCGCCGGTTCCACCTGTTCGGCCCAGATCTTCGCCCCTCTGCCGGAGCGGGAGGCGGGATTGATAATAATATGATACATGAGGATTCCTCATCTTTCGTAAAGTTATGTTGATTTTTATTCTAACACACAACCGGCTTTCTGCCAACATTGTTCATTTTCCATCTTTGCAATTAAAAAGTTCTATGCTATACTTAGTTCTGAGTTTATCACATTAACGTGATAGTGACATAAGGAGGAATGAGGCATGTATTCATTGGATGAAGTAAAAAGAGTAGATCCCGAAGTGGCACAGGCCATTATTGACGAGGAGAATCGTCAGAACAGCCATATCGAGCTGATCGCATCTGAGAACTGGGTAAGTAAGGCTGTTATGGCAGCTATGGGAAGTCCCCTGACCAATAAGTATGCGGAAGGATATCCCGGCAAGAGATATTACGGCGGCTGTGAGTGCGTGGATGTCATTGAGAATCTGGCAATCGAGCGTGCCAGGAAGCTGTTCGGCTGTGATTATGCCAATGTACAGCCCCATTCCGGAGCACAGGCGAATATGGCAGTGCAGTTTGCTGTACTGAAGCCCGGTGATACCATCATGGGCATGAATCTGGATCACGGCGGACATCTGACCCATGGTTCCCCTGTGAATATGTCCGGTAAATATTTCCATGTGGTACCTTACGGCGTGGATGACAACGGATTCCTGGATTATGACAGAATGAGAGAGCTGGCACTGGAGTGCAGACCCAAGATGATCATTGCAGGCGCTTCCGCATATGCACGTACTATTGATTTCAAGAAGTTCCGTGAGGTGGCAGATGAAGTCGGTGCGGTACTGATGGTGGATATGGCGCATATCGCAGGACTTGTGGCAGCAGGCCTTCATCCCAGTCCCATCCCTTATGCAGATGTGGTGACCACCACCACCCACAAGACGCTGCGTGGACCCAGAGGCGGTATGATCCTCTGCAATAAGGAAGCCAACGAGAAATTCAACTTTAACAAGGCAATTTTCCCCGGCATTCAGGGAGGCCCTCTGATGCATGTGATCGCGGCCAAGGCTGTCTGCTTCGAAGAGGCTCTGAGCGATGACTTCAAGGTATATCAGCAGAACATCGTGGACAACGCACAGGCACTGTGCAAAGGGCTGATGAGCCGTGATATCAAGATCGTTTCCGGCGGTACGGACAATCATCTGATGCTGGTAGACCTGACCCCTTACGGACTGACCGGCAAGGCTGTGGAGAAGCTGTTGGATGCGGCCCACATCACGGCCAACAAGAATACCATCCCCAATGATCCCCAGTCTCCGTTTGTTACCAGCGGTATCCGTCTGGGAACCCCGGCGGTAACTTCCAGAGGACTGAACACCGAGGACATGGATCAGGTGGCAGAGGCCATTGCCATGGTCATCAAGGGCGGCGAGGAGCAGGTTCCCGCAGCCAGAGCCATCATTCAGAAATTAACAGACAAA
Organism: uncultured Acetatifactor sp.; assembly: GCA_934394815.1. Taxonomy (GTDB): domain Bacteria; phylum Bacillota; class Clostridia; order Lachnospirales; family Lachnospiraceae; genus Acetatifactor. The sequence goes on along the minus strand of CAKRRD010000008.1, from coordinate 19,678 downwards.
TATCCTCTGATTTAAGGATGAGAGGAATGGAAAAGAGCCGAAAGGCTCTTTTCTTATGCCTGGATTTGCCTGCAAATACCGGATCAGCACGTCAAAGATACGCGAAAAGATAAAAATAGGGGTTGTCTTTCATACTTTACTGTGCTAGAATATCCCTCAGTGAAAAACAAGTGTCCGCACTACGGATACGAACCACCGGAAAGGATGACATATGGGAGAAACGACCAAGTATTTCGTGGTGAAGCAGAAGGCGATCCCCGAAGTGCTGTTAAAGGTAGTGGAAGCAAAGCGGCTTCTGGAGTCAGAGAAGGTTCTGACCATACAGGAAGCGGTTGATGCGGTAGGTATCAGCCGCAGTTCTTTTTATAAGTACAAAGATGATATTTTCCCCTTCCATGACAATTCTCAGGGAACGACCATCACGCTGACCTTTCAGATGGACGATGAACCCGGTATATTGTCGGATGTGCTGAAGATCATTGCAGAGTACCGGGCTAATATCCTGACGATCCATCAGAGTATTCCCATCAACGGGATCGCTTCTCTGACGTTAAGTATTCAGGTGCTGCAGACCACGGGGGATATCTCCCGGATGATCGAACAACTGGAGGGACAGCCCAGTGTACATCATGTAAAAATACTGGCAAAAGAATAGTGTCGAAACTGGAAAGATAAGAAGGTACTAAAGTAACTGAAAGTATACAGGCTATGAGAAAGGCAAGGTATGATATGATCAATGTTGCAGTATTAGGCTATGGCACCGTGGGAAGCGGTGTGGTGGAAGTGATAGAGAAGAATAAGGACATGGTGAACAAGAAGTCCGCGCAGGAACTGGAAGTAAAATACATTCTGGATCTGAGAGATTTCCCGGGAGATCCTTATGAGGACAGAGTCATTCATGATTTCAATACCATCTTGGAGGATGACAGCGTGGCTATTGTCTGTGAGACCATGGGTGGTGTGGGAGCCGCTTACCAGTTCACGAAACAGGCACTGGAACGGGGCAAAAGTGTCTGCACCTCCAATAAGGAACTGGTAGCCAGGCACGGCCCCGAACTGCTGCAGATCGCGAAAGAACATAATTGCAACTATCTGTTTGAGGCCAGCGTGGGCGGCGGTATTCCCATTATCCGTCCGTTAAATTACTCTCTGACCGCAGAGAAGATCGAGGCCATCAATGGTATCTTAAACGGTACCACGAACTATATCTTAAGCAAAATGGAAAAAGAAGGGGCGGATTTCGATACCGTTCTGAAAGAAGCACAGGACAAAGGCTATGCGGAGCGCAATCCGGAAGCGGATGTGGAAGGCCATGATGCCTGCCGCAAGATTGCAATCCTGTCTTCCCTGATGTTTGGCAAAAATGTGGATTCCGGGAAGATCCCCACTGAGGGCATCACGAAGATCACGGCGGCAGATTTCGCATATGCCAAGGCCACGGATCATACCATCAAGCTGTTGGGCAGAAGCCGTGCCATTGATGACAATACCGCTGAGGTTATGGTGGCACCGTTCCTGCTTCCCAGGGAACATCCTCTGGCCATGGTAGACGGTGTGTTCAATGCTGTATTTGTCACGGGTAACATGCTGGGAGATTCCATGTATTACGGACGGGGTGCCGGAAAGCTTCCCACCGCCAGCGCGGTAGTATCGGATGTGATCGACTGTGCCAGACATCAGGGCAAGGTGATCATGTGCTTCTGGGACAAAGAGGAAGTAAAACTGGCAGACATCGGTGAGGCCGGGAGAAGCTTTTTCATCAGGGCAAAAGCCGGTGCGGAAAGAGAGGTAGAGGAAGCATTCCCCGGTGGACAGATGGTACATCTGGAAGACCGGAAGGAAGACTTCGGATACTTCACACAGAGCATGAAGGAAAAAGAGTTTCAGGCAAAATACGAAGCACTGGGGACACAGATGCTCGGCAGGATCCGTCTGGTATAAAAAGGATATACTATTATTAGATAGAGTTGAGGAGAAAATATTATGTCAAAAGTAGTGAAATTCGGTGGAAGCTCTCTGGCGAGTGCAGAGCAGTTCAAAAAAGTAGGAAATATCATCCGCGCGGATAAGGAGAGAAGATACGTGGTGCCCTCCGCACCGGGAAAGAGATTTTCCCGTGACACCAAGGTAACGGATATGCTGTATGCCTGCTATGATCTGGCAGATCAGGGCAAGGGCTTTAAAGCAGAACTGGATGCCATTCAGGCCCGTTATCAGGAGATTATCGACGGTCTGCAGCTTAAACTGGATCTTGGCGGGGAGTTCAAGACCATAGAGAAGAATTTTAAGGCAAAGGCCGGCAGTAATTATGCTGCCTCCCGTGGCGAATATCTGAACGGTATCATCATGGCAAATTATCTGGGCTATGATTTTATTGATGCCGCAACGGTGATCTTTTTTGACGAGAACGGTGAATTTGATGCTGTAAAGACCAATGAAGTACTGCGTGCCAGACTGGCAGAAAGCAGGGAAGCAGTGGTACCCGGTTTCTACGGCGCCATGCCTGACGGAACGGTAAAGACTTTCTCCAGAGGCGGTTCCGATATCACCGGATCTATCGTGGCCAAGGCTGCCAAAGCAGATGTCTATGAGAACTGGACTGACGTATCCGGCTTCCTGATCGCAGATCCCCGGATCATCGACCATCCCGAAGCTATTGAGACCATCACCTACCGGGAACTTCGTGAGCTGGCTTATATGGGCGCTACCGTACTGCACGAGGATGCCATCTTCCCGGTACGTCAGGAAGGTATCCCCATCAATATCCGCAACACCAATGCTCCCGAAGACAACGGCACCTGGATCGTGGGAAGCACCTGCCAGAAGTCCAAATATGTCATCACCGGTATCGCCGGCAAGAAGGGCTTCTGCTCCGTCAATATTGAAAAAGATATGATGAACTCCGAGATCGGTTTCGGCAGAAAAGTGTTACAGGCCTTTGAGGAGAACGGAATCTCCTTCGAGCATGTTCCCTCCGGTATTGATACTATGACGGTATTCGTACATCAGGACGAGTTCATGCATAAGGAACAGAAGGTAGTGGCAGGCATTCACAGACTGGCCAATCCCGACGCCATTGACATCGAGTCCGATCTGGCACTGATCGCTGTGGTAGGCCGTGGCATGAAGTCCACCCGTGGTACCGCCGGCAGAATTTTCTCCGCACTGGCACACAAGAACATCAATGTCAAGATGATCGACCAGGGATCTTCTGAGCTGAACATCATTATCGGTGTGGCAAACGAAGATTTTGAGACCGCCATCCGTGCAATCTATGATATTTTCGTACTCACCAGATTGTAAAAATGTTGTATATTATATAAGAAGAAAGAGACAGGCAGGCCGTGAAATTAACGGTCTGCCTGTCTCTTTTCAGTTCTCCGGATACTGGATCATATCCAGGATCGGTGTCCGCATGATGAACTGGTAGCTTTCGAATACTCTTTCCGCCGGGACATCCTTCGGGGAAGAGAGCCACAGCTTCAGAATCTCGATCAGCAGATGGGCATTGTAGTGCGCCAGTACCTTGGATGTGATCAGCTCACAGGGCATTTTCTTCATGGGATGCCTGGTCAGGATCCGGAAAAAGGTCTCTTCACAGTAATGGGCAAAAAATTCTCCAAAACAATTCTGTCCGGTGATCTCGAAGAGACGGCGGTAATATTCCTTGTTTTTCTCAAAGCACAGGAACATCAGCTTGATGGCCTCGTGCTCCATATCGTTGTCGATCATGACTTCCATCTTGCTGCCGATATCCCGGTCGAAGAGGAATTCAATGACTTCGTATTTATCCTGAAAATAGTTGTAAAAAGTAGGACGGATCACATGGGCACCGTCCGTGATCATCTTGATGGATATTTTGGAAAAAGGTGTGGTAAGCACCAGCTCACGAAAACTGTCAGCCAGCAATTCTTTTGTTTTCATCCCGGAACTCCTTTGTTCTTTTTTAGATATCCGTAAAAGTATTATAAACAAAAAATAAAGGGAACTCAACTGAAAACGACATTTTCTCCAAAATGTCACGAAAAAAATACAATGATTTCAAGGATGTAAAAAGGAGAAGACGAAGAGGATAAGCTGTATCTTACCACTGCCCGGGAAAATGGATAAAGTAGGGTGAGAAAAGAGAGAAACCTGCGATAAAATAATACAAAAGAGAGACGAGGTAGGCGTTATGGCAGACATCAAACACAAAGTAGAGAGAGCCGTATTCGGCACTGCAATCGACGGAATCCTGAAGTACGTGAACAAGGATCAGGGAAGTGGATCTGCTGACTGCGTTGAAGCAGCCGCTGTTCATGGCTTACCGTGCGAACCAGCCCTTCAATGATAACCACTTAAAGCCCTGTCCGATGCTGGAGAATCCGGAGATCTTACAGCGTATGGTGCATGAGACCGGTGCCCATTCCACCGATTTACAGTCACCGGAATCCGTGGAGCATCTGTGCGGAAAGTGCGCGGAATACGCGAAGAACTGGGACGTGCGTGCACAGAAGCTGTGGAATAAATAATAGTTCTTTTACAAAAGTTTATATTTAGTTAATTGCATTTTGCTTTTCGGAACATCATAATAGGGATAAAGCTAAAAAATGTCCCTGTGTGGCGGACGAAAGGTGGTACTTCATGAAAGAGAAGTTACAGCGTTTCATGTGGGGGCGTTATGGCAACGACCGCTTCAATCAGTTTTTGATGATTGTGGCTCTGGTCTGTCTGACGCTCTCTTTTTTTGGTCTGAGAATCTTTTACGTGCTGGCTCTGGCCCTGTTAGTCTATGTGTATTACCGGATGTTTTCTAAGGATATGAGTAAGAGAAGTGCCGAGAACCAGTGGTATCTGAAAAAAGAAATGAAGGTCCGCGGATGGATCAACGGGAAGAAAAAGGCCTTTGCCGGACGGAAAGAGTATAAGATTTTCAAATGCCCGAAATGCGGACAAAAGCTCCGGGTACCCAGAGGAAAAGGCAGGATTGCGATCCGGTGCAGAAAATGCGGCGGGGAATTTATCCGTAAGAGCTGACGGGACGGACCGGTCCGGAGGCCGGGTGAAAAATATAGGAAAGGATGGTGAGTCAGATGTTTGGATATATTGTGATCAATCAGTCGGAAATGAAATTTAAGGAGTACGACGTGTACCGATCCTATTACTGCGGATTGTGTCAGAGCCTGAAGGAGCGCTACGGAAGGCTGGGACAGCTTTCCCTGAATTACGATATGACCTTTATCCTGATGCTGCTCACCGGCTTATATGAACCCCGGGAACAGGAAGCACAGTGCAGATGCGTGGCCCATCCTTTTGAAAAACATCCCACCAGAAGAAATTTGTTTACGGATTATGTGGCGGATATGACGGTACTGTTCTCCTGCTATAAGGCGGAGGATGACTGGGAGGATGAGCACAGCCTGAAAGGCCTGGCATACAGCCGCCTTCTGGAAAGAAAATTCCGTAAAAAACCCCTGCTTTATGCGGAAAAGGTAAAAAATATCTCACTGGCCATGCAGGATTTTACCGATGCGGAAAAGCAGGGGAATGCGGATATCGATACCCTGGCGGGATTGTTTGGCAGAGTTATGGCCCAGATCGTCTCCTGCCGGGAGGATGAATGGAAGGATAATCTTGCGAGACTGGGATTTTTCCTGGGTAAATTCATCTATCTGCTGGATGCCTATGAAGATATCGAACAGGACATCAAAAAGGGAACCTACAATCCGCTGCGGAAACGATATGAAGAGCCGGGCTTTGAAGAGGAATGCAGACAGATCCTGACCATGATGATGTCGGAATGCTGCAAGGAGTTCGAACAGCTTCCTATTTTACAGAATGTGGATATCCTGCGGAATATTCTGTATTCCGGTGTATGGTGCCGTTATGAAATCGTGCGCAGGAAACGGATGAAAGACAGCGCAAAAGAGGTAACGGGAAATGAGTTATGATCCATACAGTGTCCTGGGAGTGAGCAGAGATGCCTCCGAGGAGGAAATCAAAAAAGCATATAAGGCGTTGAGCCGGAAATATCATCCCGATGCCAATATCGACAATCCCAATAAGGATTGTGCGGAAGAAAAGTTCAAGGAGATCCAGGCGGCTTACCAGCAGATCATGAAGGAGCGGACCGAAGGTTACAGCTATGGCGGCGGTTACGGCGGACAGAGCTATGGCAGCGGCCGGGGAGGCAGCTACGGTGGAGGCCAGAGCTATGGCGGCTATGGTCAGGGTTTCGGAGATTTCTGGCAGCAGGCAGGATGGCAGGAACAGACCTCCGGCTATGAAGAGGAGCCCAGACTGCGGGCAGCCGGAAATTACCTCAGAAACGGTTATTACAGGGAAGCCAGAAATACACTGGATGGCATGGGAGAGCACGAGAAGACCGCCAGATGGTATTATTACAGTGCCATGGCACATATGGGACTTGGCAACAATGTGGCAGCGCTGGAACACGCAGGCAAGGCGGTGGCACTGGATCCCCGGAATATGGAATACCAGCTGCTCTTACAGAGACTGCAGAGCGGTGGACAGTGGTATGAGAGCAGACAGGCAGCCTACGGCTATCCCCATGCAGGCAGCAATGATCTGTGCCTGAAGGTCTGTCTGGCAAATCTGTTCTGTAATCTCTGCTGCGGCGGTGGCGGCCTGTGCTTCGGCGGATACGGCGGCCGTGGAATGTTTTAAAAAAGATACTTGCTTTTTCCGGGTATCCTCACTATAATATTAAATACAAGATGTAGATACGAAAATGCTTGGAGAACACAAAATCTAGTGAAACGCTATGATTTGCAGAAAAAGTCGTGTCGGGAACTTGCTTCCGATGCGGCTTTTCTTTCGGCTTATGCAGGAATTCGTATCTTATGGGAATGATATAAAGTGAGGGAAACAGCAATGAAGATTCAGAAGAGAGACGGCAGAGTAGTGCCTTATGAAGAGGAGAAGATCCGGGAAGCGATCCATAAGGCCAACAACGAAGTGGAGGAACGGTATCGTGCCAGCGAGGGGCTGATCGAGGAAATCCTGGAGGACGTGCAGCAGGAGGGAAAACAGACCCAGACCGTAGAGCATATCCAGGATATGATCGAGGAGCATCTGGTAGAGCACAATAAGTATACATTGGCCAAAAAATATATCGTATACCGTTACCAGAGAAGCCTGCTTAGAAAGTCCAACACTACGGATGAATCTATCCTGAAACTGATCCGGAATGAGAATAAGGAACTGGCGGAGGAGAATTCCAACAAGAACACCCGTCTGGCTTCCACCCAGAGAGACTATATTGCGGGGGAAGTGTCCCGAGACGTTACCAGACGTCTGCTGCTGCCGGAGCATATCGCCATGGCTCATGACAATGGTGTTCTGCATTTCCACGATGCGGATTATTTTATCCAGCCGATCTTTAACTGCTGTCTGATCAACATCAGGGACATGCTGGACAACGGCACCTCCATCAACGGCAAGATGATCGAGTCTCCCAAGAGCTTTCAGGTGGCATGTACCGTGACCACCCAGATCATTGCAGCGGTAGCCAGCAACCAGTACGGCGGACAGAGCGTCAATATCAAACATCTGGGAAAATATCTGCGCAAGAGCAGGGAGAAATTCACAAGGCAGCTGGAAGAAGAGTTCGGAGATACTCTGGATCAGGCAGCCAAGGACAAGATCGTCGAGATGCGTCTGCATGACGAACTGAAGTCCGGCGTGCAGACCATCCAGTATCAGATCAATACCCTGATGACTACCAATGGACAGTCTCCCTTCGTGACACTGTTCCTGCATATCGACGAGAACGATGAATATGTGGAGGAGACGGTACAGATCATTATGGAGATCCTGCGTCAGCGGATTGAAGGAACCAAGAATGAAAAGGGTGTCTATGTGACTCCCGCATTCCCGAAACTGGTTTATGTATTGGATGAAAATAACTGCTTAAAGGGCGGAAAATATGACTATGTGACCAAACTGGCCGCACAGTGTTCCGCGAAAAGAATGTACCCCGATTATATCTCTGCCAAGAAGATGCGTGAGAATTACGAGGGCAATGTATTTTCCTGCATGGGCTGTCGTTCCTTCCTGTCTCCATGGAAGGATGAAAACGGGGAGTACAAGTGGGAAGGACGTTTCAATCAGGGCGTTGTCAGCATCAATCTACCCCAGATCGGTATTCTGGCAAAAGGAAATGAGGAAAAGTTCTGGAAACTGCTGGATGAGCGCCTGGAACTGTGCTACGAAGCACTGATGTGCCGTCATAAGGCACTGGAGGGGGTGGTATCCGATGTGAGCCCCATCCACTGGCAGTATGGAGCCATCGCCCGTCTGAAGAAGGGCGAGACTATCGACAAATATCTGCACAACGGTTATTCCACCATGTCTCTGGGCTACATCGGCCTGTATGAGACCACGTATCTGATGAAGGGATGCAGCCAGACCGTGGAGCCCGGCAGGGAATTTGCTCTGCGTGTCATGGATTATATGAAGGACCGCTGCGCGAAATGGAAAGAAGAGACCGGTATTGCGTTCAGTCTCTATGGAACTCCTGCAGAGACATTGTGTTATCGTTTTGCAAGGATCGACCGGGAAAAATACGGCGATATTTCCAATGTTACCGATAAGGGATATTATACGAACTCCTATCATGTGGATGTTCGGGAGAAGATCGATGCCTTCACCAAGTTCAAGATTGAAAGTGAGTTCCAGAATAAGTCTCTGGGCGGAGCCATCTCTTACGTGGAAGTGCCGAACCTGACCAATAATGTGGAAGCTATCGAGGAAGTCATCCGCTTTATTTATGACAATATCCAGTACGGTGAATTCAACACCAAGTCCGACTATTGTCATGTCTGCGGTTATGACGGTGAGATCATGATTAATGACAATATGGAGTGGGAATGCCCGCAGTGTCATAACAAGGATCATGCGAAGATGAATGTCACCAGAAGAACCTGCGGCTATCTGGGAGAGAACTTCTGGAATGCCGGCAAGACCAAGGAGATCAGGGCAAGAGTTCTTCACCTGTGATATGCAGATGGTAAAAGGGAAGGAAATATCCTATGAATTATGCAACGATCAAGAAAACGGACGTGGCAAACGGTCCCGGCGTGAGAGTATCGCTGTTCGTCAGCGGCTGCACCCATCACTGCAAGGGATGCTTTAACAGCGTGGCCTGGGATTTTCAGTACGGACAGGCCTATACGAAGGAAACAGAACAGGAGATCTTACAGGCACTGGCCCCGGACTATATCCGGGGCTTAAGCTTACTGGGCGGGGAACCACTGGAACCGGAGAATCGGGCGGCGGTGCTCGCTCTGGTGAAAAAAGTAAGGAAAAACTATCCGCAGAAGACAATCTGGTGCTATACAGGCTATGATTTTGACAAAGATCTCATGGCATGGCTGGAGGCGGGTGACCCGGTGATCACGGAGTTATTGCCTCTTCTGGATGTTATCGTGGATGGAGAGTACAAGGAAGAGTGCCGCAACTTACGGCTGCCCTTCCGCGGGTCGGAAAATCAGAGGATTTTGGACGTACCATTGTCTTTAAAGGAAAAATGTGGTAAAATTTTATATACATAAGGGATATGAGCCGAAAAGGGATAAGGGCTCATAAGCAAATAAACAACAAATTTAAGAAACAAAAGTACAAGGGAGTAAAAATCAAGTATGGAGAGTTTTCTGGATATGACGTTGAATAGAAACCTCTACATCGGAGTTCCGATGGGAGCCTTTTTGTGCTCCCTTTTTCTGCTATTCTGCTTTTTCAATACCATGAGTAACCGGACAATCCGCAGCCTGCGGGCAGTACTGACATCCTGTCTGATGTGGACCGGCGGGGTGATCCTCGTGCGGCTGCAGGTATTCCCGGGAATTCATTTCTGGCATAGCTTTGCAGTGCTGGGTCTGTTGATGATTCCGGTGTGCATGTATGCATTCCTGTTTGGCTTTCTGGAAATTACAGAGCATGATGCGTTGATTTATACTTACGGAGTGTTGACAGTAGCTCTGGTTCTGGGCAATTTCTGGAGTGAAACGATCCTGCCGGCACCTGATGCCATAATGCGTACCGACGGAACCTTTGGCTATGAGTATCACGCAACGGCCGGTATCTGGGTGCTGACGGCACTGGAAGTCTCGATACTGGTCTATGTCACGTATCTGGCCCATTGTAAGATTGGCGGAGATCTGCAGCTGCGGAAGAAACTGCAGCCGCTGTTATTGGGAACGTTGTTCATTCTGACAGGATGTCTGCTCTGCCTGATTCCGGGAAACGTATTCCCGTTTGATATGCTGGGCGGCGTCGCCATGGCAGTGTGCATGGTATATATCATGTACAAGCAGTATCTGTTTGATTTCTCCTACCGTGTGACAGTAGGTGCGGTGTATTTTCTGGCAGTCGTGGTGGCGTCCCTGCCGTTAGTCATTTTGTTCCATAATCTGGAAGTAGTACTGGGCACCCTGGAGAGAGCCGTGACGCAGAGACTGCTGATCTATATCGTTCTGCAATGCGCCTGGACGGTGCTGGTGGCGACCTTTGCCAGAAAGCGTCTGGAGGATATCCTGAACCAGAAGCAGAAGCATATGGTGGAAGGTCTGCAGAAATTCCAGGACAGGGCAGCGTCCATCTTAAACCGCAGGGAATTGTTTACCACCATGCATGATATTCTGGATGATGCAATTCCGGGATGGGAGTCCAGAATCTTTGAGAAGAATACAGACAGGGAAGGCTATCATGAAGTGGTGCGGAGCGGACATATTCCACTGGGCGGAGAAGAGGTGGAGAGAGTCTGCGGTATTGTGGAGCACGATGAGATCAGGGATACCCCGGCAATCGCTCCTTTAAAATATGATAATCAGATCTGCGGCTTCGTATATATGGAGTCACTGCGGGAGAATAAACTCAACTACCGTGAAGCGGACTGTATAAGACAGATGGCAAATATCGCTTCCGGAAGCCTGAAGAACATTGATGCCTATGAAAAGGTATATCAGGTATCCATCCATGACGAACTGACCGGCCTGTACAACCGAAGCTACTGTGGCACATATCTGAGGCAGGAGGGAATTCTCGGTGAAGAGAGAGGCTTCCTGTACATGGACATGGATAATTTCAAATTATACAATGATCTGTACGGAGAGCAGACCGGTGACCGGATCCTGAAATGGTGTGCAAAAAGACTGCAGGATAATGTAGAGAACGGGGATGTCTTCCGGGTCGGCTCCAATGAATTCCTGCTTTCTGTGCCGGAGGGTAACAGAGAACATCTGGCAGGGCTGGCGGAGAGACTGACAAGAGCGGTACAGGAGAATGTTGCGAACAAGCCACAGGTCATGCAGCCTATTACGTTCAGCATCGGTGTGGCATGGTATCCCGGACTGGCAGCGGATGCCATGGAACTGTTCCAGCAGGCCAAACGGGCAGCCTTTTATGCAAAGCGTAACGGTAAGGACCGGATTCAGGTATATGAGGGAAGCATTGACGAAGAGAACCAGAACAGGGAGACCGGTTACGAGCAGGTGGCACCTACGGTGTATGCCCTGGTGGCGGCCATCGATGCAAAGGATTCCTTTACCTTCCAGCATTCTGCCAACGTCTCTCAGTATGCGGTACTGTTGGCCCAGAAGCTGGGATTGTCCCGGGACGATATCCAGACTGTGAAGGTGGCGGGACTGCTGCACGATATCGGTAAGATCGGTATTCCGGAGAGCATTCTGAAAAAGGCCGGAAAACTTACGGACGAAGAATATGAGATCATGAAGAGCCACGTGGAGAAGTCCATCGAAATGATTCATTATCTGCCGAATATGAATTATGTGATCCCGGCCGTTGTCTCCCATCACGAGAGATACGATGGGAAGGGATACCCCAGAGGAATCAAGGGAGAAGAGATCCCGTTCCTCGGCAGGATCCTGGCGGTATGCGACAGCTTTGATGCAATGATCTCCAAGAGAGCATACAAGGAACCTTTAAGCGTGGAATACGCCATGGGAGAACTGGAGAAAAATAAAGGAACCCAGTTTGATCCGAAGGTGGCAGATGCATTTATCGGACTAATCAAAGAAGGAAAAGTTCCCCTGTAAGAATTCAGGTGCAGGAACACAAGAAAAGAGGCACCCGTGGGTGCCTCTTTTCAAAAGGGGAGGATTAAGTATTATCGTATCTTCCGTAAGATCAAAGGAGGGGATCCGATGATAGTAGTAGTCTGTCCCGGATTTTCGGGGTTATACATTTCCCGTTGATATTTTTTTGTTGTTTTTGAGGACAAGTTGTTATATACTATGATTAATCATTCTGCCAACAGGTGAACGGCCTGACTGCCTGCAGGCGAGGCCGTTTATCTGTTGAGCGGATAAACAGACATGAGCAGGGAGGACTTCCGTCCGAAATGTGAATGGATGTGACGATTTCGAGAGCCGGGAGGGCGGAGAAATCGTGTTATTAAAATCAGGTAAGGATGGTATTACAATTATGAATTTAATGGAACAGTGGAGATCAGTAGCATATAATGAGGCAACCGGCAAAGAGAAGCTGCAGCAGCTCTGGGCAGCTTATTTCCAGGAAGAGAAGGAGATCTACGCACAGCTTCTGAAGAATCCCGATGAAGTAGTAAAGGGTACCGTGAAGGAACTGGCAGATAAGTTCAAGGTATCTCTGATGACCATGACCGGATTTCTGGATGGTATCAACGACAGCCTGGTAGAGCAGAACCCTATCGACGATCTGGAGGAGGATACTCAGGTAAACCTGGGCTTCGACAAGGCACTCCTGTACAAGAATATGGTAGCAGCAGAGGCTGACTGGCTGTACAATCTGGAAGAGTGGAACGCTATTTTCGACGAAGAGACCCGTAAGGAACTCTACAAGGAGCAGAAGTCTTCCACTACTATTGTCAAGGAGCAGAAGGTTTATCCCAACGACCCCTGTCCCTGCGGAAGCGGCAAGAAGTATAAGAAGTGCTGCGGCAGAAAGTAAACTGAACAGAAAGGGGGTTTTCCGCAGGTATGCAGAGAGCCCCTTTTTCGTTTCCCCTGAGTTTGACGGGATTTCATAGTTATAGTCAGTTACAGGAAAGGAAGGGTTACATATGAAAATGTTGAAAGAATTGAAATGGGAAGCAATTCTTACCGGTGTGTTGTATATTCTCTTAGGAATCGTGGCATTGTTGATTCCCGAGACCATGCAGAAGACACTGGGGTATCTGATTGGTATCGTGCTGATCGTGGCAGGTGCAGTTTCCATGATCTGTTATCTGCTTCGGGATGCCAGAGACAATTACTATCACAATGAGTTCGTATTCGGACTGGTAGGTATTGTGTTAGGTGTGGCTGTCCTGTACAAGGTGGAAGTGATCATATCCCTGATTCCCTTTATTCTGGGAATTCTGGTACTGTTCAGCGGATGCAGTAAGCTGCAGGATGCCATTGATCTGAAGAGATTAAGTTACGGAAGCTGGGTAGGAATGCTTGTGGTGGCAGTCATCAATATCATTCTGGGAGTTGTATTGATCTGCAATCCCTTTCAGGCAGCGGTTTTATTATTCCGTGTTCTGGGTGTGGGGCTGATCTTAAGCGGTGCCAGCGACTGCTTTTCCACCATCTATTTTGCACGGAAGTTCCGCAGATTCAAGCAGGAACAGAATGCTCTGGACAGCACGTTTGAAGAGATCCATTCAGAAAAATAACAACAGCATACAGGAAGAGAAACTGGCAGGAGGAATATTGTGAACATTGCATCGTTTTTGTCTCCGAAGGAAGAGGTGACCTTTCTTCGGGACGATATGACCATCAGGCAGGGGCTGGAGAAGATGAAACGCTACGGTTACACGGCGGTACCGGTGATCGACGCAGAGGACCGGTATGTGGGCGTAGTCAGTGAGGGAGATTTTCTGTGGAATATTTTAAACCACAACAGTGAACTGGATACCATTACCATGAAGAGCCTGGAAAAGCTGTCCGTGCGGGATATCATCCAGAGCGGCAAGATCCGTCCGGTATGTATTGATACCAACATGGAAGAACTGCTGGGACAGGCACAGATGCAGAACTTTGTACCGGTGATTGATGACAGGAATGTATTTATCGGTATCATCACGCGGAGTGAGATCATCAAATATTTTATCAGGAAACAGATTGAAGCAGCAGAAAAACAGATATAATTCGTTTAAATAGGAGAAAGGTGTGTAGAATTATGAAAAAGTTGGAAGAATATGTAAAGAGCATCCCCGATTTTCCGGAGAAAGGTATTATTTTCCGCGATGTGACAAGTGTATTGCAGGATGCGGACGGACTGCATCTGGCTATCGATACCATGCAGGAGAAGATCAGGGATCTGGACTATGATGTGGTAGTAGGACCCGAATCCCGTGGATTTATCTTCGGAACCCCCATCGCATACAATAATCATAAGCCCTTTGTACTGATCCGCAAGAAAGGCAAGCTTCCCAGAGAGACCGTATCCACTACTTATGATCTGGAATATGGTTCTGCGACCATCGAGATGCACAAGGACAGCATCAAGCCCGGTCAGAAGGTTCTGATTGTGGATGACCTGATCGCTACCGGTGGTACCACTGAGGCCATGATCAGGCTGATCGAGTCTCTGGGCGGAGAAGTAGCCGGTATCGTGGTATTGATCGAACTGGCAGGCCTAAAGGGACGTGAGCGTCTGGACGGATATCGTCTGGAATCTGCGATCTGCTACGAAGGAAAATAAAAATATTTTATATGGAGCTGTTTCGTCTATGACAGAAGAGAAGAACGAAGTCATCTTCGACGATGACAAGATAAGTAAATCAGAAGAATTCGTGAATCCCGAGGAATTGTATCAGGAGCTTATTTGCTGTGTGCAGAAATACCATCCCAGTGATGATATTTCCATGATCGAGAAAGCCTACAAGGTGGCCAGCGAGGCTCATAAGAACCAGTTCCGCAAGTCGGGGGAGCCGTATATCATCCATCCTTTGAATGTAGCTATTATTCTGGCGGATCTGAAGCTGGATAAGGAGACCATCGTGGCAGGCATCCTGCATGATGTGGTGGAAGATACCGTGATGACGGAGGATGACCTCAGAAGGGAATTCGGAGATGATGTGGCGCTTCTGGTAGATGGCGTGACGAAACTGGAGAAGATCCCGCTGTCCGGCAACGGAGAGCAGTCGGATGCCAAGCTGGAGATGCAGGCGGAGAATCTGCGCAAGATGTTTCTTGCCATGGCGAAGGATATCCGTGTCATTATGATCAAGCTGGCGGACCGTCTGCATAATATGCGGACCTTAAAATACAAGACGCCGGAGAGCCAGCAGAGGATTGCCAAGGAGACACTGGAGATTTATTGCCCCATTGCCCAGAGACTTGGTATCAGCAAGCTGAAGATCGAACTGGATGATCTGTCCTTAAAATATCTGGAACCCGATATTTATTATGATCTGGTGGATAAAATCGCGGTGCGCAAGAGCGTCCGTGAGAAATACATTCAGGGTATCGTGGACGAAGTCAGCGAACATATTAAAAATGCGGGGATCGATGCGAAAGTCGATGGCCGTGTAAAGCACTTTTTCAGTATCTACAAGAAGATGAAGAACCAGCATAAGACGCTGGATCAGATCTATGATCTGTTTGCCGTGCGTATCATTGTGGATACGGTGAAGGACTGCTATGCGGCACTTGGTGTGATCCATGAGATGTATAAGCCCATTCCGGGACGTTTTAAGGATTATATCGCCATGCCCAAGGCGAACATGTACCAGTCCCTGCACACGACACTGATCGGCAGCAACGGACAGCCCTTCGAGATCCAGATCCGGACCTTCGAGATGCACCGTGTGGCGGAATACGGTATTGCCGCCCACTGGAAATACAAGGAGGCTTCCGATGGCAGGAAGCCGGAGGTACAGGAAGAAGAGAAGCTGGTATGGCTGCGTCAGATCCTGGAATGGCAGCGGGATATGTCGGACAATAAGGAATTCATGAACCTGTTAAAGAATGATCTGGATCTGTTCTCCGACAGCGTGTACTGCTTTACGCCTACCGGTGAGGTCAAGAACCTTCCGGCAGGATCTACCCCGATAGACTTTGCTTACAGCATTCATTCCGCTGTGGGTAACAAGATGGTGGGAGCGAGAGTGAACGGAAAACTGGTAACCATTGATTACAAGATCAACAACGGAGACCGGATTGAAATCATCACCTCCCAGAACTCCAAGGGTCCCAGCCGTGACTGGCTGAATGTGGTAAAAAGTACCCAGGCCAAGAACAAGATCAATCAGTGGTTCAAGAATGAATTAAAGGAAGACAATATTTTAAAGGGCAAGGAGCTGCTTTCCACCTACTGTAAGGCCAGAGGTGTGAATCTTGCCAACCTGCAGAAGCAGGAATATATGGATGCCATTATGCGAAAGTATGGATTCCGGGACTGGGATTCCGTACTGGCAGCCATGGGACACGGGGCTCTGAAAGAGGGCCAGATCGTTAACAAGATGCAGGAACTGTACGACCGTGACCACAAGAAAGAGATGACCAATGAGGAGGTTCTGGCAAGCATCGCGGAGAACAATGCGGCAAATGCACAGAATGGTGCGGGTAAGCCGGTTCTCATGAAGTCCAAGAGTGGTATCGTGGTAAAGGGTATCGCGGATCTGTCGGTGCGTTTTTCCAAGTGCTGTTCCCCTGTGCCGGGGGATGAGATCGTGGGGTATGTGACCCGCGGAAGAGGTATTTCCATCCATCGTACCGACTGTATCAACATCATCAACCTGCCGGAGATGGAGCGGGCCAGACTGATCGATGCGGAATGGCAGCCAGAGGAGTCCCATGCAGAGAAGTATCTGGCGGAGATCAAAATCTATGCCAACAATCGTAACGGCCTGTTAGCGGATATTTCCAAGGCCCTGACGGAGAAAAATATCGATATCATGTCCATGAACACCAGAACCAATAGGCAGGGGCTGGCTACTCTGCAGACGACCTTCGAGATCAGCGGCAGGGAGGAACTGAACCGTATTATTGACAAGATCCGGGGCATCGAGAGCGTTATTGATATTGAGAGAACTACGGGTTAAATGCAGGATGCCTGGAAACGCGGCTGATCCGGACAGAAAACAGAAAGTGAGTGTATTATGAGCAATATCAGTATCGGAAATATGACACTGGGGATCTACCAGACCAACTGTTATTTTGTGTACAGAGAAGACAGTGATAAGGTGCTGGTATTCGACCCGGCGGATCACGGAAAGAAAATAGAGGCAGCACTTGGGCATCACGGACTGCATACAGTGGCAATTTTTCTGACCCACGGGCATTTTGACCACATTGGTGGCTGCGCGGAATTGAAAGCGGCTGCGGATGCTTATGCCGGGGAACATGGTTGGGAACCGGTGAAAATTTATGCCGGAGAAGCAGAGCGGGATTTCCTGTTGGATACGAAGAGCAACCTGTCGAAAGATATGGGACGTCCGGTAACGGTTACCGCAGATGTGTATCTGAAGGATGGTGAGGAACTGAATCTGGACGGCATCCGGATCAAGGTTCTGGCAACTCCCGGACATACCGCAGGCGGTATCAGCTATTATTTCCCGGAGGGAGGTTTCCTGATCTGTGGGGATACCCTGTTCCAGGAATCCGTGGGCAGAACCGATTTTCCCACCGGCAGTATGAGTACGCTGGTGCGCTCGGTGAAGGAGAAGCTGTTTACTCTGCCGGAGGAGACGGTAGTCTATCCGGGACACGGCGACAGCACCACCATCGGACATGAGAAGAAATATAATCCGTTTTGCTAATAGGGTTCTGAATAGTTACAATACTGAAATATATTCGGGCACAGAAAGAGTTATCTCTGTGCCTGTTTGATTCGCGATTCCTCCGACGGAAGGAATCGTCTGCGGAATGGAGATTACAATGAAAGTAGTGAAATTATCCCATCCTAACTATGAATATGATGTACATTCTCTGGTGAAGGCTTTTTATGCGGAGGACCAGGTCACAGTTATCACCCCGGAGACAAAACCGGAGAAGCTGGCAGAGCTGGAACCGCAGGTCAGCCTGGAGATTGAACTGGGGGACACCGGGGCGAAGATCCGAGTGGAGGATGAGACTTTTTTATGGAATGCGGAGACAGAAAACCTTGCAGATGGGTATAAGAACGGTCTGAAGCGTTTTCTGTACCGGACTTTGAGCAAGGTAACCGGGCAGGAACTCCCCTGGGGAAATCTTACGGGGATCCGTCCCACGAAGATCGCTTACGGTATGCTGGATGAGGGCAGAAGCGATGCGGAGATTCTGGATTTCATGGAGCAGAGCCATTATGTCAGCAAGGAAAAGGCACTTTTGGGAATCGACATCGCGAAGAGAGAGCGGGATCTGTTAAAGGATATTCACTATGAAGGCGGTTACAGTCTGTACATTGGGATTCCTTTCTGCCCCACAACCTGTCTGTACTGTTCTTTTACCTCGTACCCGATTGCAGCGTTCCGCAGGCAGGTGGATGCGTATGTGGACGCTGTCATCAAAGAGATGGATTATGTGGCGGAGAATTTCCGGGACAAGGTACTGGATACGGTCTATATCGGTGGCGGTACCCCCACCACACTGGAGCCGGAGCAGCTGGACCGCCTGATCACGGCATTAAAGTCCAAGTTTGATTTCTCTACCGTGAAGGAATTCACTGTGGAAGCCGGTCGTGCCGACAGCATTACCAGAGAGAAGCTGGAAGTACTGTACCGCCATCAGGTCAGCCGTATCTCCGTGAATCCCCAGACCATGAAGCAGGAGACACTGGATATCATCGGCAGAAAAGCCAGCGTGGAACAGGTACTTACGGCATACAGGCTGGCAAGAGAGGCTGGTTTCGACAATATCAATATGGATCTGATCCTGGGACTGCCGGGAGAACTGGAGGCGGACGTGCAACGCACCATCGACAAAGTGGTGAAGCTGGCACCGGACAGCCTGACGGTTCATTCGCTGGCCATCAAGCGGGCATCCCGCCTAAACCAGTGGATCCAAGAAAACGGCGTCTCCATGCTTCATAATACGGACGAGACTATGAAGATTGCGGCAGCAGGAGCAGAGAAACTGGGAATGAAGCCCTATTACCTCTATCGGCAGAAGAATATGTCCGGCAACTTTGAAAACACCGGCTACGCCCGTCCCGGCAAATACGGCCTGTACAATATCCTTATCATGGAGGAGAAACAGACCATCGTGGCGCTGGGTGCCGGAAGCATCACCAAGAGAGTCTTCCCCGATGGACGGATCGAGCGGTGCGATAATGTGAAAGACGTGGGACTGTATATCGAGAAGATCGACGAGATGATTGAGCGGAAGAAGGAACTGTTCGCGGATTGACAGTATCTCTTCCTGTGAGCGTTGCGCTTTTTCATAAAAATGACTATAAATGCTGATATTATGAAAAAAACAATCATTTTTCATACATTCTACCCTTTCAATTTCATATTACATGAAGAAACATGAAATTTATGAAGAAAAAGGCCTCATAAAAAGAAGATTCTTCATAAATATAAGGAAAACGGGACTTATTATGAAATGTGGGTCAGGAGTTGGAAGTCCTGTTTGCATTTATTGTATTTAAATCGCCGTTTCGGATTGAAAAAATACAAAAATGAGGGATCCTGCCGTTTACCCAAAATAACCGGGTTGCCAATACACTGATTACCGATACCGGACTTCGCACGGTACTGGTTACCATC
>CAKRRD010000007.1 GCA_934394815.1 uncultured Acetatifactor sp. | reverse complement strand
ACTTAGCGAGGGTACTTTCCTCGCTTACGTACCGCTACGCTCTGCTTTGAAGCGAGAGCGGGTCTGCTGTCCTTACCTCCAATGCGGGCTACGGGGATATTCCACTAACTTTCCAGTTACTCTGCCAGTTCTTCCCACTGTTCATATAATTTTTCCAGCTGTTCCTGACAGGCAGCCTGCTCTTTGGAGAGTCCCTGCAATTTCGCTGCCTGGGTGCCGATGGCGGGATCGGACATTTCGGTGTCAATCTCGGAGATGCGTGCTTCCAGTCTGGCAATCTGTTCCTCGCATTTTTTCAGGTCGTTTTCCTTTTTGCGGAGTCTGGCCTGTTCTTCTTTCTGGGCTTTCCAGTCCAGCTTGACTTCGGATTCCGCAGCCTTAGCGGCAGCAACACTTTTCGCATCTGCGCTCTGCGTGCTGCCTGCCAGAGTGGCGGCCATTACCGTGTCATGTTTTTCCAGATAGTAGTCGTAATTGCCAACATAATTGACAAACCGGCCTTCTGTCAGATCCAGGATACGGTGGGCGGTGCGGTTGATAAAGTAACGGTCGTGGGAGACATACAATATGGTTCCTTCGTAACCGTTCAGGGCATCCTCCAGAATTTCCTTGGACATGATGTCCAGATGGTTCGTCGGCTCATCCAGGATCAGAAAGTTTGCGTTGGAGAGCACCAGCTTGGCAAGTGATACACGTCCGCGCTCGCCGCCGCTTAAGTCGCTGATTCGTTTGAAGACATCCTCCCCGGTGAACAGGAAAGCAGCCAGCACATTGCGGATCTGGGTATTGTTCAGGTACGGATAATCGTCGGAGATTTCCTCAAACAATGTTTTTTCACTATGGAGTACATGATGTTCCTGATCGTAATAACCAATCTCCACATTGGAGCCTAAGCGGAAGGTGCCCTGATCGGCAGGAACGAGACCATTTAAGATCTTAAGCAAAGTGGTCTTGCCACTGCCATTATCACCGATGATCGCCACATGTTCACCGCGTTTAACTTCGAAATTGACATCGGTAAAAAGCTTATGGGAGTCAAAGCTTTTGGACAGATGCTCCACGGTCAGGACATCATTGCCGCTTAAGATCCGGGGCGTCAGTGTCAGCTTCATATCCGTGCGGACTTCGGAGGGTTTTTCGATGACTTCAATCTTGTCCAGCATTTTCTCCCGGCTTTCCGCCCGTTTGATAGATTTTTCCCGGTTGAAGGACTTTAATTTTTCGATGACTTCTTCCTGATGCTTGATCTCACGCTGCTGGTTCATGTAGGCATTCCAGGCGGCAACGCGCAGCTGCTCCTTTTTTACGGCATAATCGGAGTAATTGCCGAGGAAGGTTGTAGCTTTGGACTGGTCGATCTCGATAACCTTTCCGGCGATCCGGTCCAGAAAATACCGGTCGTGGGAGACGATGAGAACGGCTCCTTTATAATTCAGCAGATAAGTCTCCAGCCAGGCGATGGAATTCATATCCAGATGGTTCGTCGGCTCGTCGAGGATGATCAGATCCGGATTCTGCAGCAGAAGACGTCCTAACGCCACACGGGTCTTCTGACCGCCGGAGAGCGTCGCCACCGGCCTGGAAAATTCGTCCTCGGTAAAGCCCAGACCCTTTAACACCCCGACAAGCTCACTGCGGTAGAGGTAACCGCCACCAGTCTCAAAAGCGTGAGTGAGAGAAGTGTACTGCTTCATAAGGTCCGCCAGCGCATCCCCTTCGGCGTAATTCATATGGTTCTCACATGCCCGGATCATTTCCTCCAGACGCAGAAGATCCGCCTTTACGGATAATAATTCCTCGTAAATGGTGTGAGAGGTATCTACGGTGCTGTTTTGGGCAAGGTATCCCAGGGTTTTATCCCTGGCCAGAACTACCTGACCGTCATCGGGAGCCATTTCGCCCACGATGATACGAAGCAAGGTTGTCTTTCCGGCACCGTTGATGCCGACGATGGCAGCCTTTTCATGATCTTCTATATGGAAAGAGACATTTTTCAACACCTGATTTTCCACAAACGCTTTTGAAATATTCTGACAAGATAATATCATGGTAGTAAGTATCCTTTATTCCTATAGATTATATGTAATAATTTCAGTATCTGCACCCGTGAAAACAACGCATGGAGACCGGCTTTTTAAAATTTATTTTATCGAAAAGAAGAAAACCTGTCAATTCATTGACAAGTTTTTAACATGTGGTGTATACTTAAATAAAATCGGAGGTGGAAGCTTTGGAAGCAAAAGAAATTTCACAGGCCGTGATCGGCAGACTGCCCAGATACTTTCGCTATCTGGGAGAACTTAAGGATGAAGGTGTGGAGCGTATTTCCTCGCAGGAACTTTCCGGACTGATGAAGGTGACTGCATCTCAGATACGTCAGGATTTTAATAATTTCGGTGGTTTCGGCCAGCAGGGCTATGGATATAATGTGGAATATCTGTATCGTGAGATCGGTAAGATCTTAGGACTGGATAAACAGCACAATTTTGTGATTATCGGTGCCGGCAATCTGGGAAGAGCGCTGGGCAATTATATGAATTTTGAACGCCGTGGATTTATCTTCAAGGGAATGTTCGATGCGAATCCGGAACTGGTGGGAAAAGATGTCCGTGGTGTGAAAGTCATGCCCATGGAACGGTTGGAATCCTATATCCGGGAGAATGACATTGATATTGCTGTATTGACGATTCCCAAGACCAGCGCCGTGGAAGTGGCGGATAAACTGGTAGCCAACGGAATCCGGGCCATCTGGAATTTCGCCCATGTGGATCTGAATGTGCCGGAAGGCATCCAGGTGGAGAACGTGCACCTGTCCGACAGCTTAATGAAGCTGTCTTACAATATTAACCGTTACAGTTCAGACATGAAATAATCAGCCCCAGGGAAAACAGGTGGCTGCAAGGCATAAAAGGAGTGATATTATGGGCAGCGGCAACGCAGAAGAGAACACACAGAACCGACAGGAGACTTTTAAAAGCGCACTGGCCGGAAAACATCTGCCCGTACTCACTCTGGACAATAAATGGTACCGGCTGTTGAACAAGACCGGTTCCGTTCCATTAAAAGAGACGGAGGATGCCCTGAATCAGCTGCTGAAACGACAAGGAAAACTGAACACCGAGTCAAAGGATATCCGGAATCTGAAAAAGAAGCTGATGAAGGAGATCGTACCCATGGTGGACGAGGCGGATCAGCAGGGAGAGAACAGCAGGCTGAATAAGCAGATCGAAGAACATAAACGTCTGATCGAGGAATGTAATGAGAAGCTGGAAGCTTACGAGGATGAACTGAAAGATATTCCCAGAGAGATCGATAGATTAAATCTTCAGCTTATGATGTTTACTATGGAGTGCTGCTATGATATTATGAAGGATAATGACAAACAGATCAAAGAGACTGCGGAGTGGGTGGGCGCGATCCGTATTGAATTAAAAAAACGCCTGATTGAGAAACAACAGATGGAACAGCAGAATCAGGAGATCTACAACTATATGCACGATATCTTTGGCGCAGAGGTAGTCAATCTGTTTGACATGAAATATAATCCGGAGCAAAAATAGTATGAGATATCTGGTAACTGCACAGGAAATGAAGCAATATGATACAAATACCATAGAGTACCTCGGCATACCGGGGCCGGTTCTGATGGAAAGAGCGGCTCTGGCTGCGGAGAATTTTCTGAAAGAGCGCTTTGATGCCGTGAAAGAACGGACAAAAGTGCTCATTTTTGCTGGTATGGGAAACAATGGTGGAGATGGTCTGGCGCTGGCGAGACTTCTTGCGGCGGACGGGTATACTGTGGCGGTGAGACTTGTGGGAGATCCAGACAAGGCTACGGAGCAGTGGAACGGCCAGTGGCGGATATTGCAGCATTTTCCGGTGAAGACAGACAGTAATGTGCGGACGGATGAATATAATGTGATTGTAGATGCTCTGTTCGGTGTGGGCTTAAGCCGCCCGGTGAAGGGAATCTATGCGGAAGCTGTGAAGCAAATGAACGAGGCAGAAGGATTCAAACTGGCGCTGGATGTTCCCAGCGGAATCTGTTCGGACACCGGAAGTGTGCTTGGCTGTGCTTTTCTGGCAGATGCAACCATCACTTTCGGCTTCTGCAAGAGAGGCCTTGTGATGTATCCGGGAGCCGATTATGCCGGGGAAGTTCATACCGTTGATGTGGGAATTGGTCCGGAGAGCTTTCTGGGACAGATTCCGGAGATGTATACGTTGGAAAACGGTGAAAAATGTCTTCCGGACAGAAATCCTTCCGGCAATAAGGGAACCTTTGGTAAGATACTACTGATCGCCGGGAGCAACGGCATGGCCGGGGCAGCCATTCTGGCAGCAAGAGCGGCATACCGTAGCGGATCCGGTATGGTAAAAGTCATCACTGCGGAGGAAAACCGGCAGATTTTACAGCAGGGGATCCCGGAAGCACTGTACGGCTCCTGCAGACAACTAGCAGAAAGCCTTAAGTGGGCGGATGTGATCGCGATAGGCCCCGGAATCGGCAGAGAGGAACAGGCACTGCAATGCCTGAGAACTGTGGTGGAGAAGAGCAGAAAACCTCTGGTGTTGGACGCGGATGCACTGAATCTTCTGGCAGAGGAAAATGGAAAACTACTGACGGAGGAACTGCAGAGGCAGGGTGCAAAAGGCAGAACCATTCTGCTGACCCCGCACGTAGGAGAATTGTCAAGGCTGCTTGGGCGGTCGATTCCGGAATGTAAGGAGGACCTTCCAAACTGTGCCAGAACGCTGGCGGAGCGTTTTCATGGTGTAGCAGTGGCCAAGGATGCAAGAACTGTCGTGTGTAAGGAACAGGGAGCCTGTTATCTGAATATTACCGGTAACAGCGGTATGGCCACGGCAGGCAGCGGAGACGTGCTGACCGGTGTGATTACGGGATTGCTGGCGCAGGGAATGGAAGCGTTTCAGGCTGCGGTGAACGGCGTATATCTTCATGGTCTGGCCGGGGAACTGGCGGCAAAGCTGCATACGGAATACGGAGTGATGGCGGGAGATATTGCAGACTGCCTGATGAAAGATCACAATGAAAAATAATAAGAAAAAGTATGGAAGTAAATGTAAGAAAGTGTGAAAAAATGACGGGTAAACTACAGGAAAAGATGAATTCCTATCAAAGGGTATGGGCGGAAGTGGATCTGGATGCCATCTGGGAGAATATGGTTCACATGAAGGAAAATATAGCTCCGGAAACGAAGATACTGGCGGTTATCAAGACCGACGGTTACGGTCACGGAGGCGTTCCCATTGCCAGAATGTTAGAGAATCTGGATTTCATGTTCGGTTATGCGGCGGCAACTTACGAAGAGGCTCATGTCCTGAGGGAAGCGGGTGTAAAGAAGCCGATCCTGATCCTGGGGTATACTTTTCCCTATTGTTATGAGGAACTGATCCGGGAGGAGGTCCGCCCGGCGGTCTACCGCAGAGATACGGTGGAAGAACTGGCAGAAGCGGCTGTGAAGGTTGGAAAGAAGGCCAGAGTCCATATCAAAGTGGATACCGGAATGGGAAGGATTGGTATTACTCCGGATGATGAGGGACTGCAATTTGTAAAATTCATCATGGAGCATCCCGGTCTGGAGGTGGAGGGTATTTTTACCCATTTTGCCAAATCTGATGAAGCAGATAAGACATCTGCCAACCGGCAGCTGGAACTTTTTCAGAATTTTATTCATAGAATACAGTCGGAACTGGGGCTGGATATTCCGGTAAAACACTGCTCCAACAGTGCGGCAATCCTGGAAATGCCACAGGCCAACATGGATATGGTCCGGGCGGGGATTACGACCTATGGCTTATATCCGTCCGAAGAAGTGAGTAAGGACATTGTACCACTGCGGGCGGCAATGTCTCTCTACAGCCATATTGTATACTGTAAGACGATCCATGCGGGACAGAGCGTCAGCTATGGCGGTCTGTTTACGGCAAAGAAGGATACCAGAGTCGCTACGATCCCTGTAGGATACGGAGACGGCTATCCCAGAAGCCTGTCCGGAAAAGGCTATGTGCTGATCCACGGGAAGAAGGCACCGATCCTGGGAAGAGTCTGTATGGATCAGTTCATGGTGGATGTTTCGGAGATCCCCGGAGTCATGGAGGGGGATAAGGTAACACTTCTCGGAGCGGATGGCCCGGAGCGGATCACTGCGGAAGAACTGGGAGAACTTTCCGGCAGATTCAACTATGAATTTGTCTGTGCACTGGGAAAAAGGATTCCAAGGGTCTACAGACGTAATGGTGAGATTACAGAAGTAAAAGACTATTTTGAAAATTTCTGACGGATCGAAAGTCTTCGTATAACTCCGGAAGAATCGGCAATACTTATGTTAAATCGCTGATGAAGGAGTAGAAATGAGAAGAGGAGATGTCTATTACGCAGATTTGAGACCGGTGATCGGCTCGGAACAGGGCGGGATCCGGCCGGTGCTTATCATCCAGAACGATGTGGGGAATAAGCACAGCCCCACCGTGATCTGCGCTGCAATCACCTCAAAGATGAATAAGGCAAAGCTGCCTACGCATATAGAACTGAATGCCCGTCTCTATGATATGGATAAGGATTCCGTGGTACTGCTGGAGCAGCTGCGGACGATTGACAAGAAGAGACTGAAGGATAAAGTGTGCCATCTGGACGGAGACATTATGCGGAGAGTGAACCGGGCGTTGAAAGTAAGCCTGGAACTGGATACATAGCCTGACGCATGACGTATCCGGAGGATCTGATTATAAAATACGAAAGGATGAAATGATTTATGGACATTACCGGGCCCATGGCCATTTTTCTCTTTTTCCTGTTGCTGCTGGTAGATATGTTCTTTTATGGATTTGATGCTGCCATCGACAACCTGAACGAAAAGGAGATTCTACATAAAGCAGAGGAAGAAAAGGATCGCCGGTCCATACGGCTGAGTGAAATGATCAGCCGTCCGGGGATCTATATCAATACGGTACAGCTGGTCATTACGCTGATCAATATTTTAATGGGAGCTTTTTATCTGAATATCTGGCTGCAGACGATCGACAAGGGGCTGCATGTGATTAATGTGGGAGGAGTGTCTCTGACCAATGTACCGGCGGGAGTGATCACGGGAATTGCTACTGTATTGTCATTTGTTGCCATGATCTATATTCTGCTGACCTTCGGTGTGCTGATCCCCCGGAAAATGGCGGGCAGACAGCCGGAAAAATGGGCTTATGCCTGCATTGATCCGATTTTTTGCATCACGAGGCTGCTGGCACCCCTGACGGGACTGGTGAATCTGACGGCCCAGGGGATTCTGTTCCTCTTCGGCGTCCGCAACAATGCGGATGAAAGTGATGTGACCGAGGAAGAGATCATCAATATGGTGCAGGAAGGTCATGAGCAGGGTGTTATCCAGGCCAGTGAGGCGGAAATGATCTCCAATATCTTCGAATACGGAGACAAGGAAGCACAGGACATCATGACGCACCGCGGAAGTATTGTGGCCATCGACGGAGAGACGAAATTAAAGGATGCCATTGCTTCCATGCTGGAGGGTAAGAACAGCAGATACCCGGTCTACGAAGAAAATATTGACCATATCATCGGTATTCTGCATTTGAAAGATGCCATGCGGTTCCATATCAGTGATGACAAGCTGGATCTTCCCATTGCCAAACTGGACGGATTGCTCAGGGAGCCTTATTTTGTGCCCCAGACGAAAAATATTGATGAATTGTTCAAGGAAATGCAAAGCCAGAAGCTGCAGATGGTCATTGTGGTGGACGAATACGGCCAGACCGACGGACTGATCGCCATGGAGGATATTCTGGAGGAGATCGTCGGTAATATCATGGACGAGTATGATGAGGATCAGGAATACATCAAGAACCGTGGCAAGGGAGAATATGTCATGGAGGGCAAGACCCCGCTGAAGGAAGTGGAAGAACTTCTGGACATTACCTTTGACGAGGAAGAGTTCGAGACGCTCAACGGCTTCCTGATCTCCCGGCTGGACCGGATCCCGGAACCGGATGAACAGTTCGATGTAGACTATAAGGGCTATAATTTCAAGATCCTTTCGGTGGTCAAAAAGATGATAGGCAGTGTGCTGGTCCGGAAGCTTCCGGAGGAAAAAACACCGCAGAATACAGAAGATGAACAATCAGTGCTTGAAGAAAAGCGAAAATAATGCTATCATAAAAAGAGTGTTATTGCGTAAAAAACATGCATACAAAGAGAAAGAAACTTTAATTTCAAAGGAGTAACAAAGATGTCAGGACATTCCAAATTTGCTAATATTAAGCATAAAAAAGAGAAAAACGATGCAGCAAAGGGTAAGATTTTTACCATTATCGGCCGGGAAATCGCAGTCGCTGTAAAAGAGGGCGGCCCCGATCCTGCCAATAACTTCAAACTGGCAACCGTTATTGCCAAGGCAAAGGCCAACAACATGCCCAATGATACCATTGAACGCGGCATCAAGAAGGCAGCCGGTGATGTAGGCAATGTAAACTATAAGTATGTGACCTATGAAGGTTACGGCCCTAACGGTATTGCCATCATCGTAGATGCACTTACCGACAACACCAACCGTACTGCAGCCAATGTCAGAAGTGCATTCACCAAGGGACAGGGGAATGTAGGTACCCCCGGATGCGTATCCTTTATGTTTGATAAAAAGGGACAGATCATTGTGGACAAGGAAGAATGCGACATGCAGGCGGATGATCTGATGATGACCGCACTGGATGCGGGGGCGGAAGATTTCTCTGAAGAAGAGGACAGCTTTGAGATCCTGACTGATCCTGACAACTTCGAAGAGGTCCGCAAGGCTCTGGAGGATGCCGGGATTCCCATGATCAGTGCGGAAGTCACCATGATTCCCCAGAATTATGTAACTCTGACCGATGAGACCGCTGTGAAGAATTTACAGAGAACACTGGATCTGCTGGAAGATGACGATGATGTTCAGGCAGTATATCATAACTGGGACGAATAAATCGAAAGGTTAAGGGTAGCAGCATGGAAAAACTTGCAATTGTGGTTCCCTGTTATAATGAAGAAGAGGTGTTAAAGATTGCTTCCGAGGCACTGAGGGGTGTGCTGGATGATCTGATCCGCAAGGGGAAGATTGCGGAAGACAGTTTTATTCTGTTTGTAAATGACGGCAGTAAGGACCGCACCTGGGAACTGATTGAAGAAGAACATCAGGCACATCCGGTACAGGTCTGCGGTGTGAAGCTGGCCGGTAATGTGGGACATCAGTTCGCACTGACTGCCGGATTGATTACAGCCATGGATCTGTCGGATGTGACAGTATCCATTGATGCGGATCTGCAGGATGATGTGGATGTCATCGAGGAGATGATTGATAAGTTCCATGGTGGCTGTGACATTGTATACGGTGTCCGTAAGGAACGTAAGACCGACACTTTCTTCAAACGCACCACAGCCCAGGGCTTCTATAAAGTCATGGAAATGATGGGGGTTAAGACGGTATACAATCATGCGGATTTCCGTCTGATGTCCAAGCGTGCGGTAGAACAGTTCTCCAAATATCAGGAGACGAATCTGTTCTTAAGAGGTATGATGCCTCTGATCGGATACCAGACCGATTGTGTCTACTATGACCGTAAGGAAAGAGTAGCCGGAGAGTCCAAGTATCCGTTAAAGAAGATGCTGGCACTGGCATTTAACGGAATTTCCTCTTTCAGTGTTAAACCGATCAGCATGATTCTGGGAGCCGGTATGATCATTGTGTGCCTGAGTGTTCTGGCAGCGATTTATGCCCTGATTTCTTATTGCTCCGGACATGTGGTACCGGGATGGACTTCCCTGATCCTGTCCATCTGGTTCCTGGGCGGTATTCAGCTGATGGCCATCGGACTGGTAGGCCAGTATATCGGCAAGATTTACATTGAGGTAAAACATCGTCCCAGATATAACATCGAAAAGGTACTGAAATAATGAATTATAAAAAAGGCATTTTAAGTGTTGTATTGTGGTTCATTTATGCATTGACAGCGGGAACCGGACTGGTAGGTACGACAATGGTCATGTTCCTGCCGGAGGGCGGTTCCCGTCCAATCGGCCTTGTTATCGCAGGCGTATGGTTTGCGGTGACAGGGCTGGTTGTTTTTCTGTTACATGGATTCCTGAGAGTAAAACAGACTCAAAAATGGACGCGGGGCGGTGAAAGCTCCGAACAGGTGAAACTGGTTATGGAGGGGCTGACTGCAGTGGCTCTGGCTGCTGCGGGAATCCTGCTTCGTGTAAGAGAAGTTATGCTGTATGATATCTCCGGGGAGGGTGGTAACATCTGGTTCGATGCAGTGAAGGTTACAGAGAACACTCAGATTCCCCAGGTGGTACACGGTGCGGTATATTTTTATCTGCAGATACTGCATGGTCTGTTGGTATTTTTAGGCAATAAAATAACGGCGGCGCTGGTACTGCAGATGGTATTGCAGATTCTGACCGGAATCTTTTTATACTTTGCGGTACGGAAAATGACCGGTACGGTGGCGGCGGTAGTGGCTTTTGGGTACTGGATGTTGTGTCCGGTTCTGTCGGAAACGGTGATTCTGGGACCGGAACCGTTATATCAGCTGCTGTGGATGATTGGTCTGTGTGTGTGTGTGGAAGCGCTGGACAGTTTCAGACAGCGGGGAGACATCCCCGGTATCCGCTCTGTGGGTGGATTTTTCTTAAGTGGTATTATCATAGGAATTCTGGGGTATCTGGATGCTACAGGACTGCTCTTGCTGCTTGTAGTGTTTTCTGTACTTTTTCTGGAGACAAAAAGCCAGGTAAAACAGCTGCGTAGAGTCGGTGCCGGAGTATTGGGACTCTTCGGTACGGTGGTGGCTTTTTTTGCCTGCATCGCTCTGGACGCCGTGGGCAGCGGGAAGCAGATGGGGAATGTTCTTCTGGCATGGGGGAAAGTCTTTTCTCCGGGGGAATTCACATGGATCGCCCTTTATGAACAGCCGGCAGTTCACACTTATGTGTCTTCTAAGGTGGTCGCTGCCATTATAGCTTCCATTATGGTTACGATCCTTGCAAGCGGCGTATTCGGTTACTGGTGCAGGAAAGAACGCGAAAGGCAGTCCGTGTGGATTGCTCTGATGCTGGGACTTGGAATCTTAAGCGGTTGTGGAATGCTGAGTGAAGACATGCCGGGACTTACATTATTGTATCTGTTACTGGCAGTGGCGGCCGGAGCGGGAGTTCAGTCGGTTCTGCCATATGAAATGGAAATGTTAGGGGAATCCGGACAGGGGCTACCTGAGACTGGTGAGGCGGTTCCTGTGGGAGTAACATCCGGAAAACCCAGACTGAAAGTACAGGATCTGGAGACCGAGGAACTGCCGGAGGAAGAACCGGCGCCGGTATCGGGGGAACTTCCGGAAACAAACAAAATACAGTTTATCGAAAATCCTTTGCCTCTGCCGAAGAAACATGTGCCGAAAGTACTGGATTATAAGCTGAACAGTGATGATGACGGGGACTTTGATTATCCGGTGGCGGATGACGATGATTTTGATCTTTAAGCAAAATCGACATAAACAATAGCAAAGCGGACATACTAAAAGACGATACGAAAGGCGAAAGCCCGGGTATCGTTTTTTTTATGGATGCGATGAGGCAGCTACAGATAGGAAAGGGGCAGCATATGCAGGAGCAGAGAGCGACCAGTCAGAATTCAGAAGAAACGCTGAAGACGGAGGCGGAAGAACACAGAGATGAAAGAATCGAAAAAACAGGACAACTGACCCTGTCGAGGGAAACTGCAGGGAAAAAGATCCATCTGCTGACCATAATCGGTGAGATTGAAGGACATGATAATCTCTCCGGCAATTCGAAAACCACGAAATACGAGCATATTCTACCGCAGCTGGCAGCCATCGAGGACAGTGAAGAGATCGGGGGAGTACTGGTGCTGTTGAATACCATGGGCGGAGATGTGGAAGCGGGACTTGCCATTGCGGAGATGCTGGCATCCTTAAGCAAGCCTACGGTATCGTTGGTGCTGGGAGGCAGCCATTCCATCGGCGTGCCGATCGCGGTGAGCTGCAACTATTCGTTCATCGTACCCACCGGAACTATGGTGATCCATCCGGTGCGGATGAACGGGATGGTGATAGGGGTTCCCCAGACCTTTGATTATTTTAAACTGATCCAGGACCGGATCACGGGATTCGTGTGCCGACATTGCCGGATCAGCCGGAAAGATCTGGAAGACCTGATGATGGAGACGGGATTTTTGACCAAGGATGTAGGGAGCATTCTGGTGGGAGAAGAAGCGGTAAAACATGGTATTATTGACGAAACCGGCGGGATTGACCGGGCTGTCTGCAAGCTTCGTGAGATGATGGAGGAGATAGCGGGGGACAGAAAAAAGGATGACAAGGCTGTAGAAAAATGATATACTTCTGATTATGACTATTATGAAGTTAGGGGTATGATGACATGGCATCTTCATCAGGCAAAAGAACATCATCTTCCAATAGGACAAAAAAGAGTACGACAAACAGCCGCAGCAGACAGGCTCAGCAGAGAACGGCACAGGACAGTGAACTGTTCCATGAGATTGGTCTGATCGTTCTGTTTGTGGTAATGGTGATATTATTTTGTTGTAATTTTGGAATTATAGGTCCGGTGGGCAATGCGATCAGCGGTGTCTTATTCGGAGTCTTTGGATTTACGGCATATATAGCGCCCGTCGTGTTATTCCTTGCGGTGGCTTTCTGGTTCGCCAATGAGGGGAACCCTACTGCTGTACGGAAAATGATTGCGGGCGTCGTATTATTTCTGATGATCGGCATAATCTGTGATCTGTTCGCCAAGACCGCCGGAAGTATGGAACAATACGATATCAGACTGTTATATAAGAACTGCAGTACCGGCAGAAAGGGCGGTGGAGTTCTGGCCGGAAGTATCTGCTATCTGCTGTTACATTATCTGGAGACGGTAGGAACGGTTCTGGTGGTCTTACTGTGTTCTGTGATCAGTCTGATTCTGGTTACGGAACGGTCTTTTTTAAGCAGCATGCGTAACGGCGGTGACCGGATCCGGGAGCTTTCCCGGGAAGATTCGGTACGCAGACGGGAGAATGCCCAGATCCGCAGACAGGAACAGGAAGAGCGAGCGTCCCAGAGAGAGGAAGCCCGCCGCATCCGGGAAGAAGAACGACGGATCCGTGAGGAAGAGCGCAGACTCCGGGCAGAAGAGAAAGAAAATGAACAGATTTTAAATGCCGTTCCCCGCAGAGAGAAAAAGGTCAGTGGAGTCATGATAGACACCTCCCTGAAAAAGCAGGAGGCACAGCCGGCCGGAAGGCGGGAAGATATTCACGAGATTGTCTACGAAGAGGATGCACAGGAAGCACCGGTTGTAGAAGAGACCCGGGTGACTTCCAGTGATTTTGATAAGATCCGGGTAACGGGCATGCATCAGGTGACCATGCAGGAGGCGGCAGCCAAAGAACCGTATGAAGAGATCCCGGTGGAGGAAGTGAACAGTGCCGCCACGTTCAAAAAGCCGTTCGAACGCAAGGGATCCTGGCAGGAAGAGGCCGCATTGCTGACTCCCCAGGCAGAGGCAATCCGAATCCATAAGGAAGACATTCCGGAACCGGAAGAATCTCCCGCAGTGCCGCCGGTGCAGAACATGCGACAGCTTCAGAACAAACCGGAGCAGACACAGGTGCCGGTGACAGATGCAGGAACAGGCACGGATACAAGACCAAAGATCACGGCACCGGAACCTCCCAAGGGGAATTCCCTGGCGGAAGATCAGATACATAAAGATATTGCCAAAGCGGCCGGGCAGCCTGTGGCAGAATACCGGATTCCTCCCTTAAGTCTGTTACAGAAGGGGAAGGGGGCCACGGGAGATTCTTCCAGAGAGTTAAAAGAGACGGCCATGCGCTTACAGCAGACCCTGAATACTTTCGGCGTGAAGGTGACGATCACCGATATCAGTCAGGGACCCAGTGTTACCCGGTATGAACTGCAGCCGGAACAGGGGGTGAAGGTATCCAAGATCGTAGGCCTGGCAGATGATATCAAACTGAATCTGGCAGCGACGGATATCCGTATTGAGGCACCGATCCCCGGAAAGGCAGCCATCGGTATTGAGGTTCCCAACAAAGAGAATATGACGGTGGCTCTCAGAGACCTGCTGGAGAGCAGGGAATTTCAGGAGTTCAATTCCAACATTGCCTTCGCGGTAGGAAAGGATATCGCAGGCAAGACGGTGGTGGCGGATATTGCCAAGATGCCCCATATGCTGATCGCCGGAGCTACCGGTTCCGGTAAGTCCGTATGTATCAATACGCTGATTATGAGTATTTTGTATAAGGCACATCCGGAAGATGTGAAACTGATCATGGTGGATCCGAAGGTCGTAGAACTGAGCGTGTATAATGGCATTCCTCATTTGCTGATCCCGGTTGTGACAGATCCCAAGAAGGCTTCTGCCGCACTGCATTGGGGTGTCAGCGAGATGGAAGACCGTTACCGGAAATTCGCCGATTACAATGTCAGGGATCTGAAGGGCTATAACAAGAAGATCGAGACCATGCCCGTTCCGGAGGGAGAGGAACCTCCGAAGAAGATGCCACAGATCGTCATTATCGTGGACGAACTGGCGGATCTGATGATGGTATGTCCCGGCGAAGTGGAGGAATCCATCTGTCGTCTGGCACAGCTGGCGAGAGCCGCCGGCATTCATCTGATCATCGCGACCCAGCGGCCCAGTGTGGATGTCATCACCGGACTGATCAAGGCAAATATGCCCAGCCGTGTGGCATTTTCCGTATCCAGTGGTGTGGATTCCCGTACGATCCTGGACATGAATGGCGCAGAGAAGCTTCTCGGCAAGGGTGATATGTTATTCTATCCTCAGGGATATTCCAAGCCGGCCAGAGTGCAGGGCGCTTTTGTATCCGATAAGGAAGTTTCGGATGTGGTGGATTATCTCAAAAACCAGACGCTTGGCAATACCTACAACAACTATGCCGAGGATATTGAGGAGAAGATTAAAAATATCGGCTCGTCCGGCGGATCTTCCGGAAGCGGTTCCGGTGGTGGGAATGACAGAGACGAATATTTTGAAGAAGCTGCACGCTTTATTATTGATAAAGATAAAGCCAGCATCGGCATGCTGCAGCGTGTGCTGAAGATTGGCTTTAACCGTGCCGCCAGAATCATGGATCAGTTGTGCGAATACGGCGTGGTCGGTGAGGAAGAAGGCACCAAACCCAGAAAGGTACTTATGAGTATGGAACAGTTCGAACAGTTGTTGGAGGAGATCTGACAGATGCAGGGAACTGTCTGAATAAACGGAGGGAAAAAGGACATGAAAACAGATATTGAAATTGCACAGGAAGCGGTAATGGAGCCAATTACCAAGGTGGCTGCAGGTATAGGAATCGATGCGGAGGATCTGGAACTTTACGGAAAATACAAGGCAAAGCTTTCCGAGGAATTTTTAAGCAGGATCCAGGATCGTCCCAACGGAAAACTGATTCTGGTAACGGCAATCAATCCCACCCCCGCAGGAGAAGGTAAGACCACGACGACCGTTGGTCTGGGAGAGGCTTTCGGAAGAATGGGCAAAAAGGCTGTCATCGCGCTCAGGGAGCCGTCCTTAGGTCCCTGCTTTGGTATCAAGGGAGGTGCTGCCGGCGGCGGTTATGCACAGGTAGTTCCCATGGATGAACTGAACCTGCATTTTACCGGTGATTTTCATGCCATTACTTCTGCCAACAATCTGCTGGCAGCGTTATTGGATAATCATATCCAGCAGGGAAATGAACTTGGCATTGATACCAGACAGATCGTCTGGAAGCGTTGTGAAGATATGAATGACCGTGTTCTGCGTAATATTGTGGTAGGACTTGGCAACAAGACGGACGGTTTTGTCAGAGAGGATCATTTTGTCATTACCGTAGCCAGTGAGATCATGGCGATCCTGTGTCTTGCAGATGATATGAAGGATCTGAAAAATCGGCTGTCCAAAATCGTTGTAGCTTATAATTATCAGGGAGAACCGGTGACCGCCGGACAGTTAAAGGCAGTAGGGGCCATGGCAGCATTGTTGAAGGATGCCATCAAACCCAACCTGATCCAGACACTGGAACATACCCCTGCACTGGTACATGGCGGACCTTTTGCCAATATCGCCCATGGATGCAACTCCGTCAGAGCCACCAGGGCAGCTATGAAGATGGCGGACTATTGCATCACGGAAGCCGGTTTCGGTGCCGATCTGGGTGCAGAAAAATTCTTTGACATCAAGTGCCGCAAGGCAGGGCTGACACCGGATGCTGTCGTGCTGGTAGCAACCATCCGTGCACTGAAGTACAATGGCGGCGTGGCGAAGGCCGATCTGGGTGCAGAGAATCTGGAAGCCCTGAAAAAGGGTATCGTAAATCTGGAGAAGCATATTGAGAATCTGCAGAAATTCGGTGTGCCGGTAGTGGTTACCCTGAATTCCTTTATTACCGACAGCGAGGCGGAGACTGCTTATGTCAGAGAATTCTGCGAGACGAGAGGCTGTGAATTTGCACTTTCCGAAGTATGGGAGAAGGGCGGCGAAGGTGGAACCGCTTTGGCAGAAAAAGTGTTAAAGGCCATGGAAGAAAAAGAAAATCATTTCCATGTTCTCTACGAGAAAGAACTGCCTCTTGCAGATAAGATTACAAAGATCGCCAGAGAAATCTACGGCGCCGACAATGTGAATTTTGCTCCGGCTGCCGCAAAACAGTTAAAGAGACTGACAGAACTGGGATTCGGCAATCTGCCGGTATGTATGGCGAAAAACCAGTATTCTTTATCGGATGATCCTGCACTGTTAGGAAGACCTTCCGGTTTTGAATTAAATGTAAGAGAGGTCTATGTATCTGCCGGAGCCGGTTTCGTTGTAGTGCTCACCGGTGCGGTCATGACCATGCCGGGACTGCCCAAGGCCCCTGCTGCCTATAATATTGATGTAGATGACAGCGGTAAGATCACAGGATTGTTCTGATAAGGAGGAAAGTGTCCCATGGCACAGTTAATAGACGGAAAAGCGATTTCCGCACAGATCAAAGATGAAGTGAAAGAAAAAGTTGCGCGGTTAAAAGAACAGGGCTGTGAAGTTACGCTGGCTGTGATTCAGGTAGGTGCGGATCCCGCATCTTCCGTGTATGTCCGTAATAAGAAAAAAGCCTGTGAATATGTGGGCATCCGGTCTTTGGCGTATGAACTTCCCGAAGAGACCACGGAAGAAAAGCTGTTGGAACTGATCCGGAAATTAAATGACAGAACCGATGTTAACGGAATTCTGGTGCAGCTGCCGCTGCCGAAACATATTGACGAAGAAAAAGTACTGGATTCCATTTCTCCCTTAAAGGATGTAGATGGATTCCATCCGCAGAATGTCGGTGCTCTCTGCATTGGCAAGCCGGGTTTTGTATCCTGTACGCCGGCGGGTGTCATCCAGCTTCTGAAACGCTCCGGTATCGAGATTGCAGGAAAAGAGTGTGTAGTGGCAGGCAGAAGCAATATTGTCGGCAAGCCCATGGCGTTGTTATTGCTGCGTGAGAACGGTACGGTAACGGTAGCCCACAGTCGTACCAGAGATCTGAAAGAAGTGACAAAGAGAGCGGATATTCTGGTGGTGGCTGTCGGCAGGCCGAAGATGATCACTGCAGAATATGTCAAGGAAGGCGCAGTAGTCATTGACGTGGGAATCCACCGCAATGAGGAAAACAAACTGTGCGGTGATGTGGATTTTGACAGCGTAGAACCGGTATGCAGCGCGATTACGCCGGTGCCCGGAGGTGTAGGCCCCATGACCATAGCCATGCTCATGAACAATTGTCTGGAATCGGTGTCTTTGCAGGCAGTAAGAGGATAATTGTATGAAGTGTCCGAATTGCGGGGCAGAAATGAAAGAGGGAATGCTTTACTGTGAGCATTGCGGTGAAGATATTCATATTGTTCCCGATTTCGAGCCGGAAATTGAATACAATATGGAACAGACACTGAACGATATTGCCAGAGAGATGGAACCGCAGGATGATACGGAGGAACAGGAGCCTCTGCAAAATGCAGCGGAGCTGCAGGATTGGGATGAAGTCCCCGGGGAACAGACAACAAGGCATCCGTTCCGATGGAAATTTATCGTGCTGATTCTGGTGCTTGCGGTAGTTGCGGTGGTGTGTATAGGCTTTGGAATTTCCTATTCCCATTATCATTCCGTGGAATACCAGGCCAAATGTGCCAGAGAGTATGTAACCTCGGGAGAATATGATCAGGCCATTACCTGTTATGAACGGGCGCTGGAACTGGAGCCGGAAAATATTACGTTAAAATTCGAACTGGCGGATATTTATTTCCAGAAGAATAACAAGATGGAATATGAGTATCTGCTACGGGAGATCGTCACGGATTCCGCGGCAACCACGGAGCAGTTGGAAAGTGCCTACGGAAAACTGATCGCCATTTATGCGGCCAGGGAAGATTACAATACCATCAATGATCTGCTGCAGAATTGTGGTAATGTGAATATCATGAGCAAATATCAGAACTACATGGCCATGAATCCGGAGTTCAGCCTGAAGGAAGGGTATTATACCAGTATTCAGCCATTAAAGCTGACGACGTTTGGAAGCGGCAAGATCTACTACAGTACGGACGGAAGTGAGCCGGGAGAGCAGAGTCAGCTGTATACGGCGCCTATTTTGCTGGAAAGCGGTGACTACTGCATTAAAGCGGTCTATATCAATGAGAACGGGATCAGGAGCCAGGTGGTTACCCAAAATTACCACATCGAGATAGAGGAACTGAGTGCTCCGGACGTGACGGCGGTCAGTGGGGATTACGAATTCCCCATCAATATCGAAGTGACGGATCCCAAGGATGTCTACTATACCACGGATGGTTCGGATCCTACGCAGAATTCCACGGTATATACCGATCCGATT
The DNA here is from genome assembly GCA_934394815.1 of uncultured Acetatifactor sp. GTDB lineage: Bacteria > Bacillota > Clostridia > Lachnospirales > Lachnospiraceae > Acetatifactor. The sequence goes on along the minus strand of CAKRRD010000007.1, from coordinate 49,861 downwards.
CCCATGCCTCTGGGCAAATCCGTATTTCGTTTTATCCGGATTGCCGAAGGCAGGAAGAGCCAGATTGTGGAGAAAAACTATAATCTGGCAATGAATACAGATTTTACCCCGGAAGATGCGGTGGCAAAGGTAGTGAATTATGCGATGGAAAGTGGTAAGATAGAAGAGGAATCCGGACATTTTAATGAATCCGGTGCCGCTTATCTTTATCAGTATCAGTATGTAACGAACATTGACAAGGTGGATGATTTTTACGTCATTGCCGAGATTTACCGGGGGGAGGACGGAACCGTCACGAAGACAGGCAACCTGTTCGCCGTGAACGCCTATACCCGGGAACTGTATAAATTACTGTCTGACGAAAGCGGTCGCCAATATACACTTGGGGATCGTTTAGATATATAATCCTAACAGAAGGGACGGAAAAAGAGAAATGTATAAGATCGTAAAAAAACAGGAGCTGACAACCAACATCTATCTGATGGAGGTGGAAGCAGACAGAGTGGCAAAGACCTGTGAACCCGGTCAGTTTGTCATCGTAAGAATGGATAGTGAGAGTGAACGTATTCCTCTGACCATCTGTGATTACAACAGAGAAAAGGGAACGGTTACCATTGTGTTCCAGACGGTAGGTGCCGGCACGAAATTGATGGCACAGTTAGAAGAAGGCGGATATTTCCATGATTTCGTAGGACCTCTTGGATGCCCTTCCGAACTGGTGGAACAGCCTCTGGAGGAAGTAAAGGCAAAGAAGATCCTCTTCGTGGCAGGCGGTGTCGGTGCGGCTCCGGTATATCCTCAGGTAAAATGGCTGCATGAGCATGACGTTGCCGCAGATGTTATCGTAGGAAGCAAGACAAAAGATCTGCTGATTCTGGAGAAGGAAATGGAGGCGGTTGCAGGCAATCTGTATGTGACCACCGATGACGGCTCTTACGGAAGAAGCGGCATGGTAACCCAGACCATCAAGGATCTGGTAGCAGAAGGCAAAAAGTACGATCTGTGCATTGCCATCGGTCCCATGATCATGATGAAATTCGTGTGTCTTCTGACCAAAGAACTGGAAATTCCTACTGTTGTCAGCCTGAATCCCATTATGGTAGACGGAACGGGAATGTGCGGTGCCTGTCGTGTGACCGTAGGCGGCAAGGTGAAGTTCGCCTGTGTGGACGGACCGGAGTTCGACGGACATGAAGTGAACTTTGATGAAGCAATGAGACGTCAGCAGATCTATAAGACGGCAGAGGGACGTGCAATGCTGGCCCTGGAAGAGGGAGAGACCCATCACGGCGGCTGCGGCAACTGCCAGTAATTGGGGGCTGCAAAGTTTGAACACGATAAATCAGAAAGGCATGGTTAAATAAAATGGATGTATTAAAGAGAGTTCCTGTCAGAGAGCAGGATGCAAAGGAACGTGCTACCAATTTCAAAGAGGTCTGCCTCGGCTATAACAAAGAAGAAGCAATGGAAGAGGCTTCCCGCTGCATTAACTGTAAAAACGCACAGTGCGTAAAGGGTTGTCCCGTAGCCATCCAGATTCCGCAGTTCATTGAACAGGTGAAGAACGGTAATATCGAAGAAGCATATCATATCATCGGAGAGTCCAGTGCGCTTCCCGCTGTCTGCGGACGTGTATGTCCTCAGGAGAGCCAGTGCGAAGGAAAATGTATCCGTGGCTTCAAGGGAGATCCCATCTCCATTGGTAAGCTGGAGCGTTTCGTGGCCGACTGGGCAAGAGAGAACGGCATTAAGCCCACCCCCGCAGCACAGAAGAACGGCAGGAAGGTGGCTGTGATCGGTTCCGGCCCCGCAGGCCTTACCTGTGCCGGAGATCTGGCAAAAATGGGCTATGACGTGACCATTTTTGAAGCACTGCATGAGGCAGGCGGCGTACTGGTATACGGTATTCCCGAGTTCCGTCTTCCCAAGAGCGGCGTTGTGGCAAAAGAGATCGAGAATGTAAAATCTCTCGGTGTACATATTGAGACCAACGTAGTCGTTGGTAAATCCGTGACCATCGACCAGTTAATGGATGAAGAGGGCTTCCAGGCCGTATTTATCGGTTCCGGCGCCGGACTGCCGAAGTTTATGGGAATCCCCGGAGAGAATGCCAACGGTGTCTTCTCCGCCAACGAATATCTGACCAGAAGCAATCTGATGAAGGCCTTTGAGCCAGATTCCAGAACGCCGATCATGCACGGTAAGAAGGTAGCCGTTGTGGGCGGCGGTAACGTAGCTATGGATGCTGCCAGAACTGCACTTCGTCTGGGGGCCGAGGTACACATCGTATACCGCAGAAGCGAAGAGGAGCTACCTGCCAGAGTGGAAGAGGTACATCATGCAAAAGAGGAGGGCATCATTTTTGACCTGCTGACCAATCCTGTCGAGATCCTTTCCGACGATAAGGGATGGGTGACCGGCATGAAGTGCATCCGCATGGAACTGGGCGAACCTGACGAAAGCGGCAGACGCCGTCCCGTAGAGGTTCCCGGATCCGAATTCGTGATGGAACTGGATACCGTGATCATGTCATTAGGTACCTCTCCCAATCCTCTGATCTCTTCTACCACCAAGGGGCTGGATACCAATAAGTGGAAGTGCATCATTGCGGATGAGAATAACGGTAAGACCACCAAAGAAGGTGTCTATGCCGGCGGAGATGCGGTAACCGGAGCAGCTACCGTTATTCTGGCCATGGGAGCAGGCAAGGCTGCAGCAAAAGGCATTGACGAATATCTGAGTGCAAAATAAATAATCCGGTTCCTGTCCGCAGACAGGGTGGAATGGAGGATTACATGGTAAGACATATTGTTATGTGGAGCCTGGAAGGCAATCTGACAAAACAGGAAAAGAAAGCGACCGCTGAGAAGATCAAGGCATTATTGGAGCCGATTAAAAATAAGGTTCCCGGTGCCGTAAAAGTAGAAGTGATCATCAATGAACTGGACAGCAGCAACCGGGATGTAGCTTTGATCTCTGAGTTTACAGACACGGAGGCACTGGCTGCTTATCAGGTACATCCGGATCATCTGGCAGCAAAAGAATATATTGGATCTGTGGCAGGCAAAAGAGCCTGCCTGGATTATGAATATTAAGGATGGTGTTAGGGTATGGCATGGTGTCCGAAATGTAAAAACGAATATCGGGAGGGAATCACGGTATGTCCCGATTGCGGAGAAACGCTGGTAAGTGAGGAAGAACTTACAGACTGGACTTCTGTCCTGTTCGGAGAACAGGAGGAGATGGCGAAGCTGAAGGACTTCCTTACATACAATGGTATCGGCAAAAGCAAAATTACCTTGGATGATGCAGAACAGGTGTATGAACTGTTTGTAGATGCAAAAGAAGAAAAGCAGGCAAAGACCATTGCCAGAGTCTTCCTGGAACAGCAGGAAAAGAAACGCAGGGAAAATGCCGCAGAGGAAGAAGCTTCGGTAGATGAATTTCTGATGCCCGGGGAAGCGGAAACGGAAGAAACGGTAACTTCCGGGGAACTTTTCAGAACAGCTTCCACCCAGGGGGGACTTACCTATATGAACAGTGGAGCCAAAGCAGAGGAGAACAGATCCTCTGCCTGGGTGCTTCTGGTGGTAGGAATTCTCGGAATACTTGTCATGGCTCTGGGAATTACAGGGGTGCTTCCCCTTAACATCGGTAACCCGTATATGTTCTATGGAGTCATGAGTGCCGTTTTCATTCTGTTCATTGTCATGGGCGTGGTGTCTATGCGCAATGCGAAGCTTTTTGAGAAAAAGGCAGAGTCTGAGAACTCTCTGGTAGATACACTCTTAAAATGGAGCGGGGAAAATCTGACGGCTGAGGAAATTGATACACAGATTGAAAATGCTGCAGACACTCCCGAAGAAGCTTTGTATTATAAGAGATTCGAAGTGATCCGCAGTCAGATGAATCATCAGTTCATGAATCTGGATCAGCAGATGCTGGAGAATCTCATCGATACGAAGATCTATGAACAGATCTTTCCGGATACCGACGGAGCAGGGGAAGAATGATCAAAATATCCATCGTATGTGTAGGTAAGATAAAAGAAAAATTCTTCCGGGATGCCATCGAAGAATACAGCAAACGTCTGGGACGCTATACGAAGTTAAATATTATCGAAGTGGCAGATGAGATGACACCGGACGGGGCCAGTGAGGCCGTGGAAGAGCAGATCCGTGAAAAAGAAGGTGCCAGAATTCTGGCAAAGCTGCCGCAGGATGCCCTGATCGTGACACTGGAGATTGCCGGAAAGAATTATTCCTCCGAAGAATTTGCGGCATGGATCGAGGATTGCAGTGTCCGGGGGAAAAGCCATATCTGTTTTGTCATCGGAGGATCTCTGGGACTGCACCAAAATGTCTGCAGAAAGGCGGATCTGGCTTTAAGTTTTTCCAGAATGACCTTTCCCCATCAGCTGATGCGGGTGATCCTGTGCGAACAGATCTATCGCGCCTTCCGGATCATCCAGCATGAACCTTACCATAAGTAAAGAAAAGCCTATGACAAAAAAACAACGTGCATTAGAAATTATAGATCGACTGAAACAGGAATACCCGGATGCCGGATGTACTCTGGATTACGACCAGGCCTGGAAGCTGCTTGTCAGCGTCAGGCTGGCTGCCCAGTGCACCGATGCCCGGGTAAATATCATAGTGGAAAAACTGTATGAGAAATTTCCGGATGTGAATGCCCTGGCAGAAGCACCCATGGAGGAGATTGAGGCCATCGTGAAACCCTGCGGCCTTGGACACAGCAAGGCCAGAGACATCAGTGCCTGCATGAAGATCCTGCGGGATAAATACGACGGGAAAGTACCGGAAAATTTTGAGGAACTGCTGTCTCTGCCGGGGGTCGGTAGGAAAAGTGCCAATCTGGTCATGGGGGATGTCTTCGGAAAGCCCGCCATTGTGACAGACACCCACTGCATCCGTCTGGTGAACCGTATGGGACTGGTGGACGGAATCAAAGAACCGGCCAAAGTGGAGAAGGAACTGTGGAAGATCATTCCGCCGGAAGAAGGAAGCGATTTCTGCCACAGACTGGTCAATCACGGCAGAGAAGTGTGTACCGCCAGAACCCATCCCTATTGCGAACAATGCTGTATCCGTGACATCTGTAAAAAGGTGGGCGTATAAAGAGCAGACGGCAGAACATCTGCCGCAGACAGGAGGCTGCTTATGAGAATGTATGACATCATCATGAAAAAGAGAAACGGCGGAGAACTTTCGAAAGAGGAGATCCACTTTTTTATCGAGGGCTATACCCGGGGAGAAATCCCGGATTATCAGGTGTCAGCCCTGATGATGGCCATCTATTTTCAGAAGATGACTGAACGCGAAACCTGTGAACTGACCATGGCCATGGCACACAGTGGAGAGATGCTGGATCTGTCCGGAATCCATGGCTGTAAGGTGGATAAGCACAGCACCGGCGGTGTGGGCGACAAGACCTCTCTGGCTCTGACTCCCATGGTGGCGGCCTGCGGGATCCCGGTGGCCAAGATGAGCGGCAGAGGTCTGGGGCATACCGGAGGAACCATTGACAAGCTGGAAAGTTTTCCCGGTTTTTCCACGTCACTGACCACGGAACAGTTTATAGAAAATGTGAACCGGATCGGTATTGCCATTATGGGACAGACCGCAGATCTGGCACCGGCGGATAAAAAGCTGTATGCCCTGCGGGATGTGACGGCTACCGTTGACAATATGTCCCTGATCGCCAGCTCCATTATGAGCAAGAAGCTGGCGGCCGGTGCGGATGCCATTGTACTGGATGTCAAGACCGGAAGCGGTGCCTTTATGAAGAGCAGGGAGGATGCCTTCGCTCTGGCGGAAGAAATGGTGAAGATCGGTAAGAATGCCGGGCGGAAGACCATCGCCGTGATCTCAGACATGGATCAGCCGCTGGGACGTGCGGTGGGAAATGCACTGGAAGTAAAGGAAGCCATTGCCACCCTGCGGGGAGAAGGACCGGAGGACTTCCGGGAGCTCTGCATGGTGCTGGGAAGCCAGATGTTACTTGCCGGCGGAAAGGCAGAGAGTGTTGAACAGGCAAGGGAAATGCTGAACAGAGTCATTGCCGATGGCAGTGCCTTACGGAAGCTGGCACAGTTTGTGGAAGCCCAGGGTGGTGATCCTGTGGCGGTAACGGATCCGGGACTTTTGCCGAAGGCATCCATGGTGGTTCCGGTCTGCACAGACAGAGCCGGTTATGTGGGCAGGATCGCCTGCGAGGACATAGGCATCTGTTCCCTACTTTTAGGCGGCGGAAGAGAGACGAAGGAAAGCCAGATCGACCTGTCGGTAGGAATCCTGTTAGAGAAGAAAACGGGAGATGCCGTGAAAAAGGGCGATGTTCTGGGATATCTTCATGCCAATGACGAACAGCGTCTGGAAGCGGCAAGGGAGAAGTTCCTGAATGCTTATGTTATTACCGACAGCTGTCCCGGAAAGGAGCCTTTGATCAAGGGCATTTTGCAATAACATATTCTGCGTTTTTCTTTCATATAGTTTTATATGAAAAAGAGAAGACAGCCGTACCAGAAAGAAAAATGGATCGATTCGCTGCAGCTTCCCAAGGATGTATGCATGGGGGCACTCCGGGTGACACTGACGGGGAATTCGGAAGTCTGGATTGAGAATTACAGAGGAATTCTCGAATATACCGGAGAACGTATCCTGTTACAGGCCAGAACCTGCCAGCTGTGTCTGGAAGGAAGCGGACTTTCCATCGACTATTATACCAATGAAGACATGAAGATCAGCGGCAATATCAGTTCGCTGCACTATTTCCGCGAGTGATCACTTTTTTGGTAATGGGGGACGGACAGTAACATGACAGAATGGATCAAATACCTGCAGGGCTATGTAAGGATTCGGGTATGGGGCTTTGCACCGGAACGATTTATCAATTTGTGCAGTAATAAGGGAATCCTGCTGTGGAATATAGAGAAGCAGGGAGAGATCTATACCATGTGTATCAGGCTGCGTTCCTTTTATCAGTTGCGCCCCCTCGCCAGAAAAACAAAAGTAAGGGTAGTCATATCGGAAAGATATGGACTACCCTTTTTTGTGCCGGGAATGCTGCGAAGGAAAGCGTTCCTGGCCGGATTGTGTCTGGCGGTGGCTTTCTGGATGATTTCGTCCCTCTTTGTATGGGACATTCAGGTCACCGGCAATTATCAGGTGACGGACGATGTCTTTTTTACCTTTCTGGAAGAGAAGGGGGTACGCACCGGAATGCGCCGCAGTGAACTGAATATCGGAGAACTGGAAAAGCAGATAAGACGGAGGTTTACACAAATCACCTGGACTTCCGGAAGGCTGGACGGAACCAGACTGATGATTGAGATTAAGGAAAACGATATGCCGCTCCCGGAAGAAAAACAGGAGATGACGGGAACCGGAAAAGATTTGGTGGCGGAATACGATGGAACCATTACGGATATGATCGTACGCTGTGGTGTGCCGAAGGTGGGCATCGGCAGTGAGGTGAAAAAGGGAGATCTTCTGGTGGAAGGGCGGATCCCCATTTATGCCGAGGACGGTACCGTCAGGGAATATCTGCCGGTTACGTCGGATGCGGATATTCTGTTAGAGCATACCGGGAATTTTCAGGCGTATCTATCTGCGGATTATATCAGAAAACAATACACCGGAAGACAGAAGACCTTTTATTTTGTTCATTTCGGCAATAAGGAATGGAAACCGGAAAAAAAGGTGCCTTTTCTGCATTACGACGGTCTGTTGGAGACCTGTCCCGTAAAGGTGCTGGAGTACCTGCATCTTCCCTGCACGGCAGGCAGGATCACTTATCGGGAATATCAAAAAACAGAATATTGTTATACGGCATCGGAGGCAGAAGCAATCCTGCAGAAAAAAATCCTGGATTTTCTTGAAACTTTAGACGAAAAAGGGGTACAAATAATCTCGAAAGATGTTAAAATAGAAACAAAGCGCGCCGGATGGACTGCTCAGGGGGAGCTGGTACTGCGGGAGACGGCGGGGAGACTGGTAGATTCCGTGGCGGAGGATACCGGGACGGAAGATTTGGACAGAAATGAGGATTAAGACATAGATGAGTGTGACAGTAATCCGTCTGGAAATGGATACGGAACAGATGCAGAAGATCTTCGGTATGCAGGATGCATACATTAAGAAGCTGGAACAGGATTTTCAGGTAACCATTGTAGACCGTAACGGAAGTGTAATGATCACCGGTGAGGAGGAGAATGCTTCCAAGGCATCCCGGGTATTGAAACAGCTGACCGCTCTGTCGGATCACGGCAACGAGATCGAGGAACAGAGCGTGGACTATGCCATTGAAATGGGCAAGGAAGATCAGGAGGAGAAGCTGATGGAGATGGATGCGGACTGCATCTGCCATACCATCAGCGGGAAACCGATCAAACCCAAGACCCTGGGACAGAAGGCCTACGTGGATGCCATCCGCAGGAACATGATCGTCTTCGGACTGGGGCCTGCCGGTACCGGTAAGACCTATCTGGCCATGGCTATGGCAATCACGGCATTTAAGAATAATGAAGTCAGCCGTATCATTTTGACCAGACCGGCCATAGAAGCCGGAGAGAAGCTGGGATTTCTTCCGGGAGATCTGCAGAGTAAGGTAGATCCGTATCTGCGCCCTCTGTACGATGCCCTGTATCAGATCATGGGAGCGGAAAGCTTCGCAAAGAACATGGAAAAAGGGCTGATCGAAGTGGCACCGTTAGCCTACATGAGAGGCCGGACGTTAGATAATGCCTATATTATTCTGGATGAAGCGCAGAATACCACACCGGCTCAGATGAAAATGTTCCTGACCCGTATCGGCTTCGGCTCCAAGGTCATCGTAACGGGAGATTCCTCCCAGAAGGATCTTCCTGTGGGAGCAAAATCCGGACTGGATGTGGCTGTCAGAGTCCTGAAAAATATTGATGATATCGCATTCTGCAATCTGACCAGCAAGGATGTGGTAAGACATCCCTTGGTACAGAAGATTGTAAAAGCCTACGATGACTATGAAACCCGGGCAGCCAGAAGCAAACGTCCGGATAAAGGAAACAGATAATCATTAAGACCAAAGAGAAAACGGTCTTATGACATTGCTGCTGCAGAAGGAACCGGATGCAGAGGCTGTTTAAGGAGGAAAAATTATATTATGACGTTTTACATTGAAAATGAAACCGATGAGACATTTTCAAGCGGGGAAAACAGTTTTCCCATAGAGGAGACCGTAGAACAGGTAGCCACCGCTGTGCTGGATATGGAAGGATGCCCTTACGAGATCCAGTTGAATGTACTGTTGACGGACAATGACGGCATTCACGCTTACAATAAGGAATACCGCAACATTGACCGGGAGACGGATGTGCTGTCCTTCCCAAATCTGGACTTTGAGGCTCCCGGCGATTTTGAGATCTCCGAGGACAGAGAGGCAGATTATTTTGACCCGGATACCGGGGAACTGATTCTCGGAGATATTATCATTTCCGTGGACCGGGTCAAAGAGCAGGCGGAAAGCTATGGACACAGCCAGAAGAGAGAATTTGCCTTTCTGGTGGCTCACAGCATGCTTCATCTGTGCGGTTACGACCATATGGAAGAGGATGAGGCAAAGGTAATGGAGACAAAACAGGAGAAGGTTCTGGCATCCCTTGGAATTACGAGAGATTAAAAAGGGCGTGGATACACGTAAAGGTAGCTTACATGAATCAGGTGGAAGTAAAACGAAGACAAATACAATACTTTTCCTATGCCCTTGCCTGTATCAATCTCTGGGTATTCGGGAAAAACATCGGCAATAACGGACTGGGATATCTGGCGGCTGCCATTCTGGTGTATGCCCTGTTCTGGGTGCTTACCGGCAGGAATCTGACAGATAAAATGAGCCGGATCCTTCGGAGCCGGAATGCCCGGGGACAATATGGGAATGTCACCAGAATGCGGAAAAATATGATGCTTTTCCAAATGACGGAAGGATTTTTGGGAACCTTGCTCTGTATGATTTTGGGCTGGCTTCTTCTGGAAAAGGGATTCCGGGTTCCTTACGGAAGCATGATCCTCTGGATCTTAAGTCCGACGCTTTTTTTACGGTGTATACAGTCGGTGTTCCTGGGATATTTCCAGAGCGAAGGCTCGGAAATGCCTTCGGCGGTATCCTGCGTCTTACGACAGGTATTTTTTCTGGGACTGGGACTTTTGTTCCTTACTATTTTCCGGACTTACGGGGCAAAGGTAAGCCTGCTTCTGAGGCGGGAGGATTTCACTTCCATGTACGGATGTATGGGAATTGCCCTGGGAATGCTGATCTCAGAAGTGCTGGTACTGCTGTTCGTATTTGTGATCTACCGGGGCAGTATGTCCGGCAGGAGAGAACCGGAAAGCGGCATGAAGGGAACGGAATCTTTTTTTACATCGCTGCGTGTATTGCTTTGGAATATGGGCGGAGATATCCTTAAGGATCTGCTCCTGCTGTTACCGCTGTGGATCGGATTGCTCTTATTCCAGAAACAGTCTGCGGATATTTATGCTTCTGTCTCGGTCTACGGCATTTTCTTCGGACGGTATTTTATCACAATGCTGCTGCCTGCCACTTTTTTCTGCACCGGGATTCTCCCCGGAATAGCAAAAATCGGCAGCCATATACGAAAAAAGGAAGAACGATATGTCAAAACTGCATTTCAGGCGGGAATGCAGGGAGCCATCGTACACGGACTCTTTTTTGCGGCATTGTTCGCTGTACTGGCTGCTCCGCTGGGACAGGCGGTCGGCGCAGGAACCGGAACGGCTGCCCAAGAATTGTTTACGACAGGTTCCTCGTTGCTTTTGTGGCTTCTTTTGTTGTTTTATTTTTCGGAAATTCTGGAACTTCGGAGTGAACAGTACCTGATCTTTGCAGGATACGGGATTCTGGATATCGTAAGTATTATTTCACTGGTGGTTCTCCTGAATGCAGAAAATACCGCATCAGCGCTGCCTCTCAGTCTTGTGTTGGGAACTGCGGCCGGATCCGTTACCTTGGGAATCCTGACCTGTCTTCGCATGAAGACCTGGCCGGATCTGCTGCGAACCCTGGCAATTCCCGCCGGAAGCTGTTGTGCCTGCGGACTGCTGGCCTTTGGACTGGAGAAGATTCTGTTACCCCATCTGGGGGCGGTGGTGACGGTGCTTCTGGAACTGGCCATTACTTCGTTAGTCTACTGGCTTTTGCTGTTTATGCTGCGGTGCTTCCGGGGACAGGATTTTGCCTGTGTTTCCGGTGGTAAGTTTCTTCGTGCCCTCGGAAAAACCTTCCGCTTGCTTTAAAACTGTTTTACGGATGTATATTTTCGATAAAATAACTGATACTGATACAAAGAGTGAACATTGACACCTGGATGTGAGGCAGTATGAAATTTGTAAAACGTATCAGTTACTTTTTTGTGATCCCGGTATTTTTTCTGGGACTGGGTATTTTTCTGGGAGTCTGGGGAATCCGCTTTTTCTATCCCGGACATTGGCAGGATATGAATGATCCGCTGCCTTTGCCGCCTGACTACGCAGAGGAGACCACTGCGCCGGAAGAAGTGCCGGGGACACCGGAAAGTGTGTCTGCGGCAGCTTCCGGAGAGACTCTCTGCGCGGATACGGAATATGTATTGGAAGAAATGGATATTGTGAGGAATACCACCGTGGAGACTACCTGGCAGATCCCGCACAAATATATCGGCATGGACAGAGAAAGCTTTCTGGAGACCATGGATCTCTATGCAGCGCATCCTCCGCTTTCGGAGGTCGAAAGAGGCTTCGTGGGACTGGAGGTATTGTCCTTCTCCCGGGAAAGGGTGGTGATCCGCATGGATTACCGTTATGTCCAGCCCAGTGAAAGCTTTTATCTGGCAGTAACGGACCATGAAGTGGTGGTATATCTGGAAGACAGATCCACTGTGTATATCAATACGGGAATCCGTCTGGATGTCCTGCCGGAACCGGTGCAGCTTCAGATCATGGACATGCTGTTTGTTCCGGATGAAGAAACATTATACGATTTTTTGGAGACATATTCGTCTTAGACTTTCGAAATGATGAATAAGGTGATGCAGATGAAGAGACAGATCAGTGTGATCGGCGGCGGGGCAGCCGGAATGATGGCAGCCATTACTGCGGCAAAAGAAGGCGCACAGGTAACTATATTTGAGAGAAATGACCGCATTGGGAAAAAAATATTGCAGACGGGAAACGGAAAGTGCAATCTGGGAAACCGGGCGCTTTTTGTAGAATGTTATCACGGCGGAACTCCGGAATGGATCGCTTCGGCACTGGAACGATTTGGTACCGAAGATACGGTGCGGTTTTTTCAGAGCATCGGTCTTATGGTAAAGGAGAAAAACGGGTATCTCTATCCGGTCTGTGAACAGGCAGCGGCGGTTCTGGATGTACTGAGATATGAGCTGCATGCTCTTGGTGTGGAGATTCTGTATCAGTGTAAGATCACAAAAGTGGAGCGGCTGGCTTCCGGAAAACTGTGTGTCAGCGACGGGGAAAAAGAGTGGCAGTTCGATGCTGTGATTGTAACCTGCGGCGGAAAGGCAGCACCGGCCACCGGTTCGGACGGCAGCGGTTTCAAACTGGCAAAGAAACTGGGGCATACCTGTATTCCTTCGGTTCCCGCACTGGTGCAGCTGCGCTGTCAGGAGACTGATCTGCTAAAAGGTATCGCCGGAGTCCGGGCAGACGGCGAGATCCGGATCTTCTGTGACGGCAGAGAAGTGTGCAGAGAACGGGGCGAATTACAGCTGACGGATTACGGCATCTCCGGAATCCCCGTCTTCCAGTTAAGCCGCACGGTGAATTATCTGCTTCGGGAAAGACGAAATGTGACAGCGCAGATCGACTTTTTGCCGGATCTGACGCCGCAGGCCTATGAGGAATTGCAGGCCGGACGGAAGCTTTTGCAGGGGGACCGGACTGCAGAGGAGTTCTTTACCGGCATGCTGCATAAAAAGCTGACTTCCTCCCTGTTAAAAATGGCGGGGATCCGTCTGATGACACCCATGCAGGAGATTCCGGAGGAAAAGATCCGGAATTATTATTGTCTCTGCCGGAATCTGCGGCTGCATATCACGGAGAGCAATCCTTACGAAAATGCCCAGGTGTCAGCCGGAGGTGTTGATACCCGGGAGGTGACAGCGGATATGGAATCCAGCCTTTGCCCGGGAGTCTATTTTGCCGGAGAGATCCTGGATGTGGACGGCCGGTGCGGAGGCTATAATCTGCAATGGGCCTGGTGCAGCGGCTATCTGGCCGGGCATCATGCAGCCCTGAAATAGAACATAAGGAGTTATTTATGATCAGACTGAATCAGCTGAAGCTTCCGGTGGATCATACCGAAGCACAGCTTCTACATAAGACGGCACAGTACTTACGGATTCCGGAGGCGGAGATCCTTAATCTGCAGATCGTAAGGCAGTCTCTGGATGCCAGAAAAAAGCCGGAACTTTTTTACAGCTACAGTGTCAATGTATCGGTGAAAAGAGAAGAGAAAATATATAAGGATGCCGTGCGCAGACTTGGCAAGTCCAATGTGCTGCTGGTGGAGCCTGTGGAGTATCATTTTCCCGCGGGAGGCACGAAAGAACAGAAGCATCCCACGGTGATCGTCGGCATGGGGCCAGCAGGACTTTTCTGCGGATATTATCTGGCACAGCACGGGTATGCGCCGATCATTCTGGAGCGGGGTGCGGATGTGGAGACCAGACAGGCGGATGTGGAAGCGTTCTGGCAGACCGGAAAATTAAAGCCGGATTCCAATGTACAGTTTGGGGAAGGCGGTGCCGGAACCTTTTCGGACGGTAAGTTAAACACTTTGGTAAAGGACAAATACGGCCGGAATACCGAGGTGCTGAAAACCTTTGTTAAACACGGTGCCGATCCGGCCATTTTATATCAGGCCAAACCCCATATCGGTACAGATGTGTTAAGCAGAGTCGTAAAGAGCATGCGGGAGGAAATATTGCGTCTGGGCGGAGAAGTCCGTTTCCACAGCCAGGTGACGGAAATCCTTACGAAGAACGGGCAGATCACCGGCGTGAAAGTAAATGATTCGGAAGAGATTCCCTGCGAACAGTTGGTTCTGGCTCCGGGACACAGCGCCAGAGATACATTTTCCATGCTGTATGAGAAACAGTTTCCCATGTCGGCGAAGTCTTTTGCCGTGGGGTTCCGTGTGGAACATCCCCAGAGCATGATTAACGTAAGCCAGTACGGTGCGGAAGCAGTAAAAGGTCTCGGTGCCGCAGCATATAAGGTGACGGCAAAGACAAGTACCGGCAGAGGGGTATATTCCTTCTGCATGTGTCCGGGAGGCTATGTGGTCAATGCTTCCTCAGAACCCGGAAGACTGGCAGTCAACGGCATGAGCTACAGCGGCCGGGATGGGGAAAATGCCAACAGTGCCATTATCGTGGCGGTGACTCCGGCAGATTACGGTTCGGAGCATCCTCTGGCCGGAATAGAGTTTCAACGTGATCTGGAGCAGCGGGCTTATGCATTATGCGAGGGGAAACTGCCGGTAGAGCGGTACGGAGATTTCAGAGAGAAAGTCACCGGAGAGCACCGGACGGAAGAGGCGGACGCACAGCAGACAGACTGGGATACCTTATCCCCCCAGTGCAAGGGAGCTTACGAATGGGCGGATCTTACCGGGATCCTTCCGGAAGAATGCAATCGAGCTTTCGTGGAGGGTATGGACAGTTTCGACCGTCAGATCCACGGGTTTGCCGCTCCCGGAGCAATTCTGACGGGAGTGGAGAGCCGGACGTCCTCCCCGGTGAGAATCGAAAGGGATGAGGAATTGCAGTCTGCCATCCGGGGCTGTTATCCCTGTGGGGAAGGAGCGGGATATGCCGGAGGCATCACTTCCGCAGCCATGGACGGCATCCGTGTGGCAGAACAGATTGCTTCACAGTTTGCTCCACTACAGCGTTGACGTATGGGATAAAATAGGATAATATATTTCTGGAAAGTTCAATGGAACGATACAGAAAGGCAATCGCGTGAATAACATAAGGGAACAAATCAAGGATAAAAAGAGAATCGTCGTTAAGATCGGTTCTTCCTCTTTACAGCATGCCGAGACGGGAGATCTGGATTACATCCGTCTGGAAAAGCTGGTAAGAGAGCTTTGCGATATCAGCAATCAGGGGAAGGAAGTCGTCCTGGTGACTTCCGGTGCTATCGCAGCCGGCAAACAGGCTGTGCATTTAAAGACGACAGAGGGCCAGACTCAGGCAGAGTCCATGGCTATCAAGCAGGCCTGCTCTGCCATCGGCCAGGCCAGACTAATGATGACTTACCAGAAGCTTTTTGCGGAGTATAATCAGGTGGCGGCACAGATCCTGATGACGAAAAATACCATCGTGGATAATCTGAACCGTTACAATGCCCACAATACTTTCACCCAGTTATTGAAAATGGGAGCAATCCCCGTCGTTAACGAGAATGATACCGTAGCGACTTACGAGATCGAGATCGGTGATAACGATACCCTGTCTGCCATCGTGGCGGCACTGATTGATGCGGATCTGCTGATCCTTTTGTCAGACATCGACGGACTCTATACCGATGATCCCAGACAGAATCCCGATGCCAGGTTCATCGAACAGGTGGATGAGCTTACGGAGGAATTCATGCATATGGGCAAGGCCAGCACCGGCAGCAATGTGGGTACCGGCGGCATGAATACCAAGATGATCGCAGCGAAGATCGCCACCAGTTCCGATGTAGATATGATCATTGCCAACAGTAAGGATATCGGTGTGCTTCACAGACTGTTAGACGGTGAAAACGAAGGTACCTTATTCGTGGCACACAGGGATGAAAGCTTTGATCTGCCCGAATTTGTACAGAATCTGCATAAAAATCAGTGACAGCAGGTCAAGGAAAAGAGGAACTTATTATGAATATGGACGAAAGAATAAAGCGTATCAATGAACTTTATCACAAATCCCAGAGGGAAGGACTGACCGACGAAGAGAAGCTGGAACAGTCCATTCTCAGACAGGAATATGTGGACAGCATTAAACGTAACATGAAAGCGCAGCTGGACAACATTGAGATTGAAAGACCGGACGGTACCATTGAAAAATTAAAACCGTCTTATAAAAAGAAGAAATGAACGCAGAAGAATGCAGAGAACAGAAAAAGAAACTGCGCAGGGAAGTATTGACCCGCAGAGATGCACTGACGAAGGAAGAGCGGGAACGGGGAAAGTTTCTCATAACCGAACGGATTCTGGGACACCAGTGGTATTATCTCTCGGATACGATCCTTGGCTTTGTCGGCTACGGAAGCGAGATCTGTACCACGGAAATCCTGGAAAATGCCCTGCGGGATGGAAAAAAGGTCTATGTCCCCAAAGTGGAGGGACGGGAAATGCAATTTTACCGGATCCATTCCCTGACGGAACTGAAAGAAGGTTATAAGGGAATCCCGGAACCGGAAGGGAATACGGAACGCTATGTATTTGACTCCCATGGGGCAGACAAATGTCTGTTGCTTATGCCGGGAAGTGTATTTGATCCCTTCGGTAACCGTATGGGATACGGTACCGGATTTTATGACCGGTATCTGTCAGACAAGGAAGCATTAAGGCTTCGCAGCATCGCTGTCGGATTCCGCTGCCAGCAGGCAGAAGAGGTGCCGATGGAAGAGACGGACCTAAAGCCCTGTCAGGTCATTCTTGTATAGTTTTATTTCGAATATGATGGGATGTTATCGGCAGTCACAGAAAGGCGGGGAAAATGGCTGGACTTACAGAACTGGGAAAAAATGCCTGCAATGCCAAATATGTATTGCAGAAGCTTACGACAGAAGAGAAAAATAAAGCGCTGCAGACGGCGGCAGAATCTCTGTGCGACCGTCAGGAAGAGATCCTTACAGCGAATGCGCTGGATCTGGAAAATGGAAAAAAGAATGGCATGAATCCGGGACTTCTGGATCGTCTGAAGCTTACCGGAGAGAGAATTGCCCAGATTGCAGAAGGTTTGACACAGATTGCAGCCCTTCCGGATTGTATCGGCGAGACCATGGAACATTTTGAACGCCCCAACGGACTACAGATTGATAAGGTCAGAGTTCCCCTGGGTGTCATCGGCATTATCTATGAGGCCCGCCCCAATGTGACGGCGGATGCCTTCGGATTATGCTTTAAAACAGGAAATGCGGTGATCTTAAAAGGTGGCAGTGATGCCATCCATTCCAATATCGCTATTGTAAAAATATTGCAGGACGCTCTGGAAGCCTGCGGTATGCCCCGGACGGCGGTACAGCTGATCGAGGATACGGACCGTGCGGTCACGGCACAGTTCATGAAGCTGAAAGAATACGTGGATGTACTGATTCCCAGAGGCGGTGCGGGACTGATCCGCAGCGTGGTGGAGAACAGTACCATTCCCGTCATAGAGACCGGAACCGGCAACTGCCACGTCTATGTGGACAAAGATGCGGATGTGGATATGGCGGTAAAGATCCTGATGAATGCCAAGACCCAGCGCATCGGTGTCTGCAATGCCTGCGAATCTCTGGTGGTACATCGGGCTATCCGGGATAAGTTCCTTCCGAAGATGGCAGAGACACTGAAAACGAAAAGTGTGGAACTGCGGGGCGACGAAAGCACCAGAGAGATCCTGCCGGACTGTATTCCCGCAACGGAAGAAGATTATGGTACGGAATATCTGGATTATATTCTGTCCATTAAGACCGTAGACAGTGTGGAAGAGGCCATTGCCCATATCAACCGCTATAATACGAAGCATTCCGAATGTATCGTGACGGAAAATGCGGAAGCCGCAGAGAAATTCTTAAATGAAGTGGATGCGGCCTGCGTCTATGTCAACGCCTCCACCCGCTTCACGGACGGTTTTGAATTCGGCTTCGGCGCGGAGATCGGTATCAGTACCCAGAAGCTGCATGCCAGAGGCCCCATGGGGCTTAAGGAACTGACCTCTTATAAATATAAGATCCACGGGAACGGTCAGATCCGCGGATAAACATTTTTATTCATATTCAGCGTATTCTCCGGACGGATGTTACGCCTGTATGGTGAAGACACCGGCTGGAAATAGTTATAGAAGAGGAGAGAGATTTATGAAAGAAGTAAACGGAAGCATTTGGCACACTATGAGCACCCAGAGAGTCACACCCACCGATTTTGTCTGTGTGATCGAGATTTCCAAGGGCAGCAAGAACAAGTATGAACTGGACAAGGAGACCGGTCTTCTGATCCTGGACCGCATCCTGCATACCTCCACTCATTATCCGGCAAACTACGGCTTTATTCCCAGAACCTATGGCGATGACGGGGATCCGCTGGATGTACTGTTACTGTGCTCCGAACCGGTACAGCCCATGACTCTGGTAAGAGCATATCCTATCGGTGTGATCTCCATGCTGGACAACGGTAAAAACGATGAGAAGATCATTGCAGTTCCCTTCAATGACCCCAACTATAACTGTTACCATGATATTTCCGAGCTGCCCGGTCATGTGGTAGACGAGATGGAACATTTCTTCACCGTATACAAGGCCCTGGAAAA
Source organism: uncultured Acetatifactor sp. (assembly GCA_934394815.1). Lineage (GTDB taxonomy): Bacteria > Bacillota > Clostridia > Lachnospirales > Lachnospiraceae > Acetatifactor. The sequence goes on along the minus strand of CAKRRD010000007.1, from coordinate 31,284 downwards.
CAAGACCACCGCCGTCAATGAAAAGGGTAACAGAGAAGAAGCCATTGAAGTAATTAAGAAATGTCTGGATAACTACATCGATACCTTTATCAAGAGCTGGTAAGCTGTTGATAATTGATTTTCAACAATCACAAAGCACCGTATTTCCCATACAGTTCATTGGGGGATACGGTGTTTATTTCTATAAACTATTGAAAAAAATTGTCAAAACCCCTAGATTTTTTAAAGGAAATATGAGAGAATGAACACGACCATTATGATATTATTTTATCAATAGTATTATAAGTACATATTGAAAGGAGATTTCACATGATTTATTCAAAAGAAGTTGAAGAAATGTGTCCCGTTGCACAGGGCGTACATCATGGTTGTGCTCCCATTCCCGAAGAGGCAAAATGGGTGCAGGCAAAAGAAGTTAAGGATATTTCCGGTCTGACTCACGGTGTGGGCTGGTGTGCACCTCAGCAGGGTGCATGTAAGCTGACCCTGAACGTTAAGGAAGGTATCATCCAGGAGGCTCTGGTTGAGACCGTTGGATGTTCCGGTATGACTCACTCCGCAGCTATGGCTGCTGAGATTCTGCCCGGTCTGACCGTTATGGAAGCTTTAAATACTGACCTTGTATGTGATGCAATCAATACCGCTATGAGAGAGCTGTTCTTACAGATCGTTTATGGCCGTACCCAGAGCGCATTCTCTGAGGAAGGTCTGCCTGTCGGCGCAGGTCTGGAAGACCTCGGTAAGGGCTTAAGAAGCCAGGTTGGTACCATGTACGGTACTCTGAAGAAGGGCCCTCGTTATCTGGAGATGGCAGAAGGTTATGTAACCGGTATCGCTCTGGACAAGGATGATCAGATCATCGGCTACCAGTTCGTTAACCTCGGCAAGATGACCGACTTCATCAAGAAGGGTGATGATGCCAACACTGCATGGGAGAAGGCTAAGGGCCAGTATGGCCGTGTAGACGATGCAGTTAAGATCATCGATCCCAGAAAACAATAAGATACAGGAGGACAGAAAAAATGGCTTTATTTGAATCATATGAAAGACGTATTGATAAGATCAACGCTGTACTGAACAGCTATGGTATCTCCTCTATCGAAGAAGCAGAGAAGATCACAAAAGATGCAGGCCTGGATGTATACGATCAGGTAAAGAAGATCCAGCCCATCTGTTTTGAAAATGCTTGCTGGGCTTACACTGTAGGCGCTGCAATCGCAATCAAGAAAGGCTGCAGAAAGGCATCTGAAGCAGCTGCAGCTATCGGCGAAGGTTTACAGGCATTCTGTATCCCCGGTTCCGTTGCTGATACCCGTAAGGTAGGTCTTGGTCATGGTAACCTGGGCAAGATGTTACTGGAAGAGGATACCGACTGCTTCTGTTTCCTGGCTGGACATGAGTCCTTCGCAGCAGCAGAGGGTGCGATTGGTATCGCAGAGAAGGCTAACAAAGTTCGTCAGAAGCCTTTACGTGTTATCCTGAACGGTCTTGGTAAGGATGCTGCAAAGATCATTTCCCGTATCAACGGATTTACTTTTGTAGAGACCTCTTATGATCCTTACACCAACACCGTTACCGAAGTAGAGAGAATCGCTTATTCCGAGGGACTTCGTGCTAAGGTTAACTGCTACGGCGCTAACAGCGTTCCCGAAGGCGTAGCTATCATGTGGAAGGAGAACGTAGACGTATCCATCACCGGTAACTCTACCAACCCTACCAGATTCCAGCATCCCGTAGCTGGTACCTACAAGAAGGAGAGACTGGAAGCAGGCAAGAAGTATTTCTCCGTTGCTTCCGGCGGCGGTACCGGACGTACTCTGCATCCCGATAACATGGCTGCAGGTCCCGCTTCTTACGGTTTCACCGATACTCTGGGCCGTATGCACTCTGACGCGCAGTTCGCTGGTTCTTCCTCCGTACCTGCACACGTTGAGATGATGGGTCTGATCGGTATGGGTAACAATCCTATGGTAGGTGCTACCGTAGCTGTTGCCGTATCCATCGAGGAAGCTGCTAAGGCTGGCAAGTTCTAAGATAGAACTTATTAAAAATGTTTTTCGAGACTCCCGATTTTTTCGGGAGTCTTTTTTTCCAGAAAATTACTTTGTAATCGAATACATGTTCTGGTATAATATAATGAGCAACAGAGAAAAACAAGTGGCTGCAAGGCAGACAGGCCCCGGAAAGGAGGCAGCAATGGAACCACAATCCCATACTTATATTGCCATGGATCTCAAGTCCTTTTATGCCTCCGTGGAGTGCGTGGACAGAGGGCTGGATCCTTTGAATACGAATCTGGTGGTGGCGGATGCTGCAAGGACACAGAAGACGATCTGCCTTGCAGTGTCACCTTCACTGAAATCCTATGGAATTCCGGGAAGAGCGAGGCTGTTTGAAGTAATCTCCAAAGTGCGGGAAGTGAATGCCCTGCGGAAGGTGAAAGCCCCCGGCGGAATCTTTTCGGGGAAAAGCACCTTTGCAGACGAATTACAGGAGCATCCGGAACTGGAGGTGGGGTTCGTCACCGCCACGCCCCGGATGGCCAGATATCTGGAATGCAGTACCCAGATCTATAATATTTATCTGGAATATATCGCTCCGGAGGACATTCATGTCTATTCCATTGACGAAGTGTTTCTGGATGCGACACAATATTTGAAAACTTATGGCATGACAGCCAGAGAACTGGCATCGAAGATAGCAAAGGAGATTCTGGAAAAGAAGGGACTGACCGCCACGGCGGGGATCGGAACCAATCTGTACCTGTGTAAGATCGCCATGGACATTGTGGCGAAACATATGGAGCCGGATAGGAACGGGGTCCGGATCGCCGAACTGGATGAAATCAGTTACCGGGAACTTTTGTGGGATCATAAACCTCTGACGGATTTCTGGAGAGTGGGAGCCGGATACCGTAAGAAGCTGGAAGCCGCCGGAATGTTTACCATGGGTGATGTGGCCAGATGCTCCATCGGCGGGCCAACAGAGTATTATAATGAAGACCTGTTATACCGGATGTTCGGAATCAATGCGGAACTTCTGATCGACCATGCCTGGGGATATGAACCGGTGACCATGGAACTGATCAAATCCTACCGGCCGGAGACCAACAGTATCAGTTCCGGGCAGGTATTGCATTGTGCCACGGATTTCACACAGACGAAGATCGTGGTCCGGGAGATGGCAGAGCAGCTGGCCATGGATCTGGCAGCGAAAAGGCTGGTCACGGATCAGATCGTACTGACTGTGGGCTATGATATTGACAACCTGAAAATTCCGGAGATTGCCAACTACTATCACGGTGAGATCACCGTAGACCGCTACGGCAGAAGCGTGCCGAAGCATGCCCATGGTACCGGGAACCTTGCTGCATTGACCGCATCGGTCAGCATGATCACAGAAACGACCATGAGGTTATATGAGCGGATCGTGGATCCTGCGCTTCTGGCCCGGAGGATCACGCTGGCAGCCAATCATTTAAAAGATGCGGACAGTATAAAAAATGAGCCGGTCTACGAACAGCTGGATCTGTTCTCCGGAGGTCTTTTACAGATGGAAGCAGAGGAAACTTCCCGGGAAACCAGACAGCAGGAAATGGAACGGCTGGAGAAAGAAAAGCATCTGCAGGAGGCAATGCTCCGCCTGCAGTCCAAATACGGCAAAAATGCCATTTTGAAAGCGGCTGACCTGCAGGAAGGCGCCACCACCATAGACAGGAACCGTCAGATTGGCGGTCATAAGGCATAATTAACTATCATGGACACAAAAACCAATCACAGAAAAGGGTAAAAAATGAACGAAAAATATGAGGACATGCTCTATCTGCCACATCCGGTGTCACCCACTCATCCCAGAATGCCTCTGCAAGACAGGGCAGCACAGTTTTCTCCCTTTGCGGCACTTACGGGATACGATGATGCACTGAGGGAAACAGCCCGGCTGACGGAACGTTTTGTCGAACTGGACGAGGATGGAAAGCAGGAGATTGACCGGCAGATCGGTTATCTGCAGCAACATCCGAAAGACACAATCCCTGTCAGAATCACATATTTCGTGCCGGATGTCAAAAAAGACGGCGGTGCCTATCGTACCCTGGAAGGATGCGTATACAAGATTGATGAAACTACCAGAAGCCTCCGGATCCGGGAGACAGAGATTTTGGTGGAGCGGATCCTGCGGATCGATTTTCTGTAGCTGCATTGTAAATTTTGGGAGAAAATGCTACAATATTGCCTTGTAGGTAAAATATCTTTACCATAATCCGGAAAGGAATACCTTAAGATGAAGAGAAAATATTTAGGCATCGCAGTTTTATCATTGTTGTTGCTGGTGCTGTTTCTTCCTGTTTTTTACGCTGTTATAGTTTATGGAGCCAACCTGAATTATAACGAACTGCATAAGATCGTCACAGCAGTAGGCAACAAGCGGCTGCTGTTCTGTGCTGTGATCGGAGCCTGTCTGTTGGGAATTATCTATTTTTTTGCAAGAAAGATTCCCTATACAAAACGTTCCGCCACTCTATTTGTTGTGGGGACGCTGGTGTTCGGTGTGGCATTCTATCTTGTTAATATAAAGATTTCCAAGTGTATCGTTTTTTACGGTGGCTGGGATTGCGGTATGGTAGCGAATTCCGCCCGCTGGATCTATGAGGGCGGTGAACTGGGATATGATGATTATTATAACATTTTCAGTAACAACATTCCCGTTACCTGGGTGCTTTACAAGTTATATTCCCTGTCCGCATCCATGAAGGACTATCCTTACAATCCCGAGTTTATCTGGATCCAGTATCAATGCATTTTACTGGTGATCGCCGTTGTGTGCACTGCATTTTCGGCACTTCTGATCAGCAGAAATATCGGGATATCCACCATTACGCTGGGGCTTGTCAGCCTGCTTTTCGGGCTTTCTCCATGGAAAACGATTCCCTATACCGACGGATACTCCATTGTGTTTCCACCACTGGTATTGTTCCTGTATTGCCTGTTTCGTAGAAGCAAAAGCAGGTGTGCGTATCTGTTATGGTTTCTGTTGGCACTGGCCGGTTGTCTGGGCGGCATTATGAAGGCTACCTGTTATGTGACACTGATCGCCGTTGTACTGGTGGATCTATACTGGACCATCACGGATGACGAAGCACTTTTGGTGAAATTAAAAAAGACCGGCTGCAAATTGCTGTTACTGGCAGCTGCCTTCTTTCTGGCATCTCTGGGCAAACAGGAGATGTACCGGGAACTGGATTACCATTATGATGTCTCCATGGAAAGCGGCTGGAGCAATTTCATGTACGATGGCCTGAATGAGGAGACCACCGGAGCCTGCTCGGATGGCGGAATGGAACTGGTCCGTGCCTATGCGGGACAGCCAAAGGAAATAAGAGTCCAGAAGGAAATGGAAGGCATAAAGCAGCGGATCCGGGAGAGAGGTTTTGGCGGAATGCTTTTCTTCTGGCTGCGAAAACAGGTCATGAGCTTTAATGACGGCACCTTCAGCTGGCATCAGGAGGGATTTTTCCATGCCTGGGATTATCCGGAGCTTACGGACAGCAGCTGGACAGAACCCCTGCGGAGCTTTTACTGGCTGGAAGGGGATAACTATATCTGTTTCACAACCGTAAGCCAGGGACTGTGGTTCTTCGTACTGGTGGGGATTATTCTGGAGGCCCTGTTTCTTGCGGATATGGGAATGACCGCCCGGAAAAAACAGGAAACTGCAGAACCGGCCGATCCGGATGCCCTGTGTCTGTCCACGGTCATGATCGTTATCTTTATTGGTATGTTTTTGTTTATCATGCTGTTTGAGGGCCGGTCAAGGTATTTGTATAATACGGTTCCCGTCTTCTGTGTAATGGCTGTCTCAGGATACTGTAAATTGTATGAAAAATTCTGCCTGCTTTTGGATAGTAAGCACAGATAACCTTTTTTCTTTAAAAATAGCACGTTATAAGGTGTTATAATGTGAAAATAGCACTGGTAAAATATACAAATATCCTGTATAATGTACAGTAATGGCTGAGAAAAACAGTCAGGTAAGAAAAGAGAGGGAGGAAAAATCAATGTACTTTTGTAAGAATTGCGGCGAGCCTTATATGACAGACGAAGCTGTAATGTGCATAAAGTGCGGCGTTGCCAAGGGGCAGGGCAATAATTACTGTCATAACTGTGGAAAACCGTTAGCACCGGATGCTGCCGTATGTTTAAACTGCGGTGTTGCCAACAAGCAGGCTCCGGCACCGGATGCCAAGTCCAAACTGGCAGCCGGACTGTTAGGTATCTTCCTTGGTACCTTCGGTGTACATAACTTTTATCTTGGTTATACCGGCAAAGCCGTAACCCAGCTGGTGCTTTCCATTGTAGGATGTATTCTTTGCTGTGTTGTCGTTGGAATCTTTATGGTGATGGGTGTATGGATCTGGAGTCTGGTAGAAGCTGTTATGATCCTGACCGGTAAGATCAATACGGACGGCAAGGGGAATCCCCTGGCAGATTAATTAAGCCTTTCCAAGGCAGAAAGAGGGAAAATGGACGGACAGAACTTTGAAAATGAAAATAATGTAACGGTAGATACTACCGCAACGGAAGTGCCTGTACAGGAGACGCCGGCAGCGGAACAGCCTGTTAACAATTATCAGGACTATACCGCAAATGTACAGCCGCAGATGGCTGCAGCAGCACCTCAGCAGACAGAGAATACGGACACGAATGTACTGGCTATTGTCAGCCTGGTACTGGGTATTCTTTCCATTGTTCTCGGATGCTGTACCGGATGGATTGGTGCACTGTTTGGCATCGGAGGTATCATTTGTGCCGTATTTGCCAACAAGCAGAGTGAGAGCGGACTGGCAAAAGCCGGACTGATCTGCTCTATCGTCGGTATTGTACTGGGAATTATAGTTATGATTTTGGCTGCTGTATTTTCTGTAGCATTTATGAGTGAATTTGCAAACTACTACTAAAAAACAGCGAAGTCTGGAGGATCAACTTTATATTGCAGGATGGATTTTCCTGTTAGCTGGAAGTATTGGAATATTTGTGTATTTACATATCATCCTTCCGGGACTTAACGGATATACCTGTGTGGTCTATCGTCTGTTCGGGATTTATTGTCCCGGCTGCGGGGGAACAAGAGCAGTAAGTGCATTGCTTACAGGACATTTTGGACAGGCACTTTGGTATCATCCTCTGGTTCCGTACACAGTGGTCATTTTCGGAGGCTTTATGCTGAGTCAGACCCTTGCCAGATTGCATATCGGCAGGATCCGCGGCTGGTGCTTCCATGAATGGCATCTTTACGGGGCAGTAGTGATTATGATTGGAAATTTTATTTTCAAAAATATTTTGCTTCTGGTTTTTCACATTACACTATGACTGTATTTTGGACTTTACATATACAGAATATTTTTTTCGCACAAAAGTGCAGAGGGAGAAAACATGAATAAAAAAACTACGGGTATCATTGCTTACATCACCTGGATCGGCTGGATCGTTGCATTCTGCGCAGGTGATAAAGAAGGCGCTAAGTTCCATTTGAATCAGGCACTGGTTATTCTGATCGGCCAGATCGTTGCAGCAGTAATCAACTACATTCCCTATGTGGGCGGTATTGTTGGTTCTATCCTGAGCATCTTCCTGTTCGTATGCTGGATCATGGGTCTGATTTATGCCTGCCAGGATAACGAGAAGGAAGTTCCCCTGATCGGCCAGATCAAGATCTTAAAATAAGAAATAGGACCATAAGTCATAAAAAGAATCCCCGATGCAATGACATCGGGGATTTTGTTATGCTGCAAATAGAATTTAAAAAATTAATCTGCAATAGAAGCAGTATCGGCGGTCTCTTCCGCAGTGGTCAGATTCACATCTTCGGGCTGTTCTCCATGCAGGAACGTAATAATGATCTGAATCCGTTTGTAAGCTCTGGCATAATTTTCTTTGGCATAATCCGCGGTCAGCTGGTTGTAACCGCCGTTATCGTAGGCGTCGTGATAGCTTTCCACCGCAGTTGTCATATATTCGCTGGCCTCATCGGCAAGGGATTCCAGATAGTCAAATTCCTCAGGAAAATCCAATGCTGCGAAATCCTGAAAAGCCACATCCAGCTGATCCAGATATCCCAGCAGTTCGTCTGCAGCAGCCTCGGACTGTGCGTCTACATTATTGATCTCAGTGTCTATATCGGAAATTTCCGTACAAAAAGTATCTATTTCCTCCTTAAACTGCGTCAGTTTCGGATCCTTTCCGCAGGCGGTAAGCACAAGTGCAGTCAGAATTCCGGCTGTCATGGCAAGTATTTTTTTCTTCAAAACAGTTCCCTCCAAATCATTTCATATAACTAAAAATTTATCATATTCTGCCTTTTTGCGCAACCTCATAATGTTAAAACGTCCCCTTTACGAATAAAAGGACATTGTGGTATGATTAAAAGAATCAAGATACAGGAAAAGAGAATTATGACAAGAGAAGAATTTAAACAGTTAAGTGAAAAACATATCTTATATCTGGACGGTGCCACCGGCTCTAATCTGGTGAAGGCGGGAATGCCTTCCGGCGTCTGTCCGGAACAGTGGATTCTGGAACATAAAGAAGTTATGTTCCAGTTGCAGAAAGATTATGTACAGGCAGGCACTAATATCCTGTATGCGCCGACTTTCACGGCCAACCGTATCAAACTGGCAGAGTATCATCTGGAAAACAACATGTCCGCCATGATCCATGATCTGGTGGCTGTTTCAAAAGAGGCGGCAGCAAGTACTCCGGGACATCCGGTCTATGTGGCCGGAGATATCACCATGACCGGCGAACAGTTAAAGCCCATGGGAAAAATGGAACTGGAAACGCTGATCGATATCTATAAGGAGCAGATTCTCTGTCTGGTGGATGCCGGAGCGGATCTTTTAGTGGTGGAAACCATGATGAGTCTGGCTGAGACCAGAGCGGCACTGATCGCCGCGAAGGAAGTCTGCGATCTGCCGGTCATTGCCACCCTTACGTTTGAAGCCGATGGAAGAACGTTGTTCGGCACGGACGCGAAGACTGCGGCTATCGTACTGGAAAGTCTGGGAGCCAGCGCCATCGGTGCCAACTGTTCCACCGGCCCGGCGCAGATGGAAAGCATTATCTCGGATATGGTATCCCATACCGGAATCCCCGTCATCGCGAAGCCCAATGCAGGTCTTCCTTTTCTGGATGAGAACGGAATTACCTGCTACAATATGGAAGCGGAAGAGTTCACGGAAGAAATGGAAGTTCTGGTCAATGCCGGAGCCACCATCTTAGGCGGCTGCTGTGGAACCACGCCGGAATTCATACGGCAGATCCATGACCGTTTCGGCACAGAGGCAAAGGTTACGGCCGCCCGCAGACCGGACGGAATCCGGTATCTGACCTCGGAACGCATTACCTGCAGCTTTGGGCTGGATGACGGCTTCTTTGTCGTGGGTGAGCGGATCAACCCCACCGGTAAGAAGGCGCTGCAGGCACAGCTGCGGGAAGGAAACTTCGAAAAGGTAATACAGTTTGCGGAAGAACAGGAAGCCTGTGGAGCCAAAGTACTGGATATCAATATGGGCATGAGCGGTATTGATGAGAAAGCCAGTATGCTCCGGGCACTGGAAGAAGTCAGCGGTGTGACGAATCTGCCATTGTCACTGGATTCCAGCTATGTGGAAGTCTTAGAGGCAGCCCTCCGCCATTATCCCGGACGGGCTCTGGTCAATTCCGTGTCTCTGGAGACGGAAAAATTCGAAAAACTGCTGCCTGTTGTAGCCAAATACGGAGCCATGTTCATCCTGCTTCCTCTGTCGGATACGGGGCTGCCCAAGGACATTGCTGAGAAAAAAGAAATCATCCACAAGATTTATGACCGGGTGGTTTCTCTGGGAATGCGGAAGGAGGATATCGTGGTGGACGGCCTGGTAGCAACGGTGGGTGCCAACCCTAAGGCAGCTTTGGAGACACTGGAGACCATCCGGTATTGTAAGGCTGACGGATTTGCTACGATCTGCGGCCTGTCCAACATTTCCTTTGCCATGCCGGAGAGAGGTTTTGTCAATACCGCATTTTTAACGCTGGCGATCCAGGCGGGACTGACCTGTGCCATTGCCAATCCTTCTCAGGAACTTCTCATGAGCTGTGCACTGGCTGCGGATCTGCTGTTAAATAAAGAAGACGCGGCGTTACGTTATATTGAATACGCCGGTGGCGTGAAGGAACGCAGAGAAGAAAAAGAAGCGGAACTGGCGAAGAAGCTGGCACTTCTGGAAAGTCAGAAAACTACAGGCAACCAGCCTGTGAATGCCAACGTTACTGCCAAAGAAGCGGCCGCAGATAATGGCCCCCAGATAAACGAAATGCAGGAGAAATTGAAAACCGCTGTTTTAAAGGGCAATCGTAACGGCATCGTAAAGATCACGAACGAGGCGCTGGAAAGTGGTGAAAAACCTGCGGAATTATTGAATCAGGTATTGCTTCCCGCCATTAATCAGGTGGGCGAATATTTTGACCAGGGTAAGTATTTCCTCCCGCAGCTGATCGCCAGTGCGGAAGCCATGAAGAATTCCATCGAGGTACTGGAACCCCTGCTGCAGACAGGCGGTACGGGGGAAGAGATGCCGGTGGTGGTCATTGCTACGGTAGAAGGTGATATTCACGACATCGGTAAAAATCTGGTAGCACTGATGTTAAAAAATCATGGTTTCCATGTGATCGATCTGGGCAAGGACGTGCCTCAGGCAAAGATTCTCGAGGCTGCAAAGGAACATCATGCGGAGTTCATCGCCCTGTCGGCGCTGATGACTACCACCATGCAGAGAATGCGGGAGATCGTAGCCGCTGCAAAAGAAGAAGGTATCACCGCCAGGATCATTATCGGTGGGGCTGTCATCACGCAGGAATACGCGGATGAGATCGGTGCGGATGGCTATTCCAAGGATGCGGCAGATGCCGTGAAACTGGCCAAAAGTCTGATGGAGTAATGGATTTTTTGAGTATAAATAAAGGAGCAAAGCAAAATGATTGGAGCAGATGCGATTATTAAATGTCTGGAAGCGGAAGGGGTAAGTACTGTTTTCGGATATCCCGGTGTTGCCATATGTCCTTTTTTCAACAGTATTCTGGATTCTGAGATCAAGATAGTGCTGATCCGGACAGAACAGAATGCGGCCCATGCGGCCAGCGGTGTTGCCCGGATGACCGGCAGACCCGGCGTATGTGCGGTGACCTCCGGCCCCGGTGCCACCAATGTGATCACCGGTATCGCCACGGCATTTGCGGACAGCATTCCTCTGGTCTGCATCACAGGACAGGTCAACAGCGAACTGTTAGGCAGCGATGTGTTCCAGGAGGCGGACATTACCGGTGCCGTGGAGTCCTTTGTAAAATACAGCTATCTGGTGAAAAACGTAAACGATATTCCCAGAGTGTTCAGGGAAGCGTTTTATATTGCCAATACCGGAAGAAAAGGTCCGGTCCTGATCGATATTCCCATTGATATCCAGAACGCAGTTATCAAGAACTTCCACTATCCGGAAGAAGTGAATCTGCGAACTTATAAGCCTACGGTCAAGGGACATGCCGTACAGATCAAAAAAGTCATCAAAGAGCTGGAGCGGGCAAAACGTCCCATCATCTGTGCGGGTGGCGGTGTCCTGCTCAGTGAGGCGGAAGAAGAGCTGCGCCGCTTTGCAGAGGAGCACGGTATTCCCGTAGTGTCTACCATGATGGGAATCGGTGTCATGCCTACCGGACATCCGCTGTATTACGGCATGGTGGGCAATAACGGCAAGGCTTATGCCAACCGGGCCATGAACGAATCGGATGTGCTGATCATGGTGGGGGCCAGAGTGGCAGACCGTGCGGTCAGCCAGCCGGATCTGATCACCCGCAACAAAGTATTGGTGCATATTGATGTGGATCCTGCGGAGATCGGTAAAAACGCAGGTCCCTCCATCCCTCTGGTCGGGGATGCAAAGCATATTTTCCAGGATTTCCAGAAGGAAGAGTTCGACTGCAATTATGAGGAATGGATATCTACGCTGAATGAGTATCGTTCCACGATGGAAAAGAAGAGAACCCCCAATCCCGATTACGTGGATCCCGCAGCATTTATCACAAGACTTTCCGAGAAAATGCAGGAGGATGGTGTGTATGTAGCAGATGTGGGACAGAACCAGATCTGGTCCTGCGGCTATCACATCGTGAAAAAGGGAAAATTTCTGACATCCGGCGGTATGGGTACCATGGGCTATTCCATTCCGGCCGCTATGGGAGCCAAGACGGCTGCCATGGACAAACAGGTCATTGCCGTATGCGGTGACGGTTCTTTCCAGATGTCCATGATGGAATTAGCCACCATAAGACAGCACAACATCCCGGTGAAGATCATTGTACTCAAGAACAATTATCTGGGAATGGTAAGAGAATATCAGCATTACACTTACAAGGATCATTATTCCGTGGTAGATCTGTCCGGAAGCCCGGATCTGGAAAAGTTATCCGCAGCCTATGACATTCCGTATCTGCGTCTGAATAATATGGAACATGTGGATGAAGTACTGGATGCTTTTCTGGCAGAAGATAACTCCATGCTGTTAGAGTGTCTGATCGATCCCATGGATCTGGTAAAATAACGGAAGGGAGCTGTTTAGATGAAAAGAATATATTCCGTATTGGTAGAGAACCGTTCGGGTGTCCTGTGCAAAGTAGCCGGACTGTTTTCCAGAAGATGTTTTAATATTGACAGTCTTGCCGTGGGAGAGACCGACGACCGTGCAGTCTCCTGTATGACCATTGTAAGTTCCGGTGATGAACGTACCTTAGAGCAGATCGAAAAGCAGCTGAATAAGAAGCTGGATGTCATCAAGGTAAAGACTTTATCTCAGGAACAGTGCTATACCCGGGAATTGATGTTATTAAAAGTTAAATATAACAAGAATAATCGTAGGGATATCATAGAAATCTGTGACATTATGAAAACAGAGATCGTGGATATGTCAAAACACTTTATGATGCTGCAGATTTGCGATGCTCCGGATAAAATCGATACCCTGATTAAGATGCTGCAGACCATCAGTATCGTGGAAGTAGCCAGGACCGGAACCCTGGCATTATCAAAATGTGCCGAAAATGATGATTAAAATACATCAATCATAATGTTAAATTCACTAATTGACATTCTGTAGGCATCTTGCTATATTAAGAATACAGTTGCTGCTCTGTAAGGGAGACAACTGTAGAAATACGAAAGGTATGGTAGATATTCATGCAGAAAAAAGTATTTCAGCTGTTGGTTGACAACACTTCGGGCGTGTTGAGCCGTATCTCCGGATTGTTTTCCCGCCGCGGTTACAACATCGAAAGCATTACGGCAGGTGTGACAGCAGATCCTCGTTTCACACGAATCACCATCGTGACTTCGGGAGACGACGATATTTTGGAGCAGATCGAGAAACAGGTAGGAAAGCTTGTGGATGTCCGGGATATCAAGGAACTGGATCCGGAGGACAGTGTGTACCGGGAACTGGTACTGGTCAAGGTAAAGGTAGATCCCGGGAAGCGTCTGGAAATCCGACAGGGTGTGGAATTCCTTGTCAATAATTTCCGTGCGAAGATCATTGATGTAGGCGCAGAGAACCTGATCGTGGAATTCACGGGTAACCACAGCAAGGTCAATGCACTGATCCAGCGTCTTACCGAAGAGTACGAAGTGCTGGAACTTGCCAGAACCGGTATTACGGGACTGGGCAGAGGTATCGAGAATGTTACCTATATCGAGGACTGAACAAAGAGCAGCAGTTCAGATCTTAAGTTAGCTCTAGGGGAATCCCTATCAGTTATAAATTTTATGTCTCATAACGGAGGAGAAGAAAATGGCTAAGATTTTTTATCAGGAAGATTGTAATCTCTCTTTATTAGAGGGTAAGACTATCGCAATTATCGGCTACGGCAGCCAGGGTCATGCACACGCACTGAACCTGAAGGATTCCGGATGCCATGTTATCATCGGTCTGTACGAGGGCTCCAAGTCCTGGGCAAAGGCTGAGGCACAGGGCTTCGAAGTATTTACCGCTGCAGAAGCCGCAAAGCGCGCTGACATCATCATGATCCTGATCAACGATGAGAAGCAGGCTGATCTGTACAAGAACGACATCGAGCCCAATCTGGAAGAGGGCAATATGCTGATGTTCGCACATGGGTTCAATATTCATTTCGGATGTATCGTACCTCCCAAGAACGTTGACGTTACCATGATTGCGCCCAAGGGACCCGGACATACCGTAAGAAGTGAGTACCAGGCTGGCAAGGGTGTTCCCTGCCTGATTGCTGTAGAGCAGGATGCCACCGGCAAGGCTCAGGATCTGGCTCTGGCTTATGCACTGGGTATCGGCGGTGCAAGAGCAGGCGTTCTGGAGACCACTTTCAGAACTGAGACCGAGACCGATCTGTTCGGTGAGCAGGCTGTTCTGTGTGGCGGTGTATGTGCTCTGATGCAGGCCGGTTTCGAGACACTGGTTGAGGCTGGTTATGATCCCAGAAATGCTTACTTTGAGTGTATCCATGAGATGAAGCTGATCGTAGATCTGATCTACCAGAGTGGTTTCGCCGGAATGAGATACTCCATCTCCAACACTGCTGAGTATGGTGACTATATCACCGGCCCCAAGCTGATCACCGAGGAGACCAAGAAGACCATGAAGAAGATCCTGTCCGATATCCAGGACGGTACTTTTGCCAAGGAGTTCCTGTTAGACATGTCTCCCGCAGGCAAGCAGGTTCACTTCAAGGCTATGAGAAAGCTTGCTGCTGAGCATCCTTCTGAGAAGGTCGGCGAAGAGATCCGTAAGCTTTACAGCTGGAACAACGAGAACGATAAGCTGATCAACAACTAATCGACTGTAAAATCCAATGCTATGACGAACAGGCTGTGTAAGAATAAAACTTCTGACACAGCCTTATTTTTGGCAAAAAAACAGTTGTTTTCAAAATAAAACCGCAAAAATGAACTGGTAAATACATATTAATTGCGCTAAAATAAACAAGTACTCTGTGAAAAGAAAAGCTGCATCCGGGGCTGACGTCAGCCGGCACAAGATGCAGGATTACGGAAAGGCTTAAAAAATAACATGAAAGATTTTGAAGCAAAGACATCCCCCAGACAGAAAATGGATACCGAGAGCTGGTTTATCGAATGCTACCGGAACAATCAGGGACATCCTCTGCGTACACTGGTACATCTGTATAAGGGAAATTATCATAAATTTGTCATGGCAGTCATCTGTTTCTTTGCAAAGCATGCCTGCGTCTGGGTGCTGCCTATCATTACAGCCAATATTATCAATGATGTAACTTCCCAAAATCCGGATACTTTTCGGAATATTATATTTTACAGCATTCTGGAAGCAGGACTGATCCTGTTGAACATTCCGATGAATTATCTGTATACCTCTTATAAAAGTCTGGCCACCCGATATGCGGAGACGGGACTGCGGAAGGCACTGATCCGTAAGCTGCAGCAATTATCCATTTCCTACCATGTGGAGACCCAGTCCGGAAGACTGCAGTCCAAGATCATGCGTGACGTGGAGGCGGTGGAGGGACTTTCCACACAGCTGTTTTTAAGTATTCTGAATATTGCATTAAACATCGGGGTGGCTCTGGTGGTTACCATCAGCAAGAGCCGCATCGTGTTCATCTTCTTTCTGCTGACCACACCGGTGGCGGCCATCACCATGGTCACTTTCCGCAATATCATGAAAAAACGGAACACCGAATTCCGGAAGGAAATGGAAGAAACCTCCGCCAGAGTCATGGAAATGGTGGAACTGGTGCCTGTGACCAGAGCCCATGCACTGGAAGATGAAGAGGTGGCAAAAATGAGCGGCCAGCTCTTTGCCGTGGCGGAAAAGGGGTATAAACTGGATCTGATCCAGGCGTTGTTCGGCTCCGTAGGCTGGGCGGTGTTTCAGATCTTTCAGGTGATATGTCTGGCATTTACCGGATATCTGGCCATCGGCGGGAAAATCCAGGCCGGTGACATCACATTGTATCAGAGTTATTTTGCTACTGTGGTGAATCAGGTATCCTCCATTGTCACTCTGCTGCCTACCATCGCCAAAGGTATCGAATCCGTCAATTCCATCGGTGAAGTACTGTTATCCGAGGATATCGAAGACAATGAGGGCAAGGAAAAGCTGGAACAGGTGACCGGTACTTTTGATTTCGAGGATGTATGTTTCCATTATAAAAATAACGAACATAATGTATTAAATCACTTGAATCTCCATGTGAAGGCGGGAGAGACCATTGCATTGGTGGGCGAATCCGGAGCCGGAAAATCCACGATATTAAATCTGGTCATCGGCTTTAATCAGGCAGAGAGCGGCAAGGTTCTGATCGACGGAAAAGATATCAGCAAAATCGATCTGCGCACCTACAGAAAATATCTGGCGGTAGTACCGCAGACATCAATCCTGTTCTCCGGAACGATCCGGGATAATATCACCTACGGATGCGAAAATGTATCCGAGGAGGAACTGCAGAAAGTAATCCAGGCAGCCAATCTGTCGGATCTGATTGCATCTCTGCCCAAGGGGCTGGATACCATGGTGGGAGAGCACGGCGGTAAATTATCCGGCGGCCAGAGACAGCGTATCTCCATTGCCAGAGCCCTGATCCGGGATCCGAAGGTGATCGTATTGGACGAAGCCACTTCGGCATTGGACAGTATCTCCGAAAAGCTGATCCAGCAGGCCCTGAATAATCTGACGGAAGGGCGGACTACCTTTATCGTGGCCCACAGACTGTCCACCATCCGGGATGCCGACAGGATCGCCGTGATCGCCGACGGGCATTGTTCGGAATACGGCACCTATGAGGAACTTATGGCATTACAGGGAGAGTTTTATCAGTTAAAACAGATCCAGAGCTGATCCGGAAACGGGAAGCAGAAGAGAATCAGAAAAAAGAAAAGTTGCTTGAAACATATGTTCGGCTATGGTATGATAAACATATCGTAGCCGAATTTTTTTCGGGCTATCATTTTGCATGACAGAAAGACGAGGATTTAACATACATGTTTGCCTATGTGAATGGTTTTTTGGAGGATGTTACGGTAGATAATGCTGTAATCGATGTCAACGGCTTCGGAATCAATGTCCGGATTTCTGCGGACACCGCTTCGAGGCTTCCGGGGATTGGAGAACAGGTCCGCCTTTACACCTATACTTACGTGAAGGAAGATGCCTTTTTGCTATACGGATTCCTGTCCCGGAGCGATCTGGATATGTTTAAGCTGTGCATCACGGTCAGCGGGATCGGACCGAAGGGCGCACTGGCGATTCTGTCCGTCATGGATGCGGATTCCCTGCGCTTTGCCATTATGTCCGGGGATGCCAAGGCTATCTCGAAGGCACCCGGTGTGGGAGCCCGGACGGCACAGCGTCTCATTCTGGAATTAAAGGACAAGATTTCCATTGACGATACGCTGATCTCCCGGGAAATCGCGGCTGGCGGAGCCCAGGGGATACTTACAGCCGGCAGCCTGCATATCGACAGTGAGAAGAAAAAGGAAGCGGTGGAAGCTCTGGTAGCATTGGGGTATGGACAGACGGAGAGCCTGAAAGCCATCAATGCCATCGAAGATGTGGAACTCATGGATTCCGGAGCAATCCTGAAAGCCGCACTGAAAAAATTGTTTTAAGGAATCGGATGAATTATGCCCAGAAGAATGATAGAGACAAATATCACAGAAGAAGATGTCAAGCTGGAGGGTTCCCTGCGGCCCCAGACATTGGATGATTATATCGGCCAGTCCAAGATCAAGGAAAACTTAAAGGTCTATATTGCCGCTGCCAGACAACGGGGAGATGCCCTGGATCATGTATTGTTCTACGGCCCGCCCGGACTGGGCAAGACCACACTGGCAGGGATCATTGCCAATGAGATGGGGGTACACATGAAGGTGACCAGCGGCCCTGCCATTGAAAAACCCGGTGAGATGGCCGCCATTCTGAACAATATGGAAGAAGGGGATCTGCTGTTCGTGGATGAGATCCACCGCCTGAACCGTCAGGTAGAAGAAGTACTGTATCCCGCCATGGAAGATTACTGTATTGATATCATGATCGGTAAGGGCTCCAGTGCCAGATCTGTGCGCCTGGAACTGCCGAAGTTTACGCTGGTAGGAGCCACCACCCGTGCAGGACTTCTGACAGCACCTCTGCGGGATCGTTTTGGCATGATCCATCATCTGGAATTTTATACTATAGAGGAATTACAGCAGATCATCATGCATTCCGCCCGGATCCTGGATGTGGAGATTGAACCGGCAGGAGCAAAAGAAATGGCCAGACGGAGCCGTGGTACGCCGAGACTTGCCAACCGGATCTTAAAGCGTGTCCGGGATTTTGCCCAGGTCAAATACGACGGCGTTATTACGGAGGAGGTTGCCAGAACCGCACTGGATCTTATGGATGTGGACAAGATGGGACTGGATCATATTGACCGCTACATTCTTGTCACCATTATCGAAAAATTTGACGGTGGTCCGGTAGGACTGGATACCCTTGCTGCCGCTATCGGAGAGGATGCCGGTACCATTGAAGATGTCTATGAACCTTACCTGATCAAGAATGGGTTCCTGAACAGAACTCCCAAGGGAAGAATGGTCACGGATCTGACCTATCATCACCTGGGATTGCAATCGTAACAGATGCAAAACAGCTTCGAAATTTTACTTGCCACCCTATACATTCTGATATATAATAAATCTTGTATTATATTTTTTAATAAATGGCATATATTGTGTTTTTCAAAAGAGTGTTAAGAGGGGTGTTGAGATGTCACCTAAGACAGATACCGAAGTAATCATTGGCGGAAAAGTATTTACTTTAAGCGGCTATGAAAGTGAAGATTACATGCAGAGAATTGCTTCCTATATCAATGGTAAGATTGCCGAATACGGGAAGCTGGACGGCTTCCGGAGACAGCCCCTGGATAAACAGAACATTCTGCTGCAGCTGAACATCGCAGATGACTATTTTAAAGCCAGGAAGCAGATTTCCATTCTGGAGGAAGAACTTCAGGGCAAGGAAAAAGAACTCTATGATCTGAAGCATGAATTGATTTCTGCACAGATCAAACTGGAAAATGCGGAAAAACAGGGAAAAGAACTGCAAAAGCAGTTAAATGAAGATGCCAGGAAAATTGTACGTCTGGAGACAGAATTAAAAGACAAATAATTGATAGCTGTCCGATTTCGGGCAGCTATTTGCTTATTCAATGCAACAGAGGAAATTATGAACGCAGCAAAAAAAGTAGAATTGCTGGCCCCTGCCGGAAATGCGGAAGCTTTTTACGGAGCGATCCATGCCGGTGCGGATGCCATATATCTGGGCGGCAGCCGCTTTGGTGCCAGAGCGTATGCCGAGAATTTTTCGGAAGAAGAACTGATCGCCTGTATCCGTTATGCCCATCTTTTCGGGAGAAAAGTATATCTCACTGTAAATACGCTGGTGAAGGAATCCGAATTTTCGGAACTTTACGGGTATCTGAGTCCCTATTATCAGGCGGGACTGGACGGTGTTATCATTCAGGATATGGGAGTATTTTCCTATCTTAAGGAGCACTTTCCCGGCATGGAGCTTCACGGAAGCACCCAGATGACCATTACCGGAGAATATGGAGCAGCCTTTTTGAAAGAACAGGGAGCCTGCCGTGTGGTTCCTGCCAGAGAACTGAGCCTTACGGAGATCCGCCGGATCAAGGAGGTCACCGGCCTGGAGATCGAATGCTTTATCCACGGAGCCATGTGCTATTGTTATTCCGGACAGTGTCTGTTCAGCAGCATTCTGGGGGGCAGAAGCGGGAACCGCGGCCGCTGTGCCCAGCCCTGTCGCCTGCCCTATACTACAGGGAATCATCCGAAGGAATGCTATCCCTTAAGCCTTAAAGATATGTGCACCATAGAATCGATTCCGCAGCTGCTGGAGGCCGGAATCGATTCGTTCAAGATTGAAGGCCGGATGAAGAAGCCGGAATATGCCGCCGGTGTTACTGCGGTATACCGAAAATATATTGATAACTATTATGCAGCTCCGAAAGCCCCCTGGAAGATCTCAAAGGCAGATATGCATACACTTTCCTGCCTTTATATCCGCAGCGAACGGCAGGACGGA
Organism: uncultured Acetatifactor sp.; assembly: GCA_934394815.1. GTDB lineage: Bacteria > Bacillota > Clostridia > Lachnospirales > Lachnospiraceae > Acetatifactor. The sequence goes on along the minus strand of CAKRRD010000007.1, from coordinate 11,114 downwards.
TATTACCACAAGCATAACGGCCGGGAAATGGTGACCTTAAACAGCCCTGCTTACAGTGGCAGTGACGAAACACTGTTGGCTAATATCCGAAGGGAACATCTGGAACACAAATTGACTCTTCCGGTATCCATGGAGGCGGAATTTATTACCGGCAAAACGGCTGTACTGCGCCTGAACAGTGGAGAGACTCATGTTGTCGTGGAAGGGAATCCTGTAGATGTGGCTGCCCGACAGCCCATCACCCGGGAGAATATCGCAAAACAACTGGGTAAGCTGGGAGACAGCCATTTTCATCCGGAAGGCTCCATGGAGATCCGGGTCAGTGACAATGCCTTTTATCCCTTAAAAGCCATCAATGAATTACGCAGAAAAGGTCTTGCACTGTTGGAGGAGCAAGTGATCCGGCAGAACGGTTTTCCTTATGAAAGAGAGCCTGGGACCGCACCTGTACAGGATACTCCGGCGGTCATCGGGATCCACGGCAGGGAAGTCGTTGTGCAAAAAGGACGGGACAATGCGGTTCCTTGGGCGGTGAGTCTGCGGACAAACGGACAATGGCGGGGATTTTACAGATCCGTGTTACAGCAGGAGACTTTTGCGGTATCCGGAAAGCTTCGGGTGTATCTGGATGCGGATCTTCTGTTACAGGATCCTGCACAGACAGCAGAAATATTCCGTGAGCTGAACGAAAAAGGGATTCTCTGTATGGTCTCTCTGCCGAAGATCCTCCGTCTGCGGGATCAGCAATATCTGAAAAAATTACAGGAACTGTTGTCAGAAAATCTGGGATATATCCGGGGATTTCAGGCAGGTTCCCTGGAACATATAGAACTGTTACGGCAATGGAATTTTCCGGGGAAAGAGATCATCGGCGATCACAGTCTGTATCTCTGGAACCGGACATGTCTTTCCTTCTGGAAAGAGAAGATCGGAGGCTTTTGTCTGCCGTTGGAACTGACGGCGGCGGAACAGAAGAATCTTCTGAATCCGGAGTTCCCTGCGGAAAAGGTCATTTACGGCAGGATCCCAATGATGGTCACTGCGAACTGTGTGTGGAAGACTACGGAGCAGTGCCGTCCCATGGAAGGCCCGGAGATTACAGAACTGGTGGATCGTTACCACAAACGTTTCCCGGTGTTGCGTAACTGTACCCATTGTTTTAATGTGATCTATAACAGCGTTTTGCTGTCACTGCATAAGGACAGGGACAAATGGCAGGGGAGAGTCACCTGCCGGCTGGATTTTACAATAGAGAACGAAAAAGAGACTTTTGATGTTCTGGAATATTTCGCAGGCAGACGCAAGGACCTGCCGTATGCGGAATATACTACCGGTCACGAAAAACGTGGCGTAGATTAAACAGAAAGGTATTTTAATTCATGCAGGAATATGTAATTGAATTATCCAAATATTTTATCGCCTTTTTTATGATTCTGTATACCGTAAGCTGTTTTTACTCTTTTCGCTATCCGGTGGGAGAATCCAGACGTGGCGTCTTTATTTTGCAGGATATTCTGATGTTTCTGGTGCAGGTGCTGTGTTTTCTGGACCTGTCACTGGTCAGCGGCGATTTTCAATATCTGTTTTTCTTTGCATTTATACTGATCTTTTTATTTGCCACGATTACCATGGTATCGTTGATCTATGAGAATATAAACAGACTTTTGCTGAATAATATGTGTATGCTTCTGGGGATCGGACTTTGTATCGTATCGAGACTGTCCTTCGACAAAGCCATACGGCAGTATGTGATCGTTCTGGTATCCCTGATTTTTTCCCTGTTTATTCCGTATTTGCTGGGAAAGATACATTTCTTCAAAAAGATCACCTGGCTGTATGCCACACTGGGAATCGCATTGCTCAGTACCGTATTGATCCTGGGAGAAGTGACCCACGGTTCCAAGATCTCTTTTTCCCTGGGTGGGATCACCTTTCAGCCTTCGGAATTCGTCAAGATCCTGTTCCTGTTCTTCCTGGCCGGAGCGCTCTGGGAGAACGTCTCTTTTCAGCGGATCGTTCTGACGGCGATCATTGCGGGAGCCCATGTGGTGATTTTGGTAGTGTCTAAGGATCTGGGAAGTGCATTGATCTTTTTCGTAGGATTTGTCTTCGTGGTGTTTGCCGCTTCCAGAAATTATCTCTACCTTCTGGCGGGGATTGTGGGCGGCGGTGCGGCCTCTTATCTGGCTTATCAACTGTTTGACCATGTACGGGTCAGAGTGCTGGCCTGGCAGGACCCCTGGAAATATATTGACAACAAAGGCTATCAGATTACCCAGTCACTGTTTGCCATCGGCAGCGGAAGCTGGTTCGGCATGGGTCTGTTAAAGGGAAATCCCACCGCCATTCCTTATGTGGAAGCGGATTTTATCTTTTCTTCCATCTGTGAAGAGCTGGGCGTGATCTTCGGAATGTGTCTGATCCTGATCTGCGTCAGCAGCTTTCTGGAAATGATGCGGGTAGCCGTATGCATTCACGATCGTTTCTATCAGTTGATCGTATATGGCATCGGTATTATGTATATTTTCCAGATCTTTTTGACCATCGGCGGAGGAACGAAGTTTATTCCGCTGACCGGTGTGACGCTTCCTTTTATCAGTTACGGAGGAAGTTCGGTCATGACGACCATGATCATGTTTTTCATTATACAGGGAATCTACATCCGACTGCAGAAGGAAGGAGAACGCAGAGGTGGCAGAAAATAAGATGCAAAATACGCAGAAAAAGAGCGAAGCCGATCAGAAAAAGAAAGCGCAGAATCGCAGACGTATGGGAAATCAGCGGGAAATCTGGCTGTCTGCCGGAGGAATCGGTGTGCTGTTCTTATGTCTGCTAATCTATCTGGGGCATTTTGTGGCAACCAGTGAACAGGATATGATCAATAACAGCTATAATTCCCGTCAGCAGATTCTGTTATCCCGTAATTACCGCGGATCTATCTATTCCAGGGACGGAGAAGTCCTTGCGGAAACAATCCTCGGAGAAGAGGAAGAAGAGACCCGTAATTATCCTTTTAAGAATCTGTTTTCCCATATTGTGGGATATTCCACCCAGGGCAGAATGGGAGTGGAAGCACTGGCCAATTATTATCTGATCAACACCAATACTTCTCTGAGCAACAAGGTCAAAAACGATACCGCCGGGAAAAAGAATCCCGGAGACAATGTCTATACCACGCTGGATGTCCAGATCCAGCAGGTGGCCAATGACCAGCTGGATATTTACCGGGGAGCCATCATTATGACGGAAGTTTCTACCGGTAAGATCCTTGCCATGGTGTCCCATCCGGATTTTGATCCGAATACCATCCCGGAGATCTGGGATGATCTGGTGGACAATGATTCCAGTACGGTGCTGTTAAACCGTGCCACTCAGGGGCTTTACCCTCCCGGATCTACTTTCAAGATCGTAACGGCATTGGAGTACATCCGTGAGAATCCTACTACTTATCAGAACTATTCGTATAACTGTAACGGATCCTTCCGGGTGGGAGACAGCAAGATCAGCTGTTACCACGGGGCAAATCACGGACAGGTGGATTTTAAAAAATCCTTTGCGAAATCCTGTAATTCTTCCTTTGCCAATATCGGAATGAGTCTGGACCGATCCGCATTTCAGGAGACTTTGAATGATCTGCTGTTCAATGAAGATCTGCCGTTAACTTTGAATTATGCTAAAAGCTCGGCTCTGGTCTCCGACAGCACCCCTTCTGCAGAAATGATGCAGACATCCATCGGTCAGGGCAAGACCCAGATCACGCCGATGCATCTGAATATGATCACCTGCGCCATTGCCAACGATGGTGTCCTGATGAAACCCTATGTGATCGATCATGTGGAAAACGATGAAGGTACAATAGTCAGGAATTTTAAGGCTTCCGAATACGGACGGCTGATGACGGAAGAGGAAGCAGCCGCTTTAAAACAGCTGATGACCGATGTGGTGGAAGAAGGTACTGCCTCCAAGCTGCGGGGACTGAATTATACCGCAGCCGGCAAAACCGGTTCCGCAGAATACAATAATGTCAAGGGCGACAGCCATGCCTGGTTTACCGGGTTTGCTCCGGCAGAGGATCCGGAGGTCTGCGTCACCATTATTGTGGAAGGTGCCGGAAGCGGCGGTGATTATGCGGTTCCCATTGCAAGACGTCTGTTTGATTCCTATTTCAATCAGAAACAGTGATCGGAGGTAACAAGCCATGATTGAGGCTACCAGTTGCGGCGGAGTTGTGATCTTTCGAGGGAAGATTCTGCTGCTTTATAAAAATATTAAGAATAAATACGAAGGCTGGGTACTGCCGAAGGGAACCGTGGAAGCCGGTGAGAACCACGAAGAGACCGCCCTGAGGGAAGTGCTGGAAGAAAGTGGTTCGAAAGCATACATTGTGGAGTATATCGGTAAAAGTGAGTACTCCTTTACGGTACCGGAAGATGTGGTGGAGAAAGAAGTGCACTGGTATCTGATGGGAACCGACAGCTATTACAGCAAGCCCCAGAGAGAAGAATACTTTGCCGATTCCGGTTTTTACAAATATCACGAGGCATATCATCTGTTGAAATTCGCCAATGAGAAGCAGATCCTGGAGAAGGCTTATGCGGAATATCAGGAAAGAAAAAGGAACAATCAATGGAAAAATTGATTATTCCTGCTTCTTTTTATTAAATATTCCTGCTTAAACGTTCTTGACGATTTCCAGATCCGGTCTCTGTAACAGATCCACAAATTCGTTTTTCTCATTTTTCAAAACAGGACGGGAGTATTTGTTGGGATGTATGATCAATACTTCCCAGACACTTCCGTCATTCAGTTCCACATTGGTTCCAATCTGGGCATCGGCGATACGTTTCATGATCGGCATCAGCAATTCCACATCGTATTTATCCAGGCTTTTTTCAAAATTACCGAGAATCTGTAACGGAGTCAGGGCATTACGATAAGTTCTTGGAGATGCCATGGCAATATAGGCATCGATAATGGCTATGTATCTGGCAAAGACATCTATTTTCTGTCCGGACATATGATAGGGATAACCGCTGCCGTCCAGACGCTCATGATGCATGATCACCGCATTCTTCACATGTTCGTTCAGATCCTGATTGCGCACGGCGGTATAGCCGACTACGGGATGGGTCTTGATGACCTTGAATTCTTCATCCGTAAGCTTTCCGGGCTTCCATAACAGTTCATAGGGCAGCTGCAGCTTGCCGATATCATAATAGAAACCGCAGAGAATCAGGGTATTTTTCTCTTCTTCGCTCATTCCCAGCCAGTCAGCGAAGGTCCCCGCCAGAAGAGCGGCATTCAGTCCCTGGGTATAGGTGAGTTCATCTTCGCTGGGCATCAGATTGTATAGGTAGTCAAGCAGTACCGGGCCGGAAGTGATATAATAATACAATTCGTTGTAAATTGTCAGCAGAATAATATCCGCCGGTTTTCTTCCCATGATCAGCAGTTGTTTCATGGCTAACTTATATTGCCCCAAAAACAACGGATAAGCACGTTCGAATGCTTTGAAATTAGAATCAAAACGAATCTTGGCATAATGTGTAGTGGCGAAATCAACATCTTCCATTATGGTGACACATACCAGATTGTACCGTTTCAATTTCTCAATGATCTGCGGAGTGATGGTGGTTCCTGCAGGGTAGATCACACGATCCTGATCCAGAATGTCCTCCCCCAGGACCATATCCGGCTGTAACTCCATTTTAGTAATAATCTTCAAAGATGTTTCCTCCTCGCTTGTACTAATTCAAGTATAAAATATCATGCTAAAAAGTCAAGCAACAAAATTGTAATATCATGAAATCTATGCTATACTAGGAGAAAAAGATTTTAAGGAACTTGTGTATGGCAGGAAGATTTCAATTTGCCTCAAATCTCTATCTGGGAGAGGGCATTGCCTCCGAAAAACTGGATAAAATAAAAAGGAGACTGGAAAAAAAGCCTCTTCTGGCCAATGTGTATCTCATCACTCCGTCCAGGAACCCGTCGGATCAGTTGGATATTTTCGATGCGAGACAGTTGGTCCAGCCGCATTATAAGGATGAAGAATTTCTGATTCTGGGCATAGCCTCCGGCTATGAAGATGCTTTGCAGCTGATCGAACGGATTACAAAAGAGTGCCTGGAAGCGAGGGGAGACTGCAATCTGCGGGAGTATTTGTTATGTTGACGATCCTTTTTAAAATATTGAGCATTTTGGGAATCGTACTTCTGATCCTCGTGGGAATCGCTGTCGTGGTAATTCTTCTGGTACTGTTTTTCCCGGTCTGTTATAAAGTATCCGGGAAAAAGAATGCCGAAGAGTTACTGCTTACGGTGCGGGTGCAATGGCTGTTCGGACTGCTCCGGTTGTCCTACGATTATCCGGATCCCGGAAAACTTCTGATAAAGCTGTTGTCCTTTACACTGTATGATTCTTCTGCAGAACGACCGGCAAAAAACTCCGGCACACCGCAGGATACTTCCATTGAGAATGCCGCACCGATGTCAAACCAGGGAACCGTAACAGAGCCGGATTGCGTTGAGGGCAAAGCAGAAAGTTCCCCGTTGTCCGAAGCAGCAGGAAAAGTTCCTCCGCAGTCTCCTTTCGAGACTGGGGAGCCGGAAACGCGGGAAAAGAAAGAGACCTTCTCCGGAAAAACAGTAAAGCGGCTGTACGGATTATTGGAAAAGATCCGGTACACAGTTCGAAAGATTTGTGCTAAAATCAAAAATATTCTGCAAAACATTGCATTTTATAAAAATCTGTGGAATGACCCGGATACGCAGGGACTTATGAAGCATGCCGGGAAACGTCTCGGATATATCATGAAAAGATTACGTCCGCGAAAGCTTACTATTACGGCAACCATCGGTACCGGTTCCCCGGATACCACCGGATATCTCTACGGGATCTACGGAATGTTCCTTCCGAAACTTGGGAAGGGGATCTGTATTACACCGGATTTTGAACAGGCCATTCTGGAGGGAGTAGTTAAGGCTTCCGGACATTTTACCGTAGCCTGTGTATTATTCCATTCCCTGCGGCTGATTTTGGATCGAAGGCTGCGGCAGTTACGGAATACCATCAGACAATATCAGAAAACACAGAACAAATAACAGCATAAAACAGGAGGTTTATTATGGCAGACAAAGAGAATCAGTTTCAGGGTGTGGTAGAATCCCTGTTAAAAGGTATGGATACCGTACTTTCCACCAAGACTGTGGTAGGAGAGGCTACGAAGATCGGTGATACCATCATTCTTCCGCTGGTGGATGTGACTTTCGGTGTCGGGGCCGGTGCCGGTAACAATTCCGAGAAGAAATCCGCATCCGGAGCCGGAGGACTGGGCGGTAAGATGACCCCCAGTGCAGTTCTTGTCATCAAAAACGGTTCTACCAAGCTGGTAAATATCAAGAATCAGGATACCGTTACCAAGATTCTGGATATGATCCCCGACATTGTAGACAAATTTACCCAGCCGAAGGAAAAGGAAGACATGTCCGACGCGGAAGTCGTTGACATCGCATTTCCGGAAGCGGAAGAGAAAACAACAGAAGACAAGTAATATTTGATATACTCTGCATATAATAAAATGAGAACAGTCGAAAAGCCGTAGGATCGTATGAAAAGGATCATTGGTCTGATACTCTTTTTAGTGGCTGTCGGCATGCTGCTTATGCTTGTGATCCATAACCGTTTTATCGGTCTGATCATGGTAGCACTTTTGTTATTTGCAGGGTATTATCTTTTCTGTGGCTGTGAGTAAGAAGGGTGCAGTATGGTTGATTGGGAAGAGGTCATTAAGGCAGAGAGTACCGAAGAACTGAAAGAAATAAAATTGTGGCTTTTTCAGGAAAATATGCGACTGAAACAGGAACGGACCGAACTGGAGCAGGAGCGTGCAGAACTGGAACAGGCCCGGAACAAATTCCTGGACGAACGGGTAAAGCTGCGGGACGAGCTGGATGAGTTAAACCGGCGCACGGTCATGGAGAGGAAACGGCTGAAGGAGGAAAACCTGTTTTTTGAGAAGAAAATGGCTATTCTGCAGGAAGGATTCCGGCAGTTGGAAGAGGATCGGAAGAAGTTCGAGCGGGAACGGCAGACCCTCACGGAAGAAGCCCGAAAACAGAAGATGCAGGAGCAGACTTTTGGGGAAAACAGTTTTACCGCGGTACAGCTTTTATTCCGCGGGGCCAATAACCCGCTGGCTCTGCGCAAAAGATACCGGGATCTGATCAAGATCTTTCATCCGGACAACCTGTTCGGGGACGGAGAGCTGGCCGGACAGATCAACAAAGAGTACCTGAAACGGAAGCAGGAAGAACGATTTTGGTAACAGTAAAAAACAAAAAATTAAGCCAGAAATGAAATTCATCATTTCTGGCTTTCTAAAATCCAATATTATCGCAGAAGATTAAGCTCTCTCAACTTTACCAGATTTTAAGCAGCTGGTGCAGACATGCATTCTTCTAGCTCCGCCGTTAACCTTGCACTTAACGCTCTTAACATTAGAGTTCCAAATTGCGTTGCTTCTTCTATGAGAATGGCTTACGTTGTTACCGAAATGAACGCCCTTACCACAAATATCACATTTAGCCATCTTGACACCTCCTCGATCTAACGCGCATCTTACGCTTACTTTTAAACAAATTTTTCAATAAAATACGTGTGAAATGCTCACAACATTGATATATTAACAGAAAACCAAAATAAAAGCAAGCAAAAAATATTTATTTTTTTAATTTTCTTGTTTCTTTTTCAAAGGAAAGCTGTTAAAATACATTTATATATGTCTGAACTGTAGATTTTCAGGCAGACATATCGGAAGAAACAAGTGATCCGAATATGAAGGAGGTTCTGTATGAAAGGTTCTTCTATGAATACCCATATGGGAAATATTGTCATTGATAATGAAGTCATTGCACAGTATGCCGGCAGTGTGGCGGTAGAGTGCTTTGGTATCGTAGGTATGGCCGGAGTCAGCATGAAGGATGGTCTGGTAAAGCTGCTTAAGATGGACAGCATCACCAGAGGCATCAATGTGTCCCTGGACAACAATAAACTGGTTCTGGACTTCCACGTGATCGTAGCTTACGGCGTCAGCATTCTGGCTGTCACCGACAATCTGATCAGCAACGTAAAATACAAAGTGGAAGAGTTTACCGGTATTGAGATCAAAAAGATCAACATCTTTGTTGAAGGTGTAAGAGTGATTGATTAAGGAGGAAGTAATTGTGGCTTTACAACAAATCGACGCTAAGATGCTTTCCAAGATGTTCTTAGCCGGCGCCAAGAATTTAGAGAATAAAAAGGAATGGATCAACGAACTGAACGTATTCCCCGTTCCTGACGGAGATACCGGAACCAATATGACCATGACGATCATGTCCGCGGCCAGAGAGGTTTCCGCACTGGGGGAAGATGTCGATATGGCAGCCCTGTGCAAGGCTATTTCCAGCGGTTCCCTGCGTGGTGCCAGAGGTAACTCCGGTGTTATCCTGTCCCAGTTGTTCCGTGGTTTTACCAAGAGTATTAAGGAAGAACAGGTTCTGGACATTCCCGTTCTGACCCGTGCTTTCGATAAAGCGGTGGAGACCGCATACAAGGCTGTTATGAAGCCGAAGGAAGGTACGATTCTTACAGTAGCAAGAGGGGCTTCCGACAAGGCAAAGGAATTGTGCGAGGATGGTGCAGAGGATCTGGAGCAGTTTTTGGGTGCTGTGATCGAACATGCCCGTTATGTTCTCAGTCAGACTCCCGAGATGCTGCCCGTACTAAAGCAGGCAGGTGTTGTGGATTCCGGCGGACAGGGTCTGGTAGAAGTACTGAGCGGTGCCTATGATGCTTTTTTAGGCAAGGAGATCGATCTGACGGTTGCTCCCGCAGCGGCAGCGAAGGCAGAGGATACCAAGAGTTCTCTGGAAGTACAGGCAGAGGCAGAGATCAAATTCGGTTATTGCACCGAGTTCATTATTCTGTTAAACAAGCCTTTCAATGTAAAAGCAGAGATGGATTTCAAGGCATTCTTAGAGTCCATCGGTGATTCTATTGTATGTGTTGCGGATGACGATGTCGTGAAGGTGCATGTACATACCAATGATCCCGGTCTGGCCATCCAGAAGGCATTGAAGTATGGTGCATTATCCAATATGAAGATCGACAATATGCGCTTAGAGCATCAGGAGAAGCTGTTCAAGCTCTCCGAGAAGGAAGCAGCGCAGAAGAAAGCGGAAGAAGAGAAGGCGGCACAGCCTCCCAAGGAAGTCGGCTTCCTTGCAGTATCCGTAGGCGACGGCTTAAGTGAACTGTTCAAGAGCCTTGGTGTGGATTACATCATTGAGGGTGGTCAGACCATGAACCCCAGCACCGCAGACATTCTGGATGCGGTAGACAAGGTGAATGCCCGGACAATCTTCGTTCTTCCGAACAACAAGAACATCATTCTGGCAGCTAATCAGGCGGCGGAACTGATGACCGATAAGGAACTTCTGGTTATCCCCACCAAGACCATTCCGCAGGGAATCACTGCTGTGATCAACTTTGTTCCGGAGTTGTCTGTGGAAGAGAATGAAGAGACCATGCTTCGTGAAATCAAGAATGTCAAGACCGGTCAGGTGACCTATGCGGTACGTGATACCGTAATCGATGACAAGGAGATCAAGAAGGATGACTTCATGGGCATCGGTGATCAGGGTATCGTAGCTGTTGGCACCGATATGGTAAAGGTGACCCGTGATATGATTGCAGAGCTGGTAGATGAAGATTCCGAACTGATCAGCGTATATTATGGCTGTGACGTGGCAGAGGATGCAGCAGAGGCACTGCGTGCGGATCTGGAAGAGGCTTATCCTGCCTGTGATATCGAACTGCAGTATGGCGGACAACCTATTTATTATTACACCGTTTCTGTAGAGTAAATGGGAAGTTAGTGAAGAATGCCCACGATGAATACTTTTGTGTCCATCGTGGGCTTTTTTATCACATCTGATATGTCGTGGGCACAAACTCTTATTATTCCCATGTTGTACCCTTGTCGACGAGAATTACGGGTACAGAGCGATATATCTTCTTGTGTGGTACCCACATTCGGACAAGTCATGGGTACAGAAAGGTATCTTTTCTCA
>CAKRRD010000006.1 GCA_934394815.1 uncultured Acetatifactor sp. | reverse complement strand
CGTACCGCTACGCTCTGCTTTGAAGCGAGAGCGGGTCTGCTGTCCTTACCCCCAATGCGGGCTACGGGGATATTCCATTAACTTTCCATTCAGCAACCAAAAAAGGCATACCTACGTATGCCTTTTTTTATATAATCCATTATGATTAAGCGTTCATCTGAGCGGCAACTTCTGCTGCGAAATCCTCGTTCTTCTTCTCCATGCCTTCGCCAACCTCGAAACGAACAACCTTAGCGATGGTCAGAGCCTTGTTAACGCTCTCCAGATACTTAGCTACCGTCTGCTTGCCGTCCTCAGCCTTAACGTAGGTCTGATCTAACAGGCAGATCTCCTTCAGCTGCTTGGATACACGACCGTCTGCCAGACCCTTGAAGATCTTGTCAGATACGATAGCATCCTTGTCAGCCATAGCCAGTTCAGCCAGAGCAGCTGCAGCTTCCTTGGACAGGAAGTTGAACAGGTAGTTCATATTGCTCTTCTTCTCTTCGTAGATAGCCTTGTCCTCATCGCTCCATGCGGAACTGTTCATAGCCTTGTCGATCAGCTTGTTCAGAATGGGCTTGGGCAGGGATGCGGGATCGTTCAGAGCTGCATCTACTGTGATCTCCTGTAACTTAGCCAGTTCTTCTGCGGAAATATCATTTCTGCTGATGTAGGTAGGATTCATAGCTGCCACCTGCATAGCAATATTGGTCAGTGCTTCTCTTGCTGCGTCATCGGATGCACCGTCAGCTGCAACGATAACACCGATACGTCCGCCGCCATGGATGTAAGATACTGCTACATCTCCGGATACCTTCTCGAAACGACGGATGGACAGCTTCTCACCGATGGTAGCGGTCTTCTCTACCAGAGCATCCTTAACGGTTGTGCCTTCGAAAGGAGCAGCTAACAGTGCTTCGATGTCTTCGCCATCCTTGCCACCCTGTAAATCGGAAGCAAGTGCTGCTACATTGACAGCCTCTACGAAAGAAGTAAAGGTCTCGTTCTTTGCAACGAAGTCGGTCTCGGAGTTCACTTCGATCACACAAGCGGTCTTGCCGTCTGCGGAGATAGCTGCACGAGCAACACCTTCTGCTGCGATACGGCTTGCCTTCTTCTCAGCCTTAGCCTGTCCGTTCTTTCTCAGAAACTCAACAGCTGCGTCCATATCTCCATTGGTCTCGTTCAGAGCCTTCTTACAATCCATCATACCAGCGCCGGTCATTTCACGGAGCTCTTTTACCATAGATGCGGTAATTGCCATTTTTTTATCCTCTCTTCTTAATTAATATATTATCCTCAAGAACCCAGACCGTAATGACAGGCATCGCAATCTGGGTTCCTATGCTTCTCTTATGGAATCGAATTATTCAGCGTCAGCCGCAACCTCTTCGATATCCTCAGCCTCAACAGCAACATCAGCGTCGCTGTATACAGCTTCGCCCTGCTTTGCTTCGATAACAGCGTCAGCCATCTTGGAAACAATCAGCTTAACGGCTCTGATAGCGTCATCGTTACCGGGGATGATGTAATCCAGCTCTTCAGGATCACAGTTGGTATCGCCGATACCGATCAGAGTGATGCCCAGTGCATGAGCCTCCTGTACGCAGATTCTCTCCTTCTTGGGATCTACAACGAAGATAGCATCGGGAACTCTGGTCATGTTCTTGATACCGCCCAGGTTCTTCTCCAGCTTCTCCCATTCTTTCTTTAACTGAATAACTTCCTTCTTAGGCAGTACATCGAAAGTACCGTCCTGAGACATGGTCTCGATTGCATGCAGTCTTGCGATACGGGACTGGATGGTTCTGAAGTTGGTCAGCATACCACCTAACCATCTCTCGTTTACATAGTACATACCACAACGCTCAGCCTCAACCTTTACAGCGTCCTGTGCCTGCTTCTTGGTACCAACGAACAGGATGGTGCCGCCCTGTGCGGCGATCTCGGATACTGCCTTGTAAGCCTCGTCAACCTTTACAACGGACTTCTGCAGGTCGATGATGTGGATACCGTTTCTCTCGGTGAAGATGTAAGGAGCCATCTTAGGGTTCCATCTTCTGGTCTGATGTCCGAAATGAACACCTGCTTCAAGTAACTGCTTCATAGAAATAACGCTCATGTCTTTACCTCCATTTGGTTAAAATCTTCCGCATTTCTTTTCTGCCGGGACGCGTTAAGAACCCGGTTAGCTCTGACGAAGACCACTGCATTCTGCAGGAGCACCATCGTCAAATCGAAAGGCGTGTTTTTTGTCACAACAGTGCGATTATAACATAGGAAAACCCCTATGACAAGGGGTTTTTAATGTTTTCCTGTGATTATTTTTGCGATTTCTTCTTCGGATGTCCCGAAAGCAATCTCATAAGTGTCGGGATGGATGCTGCGGCTGTAACCGTTATTACATAAGTAATCGTCAAACGCCTTCGCATCCTCTACCAGACCTGCCTCGCAGAGACGTCTGCTGACACTGCCGGAATCATCCCCCCGCAGGATCGTTATGCTGGCGGTCTGTCCCTGTTCCGCCACTGTTATATCGGACTCCGGGGTAATCTCCGGTGCTGTCGTCTCCGGCTCCGGGGCAGCCTGCGGTGCTGTCGTAATCTCCGGCTCCGCGGTCGTCTCAGGCGCTGTCGTTTCTTCCGGTTCCGTCGTCGTTACCGGTGACGTTTCTGTCTGTATTTCCTTCTCATCCTCCGGGTTGCTTTCCGCCGGCTGTTTTGCACTGTTCTGCAATGCTGCCAGCGTCAGTTCACTGCTGTCTACCATTCCCAGTTCTGCCGCCCGCTCTCTGATCTGGTCATCCGTCATGGCCTGAGCCGTCTGCTCCTGACGATGGGAAAAACTGATTCCCAGAATCAGTGCCGTCACCATCATGCCGATTCCCAGACCGCGCAGATAATATTTTAATTTCATGAATACTGTCTCCGTCCTTTATTTCCAAGATTACATTCAGGCTTTGTACAGGTCGATCACAAGCTTTACTTCACCGACCCCCAGTCCAAGTTCCTTAGCGATTGCCACTGTGGACTTTCCCTGTCTGTGCATCTCCAGGATCTTCTCATTATTGTTCTGTCCTTCTTCCGCGGTCTCACCCTTGCATCCGATCTCCGGAGACTCGGACGGTTCCGGAGTCTCTGTCGGCGTTTCCACCTTTTGTTCTTCCACCCCGTTTTCTTTTCCGGGCTTCTCCATCGCTTCCGCCCTGTCCTTCGCTTTGTCTTCTGCTGCCTTCACTGCCTTATCCATTTTGGAAACCGTGTCTTTGATATTGGCATGCTTGCTGTTCAGCATATCATATAAAAACATTGCTTCCTCATGATTCTTGTGGATTTCCTGCAATACAGTGTCAGAATACTCATTCACCGCCATGATTTTCTCATTGGTCAGGCGTTCCAGAGAACGCTCCGCCTTTTCCAGCGCATCCTCTGAAGTCTCCTCCATCTTATCCTGCATCCGGCTGCGGACCGTCTGCATTTCCTCTTCCACCAGCCCTTTGATTTCTTCTTTTGCTGCCTCTTTATTGATTCCGCTTTCTTCTGTCTTCCCGGAAGGTAATAAAAAACTTCCTATGAATACCACAATTCCTGCAATCAGCAGAATCACTTCTAATATGCCCATGCTAGTTTTTCCTTTGTGTTATCAGATCTTGATATCGAATCCCTGATGTTGTTTGGCTACTACCATGCCATCCTGATCGGGCTTCTCCTTTTTCCGGCGTCTGCCACCGTTTCCGGCGTACTCGCCATTTCCCTTTTCTCTGGCATCGTACTGCCCCGTATACCAATCCGCATTATCACTGTTATGCACTTCTCTGGTCCGCTGCTCACTCTGTTTCTGTGACTGCTGTCCCAGCATCATCTGCTGAAATGCACCCTTATTGTCCTCATTCTGCTTCATGGTCGTATAATCCTGCGTCCGCGGGATCGATGCAATTTCCCAAGCTCCAAATGCCATATGCATTCCTCTTTTCTGCCATTGTCCCGCCTTGTAGTACCCTGCGGCAGCTTACAGCGGTGTGGACTTTACATCGCCTTCAATGCGCTCAAATCTGCAGTAATGATATGTGTTCTTCACCTGCATGGAAGAATCGCCGATGATAATTGTTGTACCGGGATATACTTCTCCCCGTACCATTACCATGGCCCGGTCCTGCGGATTGAATTCCAGCTGCAATTCCTGCATGCGGCGGTTTTTTCCCTCCAGGCTCTTCTTCTGTGTCTCCATGGTGGCGACACAGTTGCGGATATAATTGACCTGATCCGGTGTAAAACGAACCCCCTTGCTCTTCTTCTCTGCGAAACTCGCCAGAATCGGCTGCAGGCTGCGGATATTTTTCACGATCTCCGAGACGTCCTTCTGCAATCTCATATATTCCGCCTTTTTCTCCGGATCCACGCCTACCTCTACCACCGTAGCTGCCCCCAGAGTGGCCCCCAGAGTCTTTACCTCGATCTTCTGTCCGGCCCGTACGTAACCGCCGGTGATAAATCCTCTCTTACCGTTTACCTGAATCTCCGTGCCAGCCGTCACATTGCTGTGCAGAATGGACTCCGTACTGACGTAGCCCCCGGCGCTGGCTGTGGCATTCTCCAGAAATTTCGCCACGATATTGCCGCCTGCCTTCAGTGTCCCCTTTGCCATACCGTTCATGCCACGGGTAATGATGATATTACCGTCCGCTTCAATATAAGCCCCTTCCACGACACCGCTTATGATCACGTTGCCGCCTGCCCGGATGACAAAATTGGAAGAGACATTACCGTTTACCTGTACACTGCCTTCAAAATCAATATTGCCGGTAGACAGATCCACATTCTCCACTTCATAGACATCCGACACAAACACCTTGCCCTCTACCAGAGATACATGTCCGTCTACCAGTGAGGTGAGCTTTCTCCGGTCTGCGGAGATTTCTATGTTATGGCCGAATTCCAGATGGGCTTTCTTCACCTGTCTGGGACGGATCTTGGCACCCTGCACCGTCGTGCCGTACTCTCCTTCATCCTCAGGAATGACCTCCGCCAGAAGCTGTCCCTTCTTACAGGAATTGATCATATTCAGGTGGAAATAGTCCACGGTGCCGTCATCTTTTAACGTCGGCTGCGCATGAATATCCGTATTAAAATAATATTTAATGCAGGCATCGGTTCCATGCCTCGGCTCCCGGCCCTGAGCCACTACCAGGTCGGTGCAATAGCTGCCGTCCGACATAAAGTGATCCTGTAAAACGTTCATCTGAATGCCGTAGACGATACTGTGGTATCTCAGATCCCTGATCACGCTGTCCATCGTAGCGCGCTTTCCGGTCTGGGATGCCGGATAAAACCGTACGATTGCCTGCATATTATCCTGACTGACAGTGATCTGACAGCTCTCTTCGATCTCCGGGCAGTCTTTGTTCTCCAGAAAACAAACATTATCCTCTTCCGCAAGGATCGCCTTTTTTACGGACATGGGATCATAAGGTATGGACTGCCCGTCCAGATAGTCCATTACCTCCTGCAGTCTTACCGTCTCCCCCCCGTCCCTGGGTTGGAAAATCTGTAATCCATATCCGCCCGGCGCTCTTACCACCTGAAAATAACCATTCTGCATACGCCTTTTCCTCTGCCTTCCTCTCCTGCGCTCCGCACAGGTCAACAAGGTTCTACAAAAGTCCCATGTAGTTTCCCATTTTTGTCTTCATTTTCTGTAAAGCACGGGTATGTAACTGGGACACCCGGGATTCCGACACTTCCAGAATATTACTGATTTCTTTTAATGTCAGGTCCTCATAATAATATAGTGTAACCACTTTTTTTTCTTTTTCCGTCAAAAGTTCCAATGTTTCTCCCAGAACCTTTGTCAGTTCTTCTTTCTCCACACTTTCTTCCGGACTGTCAAATCTTGCTGTTGTATGTCTGCTGTAATCCTGCGAGACATCGCTCCCCTGATCCATATATTCATTCAGGGACACCAGACCGGTGATCTTCATCTGGGACTGCCAGTCCAGATATTCTTCCGGAGTGATTCCCAGTCCTGCTGCAATATCCTCATCCGCTGCGCTCCGGCCGGTGGTCTGTTCCACTTCCCTGATGACCGCATCGATCTTCTTCTGCCGTTGTCTTATCGTCCGGGGAATCCAGTCCATCTTACGGATCTGGTCCAGAATTGCGCCTCGTATACGCAGGCTGGCATAGGTTTCGAACTTTACTTCCTTCAGGCAGTCAAACTTATCGATAGCATCGATCAATCCGAAGATTCCGTAACTGACCAGATCCTCGTAATCCACATTGTAACCCAGATACATACTCAGCCGTCCTGCCACTACTTTTACAAGCGGAGCATATTCCAGTATCAACTGTTCTCTTGTCTCCGGCCGCTTATTGGCAGCGTATTCTTCTAATAACCTTTTCTTACCGGCTTCATCCATTCGAATCGCTTACACCCTTCTGCTCTGCATCTTCTTCCGACCCGGCAGCTTCTTCCTCCTGCAAGGCCTTCTCTTTTTCTTCCTGTTCCTTTTTTGCCTTCTCTTCGTTCTGTCTGTCAAACCGGTCTAATAATAACCGGATCACGCTTCCCAGACAATAGAACAAAAGCATCACGGTAAAAAGTGCCACAAGGCTTGCCAGTACCGAATAACTTTTCACCAGCGTCACGATGCAGGTAAATGCACCTGTGATCAGCATCAAAAGCAATGGCATGTTCTTTCTGTTCATAATCTTCCCACACGATCATCCGTTTTAAATGATGGACTCGCTCTTTCCTACTGCACGAATGTGGAATTCTCCCGTTTCCGGATAAAAGGTTACGGTTCTTCCATAATTTTTGCCTGTATCCTGCGCCAAAATAGGAATATTGATCTCTTTCAGCTTTTTCTTCACAGCCTCCACATTGCGGTCTCCTACCTGCATCATGTCATTTTTTCCCTGAAATGTGAACATGGTAGCGCCGCCGGCGATCTTGGCAACCATTCTTGCCTTCCTGGCTCCCAGCTTTTCCATCTGGCGTACCAGTTCATCAATTCCGGTATCCGCAAATTTTGCAATGTTCTGGCTGCTGTTACGGATCGTAGTGCTGTCCGGCAGCATAATATGTGCCAGACCGCCTATTTTTGTCACCGGATCGCGGATTGCAATTCCCACGCAGGATCCCAGACCCAGAGTAGTCACTCCGTCGGGGCTTACGCAGGTCTTCAGATCTGCCATCCCTACTTTAATAATCTCGCTCATTCTGCTCCCCTTCTTCTGCTTCCGCGGATCTTATGCAACCGGCATTCCCAAAGATGTCAGGATCTTGGGATAGGACTCGATGTCGGGAACCAGAATGAAATACCCGTCAATCTCCACTTCATCATAAAACTGCGACTGGATCAGCAGAATCTTATCGCCCAATGTTCCGAATTCAATGGCGGGGACACTGAGGATTGCTCCGGCCATATCCAATGTCAGTGACGGCGGTGTGGGAATGATCTTCAGGTTGGTCAGGGTAGACAGGGAATTCAGATAAGCACCCGTAATGATGTTACCAATCTCCTGCATGGCCGAAAACTCAATTTCTGAGAATCCTTCCTGCTGTACCATATCCCCCAGAATCTTATGAAGAAGATGCTTGGCACTGCCCTGTTCAACCAGAAACATCATGCTGCCGGTGATATCTCCCTCTACTCCGAGAAAGACCCCCAGCATTACCTGCTCTTCTCCGCCCATCAGTGCACCTACTTCACTAAAATCCAAAAGCTTTACCTGAGGCACCTTCATATCCACCTTACAGTTCAGCATCTGGGAGAGTGCTGTCATAGCGTTGCCTGCACCAATGTTGCCGATTTCTTTTAAAACGTCCAGATACGTTTCCGAAACTTTCTCTAAACTCAGGTCTCCCATGGATCCATCTCCTTTATGCGTTTTCCTCCAGTGTAATGGAATTCAGATCCAGTAACGAGATCAGTTCTCCATTGTGTTTGCCAACACCGGTGATGAAACTCTTCTTAGTCTCACCGGTGTTCTGTGACAATTTTTCGATCTCGCTGCTTCCCAGCGTCACTACTTCCTTTACTTCATCCACAATGATTCCCACACTGCCCTGCTGTTCCTGCTTCAGGATAATGATTCTGGTAGCACGGGTGAGTTCATCATTCTCCAGTCCCATCTTCACACGAAGGCTCATGACAGGCAATACTTCACCACGCAGATTGATCACGCCCTTTAAGTATGCAGGTACCTTGGGTACTCTGGTGATATGCTGCATTCTGACAATATTATCAATGTAACGGATATCAATACCGTACTGTTCGTCTCCGAGGCGGATCACAATATACTGGAAAAAGTCCTCCTCAACTTTACGCTCGTCTCCAGCCTTTAAGGCTTCTTTCATGCTAAGTTCTTCCATAACTGTCATCTCCCTCCTTACAGTAATGCGTTTGCATCCAGGATCAGTGCCACTTCGCCGTCACCGAGGATCGTTGCACCACTGATGAATTTGCACTGCTTGATATATTTTCCAAGAGACTTGATAACAATCTCCTGCTGTCCGATCAGTTCATCAATGACAAGGCCTGCCATTTTGTCCCCCTTCTTGACAATAACTACGATCAGGTTATCCTCGGGAGATCTGGTGCTTTCTATATCCAGTACCTTGGTCAGACGGATCAGAGGGATTACGGTTCCTCTCAGGTTGATCACTTCTTTGTTCTCTACCAGCTTGATGTCCTTAGGAGAGATATCTTCGATGGTCTGAATGGATCCCAGCGAAATCGCATATTTTTCTCCGCCTACTACTACCATCAGAGCCTGAATGATTGCAAGGGTCAGAGGCAGGCGGATGGTCCAGGTACTGCCTTCTCCCCACTTGGACTTCACTTCTACTTCACCGCTTAAGGATTCAATCTTGGACTTCACCACATCCAGTCCTACACCTCTTCCGGATACATCGGTTACCTTCTCAGAGGTGGAGAATCCCGGCTGGAACAACAGATTGATAATATCCTTCTCCGGCATATTGGCTGCCTGCTCCGCAGTAACCAGATTACGCTCAATTGCTTTATTCTTAACGGCTTCCACATCAATACCGTTACCATCATCTCTTACTTCAATGACTACGTTATTGCCATCCTGATAAGCATCCAGGAAAATGGATCCCTGTTCAGGCTTGCCACGCTGTGCACGAACCTCTGCGGACTCCAGACCATGGTCAGCGGAATTACGCAGCAGATGCATCAGAGGATCACCGATCTCATCTACCACGGTACGATCCAGTTCGGTTTCTTCACCGGTCATGTACAGTTCCATCTTCTTGTCCAGCTTTTTGGACAGATCACGGATCATTCTGGGGAACTTGACAACAACGCTCTCAATAGGTACCATTCGTACCTTCATTACGGATTCATGAAGGTTGGTGGTCACATTCTCCAGATACTCGATCTGCTCATTGAATGCGGAATTGTTGCCCTGATCACTGCTGGAGGCAGCTACCAGAGAGTTCTTGGCAATGATCAGCTCACTTACCAGATTCATCAGGGAATCCAGCTTCTCGATATCCACACGTACGGTACGATTGACAACCGGCTTGTTCGCGGGCTTCTTCTCTGGAGCTTTGGCTGTGGCTGCAGGCTTCTTCTCTTCCTTCTTGGGCTCTGCCTTCACTTCCGCTACGGCCACTTCCTTCTTCTCCGGAACAGGTTCGGATGTTTCCTCTTCCGCATGATAATTCCTGGTCTTCTCCAGTTCCAGTACCGCACCGGTCACCTGTGCGATCTCAGATACGCTTTCTGCGGACTTGATAATGTCCTCCAAAGAATAATCGGATAATACGATCAGTGTGAAATCCTTATCGAATTTCTCATCTTCTACATCCTGTGCGCTGGGCATGGACACGATGATCTCGCCCTTTTCCTCTACTGCCTTGAATACCAGGAACGCTCTTGCAGCCTTCAGGATACAGCTTTCCTGTACCACTACGTTGATGCCGTATACATTCTTGCCCTGTCTCATAGCCTCCCGGATCACACGGATCTGGCTGTCATCAAAGGCAATGTCATTCCATTTTTCAGCACCGCCTGCGCCGTTCTCAGCTGCAGGAGCTGCCGGTGCGGCTGCGGGAGCTTCTTCCCTCGCTGCCGGTGCTTCAGTCTTGCCTCCGTTCAAAATATCATTCAGGGCCTTGATCAGATTCTCGTTATCATTGGTTCCCTCATCCGAGGTCTCCTGAATATTGTTCTTATACTCCTCCAGAGCATCCAGACACTGGAACAGTACATCGATCATTTCCGGTTTTACCTTAATATTGCCGTTACGTACTTCAGAGAACACATTCTCCATATCATGGGTCAGGTTCTGCATACGCTTGTAGCCCATGGTTCCCGCCATACCTTTCAGGGAATGTGCGGCACGGAATATCTCATTGATATTATCCATGTTCTCGGGGTCTGACTCCAGTTCCAGAATCTGTGTGTTCAGGTTCTGTAAGTGTTCATTTGTTTCATCCAGAAAAATTTCAAGATATTGGCTTACGTCCATCTCTTCCTCCATTCTGCCGGTCACGGTGCTGCCGGAAACGACATATATACTTACTTGCTTACTCCTACGTGAAGTATGATCTCCTGAGCTATCTGATCCAGTGGTACCACCTGATCTGCAAGCCCGGCTGCGATAATACTTTTAGGCATTCCAAATACTACACTGGTATCCTGATCCTGTGCAATCACATATGATTTTTTGGAAGTTTTCAGTTTCCCGATTCCCTCCGTTCCGTCTGCTCCCATTCCCGTCATCACGGCACATACTACCGAGTCAAAGCGGCTGGTCTGCAGGGATTCATACATATAATTGGCACAGGGCCTGACACCTTCCCTGTAAGGTTCCTCCGACAGATGCAGGGTATGCCGTCCGGCCGGAGATGTCACGACATTGAGATGTTTGCCGCCCATGGCAATGTAGACCCATCCTTTTTTCAGTTCGTCTCCCTCTGCTGCTTCCTTTACATGGAGCTGGCTTAAATTGTCCAGTCTCTCTGCCAGGGACGCTGTAAATCCCACCGGCATATGCTGTACTACCAGTACCGGTGCATCCAGATTGGCCGGCAGTAAGGGAATGACCGACTGCAATGACTTGGGGCCTCCTGTGGAACTGGCAATGGCTACGATCTTGCTGCCCGCCACACTGACCGGATGATGATTGATGATCTTCATCATTTCCTTCACAGTGTCCTTTTCCTCGGAAAGCTTTTCCTCGGCAGCAAATACCGGCAGCTTACTGTTCGCCACCACATTCAGGGTCCGCAGAAACTCTCTGCGGAAATTCTCCCCCCGACAGTCTACTGCGCTGTCCGGTTTATGTACAAAATCCAGTGCTCCCAGTTCCAGAGCATCCAGAGTGGTTCTGGCACCTTCCTTCGTATCGGTACTTGCCATCATCACCCGGGCGGGGATCTTGTATTTGCGCAGTTCCTGTAGTAACTGCAGACCGTTCATGCGCGGCATATTCACATCCAGGACAACGGCATCATAGCTGTTTCTGCTCAACAGATCGAAGGCTTCTATTCCGTCTTTTGCTCTGTCAGCTACCTGGAATCTTATGTCTGCATCTATTATATCACACAGCACTCTTCTCATGAGTGCAGAGTCATCAACAACCAATATTTTTTTTGGCATCAGTATAATCTCTCCTTTTTACGGCTCCTGCGTTCTTCCTCAAAAATAAAGCGGATAATCTCTTCTCTTGTGTTCACATCCAGATTGTAATACTGGACTCTGTGTTCGAATGTGCCTTTTCTGTTTTCCAGTTCCCGTACTGCCAGCACTTTGCCTACCACATCGTACTTTTTCTGTTCTCCATCCTTCACCAGATGGTAACTGCAAAGGATCAGACTGCCGGGTTTATACTGCTGGGTGGACATGAACCGTAAGCCTCCACCACTGATATCCACGATCACACTGTGTTTCAGCGGCAGTCCGGGCTGCAGTTCATAAGGGGAATTTTTCTCCAGCGCCTGGACTTCTTCTTCCTCCAGATTGCGGGCGCACATATCCAGTGCACAGCTGAAGCGATAATATTCTCTTCTCTGATATTTTCTCAGATTACTGGTCAGTTCCATCACTTGGACATAAACATTATTGCTCTTGTAGCGGTCTATGATCCTTGCAAAGCACTGGTACAGACTGTTTTCCTCAAAAAAGATCATGTCATATTCCGAATCCACCGGCAAGAGAATCAGTCTTGTCTGTTCCATGGGCATGGAAATCTCCAGGGTATCCTCCGATAATATCTGTAAAACACGGCTCTGGTAAACCTTCGCGGTATTCTCCGCACCCTTTTCCTCCGGTCTACGCTCCAGTGCCCGAAGTTCTATTTTTGAACCTTCTTCCACAAATCTGGACAACATAATGCTCGTACCTCTCTTATCTGGATTGTTTGGTGGCTCCGTTTCTCGTACCGATAATGTGGGAGAAAAATGCCGCCATGCCACGCCGGGGCTGCTGTTCCTGTGCCGCATCGCCCTCTTTTTCACACATTCTCTCTGCAATCCTCTGGTATGCCTGACTGGCCCTGGCACCGGGATTCTGTATGGATACCGGTACCTGCTGCATCACTGCCTGCATCACCTGAGGGTCCTGGGGAACACAGCCCAGATAAGTCATGGGAATCTTCAGGTATCTGGTTACCACCGCATTCAGCTTGTCGAACAGTACCTGACCTTCCTTCACATTGCCTGCCCGGTTGGCCACCATCATTACTTTTGTGAAGTCCTCCTGGAATCTGGGATGTCTGTACAACGCCTTCAACAGGGAATAAGAATCCGTAATGGACGTTGGCTCCGGTGTCGTTACCAGCAGCACCTCCCCGCTGGCCACCAGAAATTCCAGCACACTGTCGGAGATTCCCGCACCGGTGTCCACAATAATAATATCCGTCAGGGCATCCAGTTCCGCCAGATTCTGTATAATACAGGTAAGGGCATCCTTTCCGAGATTCGACATTCCCGCGATTCCCGATCCACCGGAGATAAATCCCACTTCCATAGGTCCCCAGGTAATGATATCACGGATGCTCTTCCCCTCATAGACCAGATCACACAGATTGTGTTTCGGTATGGCTCCGAACATGATCTCAATGTTCGCAAGGCCGAAATCCGCATCCAGAATGATCACCCGTTTTCCCATTTTACGAAATTGAACTGCCAGATTGATGGACATGTTGGATTTCCCCACGCCGCCCTTGCCGGAGGTAACGGTAATGACTCTCGCAGTAGGTCTTATTTGGTTATTCGCTTTAATAATCCTCAGCTGTTCCGCCTGATCCATTGTTCCGCGCCTTTCTGTCAAATCTTTATTCCTTTCCTCCAAGGATCTGTTTTACCGTCTTCTGCGGATTGAACATTTCCATATCGTCCGGAACATTCTGCCCACAGGTCACATAAGCGATCGGGGCATCTGTATAGAGCTTCATATTCAGCAGGTTTCCCACTGCCTCTGTCTCATCGAGTTTGGTAAAAATCAGTTCAAACTTTGCGATTTTACCATAGCAGTCTGCAATCCTCTGAAGATCTCTGTATTTCGTGGTAGCACTTAATACCAGAAATACCTGATAGTCCTCTGGCCGTTTCAGTCCGGCCACCATCTCCTTCATCTTCTCCAGCTGGTCCGCATTCTGGTGGGATCTTCCCGCAGTATCAATAAAAATGTAATCACAGTCCCAATAGTCGTCCACGGCCGTCTGCAATTCCTCCGGTGTATAAATGACCCGGAAAGGAGTCTCCAGAATATTGGCGTAGGTCCGCAGCTGTTCCGCTGCCGCAATGCGGTAGGTGTCCGCCGTAAGAAGTGCCACCTTCTTTTTGTCTTCCACGCAATATTTCCCGGCCAGCTTCGCGATGGTCGTCGTCTTGCCCACACCGGTAGGTCCTATGAACCACACCAGCCTCGGTCCGTCCTCCGAGGGAGTAATCCCTTCGGATCTGCCTAATTTCAGTACCATTTTCTGATAAATATTTGCCAGCAGATAATCAAAAGGAAGATCTGTTTTCTTCGTTTTGGATGCATCTTCCAGTATGTCGTTTACATACTTTTCGTCCATTTCATTATCCAGCATTTTATTATATAGCAGCCGGATGAACTTATCCTGCTCCGAACTCTGTTCTTCCTCCTTCTGTTCCTGTTTATCACTGTTCTGCTCTGTCCCGGCATTCTGCAGTTCTTCGGAACCCTCCGTCAGCTTTTCCCTGTCGGCCGGTGTCCGTCTGCTGTTCAGCTGGCTCTCCAGGAGCATTTGCAGGCTGTCCAGTTTCTTTTCTATATTTTCCGTATTGTTATTTACAGATACCGTCTTCGTTATGCCGGTCTCCATACCTTCCGCCCGCCGGATATTGTTTCCCGCGGATTTTAAGGACGACTCATCTTCCAGAGCAGCTGTTACCTCAATCTGTCTGGGGAAAAGGAGGGAAAACAGTCCTTTTCTTTTTATTTCACGAACATTCATGATCACCAGTCCGGTTCCCAATTCTTTTCTGGCAGCTTCCACAGCTTCCTCTTCTGTTTTGCCGGTAAATTTCTTAATTATCATACTGCTCCCCATTCCTGTGTCGATTCAATTCGCTTAGGTACTTAAGTTCGGTAGTTAAGCTGTGACCATTCCCACAGACTGTAATTCCACATTGGATTCCACTTCGTTGTAAGATACCACCACCAGATCCGGATAGTAATCTTCCGTCAGCCGTTTGAAGTACATTCTGACGATCGGAGACGTCATAATAATGGGGGTCTTTCCCATATTCTCCAGTTTTTTGATCTCTTCTCCCAGTGCATTCAGAATAGCCTTGCTTCTGGCGGGATCCAGATTTAAGAACGCTCCCGTCTCCGTCTGCTTCACACTTCCCATGATCTCCTGTTCGTTCTTGGGATCCAGTGTCAGAACACTGGTGGTCTCATGGGACGGGAAATATTTCGTTGAGATAGCTCTCTTTAAGCTCTGCCGTACATACTCTGTCAGGATATCCGTATCCCGGGTGGTGGGTGCATAGTCTGCCAAAGTCTCCAGAATCGTCAAAAGATCACGGATGGAAATTCCCTCCCGCAGCAGATTCTGCAATACTTTCTGGATTTCACCCAGTCCAAGCAGCTTGGGTACCAGTTCCTCCACCAGAGAAGGATTATTCTCCTTGACATTGTTGATAAGATTCTGTACATCCTGTCTGGTCAGCAGTTCTGCGATGTGCTGACGTATGATCTCAGTCAGATGCGTGGCAATAATGGAAGGAGGATCTACAACCGTGTAGCCCAGACTTTCCGCCCGTTCTCTCTGGCCTTCCGTAATCCAGATCGCCGGCAGATGGAAGGAAGGCTCGAACGTAGGAATACCCGTGATCTCCTCTTCCACATAGCCGGGATTCATTGCCATATAGTGATCGAAGAGGATCTCTCCTTCACTGACCTGAATGCCTTTGATCTTGATAATATACTGGTTCGGATTCAACTGGATATTATCCCGCAGACGGATAATAGGCACCACCGTACCAAGTTCCAGTGCGATCTGTCTTCGGATCATTACGACACGGTCCAGCAGATCGCCGCCCTGGTTCACATCCGCCAGAGGAATGATACCATAACCGAATTCCAGTTCAATGGGATCCACCTGTAACAGGCTGTTGACATTCTCCGGCTGCCGGATCTCTTCCGCGGCGGCCTCCTCGCTGTCGACCTCCTGCTCGATCCTGGCTGTCTCAATGGTACCCTCAATATTTCTCGCTACAATGATAAATACCAATCCCAGTCCTACAAACAGGATCGTGTTCAATTCTGTCACGAATCCCAGAATTGCAAGCATGGCACCTACCAGATACAGTGCCTTCGGCACACCGAACAGCTGGCTTACCAGCGTCGTACCGAAATCCGCGTCCTTGCTTCCTTTGGTCACCAAAATACCGGTGGAGAGAGAAATCAGCAGAGAAGGAATCTGGCTTACCAGACCGTCGCCGATGGTCAGGATCGCATATTTGTTCAGGGCTGTGGTAATGTCCATGCCCTGTCTGGTCATTCCCATGATAATACCACCTACGATATTAATGGTGGTAATGAGAAGGCCCGCCACCGCATCTCCTTTTACATATTTCACGGCACCATCCATAGAGCCGAAAAAGCTTGCTTCTTCCTGAATCTTTTCTCTTCTCTTCTTCGCTTCCGCATCCGTGATGGCTCCGGTGTTCAGATCCGCATCGATAGCCATCTGTTTACCGGGCATGGCATCCAGAGTAAATCTTGCAGTTACTTCGGATACACGCTCGGAACCTTTGTTGATGACCATAAACTGGATCAGGATCAGAATAATGAAGATGATGACACCAATGATCAGATCACCGCCGCCTACGAATTCACCGAAAGTTTCCACGACATTACCCGCATTACCGTCTCTTAAGATCAGACGGGTGGAGGAAGTGTTCAGTGAGATTCTGAAGATTGTGGTGAACAGCAGCATTGTGGGGAAGAAGGACATATCCAGTACTTCCTTGCTGAACATTGTTGCAAACAAAATCGTCAGTGCCACGGATATATTGATGGCTAACAAAACATCCAGTAACCAGGAAGGGATCGGCACGATAAACATGATAATGGCAGCCATGATATAGATTGCTACTCCTACATCCGCTTTTTTCATTTTCATCTGTGCCCTGCCTCCTTTCTCTCTTTACGTACTTTTAACATTTTCTATCTGTTATCTCTCTATTGCCTGCGTCTATACTTTACCCTGCAGATGGTATACAAATGCCAGGACTTCCGCCACCGCCTGATAGAGTTCCGGCGGCACGGCCTGTCCCACATCCACATTTGCATACAGCATTCTGGCAAGCGGTTTGTTCTCTACAATTTCAATCTGATGCTCTCTGGCGATCTCCTTGATCTTCGCCGCCAGATAGTCTTCCCCTTTTGCGATCACGATGGGGGCATCCGCCACCTCCGGATCGTATTTGATTGCCACTGCATAATGGGTGGGGTTCGTAATGACCACGTCCGCCTGTGGAAGGTTCTGCATCATTCTCCGTCTGGATGCTTCCTGCATTTTCTGACGGATACGGCTCTTGATCTGGGGATCACCTTCCTGCTGTTTAAACTCTTCCTTGATCTCCTGCTTGGTCATTCGCATGTCCTTGGCGAACTTGTACTTCTGATAGATATAATCCGCCGCAGCAATGATCATATAGATCAGGGAGACCCGGATGCCCAGATCCGTCACCGTCTCTCCGATCAGGGCGATGGCCTGCATCAGATCCATGTCATACAAAGTATACAACAACGGCCACTTTTTTTTCAAATAATTATAACATATATAAGTGATCAATCCAATCTTAAGAATGGACTTGATCAGCTCTACCAATGCATTGGCAGAAAAAATTCTCTTGAATCCCGAAAGCGGATTCAGCTTGGAAAATTTAGGCTGCAATGGTTTCCCCGTAGGCTTCCATCCCACCTGCACTATATTACTCAGAAAAGCCACCAGCAGTCCCAGCAGCAGAAGTGGTGCCATAATGATGACCGCCTGCAAAAGCATCTGCCGGAACACGATTGCCGTATCCTGCTGTGGCATATCGCCCTGCCAGAACGTTACAATGTCGGGGATCATACCGTAAATAACGCGAAACACGTTCATAAACTGATACCCCATATTTCCAACCCAGATCTTCAACACCAGAAACACGGTAAGAAGCCCCAACCCGTTGGCAATTTCCCGGCTCTTGGCAACCTGGCCTTCTTTTCTGGCATCCGTTAACTTTTTCTCGGTAGCGGGCTCTGTCTTCTCGCCACCCATTCCTTCCGCGGCGAAGAATTGCAGATTATATTCCAGGATCACATCATACCTCCGATAAAAGACACGACCATTTTTTTCATTTCCTGATAGACAAAATCTGCCGCTCCCGGCAGCATCCCGGTGGTAAGAAACATTGCGGTCAGACCAGCCAGTACCTTCAGCTGAATACCTACCGCGAACATGTTCAACTGCGGAGATACCTTCGCCAGCACTCCGAGGATGGCATTCAAAAGTAATATCACACAAAAAATCGGCAATACAATACGAAAGCCGATCAGAATATAATCACTCATAAATTCCATCATGGATTGTAACAGGCTATCTGCGTGAAATACCACACCGTTTACCGGAATCAACGAAAAGCTGTCCGCCAGCGCTCCGAACAGATAGCGGTACATTCCCGATGCGATCAGCATCAGCATAAAAGAATACTGATAAAGTACACCGGTAATGCTGGTGGTTTCCTTGGTTGCGGGATCCAGCAATGTTGCCATGGACAGACCGGTCTCCATATCCGCAATAGCACCTGCGAAATTCACGATTGCCATACAGATATTGGCTCCAAAACCGATCAGCAGTCCCACAATAGCCTCTTTCATAACAATAACCGCATATTCCATCACCGTATCAAAGACAACAGCCTCTACAGGCGTCAGTGTCCCGTACAGTAAAACAGCCGTAAAGAAACTGATACCGATCCTGATTCTTGCAGGGGTATCATTCATTCCAAAATAAGGTGCTATATATACAAAGCAGGATACTCTTACGAATATCAGCAGAAAATATTCAAGATCATATATCGAAAAAGAAAGATCTACCATATTTCTTCCCGTCACCTATGCACATACTGACTAAAACTGGACCACAGCTGCACCGTATATTCCACCATTGTATTCATCATCCAGTGCCCGATAAGCACAAGGCTCAGGAAGATGGCAATGATCTTGGGAACAAATGTCAGTGTCTGTTCCTGAATGGATGTCACCGTCTGAAAAATACTGATGACAAGTCCCACGATCAGAGACACCAACAGCACAGGCAGCGATACCTTTATGATCACATAGAGTGCATTATTCGTCATTTCCGATACTGCATCAATCGTCATACCAAAACCTCATCTCCCGATTAATAGAATGTCTGTACGAGCTGCCCTATAATCAGAGCCCAGCCATCTGCCAGTACGAACAGCAGAATCTTGAAGGGCATGGAAATCGTGGTGGGCGGCAGCATCATCATACCCATACTCATCAGAGTGGATGCCACTACCATATCGATTACAATAAAAGGAATATAGATCGTAAAGCCGATCCAGAATGCAGTACGCAGTTCGCTGATCATAAAGCTGGGAACCAGCACTGAATTCGGAATATCTTCCAGAGTTCCGTCCCACTCCTGTCCCGCGATATCCATGAACAGTTCCACGTCCTTTATCTGCGTCTGGGGATACATGAACTCCCGCAGAGGTGCCATACCCTTTTCCAGTGCCTCGCTCTGGTCTATGGTACCTTCTTCAAAAGGCTGTATGGCTTCCTCGTTGATTCTGGTGATCGTAGGTTCCATGATAAAAAAGGTCAGGATCAATGCCAGTCCGATCAGGATCTGGTTCGGCGGCGCCGTCTGGGTATTCAGCGCCGATCTGGTAAAATGCAATACAATGATGATTCTTGTAAAAGAAGTCATCATGATAATAATGGTCGGTGCCAGTCCGATCAGTGTCAGCGTAATTAAAATACGCAGCGCTCCGTTGATCTGTCCATTGCCGTTATTATAGGTAATACTGACAGTGTTGGCGGTATTCAGGGTTCCCACTTCTTCGGGAGTCGTGGCGGTACCTGCCGGATTGATCACCGTAGACACTTCCGTGTCTCCCGTCAGATGACGCTCCGAAGCCTGTACCTTTACCGGCATACAAATACACAATATGCCCACCGTGACCAGCAGGCATACCATAGAAATAACTGTCTTTAATTTTCTGCTTGAATCAATGATCTTTCTCTTCATTCTCTTTCTTAGCCGCACGTTCCAATAGCTCCCGGAAGCCGGAAGCATTTTCCGATGTTGTCTTTTCCTTCAGCTGATCTGCAGGAATCTCTCCCAGCGTCGTCACGGTATCTTTGCAGACTGCAATGGCATAATAAGTTTCACCGATCCGAACCAGTTGAATATATTTGTTGTTCGCAATCCGGACCGTTTCTCTTATCTCGATGTTGCCGGCCATTCCCTGCTGCTTCTGGTACCCCGCAATCCATTTCGTTACCAGCGCGGTCACTGCCAGTACTGCCACAAAAATGAACAGTACGGTAATGAACTGGGCATAGCCGTCTGCTTTTCCGGTAAGTATGATCATTAACCCACTACCTTTTTCACTGCTTCTATAACACGCTCTGCCTGAAAAGGTTTTACAATGAAATCCTTGGCACCGGCCTGAATGGATTCGATAACCATTGCCTGCTGGCCCATTGCGGAACACATGATGACTTTTGCGCCACCGTCCAGCTTCTTGATCTCTTTCAATGCCTGGATGCCATCCATCTCGGGCATGGTGATATCCATCAGTACCAGATCCGGATTTACTTCTTTGAACTTCTCTACTGCCTTCATTCCGTTCTCTGCTTCTCCGGCAACATTATAACCGTTCTTGGTCAGGATATCCTTGATCATCATCCTCATGAATGCTGCATCATCACAGATTAAAATATTCTTAGCCATTTCATTTTCCTCCGTTTGCTTGGTCTATTCTCTGCTTTATTTTATAATTTCCGTAATACGTACGCCAAAGCTTTCTTCAATAACAACGACTTCTCCCTTGGCAACAAACTTTCCATTGACCAGTACGTCAATAGGTTCTCCTGCAATACGATCCAGTTCGATAATCGTACCCGGTGAGAATTCCAGAATCTCGGAAATGGATTTGGTCGTTCTTCCGAGTTCTACTGTCACTTCCAAGGGTACATCCTTGATCAGGCCGATATTTTCCTGCGCACCGGCTCCCATGTTGTCGTTGGAAAAGCTCTGGAACTGCGCGGGCTGCACATTGACATTCTGCTGGGGCATTCCCATCATGCCCATGCCATTCATCTGCGGCATGCCCATGCTGCCCATCTGGTTCATGCCATTCATGCCCATGCCCATCTGGTTGTTCATCATGCCCATGTTGCCCATCTGGTTCATGCCATTCATGCCCATGCCGTTCATCGGATTCATGCCATTCATGTTGTTCATGTTGTTCATAGCCATGGGATCCGGCTGCTGCATGTTCATCTGCGGCATACTGCCGGCACCGGCATTCATCTGGCCGGCACTGCTCTGCGGTGCAGATGCAGCGGGTGCAGATGTGGTATTCTCCGGCTGGGGTGCAGCACTTTTCGTACTTTCTCCCAGACCTCCCATCTGCGTATTAATAAATGTCTCTACCAGCTTACGTGCAAAATCGATGGGATACAACTGCATGATAGAGCTGTCTACCAGATCATCGATCTGCATACGGAATGCTATTTTTACAAAGGTTCCTCCCAGAAACGGAGAAATTTCCTTGCCGTCCTTCACCTCTGTCAGGTCGAACAGGGAAGATTCGGGCGGGCTGATATCAATCACTGTCTGCAACAGCGTGGAAAGAGAGGTAGCCGCAGAACCCATCATCTGGTTCATGGCCTCAGAGATCGCACTCAGATGCAGTTCTCCGAGTTCTCCGTCGGTATTGGTTCCGTCGCCACCCATCATAAGGTCAGTGATCACCTTAACATCGTGTTCTTTCAGAACCAAGATATTAGTACCGTCCAACCCCTGTGTGTACTTGATCTGGATAAATACACAGGGCTTTTCATAAGTGTCCAGCAAAGATTTCCAGGTAGCAAGTGTAACTACCGGGGTCGTAATATTTACTTTACGGTTTACCAGCGAATACAGGGTGGTTGCGGAAGATCCCATGCTGATATTGGCCACCTCACCAATCGCATCTTTCTCCACATCCGTCAGTATTTCATCGGTTGGCTCCACCGGCTTTGCGCCTGTTCCCTGTTTGCTGTCATTATTTTCAACCATGCTGCTCTCCGGCTCTGCATCCGGTGTGTCTGTACCGCTGTCTGCGGTATCCGACAGATCCATGCCTTGCAGCAGGGCATTTATCTCGTCTTGAGATAACATCCCGTCCATCGTTACTCCTCCTCTCTGATCACCGATGTGATCTGAACAGCATACGAATCTTTCTCTGTACCGGGAAGTGCTGTGAATTTCTTAATATTACCCACATACACATTCATATCGGTATCCACTCTGGAATCCAGTCTGATACAATCGCCCACCTGCAGATTCAGGAAATCATTCACGGAAATAGTGCTCTTTCCCAATACCGCCTTAATAGGAATATCCACTCTGCGGATCATGGACTCAATGTATTCCTCGTAGTGTTCATCGTGATTCTCCTGCATTGTGGAGAACCAGTATTTGGTGTTCAGTTTATCCATCACATCTTCCAGAGTAAAGAAAGGAAGACAGATATTTACCATTCCTTCGACATCCCCGATCTTCATATTCAGGGTAACAATAGCGATCATATCGCTGGGTGCGATTACCTGTGCGAACTGGGGATTCGTCTCCAGCCGGCTCAATACCGGCGAGATCTCAACAACATTTTTCCAGGGCTCACGCATCAGCTGTGTGAACATGACCAGAACCTTTTGCAGGATCGTAAGTTCTATATCTGAAAAATCTCTGCTCTTCTCCAGCGGCTGGCCGCTGCCTCCCAGCATGCGATCCAGCATGGCGTAACAAATATTGGTTGAAATCTCTATAATAATATTTCCATTTAACGGTACAAAATTGACTATACCCAGCACCGACGGATTCGACAGTGCATTGGAAAACTCACTGAAAGTAACCGTCTCGGAACTCGCCACCGTCACCTGCACATTTTTCCTCAGGTATACCGGCAGATTCGTGGAAATCAGTCGGCTGTAATGCTCAAAAATGATCTCCAGTGTTCTCAAATGTTCTTTGGAGAACTTGGTGGGGCGGCTGAAGTCATAATTTTTGACCTGCTTCTCATCCTCGCCCTGGATCTGATCCACATCCAGGTCTCCATCCGACAGTTGTTTCAGAAGATTATCTATTTCACTTTGTGAAAGTATATCACTCACAGGCCCTCACCTCCTGTCATCTTATTTTTCTGTCTCATCAGCCAAATTTCACTCCGCTGATTGCGACCTTATAGATGAAGTCGGATTGGAACAGTTCCTGAATGGATTTCAGAATCTCCTCTTTCAAGCCTTCCATGTCCTCTCTGCACTCATCCTCTGTATGTGCGGAAACAGTAGCCGTAATGGCATCCTTAATCAGGTTCTCATAGCCGGACAGGGTATCACTGCTTCCGTAGGTCTTGTAATCCTTGTGCTTTTTATTAATAGACAAAGACACATCGAACATTATGTAATCCTGCTTTGCTCCTGCCTCACTCTTCAGAGGAATCGTCATGGTATCCGCGATATTATATACTTCCGTATCGGTCAGTGCCACATTGGTCGTTTCCTCGGCTCCCGGAACCGTCAGTTCCAGATTCATGGCGGTAGTGATATTGTCTACCAGCTGTGCCGTCTTCTTATTGGTCCCTACAACGCTCACAAGCATCACGCTGGTCAGTACAATATTCACAACCAGCAATGCCAGGATCAATACTGTCATCAGATTTTTCTTCATTGATCTTATGCTTCCTTTCCCTCTCCACATCAGTTCGTCGTGGAAGGATTATATATTCTGATTTCTACACGTCTGTTCTTGCTGCGGCCCTCATCTGTGGAGTTATCAGCAATCGGCGTGCGGTCTCCCATTCCCGCATGTCTCAAATTCGACGGATCCAGTGAAGTATTTTCCGTCAGATAGTAAAATACGGAAAGTGCTCTTGCACTGCTCAGTTCCTCGTTGTCCGCAAACCGTGCGCTGTGGATGGGAACATTATCCGTATGTCCTTCAATCTCAATTACAGAAGTGCTTCCGTAACGTTCCAGAATCACACCCACCTTATCCAGAACCGTCTTGGCCTGATCCTTCAGCTGGTCGCTTCCGGAATCAAACAACAGTGCTCCCTTCATGGATAACTGCACATACTGTGACGTAAAGGATACGCTCACCTGATCCGCCAGGCTGTCCTCATTTAATGCTTCCTGCACCGTTTCAGACAGCTCTTCATTGCTCTGCAGATTTTTCTCATTCAATGCTTCCTGCAGTTCGGCCGCACTGTCGTACTTCTCATAATTATCGGAATCCGTCTCGCTGTCCGCATTCCTTCCGGCATTGCTGATGTACTCATCCAGGTCGTTCAGCTGGCTGACACCGTTACTGATCAGGATGCCCTCTCCGATGGCCGTGGAACCGGCATTGAAAATGCTGAAGGTGCTGTTGGACATCGCCGCTGCCATTTCGTTGTATTTGGTGGCATCAATGGATGACATGGAAAACAGCATAACAAAGAAGCACAGCAGCAAGTTCATCAGGTCACTGAATGTGGCCATCCATGCCGGAGATCCAGCGGGTGGATCTTCTGGCTTACGTTTTGCCATTAAGCTTCACCCCCTGTTTCCTCTTCACCATCTTCACTTGTTCTGTCCTTCGGAGGAAGGAACGATTTTAATTTTTCTTCAATGACACGGGGGTTCTCACCAGCCTGTATGGATAAAAGTCCCTCGATCATAACTTCTTTCTGCTGCATTTCCACAGCATTATCTGCTTTCAATTTATTGGAAACAGGCGTACAGATCCAGTTGGCCAGCAGGGATCCATACAAGGTAGTGATCAATGCTACCGCCATTGCAGGTCCCAGCGTGGACGGGTCATCCATGTGGTACAACATATCTACCAGACCGATCAGGGTACCGATCATACCCCAGGCAGGACCCATGGCCGCCAGTGTATCCCAGAAACCAATCGTATCCTTATGTCTGCCCTCCACACTTACCAGTTCCGTCTCCATGATGGCACGTACCAGTTCGGGATCGGTACCATCGACGATCAGAAGAATTCCTTTCTTCAGGAATGGCTCCTCCAGATCCGCTGCCGCTTCTTCCAGAGACAGAAGTCCTTCCTTACGTGCCACGTTGGAAAGTTCTATGATTTTGCCGATCATCTCAGAAGTGTTCAGTGTCGGAGCCTTGAAAATCAGGGCAAATGATTTCAGACCCGCTATGTAATTCTGTAAGCTCACAGACATGAGGGTACAGGAAAATGATCCACCAAAGGTAATGATCGCAGAAGCCGGATCCAGATATTCTCCGAATCCTCCGACACCCGCGGAGCTTATGATACCAAATACCAACATGAATAATGCCAATAATATACCAGCTAAAGATGCTATATCCACTTAAATCACCTGACATTCTGCTTTTTTATCTTGCAAAAATATCCTTTCTGTATAATATTACAAGATTTTTTATTTCTTGTCTACTTTCTTTTACAATTATTTTCTTTCCGGTGGTAAGTGTCAGCACCGTATCCGGTGTCTCTTCCACCAGTTCAATCAGGTCAGGATTTACCAACACCTTAACCCCATTGATCTTCGTGACTTCGATCATAATACTGTCTCCTTCCCTGTTCTCCGACATTTCCGCAGATCTTCCGTCGTAATTATAGTACTTTCTTCCCTTGATCTTTTATACATATAAAAGGGACAGGTTTTTCTCCTATCCCTTTATGCAGCCAAATGATTTTTTACAGTTTCTTAACGCTTCAGATTAGTCAGTTCCTCCAACAGAGTATCCGATACGGTAATAATACGGCTGTTTGCCTGGAAACCTCTCTGGGTGGTGATCATCTCGGTAAACTCCGAAGACAAATCTACATTGCTCATTTCCAGTTGACCGGTAGACATATATCCTCCATCTGCGGTAATATCTACGCCGATACCATCGAACTCACCGGAGTTCAGGGTTGCAGAGTAGAGGTTATCTCCCTGCTTCTCCAGACCAGAAGCATTGGCGAAAGCTGCGGTAGCAATCTGACCGAGCAGTTTGGTCATGCCGTTGTCATAGCTTGCGTAGATCATACCATCCTTCTGGATGGATACACCGATCATGTCTCCCAGACGGCGTCCGGTTCCCAGACCGTCCA
Organism: uncultured Acetatifactor sp.; assembly: GCA_934394815.1. GTDB lineage: Bacteria > Bacillota > Clostridia > Lachnospirales > Lachnospiraceae > Acetatifactor. The sequence continues at coordinate 46,563 of CAKRRD010000006.1, read as the reverse complement.
AGTCACCACTGGTAGCACCGATGGTAGAGGTACCCTTGTTGTCGTAGTTCGTACATTCGGACAGATCAATGGTGATATTTTCCGCGAAATTACCCTGGTTGACACGATCCGTAAATTCCAGTCTCGTGGTCAGATTAGTAGTAATGCCATTGACAGACTCAATCTTACCGGTATCGTGATTGAATTTTACCAGATTACCTGTAAAAGTTCTTCCTGTCATGGTCATTGTGGTCGCATCCGTCGGAAGAATATCCGTAGTTTGCCCATTCAGCATATTTAACAGCATCTGCTGTACGGATACTGTCTGATTGGCATCTGCATCACTGGTTTTGAACAGCTTCAGGAATTCGTCCGTAGAGCCTTCATATCCATAAGCCTTGGCAATGTTATCCAGGGCAGTCTGTGCTGTTGCATCCGTCTTGAGTGCTCCGGTGGCTGCATCAAATACATCATTCAGATTTGCTACTACCGTGCCGTCGATGGTAGACAAGGTATGTGCTGCCGTATCCCAGGTGTATGCGCTGTTGCTGAAATTCAAAGCGGTCTTTTTGATCTGTGTTGCTGCTTTTCCGAAGGCTACCTTGGAAATATCTATTTCTTCACCATTGGAATCCAGAATCTTGCTCAATTCCATACTATATACGTTGGTATCCGGTTCTCCGGACTGCTTAAAGGTAAATTTCGCAGTATAACTGTAGCCTCTGGCATCAAAGAAGTTCAGATTTACGGACTTACCGCTGGCACTGGTAACATCCTTATCATTCTCATCCAGAATACCGGAAATATACGCCTTTGAAGTTGCCTCAGGCGGATATGTCATGTTAGCAGTGCTCATGATACGGAGTGCGCTTACGGTATCCTGTTTGATGCTGCCGGTCTTTTCATCCACGCCCCATCCCATGACATTGTAACCGGTGCTGGTCATTGCCAGGTTACCGGCACCATCCACATAGAAAGAACCGTCTCTGGTAAAGAAGTTTTCGGTTCCGTTATTAACTACGAAAAAGTTGTCTCCGGTGATCATGATGTCGAAGGGATTACCGGTAGACTGTGCAGAGCCCTGTGTGGTAATGGCGGTGTTGATGGCACCCGCTTTAACGCCCAGACCGATCTGTTTGGCATTAGTACCGCCGACGCCGGTGGTGGCGTTGGCACCGCTGGCCTTCTGTGTAGTCTGGCTCATCAGTTCGCTGAAAGTCATGGAACTGGATTTGTAAGCTGTTGTATTGACGTTGGCAATGTTATTACCGATTACGTCCATTCTGGTCTGGTGTGTTTTCAATCCGGCTACACCAGAATACAATGATCTCATCATAGTGCTTGTTCCTCCTTATTGGAACCGCGCTCTCTCTCTGTCATTCAAGAGAGCATGACCTCCGTTTTTGGTCCGGTCTACATAATTACGGCTCCGTTTATATTTGTAAATACATTATCTTCGGTTTCCCTGCTGTCCATGGCGGTCACCACAGTCTTATTGGGCACATTCACAATAAAGGCCAGATCATCCACGATCACCAGAGAATCCCTGATTCCCTTCTGTCCCGCTTTTCTCGCTCCGTCATTCAAGCGTTCCAGCTGTGCGTCTGTCAGTTCAATGCCTCTGTCTTCCAGCCGTACGGTGGCATGTTTGGAAAATTTTAACTGTTCCTGACTTTTATTCTGCAGGATTTCCTGAAACGATACCAGATTTTCCTGTGCCGCTTTTACGGTCTTACGGCTGCTGTTTAAGTACTGATTGGCCAGCTGGTCAATGGACAGGTAACTGTTTTTCTGAATATCCATATTCAAACACCCCTCTTCCTCAGCCGTTCCCTTTTACTGCCCTACACGCCTTCTGTCTCTTCGGCCGCCTTACGGATCTCCTGCAGGCGCTCGATGTACTTGTTCAGGCTGTTCACGGTATCTTTTGCCAGGAAGGACTTCTCGTAGTCGGTCATTTCCTTGTATTCCTTCTCCAGTTCATCAATGGTCTCGCCATCGCCGGAATCAATGCCGTTTACATTGGGAAGCTTGTTCAGCTTTACAGTAAAGTTGTAAGCTTTATTGTACGCATTCAGATAATCCGTATCCACTACAGAATCCAGATCGTCGATGGAATACTTCTGTTCATTGATGTAGAGATAAGCCTTGTTATTTTCGTAGGACACATAATCCACTTTGCCCTGTACCAGTTTGGTATCGCCGGAGGATGTCGTGGTCTTGATGTAGACCTCCTTGCCTACCAGGGAGCTTGCTCTCTGCAAGTCCATACTGTTGGACATATTCTGCATCTGCTCTACCTGTGAGAACTGTGCGTACTGTGCTATGTATTCTGTATTGGAAGTAGGCTCCAGAGGATCCTGATACTTCATCTGTGCAACCAGAAGCTGTAAAAATGCTTCCTTGTCCATTCCGTTGCTTTTGGACTTAGCCGCCTTGCTCACGGAAGTCTGGGATGTCGTTTCTACGATCTTACCGTTTTCCACGGGTGCAACCAATGCCATTCCCTTTTCTCCTTTCGTTTTTGTGTTTTATGCGGTGAAATCCACCGTATTGCCGTTCGCCGACATCATATCTGCCGTGATCCGGTCTTCTTCGGTCTGAGGCTCATCCTCTGCCAATGCTGCATTCAGGTTGATTCTGCGGGTACGCTTTCTGCCTACACCGGCTTCATTTTCCGGATTGCTGCCACGGCCTCTTCCCTGTTCCAGATTCTGTTCGAACTGGTGGGTCTGCACGGTGACTTCAATAGCTTCCACCTTGACACCCTGTTCTGCGAAGCTTTCCTTCAGCTGTACCATCTGGCTTTCCAGTGCCGCTTTGACCGTTTCATTCTCTGTGATGAAGTTAGCCGTTACCACACCGTTTTTGGATGCCATCTGTATGTGCAGTGTTCCAAGACTCTGGGGGTGCAGCTGCATCTCCAGATCCGAACCGTCCGCCTTTACGGATATTTTCATGTAATCCATGATCTGTCGCATGATATCCTGTGTATCGGTGGTGGCTCCTGCATCTTCCGCCTGTGCCGTCTGCTGTAACTGTGTGAGAAAACCGTCTTCTTTCAGATTCTGTAAAAGAAGATTTTCGTGCTGTCCACCGGTCGTATGCTCTTCCTTCTTATTGGAATCTCCGGTTTTCGCTTCCTGTGTGTTCTGCACAGGCAGTTCTGTCGTATTCTCGATTTCCTGCGGTCCTACAGTCTCTGTGGAAACCGCCGGCTCTCTCCCTGCATCTGCCGGGGCAATGTCCTTATTTTTTACCGGTTCCACGATGATCACCGGTTCTGCCACTGCAGTCTCCTGCCACTGTTCGGGCGTCAGCTGTAATTCTTCCTGAGCCTGTCCCACCAGTTCTTTCTGCAGATCCATGATTCCCTTTACATTGCTGTACAGGTTCTCATCTGTCAATAGTGCGAAAGAATCCTGTGCTCCGCTGACTGCCATCAGCAGTTCATTCAGCTGTCCGGGATCTGTCAGATCCACTTCTGTCATTCCCAGTTCTTCCATAATTCCCTGAACTTCCTCTTCGCTGACAGAGAAAGACTCTGTGATCTGCTGGATCAGATTCTGTACTATCGTTCCCACAACTTCCTGAACCTTTTCCAGGTCCTGTATATCCAGGGAAACATCCTTTGCCACCGGTTCCCCGGCATCAGAGGTGTTCACCACATCATCCCGTTGTCTGCCGCTGTTCCTTAAAGATTCTCCGCGTCTGACATCATCGCATCCCGCCTGTGTACGGTCTCCGGCTGTGGAATCGGCCGCCTGTGTACGGTCTCCGGCTGTGGAATCGGCCGTCTGTGCATTGTTCTGAGTCTTATTCCATACCGTCTGAAAACTGGTTCCGGCATTCTGTTTTGCCGCAGTCACCATATCCGGTATCTGCACATTTACATTTGCGTTGTTTCCTACGCTCTTGATCGCTGTTCCTGCCATTTTCTCCTCCTTTCCCGGGTCAACCTCCGCCCCTGTCAGGGATTCTGCGGCCCGTACTTATACTACATTTTGTTTATCGGATTTTCCGGCTTTTTTCTTAAGACTCCGGATCCATAATTTTCGTGATCTTTGCCGCCACCTGAGAATCCATTGCTCCCAGGATTTTTCCTCTGTCATCGGCACTCATTACCTTAAGGATCCGGGCTGCCAGATCCAGATTATTTGTCATCTGTTCAAAGATGGCTGCCGCCTGCTTCGGTTTCATGGAAGAATAGGCTGCCGCATAATCCTGAACCTCCTGGCTCTCCTGCAGTTGGGTCACTACCTGCTTGTAAATATATTCTGCGGTAGCGGGATCCATGGACTCATAGTACTTCTTGTATTCTTCCGCTCCCGGTCCCTTGTCGGAATAGACCACCTCGTCATAGAATTCCTTCTGAATACGCTGGAATTCCACCTGTTGTTTCTCAAACTCCTGTAATCTGAGGACTTCTGCCTTTAACTGATCCAGCTCCTCATCCTTGGCGGAAGAGGCATTCTGTACCTGCTCCAGCTGCAATTCCAGACTTTTGATCTGATCCACCGCATCCTGTAAGCTGGTATACCCGCCGTAAGCATTGGGATCTGTTGTCTCAGTGGCAGAATTGCCCGGAAGAATCCGGTTCAACACCGGAACATCCTTTAAGATCGGTTTCACCACCGAGCTTCCGAAGCCACCGATATCCAGCTTGATGATCACACAGATTACAGCAATCCACAAAGCCACGATCAATATGGCCGCACCGAAAGTCAGAAGGCTGTTGCCCTCGTTACCATCCTCCAGTTCCTCCTCCTGCTTTGCAATCTCTTTTGCTCGGCGTTTTGCTTCTTTCCGCTGTTCCTGCTGTTCCTTTTTTAATTTTTTCTTTTCTTCCGCCAGCTGTTTTCTCTCGTTTTCTGTCGTTGCCTCTTCCGGAGTCATTTCTTTTGCCATAGTAATCCTCGTGCCTTTCCATCTGCTGCAAGTCTTCCGGTTATCACGTGCCTTACGCCGTCTCGTCTTACCGGGTCTTCTGACCGTAGGTGTAACTGGTCAGTTCATCAATCGCCTTGCTCTCCGCATGATTTTCCTCCTGCATAAAGACCTCAAAAGCCTTTTCCCGCAGGGTCTCATGCATTTTTCTCTCCTTCATGGCTTCTGCCATCCGTTCTCTGGCAGCCTCCACATTTTCTCTTGCCTTTTCCACCCGGATCGCCTGTGCTGCTACAATGCTATCCATTTTCAAAAGGGCTTCCTTATTTTCCTCTATAGCCAGCAGATCCAGTTTGCCCTGCAGCAGTCCCGCAGACAGATCTTCATACTTTCTCCTGCGTTCCTTCAGCCGCTCCAGATGCTCAATCTCCACATTCAGAGCCGCCTGTGCCGTTCCGAATTCCTGCTTGGCCTGTGTCTCCATTTTTTCCTTGATATTCAGGATATTTTGCAGGGAATATCTGAATCTTGCCATTTATCTCACCCCTGATCCGCAAACAGATCTTCCAGCATCTGCACTGTCTCTTCAAAAGAAAATTTTTCATCCGTGCCCTGACACAGGAAGCCGTTCACGGCATCGATCCGCGAGATTGCATAGTCAATATTGGGGTTACTGCCTTTTTTATAGGCACCGATGTTGATCAGATCTTCCGCCTCATTGTAGGTTGCCAACACATTCTTCAGCTTGTTGGCTGCCTGCTTATGCTCTCTGTCAGCAATCTGGCTCATACATCTGGAAATACTCTGCAAAATGTCGATTGCCGGATAATGGTTCTTATGTCCCAGCTTTCTGTCCAACATAATATGCCCGTCCAGGATACTTCTGGCGGTATCCGTGATAGGCTCGTTAAAATCATCGCCGTCTACCAGCACGGTATATAATCCGGTGATGGATCCCACGGCAGCTCTGCCGGCGCGCTCTAATAGTTTGGGCATTTCGGAATACACACTTGGTGGATAGCCTCTGGTTACCGGCGGTTCTCCGCTGGCCAGTCCAATCTCCCGCTGTGCCATGGAAAAACGGGTCAGAGAATCCATCATCAGAAGAACATCCTTCCCCTGATCTCTGAAATATTCTGCGATGGCGGTAGCGGTCTTGGCTGCTTTGTTACGTTCCAGTGCCGGTCTGTCGGAGGTTGCCACCACTACAACGGATCTGCGCATGCCTTCCTCGCCCAGATCTCTCTCAATAAATTCCCGGACTTCCCTGCCCCGCTCACCAATCAGGGCGATCACGTTAATATCCGCCTTGGTGTTTCTGGCAAACATGCCCATGAGGGTGGACTTACCCACACCGGATCCGGCGAAAATACCGATTCTCTGTCCCTTTCCTACGGTGATCATGCCGTCCACCGCCTTGACACCCAGGGGAAGCACCTGATCAATGATGGCACGGGACATAGGGTCGGGTGGCGCTGCTTCTACCGGGTACGCCGCTCCGGCGATCATTTCTCCGTCAATCGGCACACCCAGGCCGTTTACCGTCTTGCCCAGAAGCTTCTCACTTACCGTGACCTTCAGGGGATCCCCGGTATTCTCCACTACGCATCCCAGTCCGATACCGTCCACGGAATCATATGGCATGAGCAGGGTCTTCCTGTCCCGGAAGCCTACTACCTCCGCCATAATGGGCTTTGCCCCCTCCGCATCGGGAAGAATCCGGCACAGGTCTCCCAGCTTGGAATCCGGTCCGGCGGACTCTATGGTCAGACCTACTACATTGACCACTTTTCCCAGCCTCCGGTAAAAACTTTTCTCTGCCAGTTTATTATATTTTTCAAAATCAATGTTCTTTATGACCATTTATCAGCCTTCGTAGGATAATAATTTTAATTTCTGCCGTAATTCCGACAGCTGTGTTCCCAGTCCACAGTCAAAAATACCGTTATCTGTCTCAATCAGGCATTCTCCCTTGCCCAGTGTCATGTCTTCCACGATCTCCACCGTACTGTTCGGAGCCGTGGCTTCTGCCATGATCTGCCGTTTCTGCATGCTGACATAAGGATAATCTTCCTTGGATACATGTACCAGAAAGCTTCGATTATCCTCTGTTTTTCTCATGGTGGATGAGATCAGATAACACAGAACTTCTCTGTAGGAATGCAGATCCACATGAAAAATATACTCATATATGCCGGTGATGGTATCCACGAACTCCGGTTCCAGTTCATCGATCCTCTTCTGGTATTCTGCGTCCAGGCCGGCCAGCTTTTTCTGATATTCCGATGCCCTCTGGGCCTCGGCACGGTCAGCCTCCGCTTTTGCCTCCTGCTGCCCCTGTTGTCTGGCCTGTACCAGAACATCCGCCTTCCAAGCCTCGGCCTGTTCTTTTGCCTCCTGCAAAATGCTTTCTGCCTGCGCTTTTGCATCTTCCAGAATCCTCCGAGCCTCAGTCTCTGCATCTTCCTTAAGTTTTTGCAGGTCTTCCCCAGCCTTGATCACATTGCCGGATGTCTGGGGTCCCCCCTCAGCTTCTGTATCTGCCACCAGGGAGTCCACCTTATCTGCCGTCAGTCCGGAGACAAATCCGGTTCCTTCCCCCTGCTGCATTTTTACAGAAAGTTCCCGGATCCTTTTTGCCACCAGATCGTTGGTATTGATCACACGGGCATCCTCTTCCACCAGCTTCGTAAATCCCCGTTTTAAAAGATTACTAGACAACGATCTCGTCACCTCCGCCTCTGGAAATAATGATCTCTCCGGAATCCTCCAGCTTACGGATAATGTTGACGATCTTCTGCTGTGCTTCTTCTACATCCTTCATACGGACAGGACCCATAAATTCCATATCTTCCTTGATCATAACAACCAGACGTTTGGACAGGTTGTTGAAGATCGCATTCTGTACCTGTTCGTTGGCGCCCTTCAGTGCCACTGCCAGATCGTTGTTGTCCACATCACGCAGCACACGCTGAATGGCCTTGTCGTCCAGCAGCAGTACATCCTCGAAGACGAACATCTTCTTGCGGATCTCGTCTGCCAGTTCCGGCTCTTCGATCTCCAGAGTCTCCATGATATGTTTCTCGGTACCACGGTCTACCGTATTCAGAATCTCTACTACGGCATCCACACCACCGATAATGGTGTAATCCTGGTTCACCAGACTTGCCAGTTTGGATTCCAGTACCTTTTCCACTTCCTTGATAACATCGGGGCTGGTACGATCCATGACTGCAATACGTCTTGCCACCTCTGCCTGACTGTCGGGAGGAAGTGCCGAAATAATCAGCGCAGCCTGACTGGGTGACAGATAGGACAGGATCAGGGCAATGGTCTGGGGATGCTCGTCCTGAATGAAGTTGATCAACTGGCTGGCATCTGTCTTACGCACAAATTCGAAAGGCTTTACCTGTAAGGATGCGGTCAGTCTGCCGATGACATCCATGGCCTTGTCGGAGCCAAGTGCCTTCTCCAGCAGTTCCTTGGCATAGTTGATACCACCCTCGGCAATATACTGCTGTGCCAGGCACACTTCATAAAATTCGTTGATAACCTCTTCCTTGACCTGAGGAGTCACGCTTCTGGTATTGGCGATCTCCAGCGTCAGTTCTTCGATTTCTTCTTCTTTTAAGTGTTTAAATATTCCGGCGGATCTCTCCGGTCCCAGAGAAATCAGAAGGATTGCAGCTTTCTGTAATCCCGATATTCCGCCTTCTGCTTTTGTCCTTGCCATAGTTACTCCGTTTCTTAGTTCCAGTCCTCGTTCAGCCAGTTACGCAGCAACGCCGCCGCGGATTCCGGATTCTCATCTACGAATTTTTCGATCATCTTACGTGTCTCAGACTTGGCTTCCACATCAATATCTTCCAGTTCTGCCTCAGGAGTAGACTGTAACATATTCTCCACAGATACTTCTTCCTCCTGCTGTACCGCCTGTCTGGTACGCATGCTGTGCAGTACTACGAATAGTAACAGTCCCAGAATCAGCACAAGCATGATCGCGCTCAGCACATTCTGCGTGGTGACAGGGCTGCTCTCCTTATCATAAAAGATAGGGCTTTCGTACGCAATGATCGTAATATTGTTCTCATTAATACCGGTGGCATTGGCTACCAGGCTGTACATATCCTGATCGACGGTCAGCTTGGTATCTGCACTGTTCTGGGATTTATATTCTTCCCAGGTGGTACCATCTAAAAGGCCCTGCCGTTTCACATCCTCGTAGTGGATCTCACGATAGGTGATTGCCGCAATAGAAATGGAAGAATTGGTATAGTTGATTCCTCCCGCCGGTGTTACCGTATTTTTAATAGATTCGTTGGGCAGATAGTCTCTGCTGGTCTCGGAAGTAGTCGAGGAACTGTTACTGCTGTCCGGAGATACATAGGTGGTACCGCCTTCACCGTTGGAGGTGGTACCCGGCACTCCGCCGCCGTCATTGGTATTCTCACTGTCATACGTCTCCTCATGAGAGAGCATACCCTCGGTTCTGTCGGAGTTCGCATAATATTCCTTCACCGTCTCTTCGTAATCTGCAAAATCCATATCCAGATGGCTGGTGACTGCCGCATCGTTATACTGTTTGGTTCCCAGCAGTACCTTTTTCACCTGATTAGCGATCATGGATTCCGCCTGATTCTGCAGTTCCTGCATGGAATTGGCAATTCCTGCGGAAGAGTAATCGTCTCCGCCCGCGAACAACAGATTGGAGTCCGTATCCATGATCGTGATATTGGCCGTAGTATCATTACGAAGCCAGGTAGCCACACATTTTGCCAGTGCTGCCGCATTAGCGGAAGTATAGGTTCCGTCCAGTTCCAGCTGAATGAATGCAGAAGCCTCTTCCTTCTGTGCTGCCAGCGTTCCGTTATCCTTCGGGAAGCTCAAATGTACTTTGGCGGATTTTACGGCACTCTGTGCCTCTATGGTCTGGGTTATGTATTTTTGCAGATAGGAATTGTAAAGTCTCTCCTTGTCGGTGGCGGTCGTAGACATGCTGTTGCCCAGATAATCGCTCAGCTTCAGTTCATCCGGCATGTATCCCGCAGAGCCAAGAGCCAGATTGGCTGCGCTCTGTTTGCTGCTCTCTACTTCGATCTTCAGCCCGTCATTGGATTCTTTGTGGGCAATTCCCGCGCTGTCCAGAGTATCTATGATCTCTGAGGCCTGTGCCGTCGTGTCACAGGTGATCAGGCTCACATACTGCGGTTTGTTCATGACGTACATAATGATTGCAAACGCAAAGATCACGACCGCAGCGGCTCCGATGATGATGCTCTTCTGTCTGGTCGTGAATTTGTTCCACCACTCCAGTATTTTTGAAGGTATTTCTTTTAATTTGTCTGCCATTGCAGCTTTCTCCTCTTATGTCAAGAATAAAAAGATATGATTAGATCTGGATCTGCATCAGTTCCTTGTATGCTTCCATCACCTTATCTCGAATGGCTACGGTATACTGCAGCGCGGTTGAGGCCTTTCCCATGGCAATGGTGAGATCATGGGTATTGTCGGTCTCGCCCAGTGCAAACCGGATCTTTTCATTCTCGGCATCTGAAAGATAACTGTTGGTGGTCTTGATATTGTCGATTGCTGTATTCAGAAAAGCTTCGAACATAGTGCCTTCTGCCTTTTTGTCCTTCTCCCCCAGTACTCCCGTCAGAGTGTTGGGAGACACCGTGGCAGTACCATTTACACTGTTCAAAGCTGTAATTGCTGAAATATCCATTTTAATAAACCATGTCCTTCCTTACAGGTATTCCGGCCGGGATTCCCGGGCCGTTTCTCGGAATCCATCAGATTACTGACCGATCTCCAGTCCTTTGAGTGCCATGGACTTGCTGGCACCGAATGCCGTAGAATTCGCCTCGTAGGATCTGCTGGCATCGATCAGATCCGTCATTTCCTGTACAATATTCACGTTGGGATACGTCACATAACCGTTCTCATCCGCATCCGGATGGGAAGGATCGTATACCATATTCATCTCCGTCGTAGTATCTTCAGAGATCCGGCTGACCTTTACACCGCTGCCGGTATAGCTGCCCTTCACATCATGGAACACCTGGCTGAAAGTCTGCTGCTGGTTCTTCTCCTGAAAAGTAACGATCTTGCGGCGGTAAGGGGTGCCGTCCTCCGTTCTTGTGGTATTGGCATTGGCAACGTTTTCGGAAATCACATCCATACGCAGTCTCTGGGCGGTAAGACCCGATGCCGTAACATCAAATGCTGAAAACATACTCATACGTTAATTCCTCACTTCATCACAGTCTGTAAATTAGTAAATTCCTGATTGATGCTGCTGATCAGTCCCTGATATTTCAACTGATTCTCCGCCAGCATTACATTTTCATTCTCAATATCCACATTATTGCCGTCCAGACGATAGGAATAATTGGCATAATCCACATAGGCCCGCCCCCGCAGTCTGCTGAGATTCACGTTGGCCACCTTCTCATCCATGGACTCGTATCTGTTGTTGCCTAAAGCCTGCTGCAACACCGATTCAAAAGCCACATCCTGTCTCTTATAGCCCGGGGTATCCACATTGGCAATGTTGTTGGAAATGGCTTCATTCCTCTGCCATGCTGCATCTGCTGCCCGGTTCAGGACATTGATATAATCAAATGCATTTGTCTGTATCATACTACCTCACATTCCGCAGTTTTTCGTCAGATCGCATAAAAACCGCTTCTACCATATACCTATTCTTCTCTATTATAAAGTATTTCAACAAAAACACAATAGTAAAATAAACTCACTTAAAATAAATATATAGAAAAGAGACTATTTTTCGCAATAGTCTCTTCTTCCTAAATATTTTCTGTTTTTTTCATTTTCCGATTAATTTCTGCCATTCTGGCGCTTCAGTTCCTCAATCTCGTCAAACACGGCATCGTTCAGAACTTTAATATAAGTCCCCTTCATGCCGGAGGATCTGGATTCGATGACACCGGCGCTTTCAAATTTCCGCAGTGCATTGACAATGACGGATCTCGTAATACCGACTCTGTCGGCAATCTTGCTGGCTACCAGGATTCCTTCCATGCCGTTCAGTTCGTCAAAAATATGAGTGATGGCTTCCATCTCCGAAAAGGAAAGGGTGCTGACCGCAGATTTTACCACGGCTACCTTACGGCTTTCTTCCGCGCTCTCTTCATTCACCGCCCGCAGCATTTCCAGTCCCACTACCGTGGTGCCGTACTCGCAGAGGATGATATCGTCAATATCGTACTGTTCGTTGCATTTGTAAATAAACAGCGTTCCCAGCCGCTCTCCTGCAATCTCAATGGGAGTAATGATGGCCTGAAATTTTCTGGTGTCGATATTCTCGAAGCCCAGAGTCTCCAGATTGACGTTCTCCTTTGTGGATAATACGCCCAACAGTCTCTCATTCAGCATCGGATCAATAAATCCGCCGATATTGTCATCCAAAAGTTCCGTGATCGACTCGATGCCGTCAGATTTCCCCACCCCGAGGACTTTTCCCTTCCGGCTGATCACCAGCACATTGGAATTCAGGATCTCGCGCATTACCTTACAGATGTCGCTGAATACCACTTTGCTGGAGTTGTTGTTGTGTAACAATTTCCCGATTTTACGTGTTTTGTCCAACAGTTGTACGCTACTCATCTATCTTCCTCCGTCTACACATACTGCGAAACCACCAGATGTTATGCACATTGTAGCACATGTAATTTCAGATTACAATGAAAATAGCGTTAATTTATGAGAAAATTCTGACAGTATACAAAACTAATTCTCTTCCGTCGGTTTATTTTTCACATAACCGCACTGTTCATCCATGCAGACCAGTTTATTGCCCTTTTCCAACAGCAATTTGCCGCAGCGGGGACATTTTTCTCCCGATGGCTTCTGCCATACCATGAAATCGCATTCCGGATTGTCGATACAGCCATAATATTTTCTGCCTTTTTTGGTCTTTTTTAAAACAATGTCCTTGCCGCACTTCGGGCAGGCCACACCGATCTTCTCAAAATAAGGCTTGGTATTGCGGCACTCCGGGAATCCGGGACATGCCAGAAATCTGCCGTGGGGGCCGTATTTGATCACCATGCGTCTGCCGCACTGGTCGCAGATCTCGTCGGACTCCTCATCCGCAATGGTCACCTCTGCCAGATCCTTCTCCGCCTTTTTTACAGCTTCGTCCAGATCCGGATAGAAATTGGATACGATAGTCTTCCATTTTACCGTGCCTTCTTCCACTCCGTCCAGAAGGGCTTCCATATTCGCAGTGAAATTCACGTCCACAATGGAGGGAAATGCCTCTTTCATCATGTTATTGACCACTTCGCCCAGCTCCGTAACGTAGAGGTTGCGGTTCTCCTTGGCAATGTATCTTCTGGCAAGGATGGTGGTGATGGTCGGTGCGTAGGTACTGGGACGTCCGATGCCCAGTTCTTCCATGGCTCGTACCAGACTTGCCTCGGTATAATGTGCGGGGGGCTGGGTAAAATGCTGCTTCGGATCAAAGCTCTGGAATACCAGTACGCTGTTCTCATCCAGATTACCACCCAGCACGTTTTCTTCTTCCTTGTCATCTTCCTGTGTATAGACGCTCATGAAACCGTCAAAACGCATTCTGGAAGCTGCCAGCGTAAAGATCTGATCCTTTGCCTGGATCTTCACGGAAGTGGTATCATACTGTGCAGCACTCATGCGGCTTGCCACGAAACGCTTCCAGATCAGCTGGTACAGACGGAACAGATCTCTGGGCAGCTGCTCCTTAATGGCAATAGGCATGCGGTTCAGATCCGTAGGGCGGATGGCTTCGTGAGCATCCTGGATCTTCTGGCTGTTCTTTTTCTCCGTAGCTGCCGCGGTCTTGTATTTCTCACCGTAATGAGCATCGATGAATTCCGCCGCCTGTGCCTCCGCTTCTTCCGATACACGGGTGGAATCGGTACGCAGGTAGGTGATCAGACCGACCGTACCCTCTCCCTTGATATCCACGCCTTCATATAACTGCTGTGCCAGACGCATGGTCTTCTGGGTGGAGAAATTCAGTACCTTGCTGGCCTCCTGCTGCAAGGTGGATGTGGTGAAGGGAAGAGGGGCTTTTTTCACTCGTTCCCCATGGCGTACTTCCTTTACCTCATATTTTGCATCTTTCAGGGAATCCATGATACCCTCTGCCTGTTCCCTGCTGGTAATTCCCTGTTTTTTCTCTGTGGTACCGTAATATTTTGCACAAATAGGCTTCTTCTCGCCCTTTACCTTCAGGTTCACGTCCAGAGACCAGTATTCCTCCGGAATGAATGCGTTGATCTCGTCTTCTCTGTCGCAGATGATGCGCAGTGCCACGGACTGAACGCGGCCGGCGCTTAAGCCTCGCTTGATTTTTGCCCACAGAAGAGGGGAAATCCGATAGCCTACCATACGATCCAGCATACGTCTCGCCTGCTGGGCATCCACCAGATTCATATCGATCTCTCTGGCATTCTTCAAGGATTCCCTGACCGCATTCTTGGTGATCTCATTGAAGGTGATACGATATACTTTTTTATTTTCCAGTTTCAAGGCGTAATATAAATGCCAGGAAATGGCTTCTCCCTCGCGGTCCGGGTCGGTTGCGAGATAGACTTTTTCTGCCTTCTTCACTTCCTTGCGCAGAGAAGCCAGCAGGTCTCCCTTTCCACGAATGGTAATATATTTCGGTTCATAATCATGCTCCGGATCAAAACCCAGCTGGCTCTTGGGCAGGTCCCTCACATGCCCCTGGCTGGCCATAACCTCATAATTTGCTCCCAAAAACTTTTTGATTGTCTTCACCTTGGCCGGTGACTCTACAATTACTAAATATTTTGCCATATGCACTCCCATCTACCCGTCTGTCTACGGATCTACGGCATCCGGTTCCCGCCTCTTTGCCGTATTTTCCCCTACTTTGAGTAATCGTGAACCACTATACAACAAAAAAAAGGGAATGGCAAGAAAATTTTTTCGCGATTGCGATGCCATCATATGAGAACAGACAATAAAAAAATGCCCGAAAGCTTGCATTCATGCTTTCCGACACTTTTCAGGGTTGGGCTATTCTGTTAAAGAATAAGCAGCTGATAGGGGAATCGAACCCCTGTTTTCGCCGTGAGAGGGCGACGTCTTAACCGCTTGACCAATCAGCCATAGGTTACTTACGAACCTTGTTCAGTATAATACATTCTTTTGAAAATTGCAAGTATTTTTTGAAAAATTTCTACAATTTTCAAAGAGCAGCTGATAGGGGAATCGAACCCCTGTTTTCGCCGTGAGAGGGCGACGTCTTAACCGCTTGACCAATCAGCCACAAAACAGTACTTGCATAGTATAATGGAGATGTCGAAAAAATGCAAGTACTTTTTTTAAAAATTTTCAGGACACAGTTCAGTCATACCATGCTGAGCTGTTACACCAGGTCAAAGATACTGATCTGATTTGACTCCGGCAGATCTCCCAACAGTCCTAACGAATCCATCAGGTCGATGATGGTCTTGGAGACTTTGGTTCTCTGACGGAAATCATCCTTGGACAGGAACGGGCCATCCTTGGCGGCTTCCACAATGGCATCCGCCGCCTTCTCTCCCAGTCCGTCAATACTGTTTAAGGACGGCATTAATTTTCCATCCACGATCTGGAACGATCTGGACTGTGCCCGGAAGATGTCGATAGGTTCAAACTCGAAGCCTCTCGCATACATCTCCTGTACGATACGCATATCGCCCATGGCATCCTTTTCCTTATTAGAAAGAGAATCCTGCCGTTTTTTGTAATCCGCCATGACGCTCTCCAAATGCTTCTGTCCCTGGCACATGATCTCGTAGGAAAATGCCTTGGCGCGGATACTGAAAAAGGCTCCGTAATAAGCTAACGGATAATGGATCTTACAGTAGGCGATACGCCATGCCATCATAACGTACGCTGCCGCATGAGCTTTGGGGAACATGTACTCGATCTTCTGGCAGGATTCGATATACCACTGGGGTACATCGTGAGCCAGCATATCTGCTTTCCACTCCTCCCACATGGCACATCTGCCCTTCGCCACCATACCTTTACGCACGGCTTCCATGATTTTAAAAGACTTTTCCGATTCCACGCCCATCTGGATCAGATACAGCATGATATCGTCACGGGTACAGATGGCGGTGGAAATCGTTGCCACGCCGCTCATGATCAGATCCTGTGCATTACCCAGCCATACATTGGTACCATGGGACAGACCGGAGATACGCACCAGATCGGAAAAGGCTTTCGGCTTGGCATCGATAACCATCTGCATGGCGAAATCCGTACCGAACTCCGGGATTCCTAATGCCCCCAGCTTCGTTCCGCCGATCTGCTCCGGGGTAATGCCCAGTGCATCCGTGTTCTGGAACAGGCTCATGACATCCTGCCCGTCCAGAGGAATCGTCAGGGGATCTCTTCCCGTCAGATCCTGCAGCATACGGATCATGGTAGGATCATCGTGTCCCAGAATATCCAGCTTCAGCAGGTTATGGTCGATGGAATGGTAATCAAAGTGTGTGGTTATGGTATCCGTGGTCATATCATTGGCGGGATGCTGTACCGGGGTGAAGGAGTTGATATCCTGTCCCAGCGGCAGCACGACGATTCCGCCGGGGTGCTGACCGGTACTGCGTCGTACTCCGGTGCATCCCGAAGCGATACGGTCAATCTCGCTGGTCCGCTTATGAACGCCACGCTCTTCAAAATAATTTTTCACATAACCGAAGGCTGTCTTATCCGCCAGCGTTGCAATGGTTCCGGCACGGAAGGTCTGTCCCGCACCGAAGATAACCTCGGTATATTTATGAGCCTTGGACTGATACTCACCGGAGAAGTTCAGGTCGATATCCGGCTCCTTGTCTCCCTTGAATCCCAAAAATGTCTCGAAAGGAATATCAAATCCGTCCTTATGGAGCTTTTCTCCGCACACCGGACATACCTTGTCGGGCATATCGATTCCCGCCTTACCGGCATAGGCCCTGACTTCGTCACTGTCAAAATCCACATAGTGACACTTGCTGCAATAATAATGCGGGCTTAAGGGGTTGACCTCCGTGATTCCCGCCATGGTGGCCACGAAGGAGCTTCCTACCGATCCACGGGAACCTACCAGATAACCGTCCTCCACGGACTTCCATACCAGTTTCTGTGCGATGATATACATTACGGCGAATCCGTTTTTAATAATGGAATTCAGTTCCTTTTCCAGTCTGGCCTCAACGATCTGGGGCAGATCGGGTCCGTAGATCTCGTGGGCCCTGTTGTAACAGATCTCCGTCAGGGTCTTATCACTGTCGGGAATGACCGGAGGACATTTGTCCGGGCGCACCGGTGCAATGGTCTCGATCATATCCGCGATCATATTCGTATTGGTAATAACGATCTCTTCCGCCTTGTCACTGCCCAGGTAGGAAAACTCTTCCAGCATCTCTTCCGTGGTATGTAAATACAACGGTGCCTGATCGTCCGCATCATCGAAGCCTCGTCCCGCCATGATGATACGGCGGTAGACCTCATCCTCGGGATCCAGGAAATGCACGTCACAGGTAGCCACTACCGGCTTGTGGAACTGCTCTCCCAGCGACACGATCTTCCGGTTGATGTTCTGGATATCCTCTATGGAATTTACATTCCTCACACGCTCCGAGGCGATCATGAATTTATTGTTGCCACAGGGCTGGATCTCCAGATAATCGTAGAATTTCACCAGTCTGGCGATCTGGGCATCCGACTGCCCGTCTAACAGCGCCCGGTACAGTTCTCCCGCCTCGCAGGCACTTCCCAGAATCAGTCCCTCTCTGTACTTCATCACCAGACTCTTGGGAATCCGGGGATGTTTGTTAAAATACGTCAGATGGGACTGGGACACCAAACGATACAGATTGATACGCCCCAGATCATTTTTCGCCAGAATGATGGCATGGTAAGAAGGCATCTTCTTTACGGCATCCACGCTGGAAGCTCCCAGGGCATTGACCTCCGTCAGATTGTGAATGTCCTGTTCTTCCAGCATTTTAATAAATTTCACGAAAATATGGGCCGTACACTCTGCATCATCCACCGCTCTGTGATGATTCTCCAACGATATCCCCAAGGTCTTTGCCACCGCATCCAGCGTGTGTTTCGACTGATTCTTCAATAATACTCTGGAAATACCCACGGTATCCACATAGGTAAACTCCTGCGGGTATCCCAGTCTTCTGCAGTTCTCCATAATGAAGCTCATATCAAAGCTGGCATTGTGGGCCACCATGATACAGCCTTCGCAGAACTGTAAAAACCGGGGCAGGATCACGTCGATCTGCGGGGAATCCATAACATCCTCGTCCCGGATGCTGGTCAGCTTCTCGATCTCGAAGGGAATCGGCACATCCGGATTGACAAAGGTGGAAAAGCGATCCACGATCTCCCCACCGGACACCTTTACCGCACCGATCTCGATGATCCGGTTATTCACCGGGGAAAATCCCGTGGTCTCGATATCAAACACCACATAGTCCTCATGCAGTCCTTGTCCCCTGTCATTTGTCACGATCTCCTTCAGATCATCCACCAGATAGGCTTCCACGCCGTAGATGATCTTGAAGAAATCCTGTTTGTCCGGATTCTCGTCTCCGGCTTCCTTCCGCTTGCCCTTTTCCGCTTTCCACAGATCGTCCCAGACATGGTTTGCATCGGTAAAACTCTGCACCACGCCGTGATCCGTAATAGCGATGGCCCGATGGCCCCATTTATAGGCACGTTTTACAATGTCCTTGGCCTCGGAGACACCGTCCATATCACTCATCTTCGTATGGCAGTGCAGCTCCACACGTTTTCTGGCGGAGGTGTCCATTCTCGTATTGGTAAAATCCGGTATCTTCTTGATGCCTGCAATGGAACCGATGGCCAGTTCGTGGTCGAACTTATCCATCATACAGATACCCTTGACTTTTAAGAAGGCCCCCGGCTTGATATCCCCGGTCACTTCCTTCACCTGCTCGGTACGCACGAACATTTTGATTGTCATGGTATCCGTAAAATCAGAGATGTTGAAGATGATAATAGTCTTCTCATTCTTGATGTCACGGGTGTCCACGGACAATACCTTACCCCGGATGACCACTTCCCCCATCTCTCCGATGAGTTCCTCGATCTTCATGGCTTCTTCTTCGAAATCCCGGCCGTAAATGACATCCGGATTATCCGATCTCTTCAAGGCACCTTTTTCAAAATTGCCGCCCTTACGAAACTCGCCTTTTTTGAACTCGCCACGCTTGAATTCGCCGCGGCCGCCGCCCTGAAAGCTTTTGGTCACGCCGCCTGCATTCTCGGTCTTTTGCTTCGGGGCAGGCTCTTCCGCCTTTGCAGCTTCCGGAGCCTGCGCTGTGCTCTGTCCGCCTTCTCCCGGTGCCGTATGCTCCGCTTCCTCTCTTCTTCCCTTGGTACGGCTGTAAATGGCATCCACCTTCAGCCGGATCTTGGCTTCCTCTTCCTCCTGGAACCGTCCGGTCTCTTTTTCCACATAAGCCGTATGGATCTTCACGGAGAATCCACAGCGTTCCACCAGAATCTTCTCGAGGATCTGCAGAATCTCCCCTTCCATGCTGCGGTTTAACACCGTATCTTCCATGGTTAAGAGCATCTCATTCCCGGAAGGATATTCGATTTTGGCCGTCTTCAGGGCATTATACTGGATATGGCTGTATTCCCGGAATTCTTCCAGAATACTGTCCTTATAGATGTCCATCAGTTTTTCCGGATTGTACTGGGAAGACAGTTCAAACTTTTCGTATATTTTTACCGTCAGATTGGCCTGGGGGAACAGCTGCTTTTTGATCTCCTGTTCCGTGGTCCAGATATCCGCCTTCTGGATCAGGCGGGTACTTTTTAAGTACACCCGAAGAAAGTCTCTGCGTTTTGTCGCCGAGACTCTCTCCACCTCCGTCTGCCCCATAAGGTCACGAATATCTGCATTTAACTGTAATGCCGGAAATACTTCAAAAAAAGGTTTACTCATCTACTTCAACTCCAATGATCCAATTCCTCTTTCAAGGCGGGAAGCAGCTGATCCTCCGGGAGTTTCTTCACGATCTCTCCGTGCCTGATCAACAATCCTTCTCCGATGCCGCCCGCAACACCCAGATCCGCTTCCTTCGCTTCTCCGGGGCCGTTTACCACGCAGCCCATAACGGCCACCTTGATATCCAAAGGATAATCCTCCACCAGCTTCTCCACTTTGGTTGCCAGATCGATCAGATTGATCTGGGTTCTGCCGCAGGTGGGACAGGATACGACTTCAATGCCGCCCTTGCGCAGTCCCAGGGTGCGCAGGATCAGCTTCGCGGACTTGATCTCCTCCACAGGATCTCCCGTCAGGGATACCCGGATGGTATCGCCGATGCCCTGGCTTAAGATCAGGGACAGACCGATGGCAGACTTGATGTTGCCGCTGTTCACCGTACCGGATTCGGTAATGCCCACATGCAGAGGATATACGGTACGTCCTGCCAGCAGTTCATGGGCTTTCACACACATCAGTACATCCGAGGACTTGATACTGATGACCAGATTGTCATACCCCAAATCTTCGATCATGTGTACTTTGTCCAGTGCGCTCTCCACAATACCTTCCGCGGTCACGCCGCCGTATTTTTCTACCAGAGACTTCTCCAGGGAACCGCTGTTTACACCCACACGGATCGGAATATTCCGCTCCTTTGCCGCGTTGACCACAGCCTTCACCCGTTCTACGCTTCCGATATTGCCGGGATTGATACGGATCTTGTCGGCTCCGTTCTCGATGGCTGCCAGAGCCATGCGGTAGTCAAAATGAATATCCGCCACCAGGGGAATATGGATCTGCTTTTTGATCTCGCGGATGGCTGCTGCCGCCTCCAACGTCGGCACCGTGCAGCGGATGATCTCACAGCCTGCCTTCTCCAGACGCAGGATCTGCTCCACCGTCGTCTTCACATCTTCCGTCTTCGTATTGGTCATGGACTGGATGGCAATGGGATTCCCGCCGCCGATCTTCCGGTCTCCGATCTGTATTACCTTGGTATGCATTCTGTAAGTATCTTTATCGCTCATAAGGGCACCTGACCTTTCTCGTCATTCTCATATGTCTATTACTATACCCCCTTTCCGAAAGCCTTGTCAATTCGCAGAAGTGCTGAAATATCCCGGGGTGCTCTGTCTGGCGAATCCCGAAAGCTCCAGTTCCATCAGTCCTCTGTTGAGTGCTGAAATATCCGTATATTCCCCCATTTCCCAGAGTTCCTGCAATAGGGTCTCCGATGTCTTCGGTACCGGCCCCAGGCATTCAAATATCTTTTTCAACGATTCTTTGGGCAATTTTACTTTTGTCCTGGTTCCGCTGTTCGTCCTTCCGTATTTTCCCCTCTTCTTTCCGTCGGAAGGTTCCGAAGAAAGTCCCTGTTTTTCCTCCCAGTTTTTTAAAAATTCCTCCACAAAGTTCTCCGGAGATAAAAACACCCCCGCCCCCTGGGACAGCAGACGATTGCAGCCGTCACTGAGCCTGTCCGTGATCCGTCCCGGCACCACATAGACATCCTTCCCCTGCTCCAGCGCCATGTCCACCGTGATCAACGTCCCACTCTTCTGTCTGGCCTCAATGACGATCAGGGCATCCGACAGTCCGCTGACGATACGGTTCCTTGGTGGAAAAAACTGCGGCAGAGGCTTTGTCCCCGGCATGTAGGTCGACAATAATCCACCCTTTTGCAGCAATTCCTCATACAGTCTGCGGTTCTGACTGGGATAACAGATATCCACGCCACACCCCAATATCCCATAGGAGGTTCCTCCGGCGGAAAGTGCCGCCTGCTGGCTGATCCCGTCGATTCCCCGGGCCATGCCGCTGATGACCTGGATCCCCGCTCTCCCCAGATATCCCCCCAGCTCCTCCGCCACATATCTGCCGTACCCGGAACATTCTCTGGCCCCGATGACTGCCACCGCCGGTTCTGTGGCCTCCGGCAGTCTTCCGCGATAAAAGATTCCATAAGGCGGATCCGGAATCTCCGCCAGTTTCTGCGGAAAACTGTCCTCCTCCCGCAAAACAAATCCAATCTGTTTTTCCGCCAGCTGTCCGTATTCCCTCTCCCACTCCCCGCTTTTCTTCTGCCGCTCCATAGTTTCCGCCACAGAGCCGCCCACATACTGCCGTAAGACCTCTGTCTCCGCCGCATAAACCCCACGGGGTGATCCGAACTGTGCCAGCAGCTGTCCTGCCCGTACGCCCCCGATTCCCGGGATGCTGCACAAAAAATATGCATACTTTCTCTCTTCCTCTGTCATAAACCTACCCGTCCCTTTCCCTGTTCCACACAGCCTGTGCCTTCCGGTGCTGAATCTCCCGTGCAGGCACAAAATCGCTTCCATTAATTCCAATACGTCTCCGAAGGACGGTAACACGCTGCCTCCAGCAGATGTTCCCCGGCAATCTGTTCTCTGCCCTCCAGATCCGCGATGGTCCGGGCCGTTTTCAGGATCCGGTGATAGGCTCTGGCACTGAGCTGCAGAGTGTTGTACAGCTGTTCCATCACCTTCCGCTCCTCCTCTCCCAACGGACAGTACTGCTCTACCTGTGCAGAGCGGATATCTCCGTTGAAACGACAATCTGTTCCCGCAAACCGTTCTGTCTGCCGCTTTCTTGCCCCCAGGATCCTCTTTTTCATATCTTCACTGCTTCTCTGGTTCCCCGTTTTCTGCAAATGCAGAATATCCACCGGATGCAGTTCCACACACAGATCGATCCTGTCTAAGATCGGTCCCGATATTTTTCCCAGATATCTCTCAATCTGCGGCTGGGTACATCGGCACTTATTCCGATCCGGATAGTAGCCGCAGGGACAGGGGTTCATGGCCGCTGCCAGAATAAAGTCCGAAGGGTAGGTGACCATGCCGGCATTGCGGGCGATCTGTACCTTATGTTCCTCCATGGGCTGCCTCATTCCGTCCAGCACCGCCTTCTGGAATTCCGGCAGTTCATCCAGAAACAAGACACCCCGGTGTGCCAGAGACACCATACCCGGTCTGGGAATTCCGCTGCCACCGCCGATCAGTGCCGCCTGTGTCACAGTATGATGAGGCGCATAAAAGGGTCTTCTTGTAATCAGAGCCTGTCCCGGCGGCAGCAGTCCTGCCACACTAAAGATTCCCGTCACCTCCAGACTTTCCTCCAGCGTCAGGGGCGGCAGGATTCCCGGAATCCGTCCGGCGATCATGGATTTCCCCACTCCCGGCGGCCCTATCATTAACAGATTATGAAATCCTGCGGCAGCAATCTCCGCTCCCCGCTTGGCATTTTCCTGTCCCGCCACTTCCCGGAAATCTCCCATTCCGGATCCGTTTCCTTCCTGCAGCAATTCTTCTGCCCGGATTCTGGGCCGGTATACTTTCCCACTCTCTTCCCCCGGATGGCTCAATGCCGCCAGCAGATCATTCAGGCAGTTTACGCCCCAGACCGTGATTCCCGGAATCACAGCCGCTTCCATGGCATTCTCCCCCGGTACCACCACCCTGCGAATCCCGCTTTTTGCCGCCTCCTGTACGATGGGAAGTACCCCTTTTACCTTTTTGATCTCACCGTTCAGACCCAGTTCTCCCAGAAACAGGGTATCCTGTAACATCTCTTTCTTTAAAAGTTCCATATTCCGCAACAGCCCCACCGCAATGGGCAGGTCAAACGCCGTACCGTCCTTGCGTCTGCCCGCCGGTGCCAGATTCACCGTAATATGGGACGGTGGAATCCGGAAACCGGAATTCTTCATGGCCACGCACACTCTCTCCCTGGATTCCTTCACCTCCGCTCCCAATGACCCCACCAGTTGAAAGGAAGGCAGTCCTCCTGCCAGATCCACCTCTACGCGGACCAGATACGCCTGCAGTCCGTAGACTGCCGCCGAACATACTGTAGTAAACATAAAAATACCTCCTTTGAAAATGTTTGTTTCTATGGAAATAACAGTGAAAGAAAAAGACGGAAAAATATTACACGTCAAAACGGCAAAACAAATTGTAAAATACAAAGGGTAATCATAATCGCCCGGATGGGCAATGAAAATACCGGATACTTCTTAGAATTTTGTATGAGAAATTTTAATCAGAATTTTTATCAAGTCACTGCAGCGGCCTACAGGAAGCCCGTAAGCCACCACATTTTCCTACTCCATGATCCGTTTTATCTTCAGATCTTATTTTCCATGCTGTCAGAATCCTGTGCAAACTGGATCGCATGCTCTCTGTCAATCCTGCCTTCAAAATACAGCTGCACAATAGCCTCATCCATGGTGATCATGCCCAGCTTCCGGTTGGTCTGCATAACGCTGGCCAGCTGATGGGATTTGCCTTCCCGGATCAGGTTGCGGACTGCATGATTGGCATGCATGACCTCAAAAGCAGCCACACGGTGTCTGCCGTCCGCCGTAGGGATCAGCTGCTGGGAAATGACCGCTTCCAGCGTATTGGACAGCTGCACGCGGATCTGTTGCTGCTGATGCGGCGGGAAGACATCGATCACACGGTCTACGGTGCTGGCGGCGCCGATGGTATGCAAGGTGGACAATACCAGATGGCCGGTCTCCGCCGCCGTGATAGCTACGCTGATGGTCTCGAAGTCACGCATCTCACCCACGAGAATGACATCGGGATCCTCTCGAAGTGCCGCTCTTAAGGCATTGGCGTAATTATTGGAATCAATGCCGATCTCTCTCTGGTTGACCATGGACATCTTGTGCTGATGCAGATACTCGATAGGATCCTCCAGTGTGATGACATGGGCATCTCTGTTATTGTTGATCTTGTCAATGATGGCGGCAAGGGTGGTGGATTTACCGCTTCCGGTAGGTCCGGTGACCAGTACCAGTCCACGCTTACGCTGATAGAGTTCCACGACGGATTCCGGTACCCCCAGTTCCTCCGGAGAAGGCACCACAGTTCCCACCAGTCGGAAAGCCAGTGCCACAGAGCCTCTCTGCTTATAGGCATTGACACGGTAACGTCCGCAGTTGGGAATAGAGAAAGACATATCGTATTCTCCGCGCTCCTCAAAACGTTCTCTCTGTACTTCCGTCATAATATTGACCAGGACCTCCAAAGTATCCGCCGGAAGCATTTTCGGATAATCCATGGTGATCAGATTACCGTTCACACGCATCTTGGGCGGGATACCTACCGTCAGATGCACATCACTTGCTCCCGCCTCCTTGGCGGCTCTGAGTATTTCTTCGATTGTTGGCATAATTGCTCCTTACTGTTTTTTTAATATGTACCGGTTGTCCATGGTTTTCATGACATCCACGATCTGAATGTCCTCATTTCCGGGAAGTGACAGGTCTAAAATACTGTTGTCCCGGAAGCTTACCACCGTAGGACGCAGCACATTTTCCTGATTCTCATTCAATACCAGTGCTTTCTCTCCCGTACTGAGTTCCACGCTGGCACCGGGCGGCAGAATATTGACAGAACGGATCAGCGCCCGTACAGTCTCCGGATCGTATACCTCCGGATGGTCCAGAAACTCCTGAATTGCCTTTACCTCCGACTGTGCCGTTCCCTGCAGTGTCATGGCCGTGATCTCATCATAGCGGTTCGCCACCAGAAGCACATTGGCCCCTGCCAGCATTTTATATTTGCTCTTCACCCCGTCCTCCGGAAACAGATTCAGCTGTTTTCCGGCTGCCTGCTGACAGATCCTGCGGATGCCCGGTCCATCGGTGGCGAAGGCCTCCTCCAGGATCCCATAAGCATCTTCCTGTGTCTCACAATTCCGCAGCATGTCCTCTCTGGAATAGGGTGCTCCATAGTACACGTCGTCATGTTTCTTCACTTTTCCCATATCGTGGAGAATGGCAGCACATACGGTATGATACTGTTCTTCCCGCCTTATATTCATCACATGGGTAATCATGGCACAGAGTATTGCCACATTCAGGGAATGCCGGGATACATAGTCCTCCCGGCTTCTCAGATTCTGGTAGAAATTGATCTTATCATCCAAATGTCCGTAATTGCGGATGACCATATCTGCAATGGGCTGGGTCCTGTTCTGCTTTCTGGTCTTCAGAATGCGGTCCAGTTCCTCCTCAATGGCACTGATTGCCTGGATCTGGAACCGTTCGAACTCCAGATCCTCCTGGGTCAGAGGTGGAAGCGGTTCTGCCGGTTCCAGTACATAGACACCGATCAGTCCGAAATTACGAATGCTTTCGATTGCCTGTAATGACAAAAGGGAATTTCTGTCAAACAAAAGAATACACTTCTTATTATAAACAGGTCTTGCCAGACGCATTCCCGTCTTTAAGTCTTCCGTTCTCACAAAATGCATCGTTATTCCCCCCTTATCTTACGTCACTTATAGAAATAAATATATCACAGTGTTCCTTAATTGACAAGGTGATGTTTAGTCCTCCCGAAGTTCCTCCGACAGCTTGTGCAGTGCTCTTTTTTCCATGCGGGAGACGTAGCTTCTGGAGATCCCCAGCGTATCTCCCACTTCCTGCTGGGTATGCTCTTTGTATCCCCGGATTCCGTAACGCATCACCAGGATCCGGTACTCCCGTTCCGTGAGGCACCGGTCCAGTGCCAGAAACAGCCGCTTTATATTCCTTCCCAGCTCCAGATCTTCCACCACGTCTTTCTGTTTCTCTTCGATCACGTCCAGCAGATGGATGGCATTGCCTTCCTTATCCTGACCGATGGGTTCGTACAACGAGACTTCTCTGGACAGTTTTTTACGGCTCCGCAGCATCATCAGCAGTTCGTTGTCAATACATCTGCAGGCATAGGTGGCCAGTCTCCCTTTTCCGGAATCAAAAGAATTCACCGCCTTGATCAGACCGATGCATCCGATAGAGATCAGATCCTCCATATCTTCCTCAACGTTCTGGTATTTTTTGGCAATATGTGCCACCAGGCGTAAGTTTCTCTCCACCAGGATTTCCCTGGCCTGTCTGGATTCTTCCACGGTACCTTCCCTGAGCAAACGGATATAATAAGCTTCTTCTCCTGCGGTTAATGGCTGCTGAAAGGTTTTCAAAAAATCCCTCCGTGGACAGTTGCTTATGATAGTTTATGTGATTTTCTGTCCACAAGTGCCTGTCACTCTCCCGCGATTCTCAGAATAAAAACTGCGCCATCACGTAATTACTCAGATCCAGTCCTCTCTTTGTCAGGGCCAGATACTGCCCGCTTTTTTCGTTCTCTTTTCCCTCCGTGACCTGTAACAGTCCGTCTGCCACATTGCGGGCAATGACTTCTCCGTAGATTTCCTGCAGACTGCTGCCATACTGTCTGGCAAAGGCATCATAGGACACCCCCTTTGTCAGCCGCAATCCCAGAAACAGGGTCTCCTCCATCTGCTCCTGTGTGGTAAGGCTCTGTTCTTCTTCCCGACAGTCCAGCGGACGAGCCAGATACGCGGCAAGATCCCTTCCGTTCTGAAATCTCACATTGTCAATCAGGGAAGCTGCTCCGATACCGAAGCCCAGATAATCCCTGCGGATCCAGTAGCCCACATTGTGTCTGCACTCATAGCCGTCCCTGGCATAATTGGAGATCTCATACCGGTGAAATCCGTATTTTTCCAGAACCTCTATAGTCTCCTCATACATCGCCCGTTCCACATCTTCCTCCGGCAGAGGCAGCTGCCCCCGCTCCGCCATGGCCGCGAAAGGAGTCCCCTCTTCCACGATCAGGCTGTAGGCAGAAATATGCTGCGGCATGGGTTCTAAGTGCAGCACCTTTTCCAGGGTATCCCTATAGCCTGCCAGCGTCTGTCCCGGCAGTCCGCTCATGACATCCACATTGATATTCGTAAAACCGGCCTCCACCGCTTCCCGGTACCCCTGACAGAAGCCTTCAAAATCATGGATCCTGCCCAGCATTTTCAGTTCCTGGGCCTGGGCAGACTGCATACCGATGCTGAGGCGATTAATCCCCACCGTATGAAAATCCCGAAGTTTCTGCGCCGTGGCCGTACCCGGATTGACTTCCATGGTGATCTCGGCATCCGGTGCCAGTACAAACTGCTTTCTGATGTGATCCATCAGCTGCCCTCCCTGTTCCCCGGATAACAGGGAGGGGGTACCGCCGCCGATAAAGATGCTCGTTACGATACGATCTTTGTAGTTCTTCGCTCTTCCCCCGATCTCCGCAAAAAGTGCAGCCATATAGGCTTCCCTTGTCTGCTCCGTGGCAGGGGCAGACAGGAAGTCGCAATAGCTGCACTTTTTTACGCAAAAGGGAATATGAATATATAATTCCAGTTCTTTCTGATCCATATTGCTCCTTAAACTTCTTATCAGTTTCTGTCATCCAGTTTTAAGACGCTCATAAATGCCTTCTGAGGGATCTCTACGTTGCCGAACTGACGCATACGCTTCTTCCCCTCTTTCTGCTTCTCCAGCAGCTTCTTTTTACGGGTGATATCACCGCCGTAACATTTTGCCAGCACATCCTTACGCATGGCCTTTACCGTCTCTCTGGCAATGACCTTACCGCCGATGGCCGCCTGAATGGGAATCTCGAAGAGGTGTCTGGGAATCTCATCCTTCAGCTTCTCACACATCTTACGGCCTCTCTCATAGGCGGAATCCGCGCAGACGATAAAGGACAGGGCATCCACTTCCTCACGGTTGATCAGAATATCCAGTTTCACCAGATTAGATCTCTCATAGCCCTTCAGATCATAGTCGAAGGAAGCATAGCCGCGGGAACGGGATTTCAGGGCATCAAAGAAATCATAAATGATCTCGTTTAAGGGCAGTTCATATTTTAACAGTGCTCTGGTTCCCTCGATGTATTCCATGCCGAGATACTTGCCCCGGCGCTCCTGACACAGTTCCATTATGGAGCCGATGAATTCGGAAGTCACCATGATCTCCGCATTTACCACCGGTTCTTCCATGTATTCAATCTCAGAGGGATCCGGCAGATTGGAGGGATTGGTCAGTTCGATCACTTCCCCGTTGGTCTTATGCACCTTATAGACAACGCCGGGAGCGGTGGTCACCAGATCCAGATTGTACTCTCTCTCCAACCGCTCCTGAATGATCTCCAGATGTAACAGGCCTAAAAAGCCGCAGCGGAAGCCAAATCCCAGTGCCACGGAAGTCTCCGGTTCATAGAACAGGGACGCATCGTTTAACTGTAATTTTTCCAGGGCATCCCGCAGATCCGGATATTTGGAACCGTCCGCAGGATACAGTCCACAGTACACCATGGACTGTACTTTTTTATAACCGGGCAGAGGCTCTGCACAGGGATTGTTGTCATCCGTCACGGTATCGCCCACCGCCGTATCCTTTACATTTTTAATGGAAGCGGTAATATAGCCTACCATTCCGGCGGAAAGCTCATCACATGGGATAAACTGTCCCGCTCCGAAATAACCGACCTCCACCACTTCTTCCTTCGCTCCTGTAGCCATCATGCGGATCATGGTACCTTTTTTCACCGTACCTTCCATGACACGGCAGAAAATGATGACCCCCTTATAGGAATCGTACACAGAATCAAAGATCAGCGCCTGCAGTGGGTTGTCCGGGTTCCCCTTGGGGGCGGGGATCTTTTTCACGATCTGCTCTAAGACTTCCTCGATGCCGATGCCGTTCTTCGCGGAGATCAACGGGGCATCCTGTGCCTCAATGCCGATGACATCCTCGATTTCTTCAATAACTCTCTGAGGATCTGCACTGGGCAGATCGATCTTATTGATCACCGGGAAGACATCCAGATCATGATCCAGCGCCAGATAGACATTGGCCAGTGTCTGTGCCTCAATGCCCTGTGCCGCATCCACCACCAGAATCGCACCGTCACAGGCCGCCAGGGAACGGCTGACCTCGTAATTGAAGTCCACATGTCCCGGAGTGTCGATCAGGTTGAAAATATACTCTTCCCCGTCCTGTGCTCTATATACGGTACGCACTGCCTGTGCCTTGATGGTAATACCACGTTCTCTCTCCAGATCCATGTTATCCAGAACCTGGGCCTGCATCTCTCTGCTGGTAAGCAGACCGGTCTTCTCGATAATACGGTCTGCCAGAGTGGATTTCCCGTGATCTATGTGTGCCACAATACAAAAATTGCGGATCTTGCTCTGATCTATTGCTGCCATACTACTGTCCTTTCCCGACATATTCTTACGTCTGACAATTGTAGCATAAAGTCCGCATTCTTGTCTATGTTTTTGCTTCGATTCGTTGTCCCGGCCTGTTTTTATGTATTACTGCTCCCCCTGAAGTACCATATTGAGAATATGTGCCAGCGGATCACAGGCATTCCTGGCCTCTTCCACGGTATTGTTCTGTGCTCCCAGTTCCACCAGCAGTGTCCGGGGACGCAGGTGCATATTGTACCGGTAGCCCTTCAGATAGATCCTGCGGGTCAGTCCCGGATAGTATTCCGCGGCCTTTAACTGCATCTGAAAGGAAAATGCCAGATTGGCCTCCTGGTTCTCATTGACCAGATAGTCGATGTCTCCCGTCTTACGGGTACGGCTGAGTCCGTTAAAAAACATAAATCTTGCCGTAGGTCTCCCCTGAATATCCGTCACCAGCCGCGTGCCTTCCGCTATCTCATCCCGGTGCAGATCGATGACTACCTGTATGGAAGGGTTCTCTGCAAGAATCTGTTCCACTGCCGGAAGTGCTCTGGAATAAGCATTGTCTCTGGTCTCCACATCGTATTGTCCGGTATGGTGCAGCACTCGATAGCCGTATTGTTCCGTCAGGATCTGCGTCAGATATTCTCCCACACCCACGATGCCGGTGTTCACATCTCCCGGTGTGGAATCCGCAAAGGCCTCCTGGGAATGGGTATGATAGATCAGGATCTGTGGCTCCGCTCCCTCTTCGGGCGACAACATCATATTCATTCCCAGAAGTTTTTCCACAGATAACTGATCGCTTCCTGCCATGGTGTTGGCATCTATGGCATAAAAATTCCGTACCAGCGTCTCATAATCCTTCAGCTGTGTCAGATCGATCTGTACCTGCTGCGAGGCAGGAAGAAAAACATTTGCAGCTGCTTCTGTCACTACCGGTTCCGTATTTTCCAGGCTCCATGCCGTCTGGACGGGTGTCGTCTGTGGTTGCGGCAGTAGCAGTTCTTCGCTGATCAGATCCTCCGTTGTCAGTGTCCTATAGGTACTCTCATCCTCTTCCGGGTACTGCGTTCCCTGTTTTGCCAGAACCCCGTAACCCAGAAGTGACACCACTTCCTGCATGCTTTGTTGTAACAATAATCCGGAGCCGCCTTCTTCTCCCAGCAAAGCTTCCCCGTCGGCAAACACTGGGAATTCATTTTCTCCGCCGTCCGCCATCAGAAGACCGCAGGCAACTGTCAGCAGAAACAACCTGATCCGGCAGGCACAAGTATCAGGGATCTTCATTGTCCGCGTTCCCCTTCCGCACATTCTCTTTTATATATATGCAATTATGCCCAGTTTTTTTCCATGGCAATATTGATTCCCTCGGAGACGGTGTAACTGACCCGTTTGATCACGGAATCAATATCTTTTCCGGTCATATACATATTGTTCAATTCCGCAAATACCATGCGGTGCTGTCCCATATATTTGACCGCATCGAACTCCTTCTCCCCGCTCATCAGCTTCTCCAGGGCATCCCCCACAATAGTGGCAGCATCCACCACCGTAGGGATCCCGATGGCGATCACCGGCACTCCCAGCGTCTCTTCGGTCAGGGCATTGCGGTGATTCCCCACCCCCGAACCGGGCTGAATTCCGGTATTGGTGATCTGGATTGTGCGGTTTAATCTCCTGGTACTGCGCGCTGCCAGCGCATCCACCACGATCAGTACATCCGGTGTGGTCTCCTTCACCACACCACTTATGATCTCCGCGGTCTCCATACCGGTCTTCGCCATGACTCCCGGCTCGAGGCTGCTGACCAGATTCATCCGGGTACAGTTATAGGCTGCCTTGCCATAGGTTCTGACTACATGTCTGGTGATCAGCAGATTGTCTACCACCTGCGGTCCCAAAGCATCCGCCGTCACCTCCCGGTTCCCCAGCCCCACGATCAGTACCGACAATTCCTCCGCTTCTCCCGGCAGCATCTTCGACAGTTCTTCCGCCAACGCCTCCGAGATTTCCCGGTGATAATCGTCATCCGGTTCCACCATGGCCGGTGCCTCCATGGTCACATAGATGCCCATGGGCTTCCCCAGCGTTTTTTCCGCATTTTTCGTGTCGATGGTCACCTTGGTGATCCGGATATCCGTCTCTTCCTCATAGTGTTCCTCCACCGATACCCCCCGCAGTTTGCTTTCTTCTTCGTTGACGCTTTCCCTCGCCTCCAGGGCCAGGTCCGTTCTGATCTGAAAAGTTTCCATTTTCTCACCTTCCGTCTGCCTTTCTTATCAATACATTTTTTACAAAAATCCGCAAAATATGTATTGACAAAAGCTTCCGGATTGTCTAAACTACAATAGTATGTTTACGTTAGTCTTCCGTGTCTGGCTAAAGTGAAACATTTCTTGTAAATTATAATTTTATTGTATACATTATGGAGGTGTACGACTTGGCTAACATTAAATCTGCAAAAAAGAGAATTTTAGTATCCCGCACAAGAGCTGACAGAAACAAAGCTATCAGATCCGGCGTTAAGACCGCTATCAAGAAGGTATACGCTGCAATCGAGACCGGTGACAAGGAAGCAGCTAAGGCTGAATTAACCGCTGCTACCAAGACCATCGAGATGGCTACTTCTAAGGGCGTTTACCACAAGAACAACGCTGCAAGAAAGGTTTCCCGTCTGAGCAAAGCTGTCAACGGAATGGCTTAATTTTTCTTGCACTGGTACAGAATTTAAGACATACAAAAGCACCTATACCGTCATGTAGGTGCTTTTTTTGTACCCTTTTTCCGTTACTCTTCCACACTATCGGCCCTTTGGGTTCCGATAACGGAAAAGATCCGTCCTGCAGTATTGTCTGCACAACGGATCTTCCTTATCATATCATATATTCTACGCTTTCACAGCTTACTGCTGTGCTACATCCTTCATGGAGAAGCTGATTCTGCCCATCTTATCCTTACCCAGGCATACTACGGTAACAACATCCCCCAGAGTCAGGACATCTTCTACACGGTTGATTCTCTCCTTGGCGATCTTGGAGATGTGTACCATGCCTTCCTTACCGGGTGCAAATTCAATGAATGCACCGAATTCCTTGATGCTGACTACCTTGCCCTTGAAGATCTGGCCTTCTTCGAAATCAGTGGTGATGATCTTTACCATATCCAGAGCCTTGTCCATCATTTCCTTGTCAGTACCGCAGATAGATACCTTACCGTCATCAGTAATATCAATCTTCACGCCGGTACGGGCGATGATCTCATTGATGGTCTTGCCGCGCTGACCTACTACATCTCCGATTCTGTCGGGATCGATCTGAATGGAGATGATCTTGGGAGCGTACTTGCCAACCTCTGTTCTGGGAGCAGAGATAGCGGGCTTCATGCAGGTATCCATGATGAAGAGTCTTGCATCACGGCATCTTGCGATAGCACCCTCTACGATTGGTCTGGTCAGACCGTGGATCTTAATATCCATCTGGATCGCAGTGATACCTTCGGTAGTACCGGTTACCTTAAAGTCCATATCTCCGAAAAAGTCTTCCAGTCCCTGGATATCGGTCAGCAGAACGAAATCGTCATCCGTCTCACCGGTTACCAGACCACAGGAAATACCTGCTACCATCTTCTTGATAGGTACGCCTGCTGCCATCAGGGACATGCAGGAAGCACAGGTAGAAGCCATGGAGGTAGATCCGTTGGACTCAAAGGTCTCAGATACGGTACGGATTGCATAAGGGAATTCGTCCTCACTGGGCAGTACAGGGATCAAGGCTCTCTCCGCCAGAGCACCGTGACCGATCTCACGTCTTCCGGGTCCGCGGGAAGGCTTGGTTTCACCTACGGAATAGGAAGGGAAATTATAATGATGCATATATCTCTTGCTTACTTCGTTCTCATCCAAGCCATCGATCTTCTGCTGCTCGGACAAAGGTGCCAGAGTACATACGTTACAGATCTGGGTCTGTCCACGGGTGAACATAGCGGAGCCATGTACACGGGGGATGATATCCACCTCTGCTGCCAGAGGACGGATCTGGGTGATGGCACGACCGTCGGGACGCTTGTGATCCTTCAGGATCATCTTACGAACCGTCTTCTTCTCGTACTGATATACAGCCTCACCTAAGATAGCCAGCCACTCTTCGTTCTCAGCAAAAGCCTCGGTCAGCTTGTCGGTGATCACGCGGATATTCTCCTCACGGGTCTGCTTATCATCGGTAAATACAGCTTCTTCCATCTCAGCGGGAGATACGATTTTCTTCATCTCCTCGAACATCTCAGCAGGAACCGCACAACTGGTATACTCATGCTTCTTCTTGCCAACTTCTGCTACAATCTGATCGATGAAAGCGATGATGGTCTGGTTCACTTCGTGAGCCTTGTAGATAGCTTCGATCATGGCCGCTTCAGGAATCTCATTGGCTCCTGCTTCGATCATGATTACTTTCTCTCTGGTAGAAGCAACGGTCAGATTCAGGTCGCCCTTCTTCCACTGCTCCTGGCTGGGGTTGATGATGAGCTCGCCATCGATCATGCCTACCTGGGTCATTGCACAGGGGCCATCGAACGGAATATCGGAAATGCAGGTTGCGATTGCAGCACCGATCATGGCTACCAGCTCGGGACGGCACTCGGGATCTACGCTCATTACCATGTTGTTCAGGGTTACATCATTGCGGTAATCCTTAGGGAACAGAGGACGCATGGGTCTGTCGATGACACGGCTGGTCAGAATCGCGTTCTCACTTGCCTTGCCCTCTCTCTTGTTGAAGCCGCCGGGGATCTTACCCACAGCGTACATTTTCTCTTCGTACTCTACACTCAGAGGGAAGAAATCGATACCGTCTCTGGGCTTCTCGGAAGCGGTTGCGGTACAGAGAACAGTGGTATCACCATAGTGCATGAATGCACATCCGTTTGCCTGCTTACCTACACGGTTAACATCTACAACCAGAGGTCTGCCTGCAAGATCCATCTTGTAACTTTGATACATAAATTCCTCCTATCCATCGTACTGTGACGGTTATCTTTGGTGCCACGTTACGATATAAATGATTATTCCACGGGCTGGAGGATTACCGAAACTACTGAAAAATTCATGTTGCCATACATTCACAACATAACCTTTTCAGCGGTCTCGGGGCTCACTTCCATCCCGCGTGTTACCTTTTATGTGCCGATGCCACATATAGCCACCGCACATATGCATAGAATGAGAAACAAGAGAAGCGGAGCGCCGATGCAATCGGCAGACCCCGCTCACCAGTCAGCATTATTTTCTTAAGCCAAGCTTCTCAATTAATGCACGATATCTCTCGATATCCTTCTTCTTCAGGTACTCCAGAAGACCACGTCTCTGACCTACCATCTTCAGCATACCACGACGAGAATGATGATCCTTGGGGTTCTCCTTCAGATGCTCGGTAAGCTCCTGGATTCTTGCAGTCAGGACCGCTACCTGTACCTCAGGTGAACCGGTGTCACCGGGGGTTCTTGCATACTCGTTCATGATGGCTGTTTTCTTTTCCTTAGAAATCATTTCTTTTTCCTCCTGTTTTTTAAACGCCGGATACCAAGACTAAGGTCGGAGCGTCCGTAATCTGAGCATCGGCTAATCATACTGTTTCAATATAGCACAATAATCTTCTGTTGTAAATACACTTTTTAGTTTCTGGCAGCACGTTTCTGTACTTTTTCTTCGTACATCAGGCTGTCAGCCTGTTTTACATAATCCGCAAAGGTCAGATTGCTGTCCGGATCCGTCACTACCGTTCCGATACTCATGGCCAGCGGGAATGGCAGCTTCTGTGCTTTTCCCTCCGCCTCCAGTGTTCTGCGGATCCGATGGACCAGATCTCTCGAGGCTTCATCAGACTGATACGTCTGTACCAGGACGAATTCATCACCGCCGGTTCTGGCTGGCACCGCATCACGGCTGCTGCACTGCATCAATGCCCTGGCTGCTGCACAGATGGCCATATCGCCATATTCATGGCCGAACGTATCATTGATATATTTCAGCCTGTCCAGATCGACAAACAGGATCAACAGCCTGCGACCATTCAGTCTCGAGATCCGGAACGCTTCCTCTCCCAGCTGTTGGTATCCCATGCGATTGTACATGCCGGTCAGAGTATCCATGATATACAGCGAGGATAATTTTTTATTCATATATGCGAGCATTTCTTTTTTATGAAGGTTCTCCATGGAACGGGTCAATGCGTTCATGATCTGGAACAGGTACTGCTTCTCCATAAGATAGACCGCATTACGGATGACCACATAACCCACCGTACGCTCTCCGAAATGCAGCGGCAGGAACAAAAAATCCTGTCCCGGCTTCGGATAGTCAAACGTGGGGAAGATTCCGTCCACTTCCTGTCTGTCCAGATTCAGTCTCTGGTCTCTCTCATAGGCAAAGGTCATCTGCATCTGCCTCGGATAGCCATGTACAAAAAAGCCTTCGTCCGAAGGTGCCGCATCTAGGTGAATACTTTTTTCCGCCTCTTTTTTATAAGCGTTCAGATGATCATCCAGTACAAGATACATAGCATCGCATTTCAAGGAAGGAATACATTGCGGGATACAATACATCATCTCCTCCACCGTATTGCACTGCATCATTTCCGCTTCCATGGAGAGTACTTCCTCATCGAATTCTTCGCTCTCCACACCGTACATGATCTGATCCTTCAGATGCGCTCTCGCATCCCGGCTGCTGCCCGTACCACAGCCGCAGCTCTCCTGCCACAGCATTTCCGTTCCGGTGAAATTGTATTTGGGTACATTCTCCCCTGCCCAGAGGCGCAGGAGGACATCCATCCCCTGGTAAGCAGCATCTTCCCGGATATGTCCCACAGTCGTAATACTGGGAGTATAGAAGCCCGCCTTGTCAAAATTATCAAATCCCGTGACACGGAAATCGTCCGGTACATGAAATCCCATCTGTGCTGCGGCTTCACATACCGCAACCGCCACGTTATCATTAATGCAGATGATTGCATCCGGAAGCTCCTTATGCTGATTCCATAGGTGTCTGTAGCCCTCCAGTCCGCTCTTATAATCAAAGGAACCGTACCAGATATCATCCTTGCCAATCTTTATTTTATGTTCTCTGGCATAATCCAGCATTCCCTGCAGGCGGCAGCTACTTTCATAATTGTTCTGCGCTCCCACTAACAGCCAGAACTTTTTGCAGTCATGCACCTCATGAAGATGTGCAATGACGTGCTTCATGGCCGAATAATTATCAATCCCCACATAATAAAAATCTCCCAGTTCATTGGCAATGGATACCACGGGCCGTCCCGATTGCTTGGCATTGCTGATCACGTCCGCAAGCACCGCAGGAGAACTGATATTATTTAATTCCAAGATAATTCCGTCAAAATCGGACAGGTCCGGCAGATTGTAAATATTGTACTCTGCCTTGTTGTATCCGGCATCCCTGCTCCAGTTACCTGTACTATTGAAAATGTACAGATTGACATCCTCGCCGGTCTCCCAGATCCTCTGCAGGATTCCCGACGGCCAGGCATATGTAAACAGGCGTCTCCAACCGTCCGTGATCAAAGCTACTTTGCGCATACCCATCACCCAATTCGTTTCATTATATTTGCTGCTGTACCCAGTCGAACACCGTCTAAGACACATAAAAATAGTATCACAGTTCCTCTATAAACGCAATTACAAAAACGCTTCCGAATATCCTTCTTCAGGATATCAAAAAGGCATTGCCCGCCAGCAGGCGCTGCAATGCCTTTACACTTTAAATTCTATCCAATATTAATCCTGAATCACCCGGACGCATTTCACGGGAGTACGGTATTTATAACTGCTGATCTTGATACCGGTCTTCGGGCTGCTGGCATGGATGACCTGTCCGCCGCCGATATAGATAGCTACATGATTGATGGTGCCCTTACCGTTACCGTAGAATACCAGATCGCCAGGCTTCAGTTCAGAAGCACTGATCTTGGTTCCCTCGTTAGCCTGTGCTCTGGAGGAATGGCTCAGGGTGATACCATATTTCTTGAATACACTGAGTACGAAGCCGGAGCAGTCCGCACCCTTGGTAAGGTTGGTGCCTCCCCATACATACGGGTTACCCACGAACTGCTTTGCATACTCTACCAGGTCTACGCGGACATCGGATACCCCCTGTCCGTAGAGAAGTTCTGTCATGGTGATGGCAGTATCCAGCTTTTCCTCCACAGTGACATAGTCCTGGGATACATAAGCATCTTCCCCGTCAATGGAGATCTTCACCCAGCCATCGGAGCCGTTCTCCACATATTCCATCTCTTCTCCCTGTCCCACCTGGGTCACGATCTCGCTGGTGGTGTTAGGCTCCTGACGCACATTCAGGCCGTCGGTATTGGCAATAGCCACCGTGTGCACCAGTTCCATGGCACGGATTCT
This sequence comes from uncultured Acetatifactor sp., assembly GCA_934394815.1. Lineage (GTDB taxonomy): Bacteria > Bacillota > Clostridia > Lachnospirales > Lachnospiraceae > Acetatifactor. The sequence continues at coordinate 8,162 of CAKRRD010000006.1, read as the reverse complement.
GGCTTCCGGTCCGGTCAGTAGGAAGTCCTTGCTGACATAACCTTCCACTTCACCGGATTTGATATGAGACCATCCGTCTGCAGTCTCGATTACTTCACAGGCTGCATCCTTCGGAAGCTTTCCCACCAGTTTCCCGTCTGTGGAGGGTACGGCTCTCACGTTCAGATTCCCGGATTCCACATTGGCCACACCGATATTGGTATAGCCCCAGGAAGCTCCCTGGGCATCCTGTGCAATCTGGATATACTCTTCCAGAGAACGCTCCGTTTCCAGAACGGAGGCCACACCGCCGGAAGCCATCAGGACACTGTTCTCCGCAGCGGATACGGAAAGTGGTGCTGCCAGCATGCACAGTGCCAGTCCGGCCGCTACGATCTTTACTTGTTTCTCTCTTGTATGTTTTATCATAAACTCTCTTTAAAATCCCTTTACAAATATATTACAGAATTGTTACACCGCAAGTCTGATTATACCCGTCCATCTGTGTCCTGTCAACCCATGGGAAAATTTTCCATCGTCAGACCTTCCGCCGCAGAACAGCAGAACCGGCATATGAGTGTCTGTCTACGCCTCATACGCCGGTTCTGTTATTCCAGAAATGGAAATTATTGCCATTTTATCTTCTGTGTCCACCGCCACCATGGCTGACACCACTGCTGCTACGATGGCTTCCGCCGTGACCGCCGCTGTGATGACTGCTTCCGCCGCTGCTACTGCTGGTCTCGATTCTGCGTGTCACCACATTCTTACGCAGATACTGGTCTCTGGTGTCGTTAATCTTCGGCTTTCTGCCGTCAAGATACTGATTGACCGTAGTAGTATCTTTTGCCTTGCTCTGATGAAGGTTCACTGCTGCATAGATCAGTGCAGTAACAAGACCTGTCAGGATCCAGGGAGAAAAGGTCATGGGCATGCCTTCCTTGCTCTCTTCCATGGTCCGGGTCACATAACTGATGCAATTCCTATATGCCTTGTAGGGACTTTCGTCTATGTAATCATCTACTGCATACAGTGCCTGGTCGATCTCGTAATCCCCGAAATAATCATAGACGCTTCCGCAGGTAGACAACCAGCTGCCCTTCTGTCCTTCGCAGGAATTATCCAACAGCAGCACACCGTTGCCGTGTACCTTGTTATAGCCGAAATTATTGTAATCGTAGAAATTATCTGCCAGATCTCTCATGGCTGTGCTCCAGTCGGTACTGCCGACTTCCTTCGCATGAAATGCCTCCGGCAGATCCGGATTCTGCAGATCATACTCTACAGATTCGGAGATTGTTACGATCACAATATCCGCCTGGATCTTCTCCTCACACTCTGCTATGTATTCCCGCAGGCTCTGCTCTTCTTCGTCTGTCAGCATATCCGCATAGTCAAACACACGCTCCGCAGGATCCTGACTGTTGCCGCGGACGGTCTTCGGTGTAAGCAGATGAATGACTGCCGCTCCGATGGTGATCACCGCCAGAATGCCGGCAATAATGAACCATACCTTAAAATATTTGAAGTACTGTCTCAGTGCTTCTCTCCTGATATCTTTTTCCATTGTCCCGTTATCCTTCCCTCATAATCTCTACAGCAGACTGGCGATTGCATTCAGCATACAGAGGATCGCCGCCAGTGTCACACCCAGTGTTCCCGCATAAGCCCACACCTTTGCTTTGGAGATCGGTGCGATACCTACCAGTTTACCGGTCTGTCCGTTTACATAGAAAGGATATTCTTTGCCCTTATAGGTATAATCGTATTTCCATACCGGCAGAAGGCCGTAGTTCACAGCCCGATCCGTCACGTTGATATTTTCTCCCATTTTACGGACGCTGGCGTATCCGGAATAGCTGTCGTGCAGCATCTTCTGCGCATCCTCCTGCATCTTGGCTCTGGCACGGCTCTCCACCAGATCAGCAGTCATATTGTAACGTTCACTGTGGAATCCGGACAGATATTCCGGCTTGAATTCCTGCAGTTCCTTATAGTCAAAAGGCTCCATCAGATCCATGACATCATCCGGCATTCCCACGGAAGCATCCACCGGGATCTTCATGAAATCAATATCCATGTCACGGACAATATCATAATAAGAGGTTTCGGTATACTGGGTATTACCGGTGGTCCAGCTGCGTACCTTGGTACCTTCCCCGTGGAATGTACAGTTGGTATTATAATCGTAGAACCAGAACGGTACATAATCCCCGCAGATTCCGTTCATTCTCACTTCCGACAGGAAGTCCGTCGGTGCAAAAACACATTTCTCAAACTTATCGCGGATCAGCTTCTTACAGGCTTCCTTCCCCATGCGGAACGGAATCAGCATATGCGGCGTGTAGGCCCCTGAAATCTGATCATCCACGATCACATAGTTGTCACAGTAAGGGCACTGGGTCGCGGAGGTACTGACTGTCATGGGAATCTCACCGCCACAGTTGGGACATACCTTCGTCACCTTTTTTTGGGATTCTCCTTCTGCCGCCGCCATTCTGCCCACCGGCTGGCCGGTTTCCGCCGTCGGCTGTTCTCCCGCAGTGCCGTTTTCCTCACCGCTGGTCTCGATCACTCCATCCTCACGTTCTTCACTGTCCTCACTCTCACAGAAAGGACAGAACATCTTCTTTCTCTCCGGGCTGTAAACCACATTACCGCCGCAGTTTTTACATCTAAAGATCATTTTACCCCTCGCCTTCTGCCTTTTACGACATTTTTCTTCGTAGAACCTTTTTTATCTTACCATAGATTCCATCGTATTTCCATATCGTAAAATGCACTTAACCTTTTCTTATCGTTCGTTCCCGTCGTCCTTTATTCCTTCATCAGGTCTGCATAATCTTCCGGCAGGAACCGGTGATAGACCACATGGCATCCTTCGTCCCGGAAGCAATAGCAGTAGGGATCCTCCATCTCCTCCGGGAAACGGATCATAACATCAAAATCCTCTCCCTGCATCTCTTCCACATAAATATTCCCGCTGTATCGCAAAAATAACTGCCGGATGTTTTCGATCTTACAGTCATGCCGCCCGATCAGCCGGATCAGTTCGTAGATAAATCCGTTCTGTGCAAAATGCTCATGAACGTAAGCACTGCCCTCCTCCGGAATGCAGAGGCAGAACCGTTCTCCCTTCCGGCTCACGGTCAACTTTCCAAGCTTTTCTGTCATGCTCTCCGGCTGGCCGGCCAGCATGGCCTCCATCTGTTCTGCCGTATCCTGCGTATCCAGTAAATGATTCAGGGTGGATAACGGATAATACAGGCGGATCTTCTCTCTGCGGAAGCCTAACTTTGCCTGTTCCTCCTGGATCACGTCCATCAGATTCTTCTCTAATTTTTCAAATGTCATTTTCCTTTTCCTATATCAATCCTATATCTAAAATGCATTAAAAAACTATGCAGTGATGTTTTCCCCTCCTGCATAGTTTTTATTATACAATATCCTTACAACAAAAGACAATTCCATTCTCTAAAACGGATATGGACTTTTGCTTTAATTCAGGAGAGGCTGCGGTATAATAAAAGACCCGTAATGGAATCCACCATCACGGGTCCTGTGACTCTTTTGAAAGAATCTGTTATTTATTGTAGCAGACGATCTGCCCAAAATCCGCCTTGAGGGAAGCGCCGCCTACCAGACCACCGTCGATGTCTGCCTGTGCAAACAGTTCGGGAGCGCTGGAAGCAGATACGGATCCGCCGTACTGGATACGGATTGCTGCTGCGGTTGCATCGTCATAGATCTCAGCGATGCACTCACGGATTGCCTTACATACCTCCTGTGCCTGCTCGGTAGTAGCCACCTTGCCGGTACCGATAGCCCAGATGGGCTCGTATGCGATAACAGCAGTTGCCGCCTGTGCGGCCGTCACGTTCAGGAATGCGATCTTGATCTGCTGACGGATGAAATCAATGGTAACACCCTGCTCTCTCTGAGTCAGAGTCTCACCACAGCAGATAATAGGAGTAATGCCGTGCTCGAAAGCCTTGAGAACTTTCCTGTTCACGGTTTCGTCGGTCTCTGCAAAGTACTCTCTTCTCTCAGAGTGGCCGATGATCACGTACTTCACGCCTGCATCGTCCAGCATAGCGGGAGAAATCTCGCCGGTGAAGGCACCCTTCTCCTCGAAGTACATATTCTCGGCACCAATCATGATATTGGAACCCTTTGCTGCCTCCATAGCAGGAATGATGTCGATTGCAGGAACGCACAGAAGTACGTCTACTTCATCATTTGCTACGAGGGGCTTTAAAGTATTGATCAGTTCTACTGCCTGGCTGGGAGTCATATTCATCTTCCAGTTGCCGGCAATGATCTTCTTTCTTGCCATAACCATACACCTCTTCTTTTCTTATATTGCTCTTCCCACAGAAAACACGCTCCGCCTGTTGACAGGTTCCTGTACATTCTGTGGGAAATCTTTTTATTTTTGCTTATTTGTCGTCTGCCGCTGCGACACACGGTATCGCATTCACGATGCTTGTCTACTTGTCATCTGCTGCTGCGACACACGGTGTCGCATTCACGATGCTTGCTTATTTGTCGTCTGCTGCTGCGACACCGGGAAGCTCTTTGCCTTCCAGGAACTCCAGGGAAGCACCGCCACCGGTAGAGATGTGGCTCATCTTGTCAGCGAAACCAAGCTGGTTAACAGCTGCTGCGGAGTCGCCACCACCGATAATGGTAGTTGCATCGGTCTCAGCCAGAGCCTTTGCTACAGCGATGGTACCTGCTGCCAGGGTAGGATTCTCGAATACGCCCATAGGTCCGTTCCATACAACGGTCTTAGCAGTCTTAACAGCCTCAGCATACAGAGCTGCAGTCTTGGGTCCGATATCGCATCCCTCTCTGTCTGCAGGCATGTTGGTAACATCATATACCTGAACCTCAACAGGAGCATCGATCGGGTTAGGGAAATCAGCGATGGTTACGGAATCAACAGGCAGTAACAGCTTCTTGCCCAGCTTCTCAGCCTTTTCCATCATTTCCTTACAGTAGTCGATCTTGGTATCATCTACCAGAGACTTACCGATTTCATATCCCTTTGCCTTTAAGAAGGTGTAAGCCATACCACCACCGATGATCAGGGTATCGCACTTCTCTAACAGATTGGAGATAACGTTCAGCTTATCAGCAACCTTAGCACCACCCAGGATAGCTACGAAAGGTCTTACGGGATCTTCTACAGCCTTACCTAAGAAGTTGATCTCCTTCTCCATCAGGTAACCTACTACGTTCTGACCACCCTTAGCGGTGATGAACTTGGTAACGCCTGCTACGGAAGCATGTGCTCTGTGAGAAGAGCCGAATGCATCACATACATACAGATCAGCCAGGTCAGCCAGCTCTTTGCTGAACTCCTCACCGTTCTTGGTCTCCTCTGCGCCACGGAAACGGGTATTCTGAAGCAGAACAACGTCGCCTTCCTTCATGTTCTCAACAGCCTTGGTAGCTGCTTCGCCGGTCACATTGTAGTCAGCTACGAAAGTAACCTCTTTGCCCAGCTTCTCGGACAGTCTCTTGGCAACGGGTGCCAGAGATTCGCCTTCGTTGGGGCCGTTCTTTACCTTACCCAGATGAGAGCAAAGGATTACCTTTCCGCCATCATTGATCAGCTTCTTGATGGTAGGCAGAGCTGCAACGATACGGGTATCATCAGTGATCTCACCGTTCTTTAAGGGAACGTTAAAGTCGCATCTTACCAGGACTCTCTTTCCCTTTGCGTTAATGTCATCTACAGATTTCTTATTTAATCCCATGGTATTAACCTCCAATTATTTTAGTATCTAAAAAGGGCCCGGTCCTTGTAAGACCGGACCCTGATAGGTCTTTACGCGTTAACGCCTGTCGGCTTATGCTAACTCGCTGAAGTACTTGATGGTACGAACCATCTGAGAGGTGTAGCTGTTCTCGTTATCATACCAGGATACAACCTGTACCTGAGTATTGCCATCTTCCATAGGAGCAACCATGGTCTGAGTTGCATCGAAGATGGAACCGTAGGTGCTACCTACGATATCGGAAGATACGATCTCATCGGTGTTGTAACCGAAGGACTCGGTAGAAGCAGCCTTCATTGCTGCGTTGATCTCTTCCTTGGTTACAGCGCCCTTAACTACTGCTACCAGAATGGTGGTAGAACCGGTAGGGGTCGGAACACGCTGAGCGGAGCCGATCAGCTTGCCGTTCAGTTCGGGAATTACCAGGCCGATTGCCTTAGCTGCACCGGTAGAGTTGGGAACGATGTTGCAAGCGCCTGCACGGCTTCTTCTCAGATCGCCCTTTCTCTGAGGTCCGTCAAGGATCATCTGGTCACCGGTATAAGCGTGAACAGTGGTCATGATACCGCTCATGATAGGTCTGCAATCGTTCAGAGCCTTAGCCATAGGTGCTAAGCAGTTGGTGGTGCAGGAAGCTGCGGAGATAACGGTATCTTCGGGCTTCAGGGTCTTGTGGTTAACATTGTATACGATGGTAGGAAGGTCGTTACCTGCGGGAGCAGAAATAACAACTTTACGAGCACCGGCAGTGATATGTGCGGAAGCCTTCTCCTTAGAGGTGTAGAATCCGGTACACTCCAGAACTACATCAACCTTTAATTCACCCCAGGGAAGCTTGCTTGCGTCAGCCTCTTTGTAGATGGTGATGGTCTTGCCGTTAACGGTGATGCTGTCCTCGCCAGCCTCAACGGTGCTTGCATACTTGTAAACACCCTGAGAAGAATCATACTTCAACAGATGTGCCAGCATCTTAGGGCTGGTTAAATCGTTGATTGCTACTACTTCATATCCTTCTGCATCGAACATCTGTCTGAATGCAAGACGACCAATACGGCCAAAACCATTAATTGCTACTCTTACTGCCATTTTAGTTTCCTCCTAAAATATTAATTTTATATCTTTTGGCTTTCCGTTATTCACAGATTGTCAAAATTTTATCAGCAAAAACATTTTACCTAATTCCGGATTATAATTCAAGATGTAAATGAAAAATATTTGTGATTTTGTAGTAAATTTTACAGTTTGTTTAGAAATGGTATGGTTTTTCCCCTCATTTTTGCTATAATAGGTTCACCGCTGACCGTTTCCGGTTTCCGTGAGCGGAACTGATTTCAAAGTTCGAAACGAAGAAATCGTATTTATTAATAACCAGAAAGGATAAAAATATGTCTATCAAAGCAGATTGTCATCTTCACTCTTCTTTTTCGGGAGATTCCCAGGCTCCCATGCCGGAGATGATCGATAAGGGAATCTCTCTGGGCCTTCAGACCATGTGTTTCACCGAGCATAACGATTTTGATTATCCCCGCACTGAGGAAGGGCCGGGAACGATCTTTTTGCTGAACACGGATTCTTATCTGTACGATGTGCTCCGCTGCCGTGCCAAATATGAGGGGAAAATGCGGATTCTCTTCGGTGTGGAACTGGGCCTGCAGCCCCATCTGTCCGACCGCAATGAGGACTTTACTTCCGCCTATGATTTTGATTTTGTCATCGGATCTACCCATCTGTGTCAGGGAATGGATCCCTATTATCCGGAATATTTCGAGAAATTTTCCTCCGAGGAGGAAGCCATCCGGGCTTATTTTACGGAGACTCTGGAGAATCTGAAATGTCATGACGATTACGATGTTCTGGGACATCTGGACTATATCGTCCGCGTGGCTCCCACCAAGGACAAGAACTATTCCTATGACAAGTATAAGGATGCCATCGATCCGATTCTGGAGCTTTTGGTGCATCAGGGAAAGGGTCTGGAACTGAACACCGGAAGCTTCCGCTATGGTCTCAGGCAGCCCCATCCCTGTACCGATGTTCTGCGCCGCTATCACGAACTGGGCGGTGAGATCATCACTGTGGGGACCGATGCCCATAAGACGCAGGATGTGGGTTCCTATCTGGATCTTGCTTCCGAAATCCTGCAGCTGTGCGGTTTCAAATATTATACGATTTATGAAAAACGCAGCCCGGAATATCACAAGCTGTAACATATCTCCATAATAAAAACTCTGCCGTTTATCTTCGGCAGAGTTCAGACTGTAGACAAAACGCTTTTGGTCAGCACTCCAGAAGCGTTTTTCTTGTTTTGAGTTCAAAAAGTGTGTACTTGATCAATAATAAACACTTTTGGGTTCCCCTTTTTCCCTTCCTGGCTATCATCTTTGCCAGTTTTTTCAG
>CAKRRD010000005.1 GCA_934394815.1 uncultured Acetatifactor sp. | reverse complement strand
TATACACTTCCCACTATCTGGGCGTGTTCGGGACTTTCACCCATTAGAGCGCGCCCATGGCGCGCAAACTACAAAAGGGTGTCGCTCAGCGGCACCCTTTCTTGTTTGGTTTTATAGTTTCATCTATGGCTTCAGGAGCCGGGCGATCAGACCCTCGACCTCCTGGAGCTGTTCTTTTGTGCTCTCCTTGTGGCTTTCCTTGCGGTATTTCGAAGGGGACATTCCCTTCATAGCGTGAAAGGCCTTGGTAAATACCAGGGCATCGCTGTATCCGCAGGACAGAGCAATACTCTCAATAGGATAATTCGTGGAGTCCAGAAGCTCTCTCGCCTTGGTAATACGGAATGTCGTGAGGAATTGCTGCGGGGACATCCCCAGATAGTTCTGGAACAGCGTATATAAATAGCTGCGGTTGATACACACATAGTCCGCCACATCCGTGACCTTGATGGGGTTACAGTAGTTGCTCTGGATAAAGGAGACCGCTTTTTTCACATACTGGTTCCCCTTATCCTCTTCCTCTCTTGCCACCACACCGGCACTGTCGGCGATCACCGACAGAAATACTCCCAGCAGTCCGTTCCGCCGTAGATCATCCGCAATGCCAAAGGTATTATGCTCCATCATATCCCGGACAATGGAATACAGTTCCTCGGATTTATCACAGGAAAAAATAGGATGTCTGTCCGACAGTCCCATACTGTGTAAATACTCTTCTGCCCGGCTTCCGGCGAACCCCACCCACAGATAACTCCAGGGGTCCTTCGCATCTGCCTGATAAAAAGCCAGTTCATTGGGCTGGATCAGAAATCCGTAGCCCGCCTCCAGCCGGTATTCTTTATCATGGAACCGGAAATGTCCCTTGCCACTCAGGACATAGTGGATCAGGTAATGTGGCTTGGAGGCCGGTCCAAAGCTGTGCAGCGGTTCCGTCTGGGAGCACCCGCAGCAGTTCACGTACAGACTTCCTGTTTTATCATTGGCAAAATCCAGTTTAAATGCTTTTTCCATCGTGAAACCGTACCCTTTCCGCGTTGCCGCCTTTTCCTCTAATTCACGAGAATCCCGCCGTTTTCATCAAATTCCACACCGAAATCCCGGCTGTACTCATTCATGCGCTGTAAGATTCTCTCCGCATCTTCTCCCACCGCCGGTGTGGGCTTGAAATCATTCCGGTTGGTCACGGAGCTGACCATGCAGGGAAGGATCCTGGCATTCTGATCCTCCACCTTTTGTCCGTTCTCAAAGGTAAAGGTCTGCTGGAAGATCATGGTGTCTTTGTCCGCCGGGTTCCGATTGGCCCCAAAGCAGAAATTTGCCAGACTGTAGATAATGTATCTGCCTTTGTATTCCTCGATTCCCTGCAGCACATGGGGATGGTGGCCGATGACCAGATCCACGCCCCAGTCGATACATTTTCTGCCCAGTACCTGCTGGTAATTCTCCGGATAGTTGTCCTTCTCGATTCCCCAGTGACAGCAGGCCAGGATCAGATCCACATCCTGTTCCCGCAGGGTCTCGATATTGTTCCGGATCAGATCCTCCACCTGTGCTCCCCACTCCACTTCATTGACGGAAATAATTCCTATTTTCAGATTCCTCTCTCCGCCATGAGCTGCCGCACTGTCCGGGATCTCGTAGATACCCACAGTTTTGTCATAGGCATAGATGATTCCTTCCTGCTCTAACGCGGCCACGGTATCCCGGCTTCCCTGTTCCCCGTAGTCCAGCCGGTGATTATTGGCGAAGCTGACAGCCTCGATACTGCCTGACGTCAGCAGATGCACATAGGCCGGATCTCCTTTGATGCAGTAGGTCTGCCCCTCCCGCATCTGTTCCGATGTGGTCAGCGGCCCCTCCAGATTCACAATAGTCATGTCATCCGCCGCAAAGATATCTCTCACATTTTCAAAAAAGTAACCTTCCTCCTCCGCCTGGTCATAGGCCTGCCGGAAGGAGGCACCGTAGTCCTGCCCCTGATGGGTTCCCAGTGTCACATCCCCCGCCGCCGAGATCGTGACGGTATAACGGTCATCCACCGGATCGCTCAGCTCCTGCGATATATCCGGGGCCGGTGTCTCCGCAGCCTCTTCTCCCGGTGTCGTATCGCTCCGGGCTGTTTCCCCGGAATCCTCCTCCGTCTGCCCAATCTGCGTTCCCGTATGGTAACCACCGATAGGTTGTGCCAGATCTTCCCTTCCGGGAATATAGACCTGCTGCGTCAGATCATCTCCACACCCACCAAGCATTATCACAGCCGCCGCACAAAATAGTGCCGCAAGCTTCTTTTTCCGCTGTCCCATAAGCGTTCTCCCCCCGCCTTTGCTGTCATGATTGCAATACAGCCATCCCACTATTCTGCGGAAGACTGTGTGGAAGTACTCTCTCCCTCTCCATACAGATTCTCCTGCAGGAATTTCCTGTTAGCCTCAAAATCCACTTCCAGTACTGCCATCTCACGGATTGTTGCATCCTTATAAGTCCCCTCCAGAGGAATACTGTTCTGGATAATATCATAAGTCACCACCTTCGGTGCCATAAGGCTTAACCGGTAGCACTCCATCTGCGTAAGATTCGTAGTCAGATTGGGCATCAGACCATCTATCAGTTCCTGTGGATTGGTCAATACGGCCTTGGGCAGATTATGAATAACCTCCGTCAGCACCTTTCTCTGGCGCTCGGTTCTGCCGAAATCCGTACCGATGTAACGGTTTCTGCAATAAGCCAGTGCCTGCGGGCCGTTCAGGTGTACCATACCTCCTGAAGTATCTTCGAAATAATCGGTTCCCTCCGGTCTTCCCAGTAAAATATTATATTCCACGAGATACCCGTTTACATATTCCATTTCCTTGCTGCTCAGTTCCAGATCCACACCGCCCACAGCATCTACGAGGTTGGCAAAAGCTTCAAAGTTCACCAGCACATAGCGGCTGATATGAATATCGAAATTCTGCTCGATAGTCTCCATCAGCAGTTCTGCGCCGCCGTAGGAATACGCAGCATTCAGGCGGTTCCCCTTATGTCCGGGAATGTCCACATACATATCACGAAGCAGGGAAGTCATGTAGATCTTCTTCGTCTTGCTGCTGATGGACAGAAGGATCATGGCATCGGATCTGCCATCTTCCCCGTTTTCCCGGGAATCGTTACCGATCAGCAGGATATTGGTCACACCCTCTTCCTGCATGGGCGAAGAAGACACCGATGCGATCTCTTCATATTTCATTTCTCCGTACACCTTCCCCACCAGGACATACAGTCCGGCTCCCAAAAATGCAACGATCAGTGCCACCGTAATCAGGAAACGTTTGAATCCCGATTTTTTCTTTCTCTTTGCTGCTTTTTTACTGCTCTTTCTGCTTCTCGTATCTGTCTCCTCACGCCTTCCGGCGCGCTTTCTTTTTCTATCTGCTTCGTAATCTTCCTCATAATCATCGTATTCGTCCGCATACTCATCCCGTCTGCTGCGGCGGGGTCTGTCCGAGGTTCCCCGGTTGCTGCGGCTGCCGCTGTTACGGTTCTCTGCCGTCTTACGGGCAGTCTCTCTGCGGGCCGCCTGTCTTCTGCGATATTCGGGATCATCCCAGTCTTCTGCATAATCCTCCCGGGATCTTCTGTCGGATCCCATCACATCTGGTTCCTCCTCTTCCTCGTCCTCCTCCGTCATATCGTACAGCTGCGGAGCGGGACGCTGTGTGCCATGCACCGCGGAAGTTCCCGCCGTGCTGCCGGTTCCCCTCCCGGACGTCTGCATTTCCTGCATCTCCTGCTGTAAAAAGGCTTCCAGCCCTTTTTGTATATCTTCCATCTCCTTTATGGAGTCTCTCTCCCGATCACTCATTTCCGTACCTCACTTCCACGTATCAGGCTTTACACGCTTTGATTTCTGTTCATCTCCTAGGATAATACCACACTCTGTCACATTCGTCACGGCAGAAATCCTTAATATTTGCTTAAATGTTATACCTTTGATCTTTAGAAAATTCGTTTTTTTGCCAGAAAAGGGACGATCTGTGGCAGTCAGGCTATTCTCTTTCGCATGCTGCCCACAGATCGTCCCTGTGATTTTGTTAACTCTAAAAGTTCACTCTTATTTATGTGCGATTCTCGCATCTATGTAGTTCTTCAGAGATTCCACCGTCTCATCCACACCCAGCCTGCTGCTGTTGATGGACAGATCATAGTTACGGGAATCTCCCCATTTTACCTTACAATGGCTGTTATGGTAATACTTTCTGCGGCGGTCCTTCTCGATCATACGCTCTTCCGCATGACGGGCATCCAGCTCGTAAATCTCCATAACTCGTTCTATCTTCGCCTCTCTGTCTCCCAGCACGAAGATAGACACCAGATTCGGATTGTCCTTCAGCACGATCTCGGAACAGCGTCCCACGATCACGAAGGATTCTCCCGCTTCCGCCTTTTTCTTAATGTACTCGAACTGCATTCTGGCTACATTATCTGCCGGAGAGCTGTTCATTCCCATCACACTGCGGTACAGGAATTTGTTACGTCTCATTTCATCGAACTCCGTCAGTTCCTTGCTGCTCACGTTCATGCTCGCAGCCACCTCATCTAACAGGTTGTGATCGTACAGCGGCAGTTTATAATATTCCGCCAGCTTCTGTGCGATCTCATGTCCGCCACTGCCGTACTCACGGCTGACAGAGATAATCAGTTGTTCACTCATGGGTTGCCCTCCTTATAGCTTTACAGGTATCTCGCATAGATCATTACCATGGAGATCACTATTACTATTATAGTCGCAGGAGCCATCACTTTGCAATATTTTCCCCACTTAATCATATGGCCCGCTTTCGCCGCGGTGGCAATTCCCACTACATTGGCAGAAGCTCCGATGGGCGTCGCACTGCCACCGATATCGGTTCCCATAGCCAGGGCCCATGCCAGGATAGACAGATCTACGCTCTGCGTAGCAGACAGGCTGCTGATAATCGGGATCATGGTCGCTGCAAAAGGAATATTATCCACAAATGCACTGGCAATGGCAGAGATCCACAGAATGATTGCGATCATCAGCAGCAGATTGCCGTTACTGATGTCTCCGATGAAGTTCGCCATGACTTTCAGGATACCTGTCTGCTCCAGACCACCTACGACCATAAACAGTCCAATGAAGAACAGCAGTGTCTTGTAATCAATCTGTTTGATCAGCTTCAGCGCATCCCTGCCTGCAGCGATCAGTGTCACGATGGAAATGAATACACCAATGCAGGATACGGTCAGTCCGGTCTGTGCATGGGTCACCAGCAATACTACTGCGCACAGAAAAATAACAGTACTGACGATAAAGCCCTTTTTGTCGGTAATGGCTTCAGAAGGATCCGGATACGTCTGGCTGCTGCCTGCCGCAGCGGCCTCACTGGCCCGCAGCTCCTTGTGGAATACCAGATAGAAATACAGTACGACCACGATCAGGGATACCCCTGCGATCACACCGGTATTGGTCAGGAAATCCGTGAAGGAATATCCCAGGGAAGTACCGATGATGATGTTGGGGGGATCTCCGCACATGGTAGCGGATCCGCCCAGGTTCGCACAGAACACTTCAGCCAGGATCATAGGCACCGGATTGAACTTCAACAGCTGTGACAGTTCAATGGTGACTGCTGCCAGGAACAGAATTACGGTGATACTGTCGATGAACATTGCCAGTATACCGGATAATACCATAAAGGTGACAAACAGCGGTACTACCTTATACTTGACCATCTTGGCAAGGCGCATGCACAGCCAGCGGAAAAATCCCACCCGGGCCATACCCTCTACCATGATCATCATTCCCGCTACAAATACGATGGTCTCCCAGTTGATTCCGCTGGAAGCCTCTGCGGACTGTCCCGCCGTATACCAGAAATGACTCGTGAAAAAGCTGCCTAAGTTCAAGGTCTCCAACACTGCGCTCATACTGTGCATTCCCAGTCCGAATACCAGCACCAGTGTCAGCAGGCCGCAGCCCAATGTGATAATGTGTCTCTCCCATACTTCCAGAACGATCAGTACAAACATCGCCAGAAATATGATTACTGCAAGTATTTGTGCTACCACTTTCCTGCCTCCTTGTAATTTTGTCATTTTATCTCGTTAAGCGTTTTTAATCTTGCTTTTACCTTTTATTTTCCTTGTTTTTACAGGAAATTAAGTAAATTCCGCACCTCCCGATTTAGAACGCTCAAGACTTGATTCTATCCGAAATATCGGCATAAGTCAATTCTTCTTTTGTCTTCTATGCATAAATATTCCGTTAAGGTTTTTACTGTAAAACATTTTAGTGTAGTCAAGCGCTAAAGGGTTGACGTGTATACAATAATACATTATAATTTTATACTAATTACTACTTCTTTTATCAGCATTACAACACCAATAATATAAGGAAAGGGTTGGTTACAAATGAGTTATTACGACAGAGCTTTGGAACTGAAGGACGAACTGATTGAGAATCGCAGATATCTGCATGCAAATGCAGAGGTGGGTCTGGTACTTCCCAAGACAAGAGCTTTCATTGAAAGCAGGCTGAAGGAATACGGGATCGAACCGAAACGCTGCGGAGAAGGTGTGACGGCGCTGATCGGTAACGGGGGAAAGGTACTGTTACTCCGTGCGGATATGGATGCGCTGCCCATGCCGGAGGAGAGCGGTCTTGCGTTTGCTTCTCAGGATCCCAATGCCGCACATTGCTGCGGACATGACATGCATGCCACCATGCTGCTGACGGCAGCGAAAATGTTAAAAGAACACGAATCGGAATTAAAGGGAACCGTCAAGCTGATGTTCCAGCCTGCCGAGGAATGTCTGTCCGGCAGTCAGAACATGCTGGAGAACGGTATTCTGGAGAATCCCAAAGTCGATGCCGCTCTGGCTTATCACGTAGGCCCCGGCAAGCTCCCCATCGGTATGTTCATGTACAACGACAGTTCTACCATGATGTTTTCCAATAACGAACTGCATATCACCGTAAAAGGAAAAGGCGGCCACGGCGCACTTCCTCAGAACTGTGTGGATCCTGTCAGTGTCGGTGCACATATTGTCGTAGCCCTGCAGGAAATCATTTCCAGGGAGATGGATCCTCATGACAGCTGTGTCATTACTATAGGTACCTTCCATGCCGGAACTGCAATGAACGTTATCCCGGAAGAAGCCGTGATGAGCGGAACTCTCCGCGCCGATACTACGGAAGCACAGAAGAAGCTGGTCAGGAGAGTAAAGGAAGTCGCAGAAGCAACAGCGGCAGTCTACGGTGCCGAGGCCGAAGTCGAGATCTCTGCCGGCGGCCCTCCTCTGATCTGTGATCCTGAGACCACCAAAGCTTTTATCGGTTACATGCGGGAGCTTGCACTTCCCGAGACCATGGAATACCCGAATATCTCTGCCAGCGCTTCCGAGGATTTTGCTTTCGTGGCTGAGAAGGTTCCTTCCACCTTTATGTATCTCTCCAGCGGCTTTCTGGATGACCGGGGCAATGCTTCCGCCCACAATCCGAAGGTCCAGTTCAACGAAGAAGTGCTTCCCCGGGGTGCCGCTTATCTGGCCTACTGCGCACAGCGTTACCTGGAAGACCACGCAGAAAAGTAATTTGCAACTGTCCTGCCCATAAACATAAGAGAAAGAGAGAAAATGCCAATGTTTCAGAAAAAAGAGAAAGCAAACGATCCTGAAAAGCTTACCAACGGCAATCTGTTTGCCTACGGTATGGGTGCTCTGCCCGGCAACATGACGACCCAGCTGCGAAGCAACTACCAGCTGTCCTTCATGACGGATATCGCCAAGATCAATCCCGCCATCGCCGGTGTCCTCATGACGATCATGGTCATCTGGGATGCCATCAACGACCCCGTCATTGCCGTACTGGCCGACCGTACCAACACAAAAAAAATGGGAAAATACCGTCCCTGGATGTTCTGGGGCAGTATTCTCTTAGGTATCATTACGATCCTGTGCTTTATGAACCCCGGATTTACCGGCGGTGCCAATGTCGCTTACTTCTTCCTGGTTATGTTCATCTATTGCTGGGTACAGACCATGTTCATGGTACCCTGGCAGGCATTGAACAGTGTCATGAGTGCGGATCCTCACCAGCGTAACCGCCTGCTGACCTATCGTCAGCTGTTCGGCACCGGAAGTGCCATCGTAGTCTCCATCATCGTCATGCCCATCGTCAACGGCGCAGCGACTGAAGCCACCGGCTGGCTCACCATTGCCGGTATCGTAGCCATCTGTGATGTCATCGGCGGTCTGGCCTGCTGTGTCGGTGTCAAGAAGAAGGACTACTACAACAGCCTGCCGGAGCCGGAGCGTTTCAGCTGGAAGGAGCAGTTTCACATTGTCGTGAAAAACAAGCCCATGCTGCTGGCCGCCGGTGCTTACGGTACCCTGTTCCTTATGATGAATACCATTAACGCTGCCAACATTTATTTCTACCGTATCGCGCTGGGCAACACGGATATCATCGCTCTGTCCGGACTGGTGAGCTTGGTATTTTCCATCGGTGTCATTCCTTTTGTACCCGGTATCCTGAAAAAAATGGAGAAACGTACCATGGCCATGCTGGGACTTGGCATCTACATGATCCAGCCCATCGGTTACCTGGTGATGAGAGGTTCTCTGCTGTCTGACAGCTACGAATATACCTCCGGTATGCTGATCATCTTCCTGGTACTGATCTCCTTCGGTGCTTTCGGTAATATCGTAGCCAACGTCGCTATCGTGTCCTTTATCATGGATGTGGTCGACTATACGGAATGGAAATTCCATACTTCCCAGGCCGCTTTCGTTAATAGTGCCGTAACTTTGCTGAAAAAGCTGAGCGGCTCCATCTCTACTCTGGTGGTAGGTATCGCATTGTCTGCTGTCGGCTATGTCAACTACACCATCGTTACTCCGGAACTGAAAGCTATGGTAGTGGATATCTGTATCTGGCCTCTGCTGGTTATGGGCGTTCTCTGCTTCATTATGCTGAAGGTATATCCTCTGCATGGCGAATTCAACACCAAAATGCGTGAAGAATTAAAGGAACGCAGAGCACAACAGACCGCTTAATATATTACTGAAATACTAAGTCATACAATAAGGCTCCCGATGATTCCATCCGGGAGCCTTGCTTTATTTATTGTCTGTTTTACGCGTTTCCGTTATTCATTCCGAAAGCTTTCGATATCGTTCTTCCCTACATACCGTAAGAACATCCGATGCATCTCAATACCGCTCTCTCCGAAATACAGCTTCATATATTTCTCGCCGTCCTGGTGGATTGCCAGAGTTACCGCATATTCCACGACTTTGCCCTCCGTGCCGTTGATCGTCACGGTCTGCTGCAACGTATTGTTCAGAAATACGGAAATGGGCAGCTGCGCCAGCGAGCCCAGGGTCGAACTCATCCGGAATACCAGTTCATATCTGCCTATCTTGGGGAATCGCAGCTGGTATACCGCACCGGTACCCTTCTTCGTGGACAGTTTCTCCAGCGGAAGTTCGATCTCTTCACCGGTCTTCGGCTCCGGCAGTTCCAGCCGGGCCAGCACCTGACCGCTGTCTCCGGCTCCTTCGGTGCTTACCGGGCTGTGAAGCGTTGTACATTCCTCTTCCTCCCTGTCCAGAAGCCGTTCCATGGCAACGGAACGTAACAGGAAGCGGCAGATATTGGATGCGTTCCGCGTAAGCTGTGCTCTGGTCAGTCTGCCGTCCGCCAATCCTTCCGCAGTGTTATCCTGATTGGAATTGGCTGCCGCATCTGCGGTCACCATGTAGATATCATTCTGCGCCCGGACCATGGGTACCGTCTGGCTCTTGGAACCGGTGCCGCCTTCCTCGTTGATCTTCGCCCACCAGTCGGTCATGACAATGCCCTGATAGCCCCATTCCTTACGGAGGATCGTCGTCAGGAGATCATAACTGCCTGCGGTCCACAGTCCATTTACCGGTCCATAGGTGGACATGATGCTGTAGGCGCCGCCCTGTTTTACAGCGATTTCGAAGCCCTTCAGATAGATCTCCCGCAGTGCTCTCTCCGATACAATGGCATTGGCATCATGCCGCCTGAATTCCTGATTATTACATGCAAAATGTTTGATGGTACCGGTGACACCGTATTTTCCCATACCGGTCAGCTGGGCTGCTGCCATGGTGCCGGTAAGGTAAGGATCCTCGGAAAAATACTCAAAATTCCGTCCGTTCAACGGATTCCTGTGAATATTGATGCCGGGGCCAAGGAGGGAATCAATCCTGTTCTTACGAAGCTCCATCCCCTCCAGCTCATACAGCTCTTCCACCAGTTCCGGATCAAAGGTGCAGGCTAACAGCGTACCATTGGGCAACGCATAGGCCATAGTACCGCAGTCCATACGAATACCGGAAGGACCATCGGAACAACAGGCCACCGGAATTCCGAACCGTTGCAGTGAATCAGTCACTCCGCCGAAGGCTGCCGCCGTACCGGGCGTAACCTTTGGAGAACACATGCCTTCTCCCCGGGTCATACAGATCAGATCTTCGTCTGACAGTTGTGTCAGGAACTGCTCCAGCGTGATTTTTTTATCATAGACATCCGCCAGCTTCCATCCCTGATCTCCCGCATACTCACTGTGCGTGGGTCTCTCCTGCGAAATACGTGCCGCCAGATCAATAGTCCGCAAAGGAACGTCCTCCCAGTTGGCGATAGCATGGTCCTTTTCCTCGAAAAAGAAGGGTTTTAAGCGCTTGAACGCCTGTACCGGTGCCAATGCCTCTGTGGCTGTCTGCACCACCAGCAATTCTGCCAGCGTCACCTTGCCGGCTTTTCCCGCACTCCGCACATCGGTGCCCACATAGAAATTATAATCCCCTGCTTCCAGCACATAACAGGACTTATGCCCGGTGACACCACTGTCATCATAGGATGCAAGCTCCGTCAGTTCTGCTTTCAGAATCAGTTCTTCGCTCTCTCCGGGTTTCAATTTCTCCGTCTTCCCATAGGCAGCCAGCTGACGCAGCGGCTTGCCCAGTCTGCCCTGCGGTGCCTCCACATAGACCTGCATGGTCTCCCTGCCGGATACACCACCGACGTTCGTTACTTTCGCGATGGCTGTCACCGAAGTTCCCTGTACCGCCAGCCCTATGGTCTCTGTCTGGAACTGCGTATAAGACAGGCCATATCCAAAAGGATATTTTACCTTATCTCTGGCAAAGGTCTCAAAGTAGCGATAGCCTACATAAATGTCCTCCGTATAGAAATTCTCCACCGGATCCCCGAAATTCTCCGTCGAAGGATAATCTTCGATATCTTCCGCAATGGTGTCGCTGAGTTTACCGCTGGGATTTACCTTTCCCGTCAGGACATCTGCAGTGGCTCTGCCGCCTTCCTGACCGCCCTGCCATACATAGAGTACCGCCTGTGGCTGATAGCGGTCCACCCACTTCATATCCATGATATTACCCACGTTGAGCACAACAATGGTCCGTTCAAATGCGTGGCAGACATTCCGCAGGATCTCTTCCTCCGCCGCAGTCAGCAGATAACTGCCCTCCGCAGCGCTGTTGTCCTTGTCCTCTCCGGCAGTCCGTCCGATGACCACGATGGCCAGATCCGACTGTTCTGCCGCCTGTGCCGCCAGTTCTTCACTGACAGGCATCTCTTCCTGATTCCACGGCTCCATGGCCCAGCCCTCTCCCATGTCAAAGGGATGATCCTTCAGCCATTCCCGGTACTGTGTCTCCAGCGCTTCGTTTATCTGCACCGTGCCGTCTTCCTTCAGGCTGTCTGTAATATTGGTAACATAAGGGGCATTCACCATACCGCCGGAGCCGGTGCCACTCTTATAATGCTCGAACTGCGTTCTGCCGAAGATCGACACCCTCTGCCCTTTTTGCAAAGGCAGCACACTGTCTTCATTTCGAAGCAATACGCTTCCCTCTGCTGCCACTCGTCTTGCCAGTTCCGCATATTTCTCATAATCCAAAGTATATTTCATACGTCTGTCTGCTCCCTTCCTGTTTTTCTCTGTATTTCTGTCTTTATCTCTCTTCAATGTCGCTGATGATCCGGTGATATCCTTCCAGCGTGATCATGCCGTCGGAATCCTCGATCCTGCGTCCGCTGCAGCGTACCATGACTTCCCCGTAGAACGGATGCATCCAGGGATATTGCAGCTGTACCACTGCATCCGCCTCGACCATATGGGCCACATTCTTATTCACATAGTCCAGATGATCCTCCCTGATCCTGCTGTGCCAGAAATTATAACATTCCTGAGGAGTGTATTTTCTGTCCACACCCAGAATCCGTTCCATGGTCTCATCGACGTGCATTTCCGCATAGCCGGTCTCTTCGTTGATCCTTATGATCCAGAGCCCCAGATTCGTATCCCGGAGAATGTTTTTGGTATTGAAGTAAATAAAGTGCATGCTCTCCTTATAGTCGTAGATCTTCTGGATAAAGGCCTCCCGCTCCCGGTATTCCGGTGTGCTGCTGTCAATAAAGGCCTTCTCAAACTCTTTCGTCTCACGGGGCTTGGAGAACAGATAGCCCTGGAACAGGCTGGGAGACAGTCCTTCCAGTACCGTAAGTTCCCTTATTTCCTCCACACCTTCACAGCAGACACGCATGCCGCTGGTTTTCGCGAATTCGATCATATTGCTGATCAGACGATAGTTATAGGTGGCTTCCTCTACGTCCCGGACGAATATCTTGTCGATCTTGATCTCGTTGACATCCAGTTGTTTCAGATAGCTCATGCTGGCATAACCGGTACCGAAATCATCAATGGATAACTCGATCCCCGCATCCCGCCAGCTCTTGAAGATCGGAAGCAGCTGATTGATGCTCTGGATCTGGATGGATTCCGTGAGTTCGATAGTCAGGGCACTTCCGGGAATTCCTACTTTGTTCAGAATATCCAGTACGCGCTCCGCCACGTCCCGGTCCTCCAGCTGTACCACGGAGAAATTCACACTGATATGAAATTCCGGCTCAGTCTCCCGCCATTTTTTACACTGGCGCAGTGCAGTCTCCAGCGTCCACATTCCCACCTGTTTGATCAGCTTGGACTGCTCCAGCAGCGGAATGAATTCATCCGGATAAATATTTCCGCAGGTATCCGAGCGGTAACGAAGCAATGCCTCGGCACCGAACAGATGATAGTTGCCGGTCTTGATCTGGGGCTGATAGCACAGATAGAAGCCCTCACAACCCTTCCGGACACTGGTCTGCATCTCTTCCATGAACTGGATCGTCTTCAGACGCTCTGCCAGATCCTCCTGGGAGAAAAATACAATGTTGCGGATGCCGATGTCTTTCGCCTTCTCCAGCATCATTTCCGCGCAGGCATAGAGATTGCCTTCATCCCCGAACAGTTCCTTGCTGTTGGCCACCACACCGGCAGACAGCGTACAGTAATCTGACAGTTCCGTCAGGATATTATCATAAATCTTATGTACCTCTTCGGTGGTTTTCACATCCAGATACAGGGCATAGCAGTTATTTTCCACGTGCCATACATTGTGCACGGATTCTTCTGCTTCCATGACCTGCGCACATTTTTTAATGACTTCGTCCCCATAGGCTCTGCCATGGCGCAGATTAATGCTTCCCAGATTGTCAATCCCCATGAGCATCAAAAATCCGGTATTTTTCGGCAGGATCTGTTCTTTCAGATCCATGAACATTTTGTTTTTATTGAACAGCTTCGTCAGCGGATGATACAGATAACGCAGAGACTTATCGGAGACTCTTCCGATCATGACAAAAGGCTTGCCCTTATCGTCCGGAATCATCTTGCCTCGACAGTTGATCCAGACCGGTTCGTCCTTGCGGTTCATCCAGCGGTAATCCATATCATGGATATTCTTTTCTCCGGCCATGATCTTCGCCAGATCCTCCTGCAATGCGGCACGATCTGCCCTATATACAATGTTGACCATCTCCTCCGTGGTACAGGTGGCCGATCCCTTTTTGCGCAGGGCATACTCCCTGTCCACATCCCCGAAAAACCATATTTCATCCTTATTGATATTCCACAGGTACAGATAGGAATCCGTAGACTTGCAGAGGATCTTAAGTACATTCAGATAATTTTTGATCCGCTCCTCGCTGTAGACAGGGAATTCCTTCTTCATGCGGAACTTCGCATCATACATCATCTCGTCGGCACGGTTGAAGACCTGCTCCATAGTCTCCTGCGCGTTCTCGCGGACCGCATATCCACAGGCTATGGTCAGAGACATTTTTCTGTTCTTATTCTTTTCCTCTGTCAGCCGCTGTAAACGCTGTATACAGTCCACGATCCGTGCACTGTCACCTTCCCGGATCAGAATACAGAATTCATCACCGCCGATACGATAGCAGATACCGGTCTCCCCAAATACCTCCCGGATACATTCCGCAGAATCCCGGATCAGCTGGTCGCCTTCCTCATGACCGTATCTGTCATTGCCTACCTTCAGGTTATTTACATCCGCCACCACACAGGCTGCCTTATCATTTTCCGCAAAGGACACCATCTCTCTGGTAAAGGCTGCACGGTTTCCAATACCGGTAAGCGCATCGGTAAAAGCCATTTTCTCCAGTTCCCACTGATATCTCAGTTCTTTGGTCACAATATCATCGATATGGTGAAATCCTACGATGACCTTTCCGTCAAAATCTTCTTCCCATACACGAAACACCTGTACTTCAAAGTATTTATGCCCTGCAGGATTAGGAAGACTTTCGTAACGATAGATATACCGGTCGGTATCCGCCAGCACTTTCAACAGGAATTTTCTGTCCAGCACATGCAAAAATTCCTTCCTGTTGCTTTCTGTCACAAATTTATTGCAGTACGTCTGATAGGTCTCTGTATAACCTATTCTCTCCCGCACCTGAATCCGGTCCATTTTCACAGCATTGCCGCTCAATGCCACTTTAATGGGTTCCGCCACATCATTTTTCAGATCCACATAGTACACCGAAGTATAGTCTCTGCAGATCACTTCCAGAAACTGGTGCTCCGTGATCAGATTCTCCGTGTCATCCTTCGCCAATACCAGTCTGCCCATTGTGTTCTCTACGTTCTGTTCTTTCATGGTTCTATCGTCCTGTATCTTTTTACATCTTAAAATATTTGTGTCTTTTATTTTATAATAATAGCACTAATTTCCTGATACATCCACCAAAAAAGCTCTTTTCCATGCGGAAAAGAGCCCCCAAAAAGCAATTTATTTGATACCGGAGTGCATAAAGCTTTCCATGAACTGTCTCTGAAAAACAAAGAACAGGATCAATAATGGTGCACATACCAGTACTGTCGCCGCACTGACATCACTCCACTGCATTCCTGTCTCGTAAGACATGGCGAACATGGCCAGCCCCAGAGACAGCGGCCGCTTTTCTACGGAGTCCGTCATGACTAACGGCCAGAGGAAATTGTTCCATTGGAACGATGCGGAGATCATTCCGAAGGAAATATACGCCGGCTTGAGCAGTGGCACATACACTTTCCACAGTATCTGGAACAGGTTGGCTCCGTCCATCTTCGCCGTCTCTTCCAGTTCGTAGGGGATCGTCTTGATGGTCTGTCGCACGATCAGGGTTCCCATAGCCGAAGCAAAGAAGGGAAGCATAATGCCGATCTTCGTGTCCGTCAGTCCCCATTTTGCCATCATGGAATAATTGGGCAGGATCAGTACTTCCGGTGCGATCATCAGCTGTGACAGGAACAATACGAACAATGCTTTGGAGCCGTAGAAATCAATTCTGGCAAAAGCATACCCCGCCAGCGTGATCAGTACGAACTGGATCACCAGCACTCCCACCACAATAAAGATCGTATTGCCGTAGTATTTTCCGAAGGGCGCTGCCGCCAGTACTCTCCGGAAATTCTCCAGTGTGGGCCACGCCACAGCCGTCAGATCCAGGGTCAGTTCCCTGGGAATAAACGCAGTCCTCACCACCCAGATCAGAGGGATCAGGGACACGGCCAGCAGTAAAAACATGGCTCCGTAGATCAGGATCCGCCCGATATGAACCTGATGATGCATTCTTCCACGCATCGGTGCCTTTACGGCAGAATATTTGATATCCATAATTTTCTCCATCCTCAATTATTATAATATGCTTTCTTATCCTGCACAAAGAAGCAGACACTGGTCACCACCAGAAGCACAGCTACCAGAATTACAGTCATGGCCGAAGCCTTACCGGTATCCCAGTAATCAAAGCCGGTCTGGTAGATATAGAACAGCAGCACATTCGTGGCATTGCCGGGACCGCCCTTGGTCATGATATAGAGGTGGTCCACCATCTTATATGCATTGGTCAGGGTGATGATCAGCACATAAATGGTCGTCGGCTTTAACATGGGCCAGGTCACACGGGTAAAGATCTGCCACCCGCTGGCACCATCGATCTTTGCCGCCTCGAAAAGCTCTCTGGAGATTCCATGAAGTCCCGCCACATAGAACAACATGATATAACCTGCCTGCTTCCAGACCAGCATGACCATGACCGCCCAGATGGCCGTCTTGCCGTCCGCCAGGAATCTCCAGTTGGGATTGATGTATCCCAGAAGTCCGTAGATCGGCGTATAGATAAACATCCAGATATTGGCGGCTGCCACTAACGGAATGAATGTCGGATAGGTGAAGCCCAGTCTGGCTGTCGCTTTGCCCCATTTCAGACTGTTGGCGAACATAGCCATGGCCACCGCCAGTCCGATGCTTAACGGCACCGTAACGACCGCGATCAGCAGATTGTTCCAAAAACATTCCCAGTACACCTTGTCCTGAAACAGTGCGACGTAATTGGAAAATCCTGCAAACACCGGTTGCATCACTGACAGATTATCCAGATAAAAGCTGCTGATAATACTTTTTACGATAGGATAGATCGTGAACACACACAGGAACACCAGAGACGGGGCCAGCAGCAGCCAGCCGGTCAGGGTGCGTTTCCATTTGTTCGTGATCTCTTTTTTCAATGCGGTTTCATATGCTTTTTCTTTTGCAAGTTCCTGTTTTCGGAGATTTTCCCCGGCGGTCTCCTGGGGGAACAGGGCGTCCGCCAGTACAGTTCCCGCTCCCAGATTTACCTGCGGCATCATTGTTTCTGCCATATTCATTCCTCACTTTGATTTCTCGATTTTATGGGGAAAAACCAGTCTGCTCCAGGACGGCAGGCTGGTCTCCTCACATGGATCAACATTTATGGGATTATTTGTAAGCCTTTAAAATGTTCTCTGCAGTGGTCTGTGCTTCGTCCAGCGCAGATTTCACATCCTTCTGATCCGTCATGACATAGGAGATGGCATCATCAATTGCCTTCTGCACTTCTGCCTGATTGTAGGTGGACAGTTCCGCATAACCATACTCCAGCTGGTCTCTTGCTACCAGGCAGTAAGGGAACTCTTCCGCATAAGCCTTCATGCGCTCGGTCTCATAAGCACTGGGTCTGGTGGCTACATAACCGGTATCAATACTCCACTGTGCTACTCTCTCGTCATCGGTCATCCATTTGATGAACTCGAAGGCTGCCTGCTGTCTCTCGGGAGATACACCCTTGAAAATGTAGAAGTTACCGCCGCCGGTAGGAGAACCGGGTGTCTCATCTGCAGGAAGCATTGCCACACCGAAATCAAAGGCTGCGTTCTTCTTCACGTTGGTCAGGTTACCGGTCGTATGATACATCATAGCGGTTTTACCTTCGATAAAGTCGGAAGGGGTGGTAGCCCATGCTACAATGCCGGAGGGCATGGAACCATCTTCTGCCAGAGACTTCCAGAAGCTTAAACCCTTGGCGGTTCTGTCGTCGTTGTAATATACTTCGGTACCGGTATCATTCATCAGATTGAACCCGCTCTGCTGGGTGCAGAAGGTCTGTAACATCCAGTAAGCATAGCCGTCGGAGGGGATCTCGATACCGTACCGGGAACCGTCTGCCTTGGTCAGCTGCTTTGCATATTCCTTCATTTCCTCCCAGGTGGAAGGAGCCTTCTCCGGATCCAGGCCTGCCTCGCGGAAAGCATCCTTGTTGTAATACAGCACGATGGTACTTCTCTGCCAGGGAATACCGTAGGTCGTCTCACCGTCACGGCTGTTCATCATGAATCCTTCATAGAAACCGTTCAGCCACTCTTTATCCGCATCGGTAGTGCAGAAGCTGTTGATATCTGCAATGGCATCCATGGCCAGCAGGGAATACAGATCGATGGAGAACATAATGGCAAGATCCGGTGTATTACCGCCTTTGATGGCTGCCTGCACCTTGGTTCTTGTGTCTGCGTAGCTTCCGGCATATACCGGTTTGATCGTAACATTCGGATTCTCTTCATGATATTGTGCACACAGGGCATCGATCAATGCGTCCGGGCCACCGCCAACAGATACCGGGAAATACATGGTCAGTTCCATAGGTTCTGCTGTAGACTGGGTACTGTCTGTCGCTGCTGCCGTCTGGACTTCGTTGCTCTGTGTGGTCTGCGCATTCTGTGCTGTTGTCTGGTTGTCGGTTACGTTCTGTCCGCAGGCTGCAAGGGAAAATGTCATGATACCTGCCAGAACAAGGCTGATTAATTTCTTCATCTGCTTCTCCTCTGATTTCATTTTTTTCTCATCAATTGACATCTCCGATTATAAAAAAAGCCGCCGGCAGCTACTACCAACGACTCGTAAAAAAAAGTAAACGCTCCGTAAAACTTTTCGGAGGGAATTTTACATTGCAAGGATTGTTTCGTTTTATTCCATTGTGCTATTCTTTTTTATTGGAAAATTTGAAATTGGAAAATAAAACAACAAGAGGAGGCTTTTATGAATAAATATACGAATAGATCGGTCTTTCCGGAACACACGAACCGGTATAAGGGGAATCTTCATTCCCACTCCACCAATTCCGACGGCCGCCTGACTCCTGCGGAAATGGTCTCTCTTTATAAAAAGAACGGCTACAGCTTCTTATGCCTGAGTGAGCATGACTATTATACGGATCTGCGGAGTGAATTCGACACCGATGGCTTTATCCTTCTTCCCGGTCTGGAGGCCTCCGTAAAATTATGCGATGCCGAAGGCCATCAGGTGAAGACACATCACATTCACGGAATCCTGGGTAACCGCCAGATGCAGGAGCAGGCCGGCAGCCGGTTATTCACGTCCGGAGAACGTCTTACGGTTCCTGTCTATAATACGGATTCCTGGCCCGGTGTCAAAGCTGCCCAGGACAGGATCGATCTCCTTCGTTCCAAAGGCTGCTTTACTACCTATAACCATCCGCTGTGGTCCCGGGTGGATCCGGAGGAAGTATGCTCTCTGCAGGGTCTCTGGGCCATGGAGATCTATAATCACGGCAGCGAACTTGGCTTCGGAGAAGGCCATACCACCTTTTTCTGGGAAAGGATGTTAAAACAGGGCAATTTCGTCTCTGCCTTCGCCTCCGATGACAATCATAATCCTCCGGAATATTTCGACAGCTTCGGCGGTTACGTCTGTGTCTGCTCCGAATCCCTGGATCACGAATCCATTGTAAACCACTTACTGGCCGGGGATTACTATTCTTCACAGGGGCCGGATATCTGCCAGTGGGGCATTCGGGAAGATCACGTCTTCGTAGAATGCTCTCCCTGTTCCAGAATCTGCTTCGTGACAGACGGGCCGACCTATAACAGCCGGATGCATCTGATGCAGGCGACACCTCTCACCCATGCCGAACATCCCCTGAACGGTACGGAGAGCTATGTACGGATCGAATGCACCGACGAAAAAGGGCGGATCGCCTGGACAAATGCGATCCGCCTGTAAAATCGTCTCTTAGAGAATGATCCGGACAACAAAATCCCCATTCTCCATAAAGAACTGGTATTGTCCGTTCAGCTTTTCCACATAATATACGATGCTTCTGGCCCCCAGTCCGTGTCCGGAGCGCTCCGTCACCGGTACACCGTCATTAAATACCGGGGCATTCCGCACGGTATTTTTCGCCATCAGGAGAAGATGTCCCGACTTTTCGGACAAGGACAGCTGTATCAGCCGCTTTTTCTGAGGCAGCTCCTGCACGGCATGCAGGGCGTTTTCCAACACATTGGAAAGGATTGCGCAGAACATCATTTCCGAGCAGGGAAGTTTCTCCCCGATGCTGACCTGTACCTCCCATCGGATCCTCTGCTCCTCAAACCGCGTATTATAGATGGACAGTACGGAATTCACCATCTCATTTTTACAATAGGTCTTGATTACCGTATCATCATAAGTCTGGCTGACCTCATTCAGATATTCCAGCGCCTTGTCGGTCTCTCCCTGTTGGATCAGTGTCCGCAGCACCGACAGATGATGCCTTGTGTCATGCCGCAGAATGGACATTCTCTGCTCACTTTTCCTCGTGCTGACCATCTCCGCATGCAGAGAACTCAGCTGCATCCGGATCAGTTCATTGTACTGTTCCGCCTTACTTTTTAACTCGTATTGCTTGAAATATATCAGCAGGAAAATCAGATAAGACAGACAAATGGCAAATCCCAGGAACTCCGGCACAGCTTTATTGCCGGTATACAGCAGCGTCGAAAACTTTGTCGTCGCATAATCGAAAACGTAATAGATCAGCGGCAGGCTTCCGATGATCAGAAGTTCTCTGTCCGTTTTGGCAAACAGCAGAGCCGTGGTCTGGCAGACATACCGGCACAGCAGAATGAAAACACCCACTGTCACCAGAATACGGCAGACATAATAACACCACTCCTGACCTGTCAGAGACAAGGCGAATAACCCCATCCAGTTACTGCACTGGCAGCACAGATACGCGGTAAAAATTGAGATCAATGCCGGCAGTGGACGGAATTTATAATGCAGCACCAGCACGCACAGCAAGGGAACATGCACGATCAACGGATAGATCTGATCGGCTATGACGGTACCGAAACAGAATCCACTGCTAATGTATAACATTCCACAAATGAATGCCAGCAGAAGAAGCTGTAACGCATTTTTCTTATCCTGTTTCACCCCCAGAAAAAAGGCTGACAGGAAAACCCCGAACAGCAATGTAGTCGTATGATGAGTATAGGTTAAAATCTGGAGTATCATTTTGTTTCTTCCTCAGATAAGTTCTAAAGGGAACTTACCATTTTCGATTTCTTTGCGGGTATCAATTCCATACTATGCTTTTTTGTATGCTTTTCAAGTATTGTTTTATCGTTTTTTCATCATCTTTCCTCTGAAAAGCAAAGCCCGGCTTGCAGATCCTCCTGCTTCGGGTACATGGCAATGTCATAGCGCCCTCTGCCGCAGACCCGCTATTTTCTACTGGGATCTACGGATCAAACCATAGTAAGTTTATAGATGCCTTTTACAGCTTTACCTTTACAAAATCATGTTCCATGGCGGGAAGCACCTTTTCGATCAGATCCGCCGTCCGCATCCGGAGGCTGGAGGTATTGATGCAAGGGTGGCATCCGAAATATTCGCTGTCCAGCACCTCTTCATCGATCAGCAGCTTCACCTGATGTTCCTTATCGTTCATCAGTCCCAGCACGCTGACAGAACCGGGGGTGATATCCAGAAATTTTTCCATGTATTCCGGTTTGGCGAAAGATAATCTCGCCGAGCCGATCTGTGCCGACAGATCCTTGGTATGGAACACCTTAGTATCCGGGATCATCAGCAGATAAAATGCCGTCTCCTGACGGTTGCACAGGAACAGATTCTTGCAGACCATGGACTGTAAGATTTCATCGACTTCCTTGCAATCCTCCATGGTCATTGCGGGTGCGTGATCCACACGGTCATATTCCACATCCAAGCTATCCAGCAGGTCATAGGTGCGTATCTCTTTGTCCAGTCTGCCTGTGGTATCGGCAGGTCTTCCTTTTTGTAATACTAATGTCATTGTCTTTTCCCCTTTGCTGTCTAATAACCGATGGTGTCGTTTACGAGGATCACATGGATCCGGTCCGTATGTCTGGAATATCTCGTGATCAGGAACTGACAGCAGATGGTATCCGGAGACTTACAGTCGAAGCATTTTCCGGTTTCTTTGCAGGGAGTCTTGATGTCGAATCTCTGGGCATTGATAGGTGCAGCCACGTTTCTCGCACGCTTCATGGCGCTGTCTAAGTCTACGCAGACCTTGTTCATGCCGACGATGAAGATTACTTTTCTCGGTCCCTGGGCTATGCAGGAGACACGGTTGGAATTACCGTCGATATTGACCATGACACCGTCGCAGGTGATGGCATTGGCACTGGAGAGAAAGATATCCGCATCGTAAGCTGCCATCAGTCCTGCTCTGGCATCCATCTTGGAGCGGTCAATATAGTGGTAATTGCCTGCTTCCAGAGCGGAGATCAGTCCGATCTCTCCGGCGCTCATGCATCCGCCCATGGCGATGGTGCTTCCCTCCGGAATCAGCTCCAGCGCCTGTTTCAGCGCAGCCTCTTTATCCTCTGCGTAATAACCTGACATGTTGCGGGACTGTAATCCCTTGATCACTGTTTTGGCCAGCTGTTCATTTCTTTTTCTGATCATTTCATTCATCTCTTAACCTTCCTGCCTTTCCGTAATCTGCAAATTTTATTCCTGTGGGACGATTTCTTATTGCTCCTATTTTATCAAAAAAATAATTCTGTGTATAGCAACCATTTTATATTTGACAATACTTTTCGCATATGCTAGGATATTTCCAATATTAGGGAGTAGTTCACATCGGATAATCGGTGTTGTGTTGGTCGTCATCACGTTAGTGAAGCCACAGGCAGTCGCTAACCGGGCAGTACACGTCTACAGAAATGGAACGAGACTTTTATTGTATGTTTATCATGCAGTAAAAGTCTTTTTTTGCGTGATAAACAAAGGATCCGGGTACATTATTTAAGAAGGAGGATTTGTATATGACACAAAAAAACATCTGGAATATTTCTGTAAAAGAGCTCATGGAAAAATATCAGGTGACAGAACAGGGGCTTACTACTGCCCGCGCGGAGGAGCTTCGCCTGGAAAAAGGTGAAAATATCCTACAGGAGAGCAGGCGCAAAAGTATACCGGAAGTATTTATCAGTCAGTTTGCTGATCTGCTGGTAGTAATCCTGATCATTGCGGCAGCGATCTCCATGTTTTCCGGCAATGTGGAGAGTACCATTGTAATCCTGCTGGTACTGGTGATTAACGCCATTCTGGGCACCCTGCAGCATGTAAAGGCCCAGCGTTCTCTGGATAGTCTCAGGCAGTTATCTTCGCCCGGTGCAAAAGTCATAAGAGACGGTGTGAAACGGGAAATTCCATCGAAGGATATTGTACCGGGTGATATTGTCATATTGGAAGCGGGTGACATGATCGTAGCTGATGGTCGTATCCTGCACAGCTATTCGCTGCAGGTCAATGAAAGCTCTCTGACAGGCGAATCTGCCAATGTAGAGAAATCAGATGCTGTTATAGAGGGTGATGTGACGCTTGCTGACCGGGCAAATATGGTCTATTCCGGAAGTCTGGTCACCTATGGACGCGCCGAGATGTTGGTGACTGCTACCGGCATGGAGACGGAGCTGGGTAAGATTGCCGGACTGATGAATGCAGCCAAAGAGCGCAAGACACCGCTGCAGGAGAGCCTTGACAAGTTCAGCAGCAGACTTGCCATACTGATCATGATCATATGTGCTGTCGTATTCTGCCTGTGTATCTATCGCCGGATGACGCTGTTGGACTCCATGATGTTTGCAGTGGCACTGGCTGTTGCTGCGATCCCTGAGGCACTGAGCTCCATTGTGACCATAGTGCAAGCCTTTGGTACACAGAAAATGGCAAAAGAAAATGCCATTATCAAGAATCTAAAGGCTGTGGAAAGTCTGGGCTGTGTCTCTGTCATCTGCTCTGATAAGACCGGAACACTGACTCAGAATAAAATGACGGTGCAGCAGATTTATATAGAAGACCGGTTATACGAGCCGGATCAGCTTGACCTTTTGAATCAGACTCATCGCTATCTGCTCTACAACGCAGTCCTCAACAATGATTCGAGCATCGTCGATGGCAAAGGCATCGGTGACCCTACAGAATACGCGCTTTTAGAAATGTTCCGAAGAATTGAAGCGGATACATCTTCTATTTTGAAAGAAGCAAATATGCATGAAGATATCCTCCGGCAGAATATGCAGCGTCTTGAGGAAGTGCCTTTTGATTCCGACAGAAAGCTGATGAGTACGAAATATGTGCTGCATGGTGTACCCACGATCCTTACCAAAGGTGCTGTGGATGTTCTCTTAGACCGCTGTGACTATGTGCGCTGCAGCGACGGTATCCGTCCTATGACGGAAGCTGAAAAAGACAAGATCCATATGCAGAATCAGCTTTTTTCAGAAAATGGCCTGCGTGTATTGTCTTTTGCTTACAAGGAATCGGAGGAAAATCTCGACATCCATGCGGAGTATGGCTATACCTTCCTGGGCCTGATCTCTATGGTAGATCCTCCCAGAGAGGAATCTGCGGCTGCCGTTGCAGCTTCCAAGAGAGCCGGCATCCGTCCGGTCATGATCACCGGTGATCATAAGGTAACAGCAGTGGCAATTGCCCGCCGGATCGGAATATTCGAAGAAGGAGACCTTGCATTGACAGGTGCAGAGCTGGATGCCATGAGCGACAGCGAACTGGACGAACAGATCGTAAAAATCTCCGTCTATGCCAGAGTATCTCCCGAAAACAAAATCCGAATTGTAGAGGCATGGCAGCGCAGAGGCAATATTGTCTCCATGACGGGAGACGGTGTGAATGATGCTCCTGCGTTGAAAAAGGCGGACATCGGTGTCGCTATGGGAATTACCGGAACAGAGGTGTCCAAGGATGCCGCAGACATGATTCTGTCAGATGATAATTTCGCAACGATCATCAAGGCAGTGGCAAACGGGCGTAATGTATACAGAAATATCAAAAATGCCATTTTGTTTCTGCTGTCCGGCAATACCGCCGGTATCTTAGCCGTATTATACACATCCCTGATGGGCCTTCCTGTGCCTTTTACACCTGTACATCTGCTATTCATCAACCTGCTGACCGATTCTCTTCCGGCCCTGGCAATCGGCATGGAACCGGCAGATGACGACCTTCTGAAGGAAAAGCCCAGAAATCCACGGGAAGGAATCCTCACCAGAGACTTTATGATTACGATGATAACACAGGGTCTGCTGATCGCAGCAGCCTCCATGACAGCTTATCACATCGGACTGACCGTCAGTTCAGCTATGGCCTCCACTATGGCTTTTGCCACACTGACACTGGCCAGATTGTTCCATGGTTTTAACTGCCGTGGCAGCGAATCCATCTTCCGGCTGGGACTGACCTCGAACCGCTACAGCCTCTATGCTTTCGCCGCAGGAGTCTCTTTACTGGCACTGGTTATCTTCATCCCGGGACTGCACAGTGTATTCAGCGTAGCCGATCTGCCTATGACAGCACTCGGTCAGATCGTAGGGCTCGCTCTGCTGCCGACCGTGCTGATACAGATAACGAAAATTATCAGACATAAATAATTAGAAAAAGAAACTGCAAGGTGCCGATACTTTTGTACCGACATCTTGCAGTGGTTTAATCAATATCTTCCACAGACTGCAATCTTTCCTTTTTTACCTTCAGATATTCTTCCGCATAATGTGTCTCTTCGTCGGTTGTCAGAATGACCTCCTGTCCCTGCGGCATGTCAATATCCGTTGCCGCAAGCAGGAGGGAATCCTCCTTCAGCCAGCTTTCCAGCCCTGTGAAAAACTGCGGGTCGTAGTGATCTGCCCCTTTCAGCTCGTTATGATATCTGTCAAAGGAATAGTCCACCGGAGACAGTACATTATAGTCATAATAGCAGATCCCCTGTCCCGTCCAGAGGCTTGTCACCACCAGATAATCGTAGCCGTCCTTTTGCGTAAGGAAGATCTGCGTGTTCCCGGCATGGGCAATGGCGAACTCCTGTGACCACAGAGGGATGATTCCATATTGTCCATCTCCCAGATATTCGTAGACCTCTACTGTTCCCCAGTTTCCGGCCTTCCGCAATGCTTCCGTGAGATCCCCGTTTTCTTCCTCCAGATAGACCTTCGTTACGATCTTTTCCTTGTAGCCGTTATGAGTCAGATCATAATATCCGGTATAGACTTCTGTCATATCCGGCTCTTCTTTGTTACTATTCTCCTCTTCCAAATAACGAGAATAAGAAGTACGTACCGAAAAATCTCCTAAAGAAAATTTTCCATCTTTTCCCATGGATACCGGTGCCGTTATAAGAAAGCTGGTCTCATAAACCAGGTCCGCCATCTCATTCATATTTATGCCAACCCATACATTTGCAAAGGGCTGTCCTCCCCGAAATTCAAACCGGACCTGCGCCCCCATACCGGTGCTTTTATAAGTATATCCTTCCATTTTCTGCAACAGGCGGGTTAAATCCAGATCAATACTTTCCTGAGCATCTATCTCCCCATTTTTATCCAGAAAATCCACATGAAGTGTATGGAACCGCTCATCCAACGTATCCGCCGCAAGAATCCGGCGGTCAAAATCTTCGACCACCTGTGTATATTCGGATACTTTTGGAGTTCCTTTCTGTACATCTACATAATACAGTCCTTCCACATAAACACCGGTTCCTGTCCCTTGTATGGTAGAAATATAGTACTCCTTGTCGCCATCCCCGTCATAATCTGCTGCTTCTACAGCAGGGGGTGCCGAATACATGTTTTGCCAGGGGACATCCACCTTGTATTTCCGGTCACCGTCATGAATCACCAGACAATCTTCTGCACCGTTGCCCCAGACACTGACCGTCTCATCATAGGAATAGGACAGCACCCCATATTCTCCTTCCGGCAGCTCCCGGACAGTATCCACTGAGACCTGCTCCGCCAGGGTTTTCTCCTGGTATAGTCCGGTCTGGTAGGTAAGTTTCTCCGGCTCAGGTTCCGTTGTCGTCTCCGGGATTGTCTGTGAGGTGGCTGGAGTGGCTGCAACGGTTTCCTGACTGATTTCTTCTGCCTGGACAGTTTCCGTGCCTTGACTCTCCAAAGCGTCCCTACTGCTGCCGCAGCCTGTCAGAGAAAATGCCACGATCAATACCAGTAATCCGCTGCTTATTTCTTTGTGAAGCTTTCTTTTGTACATACGCCCTCCCCCTATAGCCGGTAAATACATTTTCTATCTTTATCATATTCAGAGATAGAAAAAACAAGCTCCAACATTTTATTTGAGATCGTATATGGCGGTTCATATTTTCCCATTTATGTCACTCCATCTTGCTTATTATCTTGCTTACTATCTTACTCGTTTGAGATATCCTTAGCAATCTTTTTATTTCAGGAATTGCATAAATAAAGCACTTCCGCAATATCCGCATCGGTCCCTACGGATTTCTCCCGGATCTCACCGGGAATATCAGCCTCTCCTTTATTAATGCAGACGTAAAATGCATTCCGCCAGTTGTAGGCATACTGCCAGAAATTATATTTGATGATACCGGGAGTGTTGTAACCGACCCCCAGCTCCAGAAATACGACGTTTTGTCCTCTATGATCTTCCATGAACTTCTCATACCGTTTCGCTGCTGCTTCCCATCCGGCATCCTGCACGAAGGTGCTGTCTGAACGAAGGTTCATGCTCATGGGTCTGCCACACCTCGGGCATCGGGGCACCAGTTCCGTAGGAACAGTAGACCGAGTCTGTGTGCCTTCCGGTACTGTCAGATTTCCTGCTTCGATCCGATACCCTTGGCTTACCACCATCTTTTTCACGCTCTCTTCGTTATCATAGGTCTCATGATGGCAGGGCTTGCTGCACTGGAACAATCCATAATCTCCCTGGGTATAAAACATTCTGTTTTTATCGAATCCCGCTTTTTGAAAACAATGATCTACATTTGTGGTGAGGACGAAATAGTCTTTGTTTTCCACCAGCTGAAATAGCTGCTTATATAAATCTGTGGGCGGATCCATGTAGCGGTTCACGTAAATATATCTGCTCCAGTAAGCCCAGTATTCTTCCAACGTGTCATAATTGTAAAAACCGCCGGAATACATATCGGAAAACCCGTATTTTTTTCCAAAATCAGCAAAGTACTTTTCAAAACGCTCCCCACTGTAAGTAAATCCCGCTGCTGTGGAAAGTCCTGCTCCCGCCCCGATCACAACGGCATCCGCCTGCTGTATTTTCTCTCTAATCAGAGCTGTTTTATCCGAGGAATCGCCTGTAAATTCGTTCATCTTCTTCTTTAAAAACATTAAATATCACCTTTATCTTCGACTTTGTTCTATCTTTATACTGTTTCACGGTCTGTATGGCCAGTTCCGCTGCCCTTTCATTGGGAAACATAAACACCCCTGTGGAAATACAGCAGAATGCGATGCTTTCTATATTGTTTTCTTCCGCAATACGCAGGCAGGCTTCATAACAGGACACCAGCAGGCGTTCATGCTCTGCTGTAAGCCTTCCCCGTACAATGGGGCCCACGGTATGTATCACATAATCACAGGGCAGATTAAATGCCGGTGTGATCTTCGCCTGCCCTGTTGGCTCCTCATATCCTTGTCTCTGCATGATGGCATTACAATAGTTCCGCAGTTCTATTCCCGCGTATGTATGAATGCAATTATCGATGCAGTTGTGACAGGGTTGATAGCATCCCGTCATACCGCTGTTGGCCGCATTTACGATGGCTCCCACCTGTAGTCTGGTGATATCTCCCTTCCAGAGATAGAGATCTGTGGATAACTGCTGTATCTCTGCCAATGTGACAATACCTCTTCCGGCATTTTCCTCTGAAAGATAGGCATCCTGGATCTGCAGAAATTCCTCCGAAAGTTCACCCGGCATACGGATATTCATAAGAGATCTCAGAAGCATCTTCTGCTCCTCACATCTCCCCGGAATCTGCATTTTGGCATACTGTGGCTGCTCTTCCAACAGCTTTTGGATTAAATAGTTTCTTCTTTCACTCTGGTTCATTCTCTTACGATCGCTTTCACCGGACAGTTTTCATAACAGTTGCCGCAATGCAGGCAATGGTTTTGCTGTATCCGGTACGGTTTCCCTTCCTCGATACACCGTTGGGGACATTTTGTGCGACATTTTCCACAGCCAATGCATTTTTCGGTAATGTTATAACCCTTTTTTGTTATTGTACCACCACCCAGTGTATAAGTGTCCCGGAAAATAGGATTCACACCGAGATTAAAATATTCCACCTCCGCCCGGTCGATGCAGAAGATGATGCCGATACTTCTTGTATCACCGGGATAGACATTGGCCAGATACGGCTGTTCCTCGAAAATAATATCCCGCCATTTCGCCTGTTCCTCCTCCGGTACAGCATACGCCCTCCCGGACATACGGATCATTTCTTTGTATTTTGTATAACAGAGGATCTGCACTCTGCCGTCTTCTAACAGTTCCCTACAAAAGTTCTTGCCCCTTGCCGTGAAAAAATAAATGGCATCGGGTTCGTAATGAATCGCACTGATATTTCGGATCTGCGGTGCACCGTCACTGTCCACTGTGGCAAATGCCAGCACTCCCACCAGTTCCATTTTTTTCAAACATGTTGCTAAGTCCATCTTACTGACCATACCTTTCCCGCTGTCACAATTCCAGCGAACGTAAATTCCGAATTACTGTCAGTTGTCCTTCTTACCGTCTTACTCTACGATCTTCACTCTTCCCGGCCTTCTCGGCTTGCTGTGGGGCTGTTCTCCGTCGATATAGCCCAGGATCACAAATCCCTGACAGGAATACCCCTCCGGCACTTCCCAGTCATACATAAGCTGTTTGCCCTCTTCCGAAGCAAAGGTCTCAGGGCCTCTGGATATGATACAGGAAGCAATTCCCAGCTCCGTTGCCTGCAGAATCATATTTTCCATCATGCAGAAAGCATCCGCCGTCTTGAACAGGAAGTTATCCTGACAGAAGACACATACCACTGTAGGTGCATCGTAGAATCCGTTCCGGATTGTAGGATCATCTATAGTACTTGGCTGCTCTTTGGAGACATAATTGCCTGCCAGATGCGTGCGGTCAAAATGCGCCAGATTCATTTTTCCCACCCGTGTTGTCAGTTCCTTATTATGGATTGCCACCAGCATGCTGCGCTGTCCACCGCCCGCATTGGGAGCGTAATTCCCTGCCTCCAGGATCTGTTCCAATGCCTCTGTGGGAATCTGCTCTCCGGTATATTTCCGGATGGAATGTCTTGCCTTGATAATGTCCATAATTGCCATGATCTACAACTCCTCTCCCGTGATCTCGTTTCTCGTCTTCCAGCACTGGGGATCCGCACCGTAGAAATCTCCGGTAGTGCCGTTTGCCACGGCGGGACATCCCCTGCACCATGCTTTCAGTTCACATTTGCTGCATTTCTTGAATTTATCGTAATCTCTGTATTTTTCCATCTGGCAGACCCAGACGTCCGCCAGCCGGTCTTCCCAGATATTCGCCACTCTGCTGTCGGTGACTCTGCGGCATGCCATGATATCTCCGTTGGAGGAAATGGTAATATGACAGTTTCCGCAGTTACAGCCTCCGTAGATCATGCCGTCACATGCGTTCTCCGGCAGTTTAAACTGGCCTGTCTCGTATTCGTACAACGTCCACAGGTGGTCTTTTCTATTAAAATAGGTCTCGCATCCCGCTGCCTCATATGCTTTGAACTTCGCATCACAGATCTCTAAAAGTCTGCGATATTCCTGCGGCGTCATGCTGGTATCCACCTCACCGCCGGTGGGCACATACCGCGAAAATGCAAACACCTTAACTTTCGCTTTCACTACTTCATCAATAATATCCGGTATCTCATTCATATTTGTCTTCGACACCGTACTCATAATAATACTTTTGATTCCTGCCCGGTTGAGACAGCCGACCTTTTCCAGTGTCAGGTCGAAGCTGCCGGGCTTGCGGAACCAGTCATGGGTTTCACGCATACCGTCCAGAGACATCTGGTATTTCTCACAGCCGCACACTTTCAGCATACGACAGATCTGATCATCCAGATGGAACGGATTGCCCATCAGGGTAAACGGAATGTCCTTGCTTTTCAGCAGGACCATCAGTTTCCAGAAATCGGGATGAAGGATAGGATCGCCGCCGGTGATATAGAAATACGGAACTCTGTTGTATACCTTGCAGAAGTCCTCGCAGTTCGCCACGACCTCCTGCATCTGCTGCCAGGTCATGCTCTTCAACTCCTTACAGCCTTCCCCGGAAAAAATATAGCAGTGCTTGCAGCGCTGGTCACATTCATCTGTAATATGCCATTGAAAAGAAAAATAACTTCTCATCCTGTCCCTCTCCTTCTTTCTCTTTTGGATTTACTTACTTATCGGAAGCACC
Organism: uncultured Acetatifactor sp.; assembly: GCA_934394815.1. GTDB lineage: Bacteria > Bacillota > Clostridia > Lachnospirales > Lachnospiraceae > Acetatifactor. The sequence continues at coordinate 42,540 of CAKRRD010000005.1, read as the reverse complement.
ACATGCCGTGCCGCAGGCTGCAGGTTTTTCTGCGGGCTTGTCTGCTGCTCCACATGCTGTTCCGCAGGCTGCAGGTTTCTCTGCGGGCTTGTCTGCCGCTCCACATGCTGTTCCGCAGGCTGCACTTGTCTGTGCCTTGTCCTGTCTGTTCCATCCAAAAATGTTTGCTAATGCCATTTTACTTACCTCCTGTAATATGTGTATTTTCAGGCTTTCGCCTCGTTACATTTACAGAATAGCAAGAGCGGAACGGCAAAAAAAGTACGCACTTTTTTATTACATAGGCACCTTTTTGTAACCTATAGACGAATGCGCACCTTTATGTTACATTGTAATTGATACTTACATTATATTTGATACTTTTGGGAGGTTATCTATCTTATGTTGACGAAGGACGAACTGCCGGAATGCCCGGTAGCCACCACAGTACAGTTGATCGGAAGTAAATGGAAATTGTTGATAATGAGAAATTTAATGATGCGCCCCTGGAGATTCAATGAGTTGAAGAAAAGTCTGGAAGGCATCAGTCAGAAGGTTCTGACCGACTCCCTGCGTTCCATGGAAGAGGACGGACTGATCACCCGGACCGTCTACCCGGAAGTACCGCCCCGGGTAGAATATGCCCTGAGCGACCTCGGGGAAACTATGCGCCCTATTCTCAATGCCATGCAGGAATGGGGAACGAATTATAAAAACGGAACCATATAGAAAGGAATTCCAACTATGGGAATCAGATTAGTCTGCAGTGACCTCGATGGTACACTGCTGCAATATGGAAAAAAAGAATTACAGGGAGAAATCTTTGACCAGATCCGGGCTCTTCGTGACCGGGGGATCCTGTTCTGCCCGGCGTCTGGAAGACAGTATACCAGCCTGCGGAAGCTGTTTGCACCGGTGGCAGATTGTTGTATTTTCTTATGTGAAAACGGTGGCGTGATCTACAAGGACGAGCAGTGTATTGCGAAAAATCCCATGCCTAGAGAGCTGGCAGAGGAAATTGCAGAAGATCTGTGGAGCCGGAGTGACAGGCAGGGCGAAGTCATGCTCTCCGGACAGAATACGGCGTATCTGATGGAACGTGGGCTGGGAATGCTGGACAGAATAAAGTTTATCGGCAACAACTATCAGGTCATTCAGGATCCTTCCGAAATTCCGGAGGATATCGTAAAGGTCTCCGTATATCTCCATGAAGGCGTAGCGGCTTACGCTGACCGCTTCGTTCCCCGTTGGGAGCAGGCGAACTGTGCGGTGGCGGGACCTTACTGGATCGATACTACCCTTGCCAACAAAGGCATCGGTGTCACCTCTATCTGCAGGATCCTTGGTATCGACCTTGCGGATGTCATGGCATTCGGCGACAATTATAATGACGTATCTATGCTGGATATCGTGGGACATCCCTATATTATGGACGGAGCCGCCGATCCGTTAAGAGAAAAATATCCGCAGCACACTCCCCGGCCTGAGGAGATACTACGGACTTTCCTGAAATAATTTTATTTTGCATAGGTTGCTTTTTCTTTCCCTGTATAATGGAATTTTCCGTCGTTCTTCTCTTCGAGGGCTTTGATCATATGGTAAGTGTATTCGTTATAGGGAACCGGAATCCCCAGTTCTCTGCCCATACGCATCAAAGCTCCGGAGAACATGTCGATCTCCGTATGCCGTCCGGCATCCAGATCCTGCAAAGTGGAATATCTTGCGGTGGGCGGCACCGCACTCCCGCGGGCGGAAGAGGCATCTGCCCTGCTGATATCGATTCCCTTCGCCTCTGCGATGGCTTCCAACTCTTTTTTCAGACCGTCACTGATGGCTTTCATATGAGTGCTGTCCCGGTAACAGCCCACACCGGCACCAAGAATTGCCTGGGGCAGATTATTGCACACATTCAGTCGGAATTTACTCCACATTTCTTCCCGGATATACTCCGTCACACGATAATGAATTCCAGTATTTTCAAATAGTTTTTCTATAGCCTGTATCCGTTCACTCTGATAAGGCGCCACTGCCTCTCCGAAGACGATTCCTATGGTGGTCTCCGGATTAAAATAGTAACCGGTATCCTCTTTATGGGAAGCCACTTTGATCAGGGAATAGACCAAATGGGAAGCGCCGATTGCCTCCGCAATAAGCTCTTCACTGTCAACACCGTTCATCAGGCTCATCACCACCGTATTTTCACCGGTGATCGTACGGATACTCTCCATTGCCCCCGGCAATGCTCCGTATTTCAGCGCCACGATCAGCAGATCAACTCCGTAGGCTTCCTGCGGGCTCCATACCTCCGGGTGATAGATGACATCATTGATCCGGCAGCCCTGTTTCAGGCGCTCCGCCCTCTCTCCTTCTGCCACGACACCCAGCCGGATGTCTTCCCGTCCGGCCAGTCCCCAGATCACATAAGAGCCCACGGCTCCCGCTCCCAAAATTGCTACTTTTTCTATTTTCATTGATTTCTCTCCCATTTGTCAGGATATTTTGCTCTATTTTATCACACACCCCTGCCCAATTCCATAATGCGAAAAGATAAATCAATCCGAATATTTGATCAGATCATAGAGTTTGCCCTTCTCACCAAAATCACGGGGGCTAACCAACTCCATTCCAAAGGCATGGCCTATCTTTTGAAGCTTCTGTTCCTCTAATTCTCTTACCTGCATATTACTCCCCCCCTCTGTCAGACTTTTTTTCATTATTGCCTACACTGTCGGGGATACAACTGATAGTTTACAAAAAGACCCCTTGAAAATAGAAATCTCTCAATGAGTCAATAACTAACCTATTATTCTAAACCTGTGTCAATGTTTTTCCCGGAAATAATTGCCTCTACTTCTTCTATTGTTTTGTCTGTGGCGGATGCTATCTGCTCTGCCGACAGACCATTCTTGTGCATTTTTAAAATAAGACTGGCTTCACCCTCTATTCGGCCTTCTTCACGTCCTGCTTCTCGACCCTTCGCAATTCCTTTTTCTTCAATTCCTTCGCCTAAATTGCACATAGCGCTCACATCCTTTCTCATATTTTCTTCTATGGGAATATTATACTCATTTCCTATGATGTTCAACTTTTCATCTACACTCAATTCCTGGGACAGCAATGCCCCCAGCAAGCGGTGTAATTCGTAGGTTTCGTCATGTTCCGGCAGTTCCCTCGCCAATCCTATCATTACGATGTTGATCAGATCCAGATTTCCCTTCCACTCATAGGAACCGATCACATCCTCTTTGGTAAGGTGGATATGGCTCATGGTATTCTCATCCATATTCATGCATACCCAGATGGAATACACACGCTTGATGTCATCGTAGCGGAAATTCTCAAAATCCCTTTCCTTCTGGGAAGAGACCAGTCTGCTGACATAGAAAATTGCCCGGTTTAAGATCTCATACTCTCCCGGTTCATCCTTCTGTGCTTCTACATTAATAATGATCTGCGACAGACCATCCTTCGTCCGCACATAAAAAACAATATCAAATCTCGCCAGTCCTTCGTTGATCTCCTGACTTTCCGTATTAAAACCAACAATACGCTGTCCGTTTTTGTCAAGCACTGCGTTGGTCAGCCCCGGCTCCACAGGCACAGTGCTGATATAAGGGGTTCCTTCTATGCAGTTTGCAACTGTTTTGGGATTCATCCCCTTAAATTCATCCACAGTTTTGATCAAAATCTGTGCCAGAACTCTTTTGTGTCCTACCAGCCGCTTCACTCTTGCATCATACTGTGCTTTCAGATCGGCTGCTTTTACCGCATTCTTCAATTCTGTATTCAATTAATTTTCTCCTTTTGTGTCAGGCAACTATAGATATTTTCAGACGCAAAAGGAATCTATACATATCTATATTATAGCTTACCTGGTTTTGTGATACAACTGGTTTTCTGTGGTGTTTTGCCTCCCCTTATCTTCTGTTGTATTATCTTGGAGGTTCGGCTGACTTTTTCATCAAAGTCTCAGACATCAGCTTTTGCTGACATAGAAATTTTCATAAGTGAAGTGTACTTATAAACAAAGCATACTCTATGTTTTCTAATTATGCAATAACTATATTTCAAAATGATATCATTTAAGGGGATCTTTTACGATCCCCTCGTACATTGCATGTAAAACAAACAAAATCGTTATCTTCCTTCGTTTATTTCCTCCCAGTGCGCTTTTGTCATTACATTTGTATGACCAGTTCTTACTTCATTCAGTAAAGGCACGGGAACTTTTTCGCAGGTATGATGATATACAAAACCGACTTTCTCCTGCACTCTTTTGGATTTCTGATTTCCCTCGTAATATCCACACCATATGGTATTCATCCCAAGTTCTTCAAATCCATGGCGCAAAATTTCCTTTGCGGCCTCTGGCATGTACCCTTTTCCCCAGAAAGGCTGTCCCAGCCAATAGCCCAGTTCACACTCGTCCTCTCGGTCTGTCATATCCGTGTGGCCTTTCCGTTTCAACTCGATGGCGCCTATTGCTTTTCCATTCTCTTTTTCACAGATGGCATAGCACTCGGGACCGTTAAATACATTTCTGATCACATCGAGGCTTTCTTCTACGGACTTATGCGGCGGCCATCCTGCGATGGGGCCGACTTCCGGATCTTTTGCATACTCATATAAACTCTCTGCGTCTGCTTCCGTCCATTTTCTTAATACTAATCTCTTTGTTTCCATACACAATTTCTCCTTTAACCTCTCTGGGATTACTGTCACTCCCACGCAGAAATCTCTGTGAAAGTCACGTGCGTTTTCTGATCTGATATCAATAGTTACATCTTCGGCTGATACTTCATACTCGATACATTATATACGGTAATAAATGCCTTGGGATCCAGTTCATTGATAAATTTCATTAACTTTTGGTACTCGCTTTTGTCCACAATGGTAATGATCTCGTTGTGTTTTTCAAAATTATATGCACCGATGGCTTCATAGATCGTAGCGCCGCTGTGCAGATCTTTCGTAATAAACTGGCGCAGTTCTTCCTCTTTTTTCGTGATAATGCAGACTCGCCGCTTGATATTATTGTCAAAAATAAAATGATCCAGAATGATTCCGTTGAAATAAGTACCAAGAATACTCAGCACCACCGTTTTCTTATCATATACCAGTGCCGCAGACAGGGCCACACACATACCGGAGAGAGACATGGCCTTACCCAGTTCCATATGGAGATATTTATTCATAATCTTCGCCACAATATCCAGTCCTCCGGAAGATGCATTCCGGTTAAACAGAATGCTCAGTCCCACGCTGACCACCAGAATATAGCACAGTACATCCAGCTCCTGACTGTCCGTCAGGGAACCGAAATTTGGAAACAGCATCTCGAAAAGCCCTAAGAATACCGGTAGCATCACACTGGTATACACCGTCTTTACTCCGAACTCTTTCCCACAGGTGGCAAAACCGATGAGCAGAAGCACTACATTCAGGATCATCGTAATGACCGACAGCGGAAGCGGTATAAAGTTAGACAGCACAATGCCGAGACCGGAAATACTGCTGACCGATGCATGACTCGGCACCAGGAAAAAGTAGACTGCTGCCGCTATGATGGCTACCGCCACAGTCAGGATCCCTGTCTCCTTCAAAATTTCCGTAGAACTTAACTTTTTCTTCATGATTACATTTTCTCCATTGATATATTTTGATATATTTTATTCTGTTTTACTCTTTTCTCATCTTATCATACCTTTTTCCCTTTTCCAACGACAAAAAGCAATCGCAAAAAATACGATTGCTTTTTGACCGTTTTATAATCAAAAACTTATTTCTATATTACCTGTATTTTGCCGGCTTTAATATACCGTCGTGTAGATCTCCCCGTCCGCACAGTCAAATGTTACCACATCGGAGTATGCATAATTACCGGAAGAATCCCACATTTCAAAGATCATGGCATAGCATCCATCATACAATGATGCTTCCTCAAAGGAAGTATCCGCAGTCACCGTCAGCTCTTCTGCAGCGTACATTTCAAAATCATCATCCCCATTATAAGAAGAAAGCATCCAGATCGTAGTGATCTCATCTCCCTCTTCGAGCAGACGGAGTTCTTTGCTTGCCATGCCGCATGAATCCAATCCCCGGCTGGCACCGATGATGTACCACTCTTCTTCTGTGAAGTCGTATGCCACCTGAAGATTATACTCTTCTCCATTCAACAGGATTGGCACGGAATACAGATTATAATCATCACCTTCATAGGATATCTCCATATAGACCAGACAGCCGTCAATAGCCCCCCAGACACCACGGAAGTTATCATAGAAAATACCGTTGTCCCAATCCGCTACAATATCATTATCAGTACCGAGCAACAGCATCAGGTCATCCTCCGGATCTACATAAAACAGAGAAAATCCGATACCTGCCAGTAAATCACTAGCTTCCGGACCCAATGTCAGATAAGCGGTTCCCTCGTCATCTACATCCAGGGGCGCATTATCCCAGTCCGTATCTTCCAGGGTGACAAGCTCCGGCAATTCCTGAATATCCAGAGCTGCCAGATATTCCTCACCGTCCTCCGGCAGTTCACCGGTCAATTCATAAGCATACAGATATTTGAAAGCCTCTCCGGTACCCATGTCGATGTAGCCGAAAAAATCATCCACATCACCATTATAGGAATAGTAACAGCTTAATCCGGTGGCTTCGGAACGATACACACCGCCCACACGGTAAACGATACAATCATCCAGTGCATCGGATACATTCTGTGCCGAAGGAAGCATCCATGCCGTCTGGCGGGCAAAATGCCCTAAGTCTATCATATTGGTATATCCCTGTTCCCTGGTATTGCCGCCGTAATTTTCTGTCTGTGCGGCAGCACGTCCCAGTTGTGCGAAAAATCCCGGCTCTTCGGTTGCTGTCGCCAATGCTTCCTGCCCAAAAGCCTCATAAGCCTCTAAGAGCGGTGTCAGTTTTGTCAGATCTGTCACAGACAAGGTTGTCTCCTCTTCTGTGCCGACCTCTTCACAGCCTTCATAATAAGAATTACAGATAGCAATTCCCAACTCCTCACCGTTCATTCCCGGATTTTCCGCTAATGCTCCCAGCCAGCCGGTATAGTACCAGCCGTTGCCAGGTTCTACCTCTTCGGAACCTACCAGATATTTTGCAAAGTTCTGGAAAACTGCTGCCACATCAATAGTTGCCATCAGGCAGGTATCGAAGCCAACCAGTTCCAGCGCCGGATTTTCCTGATCCGCCGGCCATACCGCATCGAAAGCCTCATACATTTCCGCCAGATTCAGAGAATCATAATCATAGATTTCATCAAAAGCCGCACCACTTACAGAACCTCCACCGTGATTCCAAAAGGTAACCGCAACTTTGTCAGCCGGATAATTCTCATTAGCAAAGGCAAGAAACTCATAGAGCGTCTGCGCATCTCCCATATTGGCCGTATCCTGCTCCTCCAACAGTTGAAGTCCTTCACTGTTGTAAAGCCATCTCTGGATCACCGACGAATCCATATATTCATTCTGCCATTCCATAGCACCGCCAGTCTGGATCACCACATTTACATTCTCCGGAAGCTCTACCTGCAGCATTTCCTCCAGATCTGTGGTAGCACAGCCGCCATCTGTCTCCAGGTCACTTCCGCACAGATACCAGTACACTGCCCAGCTGCCGTCCTCTGTCTGTACATTCGACCGTTCCGTGATCTCCGTCCCCTGCGCATCATCCACCAGAACGTCTTCCTCATCCACACATGCCACTAAGGAAAGACACATGCTCAGGGAAAGTAATGCTGCCAAAAACCTTCGTTTCATAGAATTCCTCCTCATAAGCTTATAGTAATATCATTAAAATCCATTGGATTTATGGAAAAATCTCTTTCATTACTGACCGAAAAAATATAATCATCAAACTGCAGAGTTTTAAAAAAGCAACGCTTTTCCGGAGATTTTCCCAGTGTAAATCCGGTTGCCGCAGGAAGGATCTCAAAGGAATCCAGAAGAAGACTCATTCCTCTGCCTGTCATTTTCATATAACTTTCCTTTAACGTCCAAAGGGTAAAAAATGCCCTGTCTTTATCCTGTTCGGATTTTATGTATTCCAATTCCCCTGAATTAAAATAATGTTCTGCAACCTCCAGGGGCGCATTAACAACTTTTTCAATATCGCATCCGACTTCACAATCCGATAATACTCCGACAACATAATCCCCCGCATGGGATATATTAAAAAAGAGATTATCCACAAACGGTTTCTCATTCTCCGAGTATTTCAGGCTTTTCTCAGACAGTCCATTGTCATTCAGGATTTTCTGAATAATAATGCCTGCGCCAAGACTTCTTTTCCGGTCATCCGGCCTGCAATACCGGATGACCTTTTTTCCACGCTCTGTGCCGACCAGACCGAGAAGCTCTTTCTTTTGCAGGGGATCCTCGAAATGGTTAATATTTATTCTGTACAATCTCATCATTTTACTTATCTGCAAATTCCAGACTGAGCACATTTTTCCCGTCAGTGCTATTGTAATGAATACCGGAACACAATTCTTTCACAAGGCTGATTCCCATTCCGCCTTCATCGAAATCGTCAAAATCCTTTTCGTTTTTGCGTGTAAGAGGGTTAAACAGTTTTCCGTCATCTACAAAAATAACCGTTACACTATCTGCATTTTTGTAATAACAGAACTCTATATTTTTTGCCCCGGAATAATTTGCAATATTAGAAAAAATTTCCTCGCACGCAAGATAAATTTTTTTCTTTTGGCCATTATCCACCGTCAGATCAAAAATACAGTCTTTTATTTTTGCCAGTTCCGACATTTCACAGGTTAATTCCAGAGTTCTTCCGCATTGTTCTACAGCAAGCTTAGTTAATAGAGATTTTTTCATTTTTCAATCTGGATCTTCTGGTCAAATCCGGTAAGTCTGAAAACGTCAAATACTTCGTTAGAAACATTGATTATTTTAAATCCTTCTTTGCCTGCCATTTTTTTGTATGCTGTAACGACCTGACGTAAGCCTGCGGATGAGATATACTCCAGCTTTGAAAAATCAAATACAAGGCTTGTGACATTATCGTCCAGCTGGGAGAGTGCATCTCCCAGCTGCGGTGCTGTCTGTGTATCCAGCCATCCTGTAATTTCCATGGTTACTTTGCCTTCTTCTCTTTTACTTGTAATTTCCATAAATAGTTCCTCCTTTAATTGAATCAGTCAAAAAATGCGAGTCTGTCAAGTGCTGCTATTGCGCTTTCCAGATATCTGTCATCTGTAACAGGCCATTTATAATCCAGCCTGTATAGTACCTGTGCCGTGAATCCGTTATCGTATTCCATCGTATAAATCTCATTTTCATTATGTGAGGTATATGCGATCAGTCCGGAAACAGCATCGGATTCTTTACCGTTCTTTGCAAATTCCTTTACGGCTTCCTCAAACTCTTCATCCCTTACAATGTCAAGCCGGAATCCATATCTTTGCATTGCATAGATCAGGTCGGCCATATAAATATGATGACTGTTGCATGCATGGAATACGGTAAATCTTCTGTCCGTCTGCACCAGCTTCAATACGGCAAGTGCCGTAGAATCAATGGGAGACAATTCTGCAATTTCATGCATACCGCCCATGGGGAATTTACCAATCGCTTTATAACCTCTTAAGCTGCGTAAAAATCCATTGGTAATGAAGTTAATCTGGAATTCTCCGTCGGAATTTCTGCTCATCAGATTTCCCACACGGATCACCTTTCCGTCAAGTCCTTCGGAAACTGCTTCCAATACCGCTCTTTCTGCCAGGAATTTGGTACGGATATATTCATTTGTAATATTCTGTCCAATGTACAGATCATTTTCACAGAAGACTCTGGACATCGGCGGAACTCCCTCTGATCCCTCACCGGCAACAGATACTGTTGAGATCTGGATCAGCCTGCGGCCGTTATTCTTACAGAAATCAATGAGGTTCTGAACGCCCTGTACATTTACTCTTTCCAGAATGTCATCTGCCGCAAAATGTTTTACACATGCAGCGCAGTTAATGATGGTGCGGAATTTATAAGCTGCAAATCCCTCCACCTGCTCTTTTGATGTAATATCACCGTCAACACAGATAATACGCTGCCCGAACATTTCCTGATAAGGATTGTCGAAATAATACATCAACATGTGCATCATTCGTTTTTCCATGGATTCGTATGCACCTTTACGCACCAGGCAATATACTTTTCCATCGTAATTGTCCAGATATGCCTTCAGAATATGTATTCCCAGGAAACCGGTGGCACCTGTGATCATGATATCACCCAGATTTTCCTTCGTTATTCTGTCAACATTATCTTCCACATTTCCGCTGATGACACTTTGAATCCTGTTGTAGTTATAATTTGAAAACTCATTATTACTTTGTACGTTTTCCGTTGCTGCACCATCATCAACCACGGATGCCAGTTCACGCACCGTAGGATATTTAAATACATCCGCATATACAATGGAAATATTCTTCGAGAGACACATAACGGCAACCTTGGAGGCCGTAAGTGAGGAACCTCCCAGATCAAAGAAGTTATCCTCGATTCCCACCTTCTCAATTCCCAGCGCCTTCTCAAATATCTCACAAAGTATTGTCTGAACCGTAGTCACCGGCTCTACATAACCACTGTTCTTCGTCGTTATTTCCGGTAACGGAAGTGCTTTTTTATCAATCTTTCCACCCGGTGTCACAGGCATTTCATCAATATGTACGAAGAATGACGGCATCATATAATCGGGAATCAGCGGCTCCAGGAAGGTCTTAAGCTGTTCCTCCGGAATACTTTCACCTGTGTAATAAGCAGTGATATATTTATTTCCGCCCTTTTCAACGACTGTAACCGCAGCATTTTTCACCAGTTCGTGCTTCAGGACGGCACCTTCGATTTCTCCCAGCTCCACACGGTATCCTCTGATTTTCACCTGGGAATCAATTCTGCCGATATACTCTATATTTCCGTCACCTTTCATCCGGACCATGTCACCGGTTCTGTACAGGCGCTTGTCATCTTCGCACACAGCATACGGATTTTCTACAAATACCGATGCCGTCTTTTCGGGAAGATTATGATATCCTCTTGCGATCTGGCGACCGGCATGGCAAAGTTCACCGGAGGCTCCCACCGGAAGTCTGTTTAAATCTTTGTCAACAACATAACTGCGGACATTCCGCTGGGATTTTCCGATCGGTATGTTGTCGTACTGTCTGTCCACCCAGAATTCTGTGGAAGAGACGGTATTTTCCGTCGGACCATAGCCATTGATCATCTGGTAGGTCCGGTTTCTGTAATGCTTAAATTTTTCACCTCCAAGTGTCACAAATTTCAGATTGGGAGCATCCTCAAGCAGTTCTGCTACCAGTTCACCCATCTGTGTCGGGAAGGTTGCAGTGGTGATGTTCTCATCCTTTATGAATTTTCCGACTGCAACGGCATCTTTTCGTATGCTTTCAGGCAAAATGTATAATACAGCACCTGCTGTAAGCGGAGCAAACAAATCGATTACCGATGCATCAAAGCAAAAGCTTGCAAATTCTGCAACAACATCGTCCGGGGTAGTCTTTCTTGTCAGTCTGATATATTCAATCAGGTTCAGCAGATTCCTTTGTTCGATCATAACACCCTTGGGCTTGCCGGTGGATCCCGATGTGTAAATCATATACGCAAGATTCTCCGGTTTCGGGGCTGTAAGCTCTACAGAAAGTTCGAAATCCTTTGCTTCTGTGACAACATTATCCAGACTGATAATATTTTTGTCATAGAAATCCACCAGACTGCGATACCGGTCGATCACAAGCAGATTTTCCGCTCCGGAATCCGTCAGCATATACTCAATTCTACTCTGCGGATACTCCGGATCCAAAGGAACATAAGCTCCTCCGGCTTTCATAACACCCACATATGCTACCGCATATTCTTTTGTTCTTCCACATAAAATGCCTGCTGCCTTTTCTCTGCCAAATCCGTTTTCGGTCAGCTTTTGTGCAATGTAATCTGACATTTTATCCAGTTCTCTGTAAGTGATCTCACCGTTTCCATCCCTTACGGCCGGTCTGTCCGGATATTTTGCTGCTGCTTCTCTGAACAGATCTACAAAGGTTTTCCCTGCATGTTCGGGAATATCCTGCATCTGTGTCTGTTCCTCAAACATAAGCCGGATTTCTCCGGGATCGTATTCTCCAAGGATTCCCTGTGCAGCCGTTTCAAGATTGTCTGCAAGGTATTTTATCGTTTCCTCATTATACATATCCCCACGATATTCCATTTCCAGTACAAACTTATTTCTATCGATGGAGATACTAATGGAAACAGGTGCTTTCGCCATATTTAAATGGATCGGTTCTTCCTGTGCATATTCCCCACCGATCATGTCAAATGCAAAATTGTCTCCCTGATAGATCACCATGGCATCCGCTTTTATGTTAAATTCATGACTGATCTGTGAAAACGGATAAATATCATTGTTCATGGAATCAATCAGTTGCTGCTGCACCTTCAGCAGGCCATCCTTTGTGCTTCCTGAGAAGTCACAGTACACGGGAAGTGTCTTTACAAGCATACCCACCGTTTCCGAAAGTCTGGAATCATTTCTTCCATGATAAATTGTGGTAAATACTGCATCCTTCCGGAAATTATATTTTCCCAGCGTAAGACCAAATACCGAAATAAAGAATACATTTTCTGTAATTCCATATCTCTTACAGAAGTCTTTCACCTGCTGTACGGAAATCTCCGTAACCTCTCTGCGGTAAAGCTCTGCTGTGGGAACCGGTCCTGTCTTGTCCGGATAAAAGTTGATACTTCCTCCCTTATTCTCAAATACAGATCTGTAATATTTCTCTGCATTTTCATAGACATCGCTCTTCAATGCATCCCGATTATCCAATGCCAGATCATAAGAGGTATACTTCTCCTTTTCCAGTGTTTCCCCACTGTAAGCCCTGTTGATATCATTCAGGATAATACCAAGAGAAGTACCATCCGCAATAATATGATGAATATCCAGGAACAGGTAATTTCCGTTACAGGTTCTGTAAATTTCAAACCGGAAAAGCTGTTCATTAAACAGCATATAGGGACGGACCAGCGTTTCCCTGTTCATCTCGTTCAGAATCTGCGTTTTATACCCCAAATGATCGTCCCGTTTTTGAAGAACATCTCCGTTTTCGTCCATAAAGAGACGGGTCTTCAGATAAGGATGTGCCTCTACCGTGCTGTCTATTGCAGCTGCAAGTCTGTCCAGATCTACCTTTTTATCCAATTTCAGAAGGTAGGGAATGTTGTAAATGGTGGATCCCATATTTGCAGTACATTCAATGAAGATTCCCTCCTGCGTATTGGTAAGCGGATAGCTGTCCTGTTCCTCTCTCTTTGTTGCTTTTCCTGCACTCTGAACAAAGTCTTCCAACATTTCAATCGTAGGATGATTCTTGATATCTGATGTTTTTATAACAATGTCAAATGCTTTGGCAATCAGGATATTCAGTTTGATCGCACTGATAGATGTCAGTCCTGCCTCGTAAATATCCGTCGTAATTCCGAATTCTGTGTAGCCAAGTACCTCTGCGATACAGTCATACAATTTCTGCTGAATCTCTGTCTTAGGCTGAATGATCTCCTCTACCTTTCTCTCCGGCAGTGGAAGTGCCTTCTTATTAACCTTCTGGTTCTGATTCAGTGGAATCTTGTCGATCTGCATGGTAACTGCAGGTACCATATAGGGCGGCTTTGTTTCCTTAATGAAATCATTCAGCCTGTTGATATCCACTTTGCTGTCGGATACCACATAGGCCGCAATATATTTTCCGCCGTTGGGATCATCAAATGCAACTACGGTAGCATCTTTGATTCCCTGGTATCTTCGAATCACCTCTTCCACCTCGGAAAGCTCGATCCGGAATCCCCTGATCTTTACCTGGGAATCCTTTCTGCCGATGATCTGAAGATTTCCGTCCGGGAGATATCTGGCCACATCACCCGAATGATACAGCACTTCATACCCTTCCGTATCATCATAAATATTCTTCGTATATACTTCTGCCGTTTTCTCCGGTTTATTCAGATATCCACGGGAAACCTGCCAGCCGGACAACATCAGTTCACCGCAGGCACCATACGGAAGCAGATGGCCTGCCTTGTCTGTGATATAAAGCTTGAAATTATCCAGCGCTTTTCCGATGGGCACATTCGGATAATACTTGTCCACTTCAAATACGGTGGTAAAGATGGTTGCCTCTGTCGGCCCATAGGCATTGAACAGCCTATAGTTTTTGGGCGGCTCACAGGGAACAAGCTTCTCTCCTCCTACCGAAAGATACTTCAGGCTCTTGCAATCCATTTCCAGTGCAAACTGTCTTCCGACCTGTGTCGTCATAAAGGAATGTGTGATGCCGTTTTCTTCAAAGTATTGCTGAAGTCCGATGAAATCCAGCCGAATCTCTTCCGGAATAATATGAAGTTCTGCTCCATTGGCAATTGCTCCATAGATATCCATCATGGAGGCATCAAAACCAAACGACGCATAGGCCGCTGTTTTGCTGTTGGAATCTATATTGTAATATTTTCTGTACCAATGACAGAATGCTGTTATATTTCCATATTCCAGCATACATCCCTTCGGCACACCTGTAGAACCTGATGTATACAGTAAAATAAACAAATCATGTAACTGCGGCTTATGTAATTTACCATCTGTATTTCTAAGCTGCATGATCTCATCGGTGAATAAAACGGGACCCTGATATCCCTCCACCAACGGTAACAGTTCTCTGTCGGCAATCAAAAGTTTTGCTGCGGAATCCTCCAGCATATACATCAGCCGGTCCTTCGGATATGACGGATCCAGCGGCTGATATGCTGCACCGGCCTTAATGACACCCATAGGTGCGATCGCCATATATTCGCAGCGGGGAATCAGGATGGATACTACATCCTCTGTGCCGATACCGAGAGATGCTATGTATTTTCCAAGTCTGTCACTGATTTCATCCAGTTCCGCATAAGTGTATTTCCTGTCTTTGAATACAACGGCCGTATTTGTCGGTATGCTCTGTACCATTTCATCAAACATATCGGAAATGGTTTTATTTCTGTCATATTCGCAGGCCGTATCATTGAACTGTGCAAGCTTGTCTAATGCGTTTTCGGAAATAACAGAGATCTCCGATACATATTTTGTTTTCAGCAGGGAGTTCATTGCAGCTTCATAGGATTCCAGAATTCCCTCCACAAAAGCTTCACTGTACATATCGCTGCGGTATTCCGCAGTAAGTACATATTCATTATTATACTCTCTTACCTGTATAAGCAGTGGCATTTTAGCCATATCCAGGGAAAGATCATGTCCCCTCGCAATCGTATCTCCGATGGGATAATCGTCACTCAGTTCTGCCTGATATGCAAATACAAGGTCGGAGTTAAATCCGTATTTAGCACAAATATCGGAAAACGGAAAAATATCGTTTGCCATGGAGGACAGAAGCTGTTCGGAAAGCTCTGTCATATATGCCTGAATCGTAGTTTTTGAATCAAAACTGCAATAAACCGGAAGTGTTTTTACGAGCATACAGACCGTATTTTCAAGTCTGGAATCATTTCTTCCGTTATAGATGGTTGCAAAAAGACTGTCTTCTGCATTCCCATACCTGGACATAAGGATACCAAACAGACCGGTGAACAAAACATTAGGAGTCACTCCCAGCTTTTCACAGCCGGACAGAATTTTGTCTACCGCAATATCCAGTTTTCTTTCCTGATAACCCTTTTCGGGCGTTTTTCCGTACAGATCCGGAAGTGGAAGAGATTCTGTCTCAATTCCTTCAAAAATGCTATCGTAATATTTTTCCGCCTTTTTGTATTTTCCTTCGTTCATCTGCTGCTCTTCGTCAAGTGCAGCATCAAATCCCGTATAGGATTCCTTTTCCAGTTTTTCACCTCTATAGGCTCTGTCGATATCCTCAAAAATAATATCATAGGAGTTACCGTCCGCAATAATATGATGAAAATCCGTAAAGAGATATTTTCTGTCCTCCGTCAGATAAATTTCCGCGCGGAACAGACGTCCTTTTTCCAGCTTAAAAGGGCGTACCAGTTTATTTTTCAGGTCTTCAAACTGTTCGTTTGTGGTTTCGATCACTTCCGGTGCAAAGGCTTCCGCACCGGGGCACTGTACCATCTCTCCTCTGTCATTGAGAAATACTTCTGTCAGCAGATAGGAATGGGCATTTACCATCCGGATGATTGCTTCTGACAGCTTCTGCGTATCCACTGTGCTGTCCAGATCAAACAGGAACGGAATATTGTACACCGTACTTTCCGGATTTTTAGCGCATTCCGCAAAAATTCCCTTCTGAGATCCGGTAAGCGGATACACCTCCCGTTTCTCATAGGTTCTGATCCTGGGTGCAAGCATCACATACTTTTCCAGTTTTTCAACGGTATTATTTTCATGAATATCACTGGTTTTCACCGTGACACCAAATTCCTCCGAGATCAGAATACACAGCTTCATGGCACTTATGGAAGAAAGACCCGCTTTGTAAAAGCTTGTATCAACTCCAAAGAAATCATTCTCCACCACATTGGAAACGATCTCAAATATTTTCTTCTGCATGGCTGTTTCCGGTTCCTTCAGCTTCTCCGGCTGTGAAACAGGCTTCGGCAATGCTTTTTTATCAATTTTGCCATTCTGGGTTAAGGGCATTTTATCCATCTGGACAAAAACATCCGGAACCATATAATGCGCCAGTGTTTCGGAAGCATAGGCAGAAATTTCCTCAGAATCCATCTTACGGTCCGCCATAAAATAACAGCAAAGGTACTTATTATCCACCGGTACGGTAATACTGGTAATAATTCCCTCAAAACTGTTGATGACCTCTTCGATCTCACCAAGTTCGATCCGCAATCCTCGCAGTTTGATCTGGTTATCCATTCTTCCGAAGAATTCGATTTCACCCTCCGGATTGATTCTTGCCAGATCGCCGGTTCTGTACGCTCTTTCACCATTCAGATCAATAAAAACAGCGGCTGTTTTATCAGGGAGATTGATATATCCCCGGCCGACTCCAAGACCTGCGACCACAAGTTCTCCGGTTTCTCCATCCGGAAGGATCTTATTGTCCTTATCAATCACATATACCTTCACATTACCGTTCGGAGCACCAATCGTAATGTTTTTGCTGTCTGTGATCACTTTCATCGTACAGCTTATGGTCGTTTCCGTAGGTCCATAACCATTCATGATATAAGCATCCGGATTGACAGCACGGATCTTATCATAAAGCGCCGGCGGAAAGGCCTCCGCTCCCACATCGAAAACTTTGATCTGTGCCACGGCCCTGCCAAGCTGTGGCAGATCGATCATGTTGGACAGATAGGTAGGAGTCGTGGTCATAATATCGACTTTATTTTCTACGATCAGATCTCCAAGCATGATGGGATTCAGGATCTCTTCATCGCCTGCAATTACCGCTGTAAGTCCATTTGTCAGCGGAATAAATTCCTCCAGCACAGATACGTCAAAAGTCATGGCTGCCATGGACAGAGAGACACTTCCTCTGCTTATGTATCCATAGGTTTCCGCGTTTCTGGGATTAGGATTCACAAAATTGGCAAGGTTGATGTGTTCGATCATAACCCCTTTGGGCTTTCCTGTAGAGCCTGAGGTATAGATACAATAGCAAAGATCATGTTCTTCAATCCCGGTATCCGGATTTTCCGTATTGTTATATTTCAGCAATTCTTCAAGAAGCAGTACGGTGCAGGAAAGTTTTGCAAACAGTTCCCGGCGTTCCTCTGCAATTTTCTTTGTTGTGATAACAAAAGGAATCCCCGCATCTTCAATAATGTACTGTACTCTGTCATCGGGATAATCAGGTGCTGCTACCGCAAATGCACCACCGGACTTTAAAATTCCCTGTCGTACCGCATAAAAATCACAGCAGCGCTCCATTACAATGCCTACAATAGTCTCTCGCTGAATTCCTTTTTCAATGAGAGCATTTGCGATTCTGTTTGCCCTTTCATTTAACTGGGCATACGTGAATTTTTCTTTCCCCGATACCACCGCACACTTGTCCGGATGAAGCCGTACCTGCTCTTCGAACAGCTTTGTCACCGGCTGAAACACAAAGGAAAAACTGCTTTTTTCGTTAACTGCTGACATTTTTTCTCCTCCTAAAATGATATTATAGTGTTATTCATATCAATCGCACGAATATAGTCCATGGATTTTGAAATCTTTTTTACCAGCTCTATTCCGTGAATGTCAAAGTCCTCATAATCATGACTGTACTCCAACGGATTAAAATTCACGCCGTTGTCCCGGATCCTTAATCTGCACAGATCGTCCTCCAGACAGAGATTGATATCGATCCAGTTGGATGTCTTTCCACCGTATTGGATAATGTTTACCGTCATTTCTTCTGCACACACAGCCGCCAGGTTTGCTTTATTTGCAGACACTCCTTTTTCCTTACAGAACTCCATAATTCTTCTGTTAACCGTCTGCGCTTCCTCCATGGTGCTTTTGATTGAAAAATCCAGATTTACACCGGGATTCTTGTCCGGAACAATATAAAAGCTTGTATTTTTATGTTTTATTTTTCGGAAGATCCAGCCTGCGATTACCGTAATGATCTCTGTGGCAACGAAACCTGCCGCAATTCCGTCAACACCGGTTCCGTATATCTGCTTAAATATGCAAATCCCCACATAGGTGGCCGGCAGGATTACCACTGCATTCTCAAGGAATGTAACAAAACTTGCGATTGCCGTTTCTTCAATAGACTCATAATAGCTTATGATAAATTTATTCCAAAGATAGGGGATCACACATAAAGCAAAAATCCGGAGTGCATACACCATCTGTCTTCCAAGCTCTCCACCACCGCTTCCGAACAGGATCGTAATCTGTTCCGTAAACACCATAATGGCAACGAATATGGCGGCCAATACGATATAACTATACTTCAGCATCTTTTTACACAGAACCCGGATTCCCATGTAATCTTTCTCGCCGTAAAGAACTCCCGCAACATTGGGAATCACACCAATAATTCCGCCTGTGAGCATTTCAACGATCAAAAGCACGTTATCACAGACCGTAAATACTGCCATTCCGTCCTCACCGGTCTGATGGATGATGATCGTGTTAAGGCCAAGGGATTTTATAAAATTGGTTGCCATAAAGACCAGCATGGGTATCCCTGCCACAAGTGCTTCTTTCATGATTCCAAAGTCCTTCCCCTTCAGCCGGACAAATTGGATGTTCCGTTTATCGGAACGGATATAAAGCACAAAAATCGACATTGCAAACAAAAAGCCAAGTACTGTGGATAAAGATGCACCTGTAACTCCAAGCGGTGTATATCTGAGAAATATATAATCAAGAACAAGATTTATTACATTGGCCAGAATCAGATACGCAGATGCAAGTTCCGGATGATTCTCCACACCAAGATAATTTACAACCAGAAGTCCGATGCCGATGACCGGCGCTCCCAGCATACTGATACGGATATAGTCTCTTGTATAGTTTTGAAGGATGCCGCCTCCCGGTACCAGAAGTCTGGCAATCGGAGCCGCTGTCGGGAATGCACAGACGGAAAAAATAATACCCACCATCAGTGTCACCAGAAACGTGGCGGAAAACAGCTTTGATGCGCTTTCCTTGTCTCGCTTGCCAAGCATATTTCCCACTGCTATGGAGCCGCCTATTCCAAGACAGTAACCGGTAAGCTGAATAATGGTTTCCACCGGGAGACTCATCGTAACCGCTGACATTGCTTCTACACCGATCAAATTACTTACAAAAATCGTATCCACAATGTTCCCCAGCTGAAGTGCCAGTGACATCATGATTCCCGGAATAATATACTTATTCAGTTTTGTATTTAATAATCTGTTGTTTCTTCTTTCTGCCATTTTATCTTCCTTTTATTTTCCTGTTGTTCTCTTATCTGTAACGATAAGGTATCCCTGCACAATCAAATCCGTTGCTATCAATACCACTACCGCCCATAGCAGACATTGGGTCACATTATATTCATAAAATGCACTAAAACCGCCGATCAAATAATATACCCCGATATGCACCGCATACATCTTGGATATTTGCCGGGAATAATAACACAGTCTGTTATATACGAATTTCCATTTTTCTATGATCGGCATTATAAAAAATGCAACTGCAAATACAAGCATTATGGTACTGAAGCTTCCTATTACCTTTATCAGCCCCGGTATTCTGTATTGTCCGATCATATAATCAAAGAATTCTTCAACACCGGGATGTAGTATCACGCAGCCGGCAAACCATATTACCGCTGCTATTCCACACAGGATTCCGGTCTTTTTATAGAAACTGCCCTTTTCCTTTTCGGGGATTCTCCGGATCACCATTCCAAAAACATATCCCAGAAACACATAGCTCAAATAGGGAAAGAAGCAGAAGCTTGTTTCACCCTTCCCTCCAAAGGTCATGTCCAGGATCCAGTTAAGCACCGGGTGATCAGAAACCAGTAATGCCGTAAACGGTGATAACAATCCTACTATTACAGCACTTATTATATAGCCGACCGGTTTTACTCCCAGTTTTTTGTATATCGCAAGTATAAAATAACACATTCCCGAGATAAAAAAGATATTTACGAATGTAAGCATGGAGTACAGACTGCCTTCATACAATTCCCTGCTTCCCGCTATTTCTCCCGTGATAAAAATTCTTATATGAAAACTAACTACGATCACTGCCGCGTAGCATAAATTACTTAATCCCTGATACACTAACAATCTTATGCCGTTTTTAACCAGATCCTTCGGTTGGGAATGCCGCGTGAAAACACTTCCGAACCCCATGGTAAATAAATATAAGCAGGCACCGGTCGGCATAAACAGTGCAAACATAATTTTATGGACACTGGATTCTGCTGCTTCCGCACCCGCTATCGTCTGAAATGAATGTATAAAGATGATCATGATCATCAGAAAGCCTTTTACTAAGTCAAGTTCCTTCTGCCGCCCCACATTCACTTCTTTGTCTTTTAAAGAAAACATAGTCACACCTCCGAAGGCCAAACATGCCACTGTCTCATATAGGTGTATTATATAATAATTTGTCGAGTAAAAGAAGATGCTTGTATGAATCGTCCCAAAAATGTAATGAATCGACCCTCTCTCCTTTTTTGTGCTCAATAGTGTTCAATAGTGGGTTCAATAGTGCTTACTAGTATTTAAAAATCTGTTTACTGTACAGGAAAGGAACGTTATAATATACAGAGAACACTGTCCGTATATAAAGGAAAAGCACTGTGTATAAAGGGAACATAAAAGAGGAAGGGGATTTATATACAAATGACAATTTATATCTGTGATGATTCCCGGAGCGATCTGCTGCGGCTGCATCATCATCTGCAAGAGTATCTTTCTCATCTGGATCAGGAAATTACAGTAGAAGCCTTTCTGTCCGGAGAACAGCTTCTTCGACGCTATGAGGAAGCTGTTGAGAAACCATCCCTCATTTTTCTGGATATTTATATGGATGATCCGGATGGCATGCGTGTGGCACATATGCTGCGCGAGGGACATTATAGGGGTGGCCTGATCTTTACAACGAGTTCCATGGAGCATGCCATGGACAGCTATAACGTGGATGCGCTGTATTATTTGCAAAAGCCCTATGATCATGAGGACTTTATGAATGCCATCCGGCGCTGCACATCGATCTTCGAAAGCACTTCAAAGCTGTACCGGGTGAATGTTCAGGGAAAGGAAGTACAGATTCCTCTCAGGGATATTCTGTACTTTGAAGCCGGCCGTCATGTAACGCTGATCCATACCCTTACGGATACTATTTCTGTAACAAGAGTACTATCCACAGTCTGTGAAGATTTTGAACAGAATCCGGAGTTTATCCGGGTAGGACGCAGTTACCTGATCAATCGTCTGTATGTCCGTAATGTGGTTCAGACAGATATTGAAATGATGAATTCTTCCATCATTCCCATTCCGGTCCGGCTTCAAAAAGAAATCCGGCAACAGCTTAACTTAGATAATTCGTCAAAGAGGTAACGACTCTTTCCCATAAATCCAAAGTGCTGTCAAAGAGGTCTGTAATCTTATCTTCTCTGCGCGCTTTGGATGCCAGTTCCAGTTGATAAAATTTCTCTCCAAGCTCCATGTGTCCGATCCCTCGTGCCTCTCCCTTTAACTGGTGTGCAAGATGGGTGAAGGCGTCAAAATGATTGTCCTGGGAGAGATTTTTTCTGCTTGTACGCAATAATTGCCATTTGGTATCGTATTCATCTATAAAGCACTTTAATATTTCCAGATAAAAATCCCAGTCATTACCGGCATAGGACAGACCCTTTGACACATCGATCCCCATACCTGAGAGTTGTTCCACCAGAAGCTTAGTACTTCCTGTGGAAACGGGGATGCTATCCGGAATAACAGAAGCCTCTGCATTTTCGTGAGAACTTTCCTCTGTATACCGAATCCGGTTTTTCGGAAGATACCGATAAATCATAGCTTCTAACTGCTTTCCTTCTACCGGTTTTTCCAGGAAATCATCAAATCCCTCTTTCAGGTAAACATCCCTTGCGTCCGGATAGGCATTGGCTGTAATAGCAATTACCTTACTGTCCGTACAAAGGTGTCCGCTGCGTTTCTTCATAATGTGAAGCGTTTCGATCCCATCGAGTTCCGGCATGAGATGATCCATAAAAATCAGGTCAAAATGCTCTTTGGTAATGGCATTTAAGCACTCCCTGCCGCTCGCTGCAAGAGTGACCTGCACCTTCAGATATTTTAACAGCCCCTGAAAAACAAAGCGGTTCATCTGATTATCATCCACAACCAGGATCTTCGCTTCCGGTGCCGTAAAACCGGGAAGCGTAGAAGACATTTCCGTGTTTGGTTCCGAGAAAACGGAAAATGCTCCAAGCTCCGCCGCATCTGCAATCTGTTGCGTAAGTTCGAAAGAGAAAATTGAGCCGACACCATATTCGCTGTCGATCATTAACTGGCTCCCCATCTGCTGCAATAACTGACTGGCAATGGAAAGACCCAGACCGGCACCTTCAATATTCCGGTTCTGCTTTTCGTCCACACGGCAGAATGCATTGGTGAGAAGTGCAATATCCTCTTTACGGATTCCTATGCCGGAATCTTCCACCGATACGTCGATGGATACCGAATCGGCATATCGCTTCTTCTGGGAAACACATAGACGCACATAGCCTTCCTTCGTATATTTCACCGCATTGGTCAGCAGATTAAACAGAATCTGCTGCAATTTAAGATCGTCTCCAATGAGTTTTACCGGAAGATGTTCGTCGATTAAAACTTCCAGCCGGAGATTCTTACTGCCTGTCTGGAGCCGGATCGTATCCACGGCATTGCTTAATAACTTTCCCGTTTCATAGGTAACAGGCTGAAGCTTTACATTTCCCCGTTCCATGCGGGAATAATCAAGGATATTATTCACAAGGGATAACAGAATATTGCCGGATTTCTTGATATTCCCGGCATACACACAAATCTGCGGTTCCCCGGATTCGCGCATGATCATTTCATTCATACCTAATATGACATGAATGGGTGTGCGGATTTCGTGAGAAATATTGGCGATAAAAGTGCTTTTGGCAAGATTCGCTTCCTCTGCCCTTCTGGCCATTTCATTCAGTTCCTGAATATGGAGCTGCTGGTTGGTGTCATCGCTTATTTCAATGAGATACCCCTGTATACTGTTTCGTTTTCCCATAGTAAAAGAACTGAGCCTGCATTTGAGGATCCGCTCGTTTCTGGTATAGTAACGGGTTTTATCGGTATCCGGATCAAACTGCGCTACCCAGTTGCCGAACTCCTCGTAAAGAAATTTCTCCTTGGGGGAAATCTTATGATCCATCAGAAGATTTTCCAGTTCCGGGAAATATTTCCGTGCAACCTCATTACTTCCGATATATTTTCCATGGCGGCTGAAAGAGACATAGCCGTATTCACTGCGCTCTTCACGAATGTGCTCTGCATTGATGGACAGATCATACAGATTGGTCCTACGAAAAAGTACAAACAAAAGTACCATATTGAGCACATATGAAAACGGAAGAAGCTGGATCTCACATTCGGTAATGCTTTCCACAGCATATACAACCATGCAGAACAGTTCCGTAGCCAGAAGGAAAAACGTATTCATATAAGAGACTGTGTTTTTGTTCCGGAAGGCATAGATCATAACTCCGAGGTCTATTACTGCATAAACCACGATCAGGCAGTCATAAAGGATATGTGCCGGTCCGTCCTGTGTAACAAGAAAAGTAACTCCATGCTTCTGGATGATGGAAACACTACTATAATATATGGTGCTGTAACCACCGGTATAGGAAAGTCCAAGAACAACAAATCCGACTATGGACATGACGGCAGTGATCCAGACAGGAACCTTGATCCGACAGAACTGGGCAACCGAAAGAAAAATAAACAGAGTAAGGAATGTTCCATCCAGATATGCGATCCGATTTGCAAGAAGAGCTTCCTCCAGATTGTGTGACATGGCAAGCTGCCAGTAACCAAAGTTTACAATTGCGGTTGTCATGGTAGAAAGTACATGATAATTTCTACGATATTGACTGGTAGCGGCAAGCGTCAGAATCAGCAACAATACAGAGAATGCAAAGGCAGCAAAATACAAAATGACCACGAAATATTTCCTCCTCATTTTCCTGTGTATCTATAGAATATCCTACTCTACACACGTCTTCGCAGGATATCTGTCTGCTGATAAGCATAACTCATTGTACACAAAAAGGGAGTATGATTACTCCCTTTTGTATCACGTAGCTTACAGAAGAACTGTGAAATTACATTGCATCAACGACTGCACCCAGTACCTCAAGTAAGGAAAGCATAGCATCATTTAATACTACTGCATCTTCTTCGGTAATGGAATCCTGGGAAATCTCACCCATCTGTGCCATAATATCCTGTGTCTGGGTAAGTGCCTCTTCGATTTCGTCATTCTGCTCAATTTCATCGGACAGGTAAGCAGCTTCTACAGTGTCATATACTCCGGATAAGGTGCTGTAGTTTTCCTGTAAAACAGCGAAGGTCTCATCGGAACATGCCTCGGAAGCAGCTTCCTCACCGCCTTCGGTCATGGTCATGCCATCAACAACGGAAGACAACGCATCCAGAATGTCAGCCATTGCAGAATTCAGAGTAACTGCATCCTCCTCGGTAATGGAATCCTGAGAAATTTCACCCATCTGGTTGATAATGTCAGCAGCCTGGTTCATAACATCTTCAATAGCCTCATCTGCTGCGATTCCGTCATTCTCATAAAGATCCTTTACCGCATTGTATGCATCCGTCATGGTTGCATAATTGTCCTGTAAAATGGAGAAGGTCTCATCGGAACACATTTCTCCATCGGTGGAAACTGTGGAAGCTACGGAAACATCTTCGGTTGCTGCACCTGTGGTGGTCTCATCAGAACCGCCGCATGCGGTAAGCATGGACATTGCCATAACACCTGTTAACAATACTGCTAATAATTTCTTCTTCATAATATTTTTCTCCTTTTTGATTACTCCCGCCTTCTACGGTATGTTAATATATTACATGCTTTAACTGCAAAAAACAATACTTTCTGCCAAATTGTATCCCAAAGTGCCAAATTGTGAACACCTTTACCGGTCATCCATACTGTTCCCCGACTGCTCCTTTGCCATAGAATCCAAGATCACGTTTTTAAAATAACAGCCTCCAAAATTACCGGTATCTCTAATTCCGGGAAGGTAAATTTCCAGATATACATCAAAAGAATATAAAATACTGTCATGGTAATAGAGGATACCTGCAATCCGATTCCCAGCTGTCTCTTTATTTTATCATTACTTCCGCGTACTGCCCGGATGATTCTGGGTACCAGATGAAAAGCATCCCCTCCGCAAAGCGTCAGCGTTAATATTCCGTACAGGATAAATAAGATCTTTCCCTGTGAAAAAATGAAAAATAACATAGCTGCGATCAGATCAAAAGTCAGATATGCTGCATCAAAAATTGCTTCCGTACTGTCAATAACTCTATAAAGAATTTATATTTGATTTTCTGAGTGCGGCATAGGAAATCAGAAAGTTTGCCAGCCACCCTGCCGGTACGGCAAGCCAGACAAACGCGATGCCAAAACGCGGTGCAAAAATCAAAGCAACCGACAAACGGATTGCAAGGTTTACCATATTAGCTATAAGAAATGGCCGCATGATTCCAAGTCCACGCAGAACTCCATCTGTCGCCATCTTAATGCCCATGAAAATAAAGAAATAGCCAAGCCATCTCATGTAATCCCCGGATACCTGATATGCGAAAGCAGTTCCGTCTTTTCCCAGAAATAATGAAGAAATCTGGGTATGCAGTGTTTCAATGATTATAAAAGCCAGGACTGCAAAGCATAAATCTAACACCAGTGCCGCGTGATACCCTTTTTTGATACGCTCGATTTTCTGAGCGCCAAGGTTCTGAGACACATACGGCGAGACGGCATTGCCGATGGATACAAATATCAGTGAGAAAACGTTCTCCACTCGCATTGTTGCCGAATAGCCCGCAAGTGCCTGCGTACCAAATGGGTTTACAACTGCCTGTACGATCATCATACCTATTGACACTGTGGACTGCTGGAGAACTGACGGTATGGCAATCCGCAGCATGTAATGTAACTCCTGGCCGTCAAACCAGTGAAAGGTACTCTTATATTGGCGCATCCGGTAAAAAAAGATCAAGAGTGAAAATACTGCGGAAATGCCCTGTGCAATCAAAGTTGCAAGGGCTGCACCAAACACACCCAGACCAAGTCCTGCCACCATCCAAAGGTCCATAATAATATTCAAAATAGAAGAAAATATCAGAAGACCCAACGGAATCTTTGATTCCCCGATTGAGGTGAACATCGTTGAAAGGATATTATACATAAACAAAAACGGAAAGCCTGCAAAATATATCCGCAGATACAATACTGCTTCCTCCAGTATATCAGCAGGTGTCTGTAAAAGGCTCATCATCGGATGGGAAAAACGAAAGCCGAATACTCCAAGAAGTATGCTTAAAATCAGAAAGCTGATCAGGGATGTCGACACAATAGTTTTCATTTTTCCATATTCTCTGGCCCCAAAATAGCGGCTCACCAGCACGCCTGCACCGACGCCGGCTCCGAGTGCCACACAAATAAATACATTCGTAAGCGCAGCGCAGGCGCCGACAGCCGCAAGTGCAGAGGAACCAACATACTGACCGACAATGATGGAATCAGCCATATTATATACCTGTTGAAAAAAGCTGCCCAGAATCATCGGCATTGCAAAAACAGTCAGTGCTTTAAGCGGGGCATCTGTGATCAGATATTCATCTTTTGACATTATTTTATTCCTCCTAAATTCCTGCTTTTTCCCAGCCGTTGTTTTTCTTGACATCTCTCATATTTCTTAAAGTACTATTACAGTGGCATCAAACCCTTCTATTTTTCCATCAAAGGGACTCTCTCTAAGTAAATCATATTTTTGCGCATACTCATTAAACACCTTTGCGCTGCTGCTGCAGTTGAAGATCAAAGCAAGTGTCTCTTCACCATTTTTTCTGGTCAGAATGATCGTCTCTTCCTCGTCCCTCGCAGCTATTTCCATCGGTTCACCTTCTACAATACATGCATGGTTTTTTCGCACCTTCAGCAACTGCTTATACCATTCAAACATCTCTTTATCCTGGTATGCTTCATCCCAGTACATGCCACGTCTGCAATCCGGATCATTTGCTCCTGGCATCGCAAATTCATCTCCGTAATAAATCATAGGCATTCCCGGTAATAATAATTGAAAAGCTGCTGCCAGATGCTGCTTTTTCTTATTATCATTACATAGATGTAAAAATCTTGCTGTATCATGGCTGTCGATCAGATTCCACATAAGAGGATAACATTTTTTGTTTAAGCGCCCCTTCAAATATCCAAGATTCTGTACAAACTGGCTGACATTGATTTTTTCATCTGCAAGCAGATCTATGAGATTCAGGTAAAATGGATAGTTCATGACCGTATCCCATTCATCTCCCTCCAGAAAATCTCCTGCATAATGCCAGATTTCTCCAATGATCAGCAGCTCCTTTTTTACCGCCTTAACAGCCTTTCTAAAACGCTTCCAGAAGAAATGACTGATTTCGTCACCTACATCCATTCTCCATCCATCAATATCGCATTCCTTAATCCAATAACATGCAACATCTGTAACGAATTTTTCAACCTCCGGATTTTTCAGATTTAATTTTGGCATTCCATCATAATAACCGAAACATTTGAAGTTAGGAGCTTCTCCTTTTTCCCCTTTCAGTGGAAATTTCTCGATAAAATACCAGTCCAGATATCTGGATTTTTCTTCTTTTTCCATGATATCCTTAAATGCAAAAAAATCCCTTCCTGTATGGTTAAATACCGCATCCATCACTACTTTCATTCCACACTCATGCGCTTTTTTCACCAGTTCCTTAAGATCCTCCGTTGTTCCGAAGGAAGGATCAATCTGATAATAATCCGTGGTATCATATTTATGGCAGGAATCCGATTTAAAAATAGGTGTTAAATACACAACGTCTATTCCCAGCTTCTGAATATGATCCAAATGATCCATAATTCCTCTGAGATCACCATGCAGATTATCTTTAGATGTAATGGGTGCTTTATACCACAGTTCCCTGTCTATTGGCTGTGACGCTGCAAAGCGAGATGGAAAAATCTGATACACGACCTTGTTTGCTGCCCACCCCGGCACCTCAAACATTTCCTCCTCACGAAGGTTTTGTGGACAGTCGAACATTCTATCCCTGTTTGTAATACATTCCCTGCTAAACTCATAGTTGCCGTAATATACCTTTTCTCCCTGCATATCCGTAAATTCAAAATAATAGCGGAGACATATCAAATGCATCTGAATCTGTGCTTCATAATAGTCATGAAACTGTGAGGTGGCAACCTTCTTCATCCGAATCGTCCTTCGCGTATCCTTCCATTCCAATGGTATATACTTGTCCTCATAATGAAGAATGATCTCTTTTATATCATCTTTTTTTACCTGCACACGTATCACGAATAAATCCTTATCGATTGCATAGCAGAATCTCTTATCCATATCATGGAGAATTGCGGAATATTCCATAAAATCTACCTCTTTTTTACATTAATCAGTCAGAATACTGTATTCATCATACTGCGGCTGCACCTATAGCAACCTGAAACCGTTTTCTGTTCCATGATACCATGGAGACAGGTTCAAAGCAATAAACCGCATCATTTTACCTGACTTCCTCTGAAATCATTATAGATGAAATTGCGCTCTTTCATAGGAGGTACCTCATAAGAAGGTTCTAAATTTTTTCCACATATTGCATAAAAAAACAGCCCGATGGTGTTATCCGGGCTGTTTTTTCGTATAAATTCATTAATGCTTGTCATTTTATGAAATTAACTTGTCTGATGATCTTCCAGACTGCGCTATCGCTGCTATATCATTTATTTTGCAGGGATTCCGAAGTCCACCGTAAGAACCGCATCCTCCTGACGGTTAATCCCCCAGGACTGGTACGGCCAGATACCATGGAAACGATTTGCACAGAGTCCGTCGATCACATTGCGGGCTGCAATCTCCCTGCCATCTGCATCATATACTTTTATCGTCAGTTCATTCATGCTCTCTCTCCCAATAATCCCAATATGCTTTCCAATCCGAGGTAACCCTGGTCAGTGCTTCCATGTAAAAATAGTCACCCCAGGTATTACATTCGTCTACACCTCTGTCAGTACAGGGATTTTCCCTGCTTGCCCGCGCATAGGTTCCATGCAGCAGCAATCCATTGCACACACGGTTCTCCTCCACTGCGCAGTGCGTACATAAGGCTTTCAGCAGCCTGCCTGCCATTGCTTCATAGTATTCTCTTTCCTCACCCTTAAGATGTCTCGCCATTTCCAGCATTCCGCACGCGGCAATGGCTGCTGCCGAGGAATCCCTGGGTTCTTCACTGCCGTCATCAAAATCAAAATCCCAATAAGGGATCAGATCCTGTGGCAGATGCTCCAGGAAAAATTCTGTAAGCTTACGGAAAATTGTCAGATAGCGGTCTTCCTTCAAAAAACGATAGCTTAATGCACTTCCGTAGATCCCCCATGCCTGTCCCCTGCTCCATGCCGAACCGTTACGATTGCCCTGATGGGTTACCCCCTTTACGGGCTTTCCGGTCACAGGGTCAAAGAAATAGGTATGATACGTGGAACAGTCAGGACGGATCACACAATCCATAGCTGTCCGGATATGTGCCTCCGCTTTCTGACGATATTCCTGTCTGCCGGTTACCTCCGTCGCCCAGAACAGCAACGGCATATTCAGCAGGCAGTCAATGGTTATATGACATTATTGTAACCATCACAGCCTCTGAAAGCAATAGAAAAAGGATGCCTGCTTATCTGGCACCCTTTCTTGGATCATCCTTCCGGTTTTGTTATTTGCCGTAGTCAGCTCCATTTCCTATTCGACCGCTACTTCCACGACTTTCCCACTGAAAGCCACTCCATACTTATAGATTGTCTGAATCCCGGCATTCTTCATCTCTGTATCATATTTTTTATCCGCAATCTGCTTCAATGCGGCCTCGGACATATTTTTCAATTCTTCATCACTGCAGTTTTTCCCGGCTTTCAGTTCAATCAATATACCTGGCAACCCCCTGCGGATAGGTTTTAACTGAATATCATACCGACCATCACCGGACTCCCTGTTAGACGTCACAAAAGTTCCACTCATCAATGCACACAGTCCCAGCATAAACCCATGATAAAAATTCTCTCCGGCAGTATCGAAAAAACTCACTGACTGCGTCAGTAACATTTGGAGCTGCGATTTCAGCCGTTTATGATCACCTGAAAAAGCGGCCTCCTGAATCGAAATGGCTGTGGCCTGTGGAATTATGTTTTCCATCCGTTGCAGAATCTCTTTATTATATACCAGAGAAATCTCACGGTTTGGCAACGCAACCTCACATAGGAAATCCCCATTGAAAGAAAGGGTTGTATTCAACACTTTTAAATATCCAGTCATAAGCAGAAAGCTATAAATAGTCGATGGATTGCTTTTGATCTGTGGATAGATCACATCCGTATCAATAAATGTGGTAAACGTTTCACCATTGACCAGAGAAGTGAGACGGTCATATATCTCATTGTCTGCCACTGCAAGTACTTCACCAATGACATCGTTACTTCCCGTAGATACCCAGAAGGGTCTCGGTTCACATTTGTTGCTAAAATAACTGACCACCGACCAGGGATTGAAAATTTCTGTCTTTCCAAAGAGATATCCATCATACCACTGACATATTTCGTCATATTTATCTGCAGCGCCGTAATATGCTGCCATCTCCCGGACCTCGTCTGCCGTAAAACCGAAGTAAGCGCTGTATTTGTTGTCCAGCACAGAATTAATAGACAGGTTGTTCATTCCACTAAAAATACTCTCTTTGGCCACCCGTAAAATACCGGTGAGAAACCCAAATGACAGATGACTGTTGTCCTTAAAACCTCCGGAAAAAAGATTCCGCATAAACCGGATAATCTTGTCGTAATAGTCCTCACTGTGCCCTTGTTGAATTGGAGTATCATACTCATCAATGATGATAACCGGCGCAACATCATAATGGCTGTGAAGCATTGCGGACAGATCAAGGAGTGCCGAAGATAATTCCACCTCTGTTGCACTGCCATTGACCAGCCTTTCATAGACTTTTCTGCTGTATCCGTCACATTTTTCACTGCTCTGTAACTCTTTATGCCGCTGTGCCTCTTTTGCAAAAATATCACGAAGTGCCGCAAAGGTCTCTTCCCATGTGTCAAACTTCACGTCCTTGAAAGTCAGAAAGATCACCGGATATCTGCCCTGATAATCTCTATACTTTTGTCCGCAGGACCATATTTTTTTATCCCGGAAATACACCGAAGTATCTCTATCACTTCTTTCAAAATAAGTGCGCAGCATATCCATATTGAGTGTCTTACCAAAACGCCGGGGGCGGGTGAAAAGTGTTACCATGGGGCGTTCATCAATAAAGTCTTTTATCATCATCGTCTTGTCGATGTAATAGTACTCTGAAGCCGCAAGACAATAGTTAGACACACCAATAGGCAGCGGGAGCTTCTGTTCACACTCCCATGTTTGTCCAGGATTCATTTCAGCCATAATGCGATACCTCCACGTATCATTTTACAAATATAGCTTACCTATTTTACAGGACTTTGTCAATTAAGGAACGAGGCCGCCCGGATCTCTTCCGGCTCCGGCATAGCGCACAACGCACCTTTTCTGGTAACAACGATGGATGCGGCAGCATTTGCAAATAAAAGCATCTCCCGGATCTCCTTCTCTGTCAGGTCATCTGTCCCTAATTCCAGAATCCGGCTTAATACTGCCCCACAGAAGGTATCTCCGGCTCCGGTCGTATCAACGACATGCTCCTGATGGATTCCCCCGCAATATATTTTCTCATTCTTATAATATGCTATGCTGCCCTTATTCCCCAATGTAACAAACAATATTTTTATGTCAGAGTTGTCCCGGATAAAGGAAACACCTTCCTCCAGGCTTTCCCGTTCCGATACAAAGGCAACTTCCTCTTCCGATATTTTCATGATATCACATTGCTTCATCCCATACAGGATTCGTTTTCTGGCTTCTTCCGGTGTCTTCCACAGGGAAAGTCGCAGATTGGGATCAAAGGAGATCAGACAGCCATTGTCTTTTGCCACCTGAATGGCATACTGTATTGCTTCAAAATTTTTATCATGAGTCATGGACAAGGAACCATAATGGAAAATTCTGGATCTTTTTATCAGTTCTCCGTCCACTTCTTCTTTCCCAAGCATCATGTCAGCACCGGGATTGCGATAAAAAGAGAATTCTCTCTCTCCATCTGCTGCCGTATGTACAAAGGCAAGCGTTGTAGGGATACCGGCATCCTTCACCAGTCCGTCGGTTAATATTCCTTTACTCCGGATCGTATTTTCCAGGAAATCCCCAAACATATCTTTCCCGACTTTACCAATAAATGCGACGTGTTTATCCAGTTTTCTTAACATAGCCAGCACATTGCAGGGTGCCCCTCCCGGATTGGCTTCAAACAGCATAGGCTTCTGTCCGGAATCCCCTGCTGTGGTAAAATCAATTAATACTTCTCCAAGTGCTGCTACATCCAGATCTTTCTTCATACTGTGGCATCTCCTACATTAAAAATATAATTTCAATCTGATCACAGCATCTCACACAGTTCGATCACTTCATGATTGGGTCCTTCCACCTTGAAAAACCGGATACCGGATTTCCAGTATGGAAGCTGCTCCACTTCCGTGCTGAGGAGCCGGTATACTCCCTGCATTTCACGGAACAGTTGATCCACCTTCTCCACGGATAATGCGATATGATCGATGCTGCCCGTGGCGTTTGCGATAGTCTCACTTTCGTACACCTCCAGCATCACGTTGTGGATTCTCAGGAAAGCCACTCTGTGTCCCTGATAATTCTCCTGATTTATGATCTCGAATCCCAGAGAACGGTAGAAATCCAGGGTTTCCTGATATTTCTGTGTGGGGATCCCGATGTGCTGGATCCCCTTTATGTGTAATTTATATAAATATTTGTCCATGGCTGATGTCCCTTATCCCTCGATATGATATACTCTTGCTTCATAGGGCTGCAGATGCAGAGTATCTGTGATCTTTATCTCCGGGTAATTAGATATCAACAGCTTTGCTGATTTTTCAACGAACTCCGCAGGAATTTCCAGATCCATAGCCTCTCCTGCAAAATTACATACAACCAAAAGTTTTTCCTGTCCCAGAATTCTCTCATAGGCATAAATCGTATCATGCTCAGGATACAGCAGTTCATAGGATCCATATACCACAATCGGATAGTCCTTGCGCAGACGGATCACTTTACGATAGAAATTCAGGACGGAATCCGGATCCTCCTCCTGGGCTGCCACGTTGATCTCTGTGTAACAGGGGTTGGTCATAAGCCAGGGTGTACCTGTGGTAAATCCGGCATTTTTCTCCGCATTCCACTGCATAGGAGTTCTGGCATTGTCTCTGCCTTTACGATTGATATAACGCATCATATCCTCTGGTGTGATCCTGCCATCGGAGGTATATTCTTTATAAGCGTTAATGGCTTCAATGTCATTGCATTCCTCAATATTATGGAATACCATATTCTTCATACCGATTTCTTCACCCTGATAGATATAGGGGGTTCCCTGCATCATATGCAGGCAGACTGCCAGCATTTTAGCGGATTCCTTCCAGTATTTTCCATCATCGCCAAAACGGGATACCATTCTCGGCTGATCGTGATTGTTCAGATACAGACTGTTCCAGCCCACTCCATCCAGTCCGGTCTGCCATTTACTGAACACACGCTTCAGTTCTACGAGATCCGGCTTTTTGTCTGTCCATTTGATACCGTTATCACTGTCCACGTCCATATGTTCAAAGGTGAATACCATATTCAGTTCCTGTCTGTCAAAGCCGGTGTATTTGATGGCATCCTCCACAGAAGTACAGGGAGCCTCACCCACGGTGATCACATCATATTTAGACAGAACTTCCCGGTTCATCTCCTGTAAATACTCATGTACATGAGGTCCATTCATCACATAAGGCAGGCGGTTACCGTATTTGGAGCCCGGAATCGGTTCGCCATCAGGATATCCCTCTACCTTGGAGATCATATTGATGACATCCATCCGGAATCCGTCAATCCCCTTATCCAGCCACCATTTCATCAGATCATAGACTTCCGCACGCACTTTTGTATTACGCCAGTTCAGATCCGGCTGTTTCTCGGAAAACAAATGCAGGTAATACATATCCGTCCGGGAATCATATTTCCACGCAGAGCCGCTGAAGTTGGAATCCCAGTTGTTGGGGGGATTACCGTTTTTCCCTTCCTGCCAGATATAATAGTCTCTGTAAGGATTGTCTTTGGAGCTTCTGCTCTCAATGAACCATTTGTGTTCATCAGAGGTATGGTTCACTACCAGATCCAGCATAATCTTCAGATGATGCTCATGCGCCTTCTCCAACAATTCATCGAAATCAGCCAGAGTGCCGAATTCATCCATGATATCACGATAATCACTGATATCGTAGCCATTATCATCATTAGGAGATTTGTAGATCGGGCACAGCCACAATACATCCACTCCCAGGCTTTCCAGATAATCCAGCTTAGAGATGATACCACGCAGATCACCGATGCCGTCTCCGTTGCTGTCGCAGAAGCTGCGGGGATATATCTGATATACTACACTTTCTTTCCACCATTTCTTATCCATATCATTGTCCAACCTTTCCTGTTGTTTTTGTCTTTCTGATATTGTTATTTTCATATGTCAGGGGCTTTTCCCCCTGCCATTGATACCGCGCCATCACCCCTTGACTGCACCATCCGTAACACCCTTCACGATATACCGCTGGCAGCTGATGTAGAATATAATGATGGGAATCATGCACAGGATCAGCCCCGCGGTTGCCAGATCCCATCTCTTGGTAAACTGTCCGAAGAACAGGTACGTCTTTAGTGGCAGTGTCTGCCAGCCTGTCTTATTGATGATCAGATTCGGCAGCAGGAAATCATTCCATATCCACATAACATTCAGAATTGCCACCGTCACCGTAATCGTTTTCAGCAGAGGAAATACGATGCCGAAGAACAGTCTTACCATGCTGCAGCCGTCCAATGTCGCCGCTTCCTCCAGATCCAGGGGTACATTTTTAATAAACCCATGATAAAGCACAATGGACATACTGCATCCAAAGCCCACATACATAAACACGATTCCCGGACGGTTCATAAGATTCAGGTCACTCATGAAGTCTACCAAAGGAAGCATGACACACTGGAACGGGATCAGCATGGACGCCGCAAACAGCAGGAAGATCACCTTGCTGGCTTTCGTGTTATAGCGGACCAGTACCCAGGCTGCCATGGACGATACCAGTATGATCAATGCGGTGGACACCACTGTAATCACCAGTGAATTCAGGAAGGAGCGTACAAAATCCAGTTTTTCAAACGCTTCCCGGTAATTGTCTATCCCAAAATGTGATGGCAGTGCCAGCACGTCCAGATAAATCTCCTTCAGTTCCTTGAAGGAGCTGTTTAACAGCAGGAGGATCGGAGATACAAAGATCAGGGATAATGCCAGCATCAGCAGAATCAGCATTGCCTTTTTCCAGATTTTCATCTTCATTACATCTCCACCTCCTTACGCTTGCTTAAGATCAACTGTGTTACAGAGATCACGACGACTACGATCAGGAACACCACTGCTTTTGCCTGTGCCTGTCCCAGCTTTGATTCCTTGAATGCCGTATTATAGATATTCAGTGCGATCATTTCCGTGCTGTTGGCCGGACCGCCTGCTGTCAGGGACAGGTTCTGGTCGAACATTTTAAAAGAATCTGAGATTGATAAGAACAATCCAATGGTAAATGCCGGTGCCACCAGTGGCAGCTTGATTTTCAGAAACGTCTGAAATGCTGTCGCTCCGTCGATTTTTGCAGCCTCCAGATAGGATTCCGGAATACTTTCCAGCTGTGCGATATAAATGATCATCATATATCCTGCCAACTGCCAGGTCAGTACGATCAGCATACCAATGAATCCGGTCTTCTGGTCGGACAGCCAGCCCTGGAGCCAGATCATTCCTGTATTTTTGCCGATTGCTTCGAAAATAGATACGAAGATGAACTGCCAGGTAAATCCAAGCAGGATTCCTCCGATCAGATTCGGCATAAAGAACACGGTTCTCGCCAGCTTGGCACCTTTGATCTTGTTGGTCACCAGCACTGCCAGTCCGAAGCCCACAGCATTAATGCAGATCACAGAGCAAATTGCAAATACAAAGGTGAATAGAAACGAATTCCAGAATCTGCTGTCGCTCAATAATTTTCCATAATTTGATATTCCTACAAATACGGCATTTTTGCCAATTCCGTTCCAGTCGGTAAAGGAATAGTAGAATCCCTTTACCGCAGGAACCAGAACCACCAGTACAAAGGCGAAAAGTGCCGGAAGGATAAACAACCAGAAGCCTGTCTGTTTTCTTCTCATAATCCTATCTCCTGTCTTACTGCTGTCTCATTGCTTCCCAATCACTCTTGTTCTGCGCGATCACCTGTTCCCAGGTCATGCTGCCTGCCAGATATGCCTGTACATTGGCTGCTACGTTGCTATCCCAGCCGGAGGGCTGACCGGAAAATACCCAGGGGATGGTCTTGCCTGCATTCATATATCTCATCACTTCCGCAGACAGAGGATCGCTGATCTCAATGCCATCATAATTATCAAATGCAGGAATCAGAAACAATTCATTGATCACAATATTTTTGCCTTCATCGGACTGATACAGCCAGTTCAGGAAAGCTTTGGCTGCTGTCTTCTCTGCCTCAGAGGACTTCGAGTTCACGCACCAGTAATTGGATACTCCTACTGCAATAGAATCCTCAACCACACCCTTCAGAGGGATCGGCAGAATACCGAGATCCTGCAACAGCTCCTCAGATACATTGGAGATCTCCGGAGAGATCCAGTTGCCCTGCTGGATCACTGCTACCCGTTCAATAGCAAGTCCACCGCCGACCTGTGTTGCATAATCTACCGAATTCAGCAAAGATAAGTCGTCCCTGCTGCTGGTATATCTGGTCTCCAGATCTATCAAATCCTTCAATGCATCGCCATAAGTATAATTCACCGTCTGGCTCTCAAATGCTTTTGCTGCACTTCCAAATTCCTGACTCAATGCCACATTGTTGGTATGTAAGCCCACGATCCAGGATTCCTTTGCAGCATATTCCTCGACAGCTTCCAGCACCGGGAACTGGTCTGCCAGAGTGCCCGCATCGATCTGGCTCTGCAGATCTGCAAATGCCTTATCTATCGCATCATAGCTGGTCAGTGTGGAAGCATCGATGCCTGCTGCCTCGAAGATTTTCTTATTGTAGATCAATCCGTAGCCTTCCACCGCGATCGGCATTCCATAGACCTGTCCGTCTACCGTCACATTGTCACAGCCTCCTGCAGTCACATGGGATATCCATTCTTCTCCGGTCAGGGGCTCGAGATATTCCTTGTAGCTGGCAATATCATCCGGTCCTCCCAGTGTAAAGATTTCTACCGGGTCATTTCCCAACATCTTTGCTTTCAAAGAAGATGCATAATCCGATCCGCCTACCGTTTCCAGATGAATTGTCACTCCCGGATTCTCAGCTTCATATTGCTCAATGGCTGCCTGCAGCGCATCATTGATCTCATTTTTATTTTGGAAGATATCCACTACCACCTGGTCTCCCGAATCGGTATTCGTACCGTCTCCACTCTGACTTTCGTTATTTCCACAGCCGGTGAACATACCGGTGAGCATCATTGCTGTAAGGATTCCTCCCACTACTTTCTTTTTCATAAGCCTGTTTACCTCCTTCGCATGTCCTGCATGCTTTCCATACATTACGTTGTCCCTGTTTTTCGTTTGGTTATGTACATAACTTCTGTATCATCAACATATCATTCGAACGCAAATATGTAAATAGGTTATGTTCATAACCTATTTAATAGCCAAATGAAAACCTCTTTCTTTTGTACATTTTTGACAATATTTTGGGATTCTGTTATAACTAAAATAGTCTGAGTACAGGAGGAGCCTATCTATGACTACTATCAAAGATATTGCCGAGCGCGCCGGAGTCAGCACCGCCACCGTATCCAATGTGATCCATGGGAATACGAAAAAGGTCTCTCCCGCCACGATTGAAATGATCGAGAACTTGATCAAGGAAATGGGATATGTCCAGAAAATGGGACTGAGCGTCCTGAATAACAGCAGTTCCAAAATGGTGGCTGTCGTTATCCATACCCACAAAAAATATGAGGATGCCGTGATCTCAGACCCCTTTTACGGTAAGATCATCGGCTTTATCGAAGAAAAGCTTCGTCTGCTGGGTTATTATATGCTGCTTTACTCTACAGATGATGTGAATGAAGTCTTCCGTACCGTCATGGCATGGAATATCGATGGAGTCATTGCCCTGTCCTTTTCCCGCAATGATTGCAATAAGATCTGGCATCTGATCCACAAGCCCGTAGTCTGTATTGATGCTTACGGAATCTCTCACGATGATACTCCCGTTACCAACATCGGGCTGGATGACTCCACAGGGGGGGCCTTGATGTCAGAATATTTGTTACAATGCGGTTATGAAAACATACTGGTATGTGCCACCAACGATTATGGTGTGGATTATTCGAGATGGACCGGTGCCAAAGAAATGTTCGAGGAACTGACTGCCGGAAACAAAGAGAAAAAAATACGTCTGATCAATATCGGTGAGACCCAGACCACCAGAGAAAGCTTCTATCAGCAGCTGCTGCGTCAGATTCCCTTTCCAACGAAGACGGCTGTTTTCTTCCTTTCGGATTATTTTGCCATTGAAGCCATCAGTTACTTAGGCTCCAAGGGTATCCGGGTCCCCGCAGACCTGGGGATCGCCGGATTCGATGATATCAATTACGCCCGCCTTACCGTTCCGAAGCTGACTACCATCCATCAGAACATGGAACGGAAAGCAGAGCTGGCTGTGACAGAGCTGCTTTCTGCCATACAGAATCCCATTTACATGGGCAGGGAAGTATTACTGGATGTCATGCTGATTGCAAGAGAATCCATCTGATACCTGTGTCATCTTCCTGTACTCATACCCCGGATTAAAATCCTGTCTGCCGTAAGCATCATAATAACTGGTAAATATCCGCTGTAAAATATCCGGGATATACGATTCTTCTGCTTCCACCAGTATGATCAAGTGCTGGAGAGAACTGTATCGGGTGCATATATCGTTCTTCCGTATATTCTGCCGGATTGCTTTCTCCATGCACTCCATTGCTTTATCGATATGATCAATGTACATCGTCTGGTCTGATTTTGCACCCATTGTGACCAGCACCAGATAACAGCGGTGCCGGTATCGTTCTCCCAGGCTGCTTACATATTGATACAGTGTGGCGAACTCACGGTAGTCAAGATCTAGCGCTCCTGTATAGCTTCCGCTCTCCAGCAGTGCTCCGGCGATTACCTCCAGGTCGTTTTTTCTGGCCTGTGCATCCGTCTGCTGTTCCTCCAACTCCTCATAAAACCGGTAACTGTTTTTACCGTTCTGTTTGACATAATACAATGCTTTATCCGCTTTTATATAACATTCTTCAAAATTATCTCCCTGTCTGCACATGCACAGACCGCAGGACAGGGATGCCGGTGAAGTCTCCACTGCGGCATTTTTTACCGCTCCAAAGCTGTCAAACAGCTTTCTCATCCGTGTGTTCATCTCTGTTTCTGATGCCTCCGGCAGATAGAACAGGAATTCATCTCCTCCCAGCCGGCAGACCACCGCGTTCTCCATGCACTCTGTGAGCATTGCTCCTACCAGCCTGAGGGCACGATCCCCCGCCTTATGTCCATAGACATCATTGATCTTCTTCAGATTATCCATATCCACAAATCCCAGACAGCCGCCCTGCTTCTGCATTTTCTCAAGAATCAGCGCTTCACCCTTATGACGCATGGGAAGACCTGTCAGATAATCCAGGCTTTCCCTGGCCTCTCTCTGCCTGGCCAGCTCCAGTTCACGGATTCGGTCCATCGTCTGGATCAGAGTAACGACCAACAGAACCACCAATCCGATTGCAATAAAGATTCCAGACAGTGACACAACACGATACACTGCTGTCACTTCCAGCATGACCGCGATCATGGCAGCCACCAGTCCGATCAGCGGAAGCTTGTAATGTTTCGCTGTTCCCTTGATGAGATCCCGACAAATGGTGATAAATATCGTCAGGAACGTTCCTGCGATCACCAGGTGGGACAAGAACATTGTCGAGATAAAATCTGCGATATTCAGTACCTGTAAGGCCGTGCATAGTACAAAATTCACACAAATGATACACTCTGCCACATGATAGACCTTCCGGTACCTTCCCTGCTGCACACTATCAATATAAAACAGGATCGGAACCGGACAGATCATCACAGCGAAGAAGCACATATTCGATAAAATGGAAGCATTGGAAATAAACAGCTGGCGCAGCTTCGATTCTCCCAGCATCCATACTGCTCCCAGGATCATGCACCATCCCAGGTATTCCAGATCAAATCTCGTCTTATATATAATATCGAGCACCAGACTGATGATCAGTACGACCAGTCCGGCAAACAACATAGTACAGGCGATCAGAGTTACCATAAAATAACGGTGGAACATATATGCCCAGATATCTGCTTTATCTCCACAATATACCGTGTTGACGACACCGGAATACTTTTTCGTAAAGGACTGCAGTTCGATCCGTACTTCCTGTCCCGCATCCTCACCGGATGTCTCGCAGAATACATACCGGCTGGCAGAATTTTTTCCAAAAGGTCTGGTATTCTCCGTATCATACACCGTCCTCAGTTCCCCGCCGATGTAAATGCGCACATTTTCCATAGAGGATCTGATGGCGATCGTATTTTCATTATAATCCTGCGGGAGCACTGACCGGATGACCAGAAGTTCTCCGGCTGGCACATCACACCTGCCCGGGATCCTGATCTCCTCTTCCGTTCCATCTGCCAGTTCCCGGTAAAAGGTTCCCGTAAAAGTGATGCTTTCCTCCGTGACCGTTTCTCTTTCACTTGGGTATATACGCTGTCCTAAAAGGAACGCTGCAAGCAGTACAAATACCACCACATAAAATAAAATTCTTTTATACTTATGAATCGTATATTTCTCTTCTGTCATTTTTATTACCTATATGAAATAATACCGGGGCAATGCCCCTGCTTTTATGGCCATATTGGGGTGCAATCCAAAATTTTTCACCCACTTATGAACAATTTTATCACAAGCGTCTGGAAAAGTAACTATCTATTTTCCTCTATAAAATGCTTTACTCCACCTTACGCACAATATTCCTTCCCCCAAAAATTATGAAAGTGGAAAGATTGAAAAACTATGTAAAAGCATCCCATCTTGATAAGTATTCCAGGTGATTATTACCACCCTAAATACAGAAAGCAGCAATGACTTTTTCAATCATTACTGCTTTAAACGAATGTTCCCAGCGGGAATCGAACCCACAACTAGAGCTTAGGAGCTCGAGATACCACTGTAAATACATACAATGATTAGTCAACATAAGTCAAAGAAATCCTTGATTTTCCTAACTATTCTGTTACTCCCTGTCAAAATAAGAAAACCTGTTTTCATCTCTGTAAAGCACCTTTCGGTGCTCGTCCGGTGCTCGGAGCACCCGGAGGATGTAACCATTCCGTTCCATCGAGTTCACTCAGTTGGCCACCATTACGATTCAGCTTCGTAACAATGATCACTTGGTTTTCTTATTAGATTAACTATATTATAACGTGCTGTAGGTCGGATGTCGAT
>CAKRRD010000004.1 GCA_934394815.1 uncultured Acetatifactor sp. | reverse complement strand
CGCTTACGTACCGCTACGCTCTGCTTTGAAGCGAGAGCGGGTCTGCTGTCCTTACCCCCAATGCGGGCTACGGGGACGTTCCACTAACTTCCCATTTAGTATTTCTTCCAACAGGACGGGAGCATGATCACCAGCATGGGGAAGAGCTCCAGTCTTCCGGCCAGCATGTCGAACATCAGCACGCATTTGGACAGGGGACTGAATAGTGCGAAGTTCTGGGTGGGGCCGACCAACTCAAGGCCGGGGCCGATATTGTTCAGGGCAGCCAGTACCGCAGTAAAGTTCGTGGTCAGATCGTATTCATCCAGACTGACGATCAGCAGAGAGACGAAGAGCACGATGAAATAAGCGGTCATGTAGACATTGGTGGAACGCAGCGTT
Organism: uncultured Acetatifactor sp.; assembly: GCA_934394815.1. Classification (GTDB taxonomy): domain Bacteria; phylum Bacillota; class Clostridia; order Lachnospirales; family Lachnospiraceae; genus Acetatifactor. The sequence continues at coordinate 89,536 of CAKRRD010000004.1, read as the reverse complement.
TCATGAGAGAGATTGTGCCCGTCCATCTTGATTTTCTTGACCATACGGGGATGGATCATCATGGACAATTCCTTGCGGATCGCCTTGAAGAGGATCAGCACACGGGAGACTTTCATACCGCCGCCGGTACTGCCGGCACAGGCACCGATCATCATCAGGAGCAGAAGGATCGTTTTCGACAGCTGTGGCCACATATTAAAGTCTGTGGTAGCAAATCCGGTGGTGGTGATGATGGTGCCCACCTGGAAGAAAGAGTGCCGCAGTGTCTCTCCCAAAGTAGCGTAGAGAGGGCGGATATTCCAGGCAATCGTCAGAGCACTGGCGAAAATGATCAAAAAATACCAACGGACTTCCTCGATGGAAAAAGCTTCCTTAAACTGCCTGCTTAACAGACAGAAATATACTGCATAATTGACACCGCTTAAGATCATCAGTACCGTTACTGCATTCTGTATCAGTGGAGAGTAACCACCGATACTACTGTTCTTGATACCGAATCCACCGGTGCCGACGCTGCCGAAGGTGGTACACAGGGAATCGAATAACGGCATACCACACAGACAAAGGGCAATCACACCTAAGATGGTAATGGCAAGATAAAGTCCATAGAGAATCTTTGCTGTATCCCGGACTCTCGGTACCAGCTTGCTGACAGAAGGACCCGGGCTCTCCGCACGCATCAGGTTCATAGTGGAACCGCCCATCATCGGCAGGATCGCCATGATAAATACGAATACGCCCATGCCGCCGATCCAGTGAGTGAAGCTGCGCCAGAACAGACTGGCATAGCTAAGTGCTTCCACATCAGACAGGATACTGGAACCTGTGGTGGTAAAGCCGGAGATCGTCTCGAAGAGAGCGTCAATATAAAAAGGGATCTCTCTGGTGAGAACGAAGGGAATGGCACCGAAAACTGACATGACAAACCATCCCAGTGCAACGGCGGTGAAGCCTTCCCGGACGTACAATTCCTTATAACGTCCTGTGTGTTTGAAACTTAACAATTTTCCCAAAATGAAACAAACAACGGCGGTCACCAGATAGATCAGTGCCACATGATATTCTCCGTAGATCATACCCACAATCCAGGGAAGCAGTAAGAATAAAGCTTCAAACTGTAAAATAAATCCGATAATAAAACTCAATATCGCAAAATTCATGATAATGTCCTTCTATAAAATTACCCTTCAATAATATCTTTAATATCATTCAGCCGTGCATGTGTCAGTACTACGACCACATAATCGCCTACATGGAGTTCATCCTGACCACCGGGGATAATAGCCTGTCCTCCGCGGACGATGGAACAGACCAGGATATTTTTCCGGATGTGCAGACGGTTCAGAGGTACATTGGTAACGGCAGAATCCTCTTTGATGTAGAATTCCAGCGCCTCCGCATGACCGTCCTCCAGCTTATACAGATTCTCCACATTACTGTTGAGAGATTCATTCATGGATCGTGCATATTTAATGATCATATCTGCAGTCACCAGGCGTGGATAGGAGATCGTATCCAGCTTGATATCACTTAAGACCCCACTGAAGTTGATACGGTTGATCTTGGTGACTACCTTTGCTCGGGAAGTGCGTTTCGCATACAGTGACAGGAGAATATTTTCCTCATCCAGTCCGGTTAATGCTGCGAAAGCATCCACTTTTTCCAGACCCTCCTGTATCAGAAGACGTTCATCCGTACCGTCGCCGCAGATGATGGAAGCCTTGGGAAGCAGCTCGCTCAGATGCTCACAACGGGCGGGATCCTGATCGATGATCTTGGTATGGATGCCGACTTCTAAAAGTCTTCTTGCCAGATAATAGGCAATGGTGCCGCCACCGACGATCATGGCGGTACGTGCCCTGCCGGCGCCGATACCGATCTTTTTGAAGAAATCATTGGCCTTGGGCGGGGTGGAGACGATGGCTACCACATCCCCTTCCTGAAAGACGAAATCGCCTCGGGGGATCAGCACCTGATCGCCACGGGTGACCATACATACCAGTACATCACATTTTAAAGTGGTACGGATGTGGATCAGCTCATAATTGTTTAAGAGACAGTCATGGGTCACGCGGAAGTGCAGAAGCTCGATCCGTCCCTTGGAGAAGGTGTCGATCTTGACTGCGGAAGGGAACTGGAAGATCCGGGCAATCTCTGCCGCACTGGACAGCTCCGGGTTGATGATCATGGCCAGACCCAGTTCTTCCCGCAGAAAAGTGATCTCGTTATTGTAGATAGGATTGCGTACGCGGGCAATGGTTTTGCAATGTCCGGCTTTTTTCGCAATGACACAGCACAGAAGATTCTGCTCATCGGATCCGGTCACGGCAATCAGAAGATCCGCATGGTCGATGCCGGCCTCGGACAGGGTCTGGAAGCTGACACCGTTGCCCACGATGCCCATGGCATCCAGATCATCCGTGATGGAATTTACCTTTTCCTCATTGGTATCGATCACGGTGATATTGTGATTCTCACCGCCTAATTGCTCTACCAGGGTGTAGCCTACTTTGCCGCAGCCCACAATGATTATGTTCATAAAAAACCTCCAAAAGAAAAGTCATGAAAACAGATATCGCTTATTATACCACACTATGGAAAAAAAGAGAAGATTGGAAGGAATATCCTGTCCACGGAAACATATATTGGAAAAAGAGATATATCCGGGAGGAGAAACATGGACAGCCTGCTTCGTATTTTTCCGCAAAAGAGAAGAGCCTTCTGGCAGAAAACAGCAGACAGCGGGAAATGGGTCTGCGAGATCCGTCTCCGCGTGGACAGGCCGGTGATCGTGGAGACAATGCGCGGTGATTATTTCTTAAATAACAGCGGCGGATGGCAGGAGCATCCTTACGGAGCCCATCTGGTGACGGAGACAGAAATCCGGGAACTGATCGCCTGGCTGTGTCAGGATTCTGTCTATGCCTATGCCGATGAGATCAGACAGGGGTTTTTGACTGTGGAAGGCGGGCACAGGATCGGACTGTGCGGACAGGCCGTGCTGGAAAATGAGACGGGACTCCGTACCCTGAAAAATATTTCTTTTGTCAATATCCGGGTCTCCCATGAAATCCGGGGAGCAGCAGATGACATTCTTCCGAAACTATATAAGGAAGGGATGTTTCAAAATACGCTGATCGTATCGCCGCCGGGATTCGGCAAGACCACTCTGTTACGGGATCTGATCCGCCAGATTTCCGATGGCAATCCGTATGGTGCGGGACTGCGGGTGGGCGTGGTGGATGAGCGCTCGGAACTGGCGGGAAGCTATCTTGGACGGCCGCAGAAGGATCTGGGGATGCGGACGGATGTGCTGGATGCCTGCCCCAAAGCACTGGGAATGCTGCTGTTACTGCGTTCCATGTCGCCACAGGTCCTTGCGGTGGATGAACTGGGAGAGGAGGCGGACAGACGGGCCTTGCAGAAGGCAGCGGCCTGCGGCTGTGGATTATTGGCAACCCTGCATGGAACGGGGGAGGCGGATGCTGAAAAACGTCTGGGAGAAGACGGACTGCGTCAAATGTTTCAACGACTGGTAATCTTACAGGGAAAGGGGCGGATGGAATGCAGATGCTTGGAGGAGTGCTGATCCTGTCGGGGTGTTTCGGACTGGGACTGTGGTATCGGCAGCAGTTTTTAGGAAGATTACATACGATTCGGGAACTGATCCGTATTCTGGAGCAGTGGATCAGCGAGATCCGGTACAACAGCTCCACACTTCCGGAATGCTGCAGACAGATCGGCAGGCAGAGGAAAGACAGGCTGGGAGAGGTCTGCACCGAAGTATACCGGGAATATACGGAGACGGAAGGTGTCGGATTTCTGGAGATGGCAGAGGAGAGCTTCCGCAGGCAGCTGGGGACATTTCCGTTGAAAAAAGAAGATATTGATGAATTCCTGCGGTTTGCGGAAAAAGAGGGATATGCGGATGAGACCATGCAGATAAAAAGTATTGAGCTGTCCAGACAGGAACTGGAACATACGGCGGAAGTGCAGCAACGGGAGATTACACAGAAATGCCGGCTTTCGGTAGGGCTGGGAGCCATGAGTGGACTGCTGTTACTACTGATATTGGTCTGAGATAGAGAAAAGGACGGGGAAAGATGGGAGTAGGACTGATCTTTAAAATAGCGGCGGTAGGAATCCTTGTGACGATACTCAGCCAGGTCTTAAAACACAGCGGCAGGGAGGAACATGCTTTTCTGATCAGTCTTGCGGGACTGGTTCTGGTCCTTGGCTGGATCGTTCCCTATATCTATGATCTGTTTGCTACCGTACAGACCTTGTTTTCCTTTTAAGATGTTACAGAAACAGGAGGGAAAGATGGCAGAGGTCATTAAGATTGCTTTACTGGGGATCACCGGAGTACTGTTTGCCATACAGTTTAAGCAGAAGCGGCCGGAATACGCGCTGCTGATGGGATTCGCCCTGAGCGTGCTGGTGTTTTCCCATGTGTTGGGACTGGCGGGAAAGTTACTGGACGAGTTCGCGGGACTGCAGCAGTATCTGGGGGATGCCAGAGGGTATCTGGGGATTCTGATGAAGGTCGTGGGAATCACCTATCTGTGCGAGTTCAGTGCGGGGATCTGTAAGGATGCCGGGTTTGCAGCAGTCTCGGATCAGATTGAAATTCTGGGAAAACTTTCGGTACTGTTTGCCGGACTGCCGATCCTGCTTACGGTGATCCGGCAGATCTATGGATTTTTATAGGGGTGAGAGATCGATGGATGCAATGTGGCAGGAATATGGCATGGAGGAACTGGAAAAAGGAATGCAGAAGCTGTTTCCGACATCTCAGATCTCGGTGTCGGAACTGATGAGACAGCTGCTGCAGGGAGATGTGCTGGGAGCGGCGGGAAGCCTGCTGCAGGAGGTGATGCAGGGGATGACAGCCATCGCAGCAGGCAGGAAAAATATACTGGTCTGGCTGATTGTATTAGGAATCCTCTCCGCACTGCTGATCCATTTTGTGGAGGTCTTCGACAGGCATCAGATTGCGGATCTGAGCTTTTATTTTATCTATCTGCTCATGGGAGTGATCCTGCTGCAGTGTTTTTCCGGAATCCTGGGAACTGCCAGAGAGACCATGGAAAATATCGTATTGTTCGTAAGACTGATGGTACCCACGTATCTTCTGGCCGTGGGGGTGGCATCGGGACCGGCCACTGTGGGGGCGGGGTATCAGCTGATGTTGCTTTTGATCTACGGTACGGAGAAAATCCTGCTGGGGGTGGTACTGCCGTTGATTTACAGCTATGGTCTGCTGACCATGATCAACGGGATCTGGGTGGAGGAAAAGCTGACACTATTAACGGAACTGCTGGAAAAGGCAGTGGGGTGGATACTGAAGGCATCGCTGGGAGTGGTCACGGGGATCAGTGTGTTCCAGTCCCTGATCACGCCGGTGCTGGATTCCGTGAAGACTTTCGCTGTGGAAAAGACGCTTTCGGCGCTGCCGGGCATCGGAAATACGGCGGACGGACTTCTGGAACTGGCGGTGGGATCGGCTGTGGTGATCCGCAACAGCATCGGTGTACTCTTGCTGTTGCTGCTTCTGGCAGCCTGTGCGGCACCGCTTCTGGAGATATTGCTTACTGCCCTTCTGATCAAATGCGCGGCGGCTTTCCTGGGAATCGTCAGTGACAAGAGAGTGACCAACTGCACGGACCACATGGGAAATGCCGGGATGTTATTGTTCCGTACCGCCGGTACGGGCATGCTGCTATTTCTGATCACGCTGGCACTTTTAGCTGTGGGAAGCAGGGGGATGTGAGAGTATGCAGTGGTTATACCGTTTGATCGGACAGGCCGGGATCTTTCTGATCTGCGCACAGACTGTGGTGCATTTCAGACCGAAGGAATCCTATGATAAATATTTAAAGCTGTTGTTATCTGTCATGCTGTTAGTGCAGCTGCTGCAGCCGGTTCTGACCGTATTTGGCAGTGACGGAGACTGGAATGCGGAGGAACAGGTGGCAGGTTTTACGGAAGAATTACAGACGGTGCTTAAACTGGCGGACAGTCAGACGGAACAGACAGAGGAAGAAATCGGGAACATGGCTGCTACCGTGGCGGAGGAGACTGGGGACGGATATGACCCGGAAAATGCGGAAACGGAAGGAATCTGTGTGGAAATTGCGCCGGTACGGCTGGAATGACGGAGAAGTCTGCCGGAAGTTCATTGGAAACGACGGGGAAGGGACTGGAGTCAGGGAATAAAAAGAAAGGGGAGAAGCCGTGAGTGAATTCTGGGAAAAAATCACAGGCAGTACAGGAACCGGCAAGGGAGTGGCCGGGGGCGGTCTTCCGAAATGGTTTCGGCGGGACAACCTACTGATCCTGGTGCTGTTGGGAGTTCTTTTGTTTATCATTGCCCTGCCGGTGAAAAAAGAAGATCCGCAGGCAGAGACCTCCCAAACAGAGGCTGTGGAGCAGTACAACGCCGGAATTTTCACTTCTTCCGGAACGGAAATCACGGCACGGCAGGAGGCGGTGGAGAGTGGAAACCGGGACATGACGGCAGGAAGCACGGAAGAATATACCGCCTATCTGGAAGAAAAGCTGAAAAAGATGCTGGAATCCGTCCGCGGGTTAGGCACGGTGGAAGTCATGATTACACTGGAATCCTCTGAGGAGAAAATTGTGGAGAAAGATATGAACGCAGAGCGCTCCAATACCGAGGAACAGGACTCCGCGGGGGGAACCCGCACCGTGAGCTCCTCCAACACCGGATACCAGACGGTCTATCAGGACGGCAGTCAGGGCACGCCCTTTGTGGTGAAGACGGTCACCCCGAAAGTGGAGGGGGTTCTGGTGGTGGCGGAAGGGGCAGGGAAAGGGAACATGACCAGTGAGATCACCCAGATCGCTCAGGCACTTTTCGGTGTGGAAGCCCACAAAGTCAAGGTGTTGGAAAAATAAGCCACAGGAAACATATCCGCCCGGACGGGTACATACAATAGAGTATAAAATCAAGAAGGCAGATACAGGCCTTTGGAAAAGGGGAACGCAGTGAAAAACTTAATTAAGAAGAATCAGCTTATGATTACCGCACTTGCCATTATGATAGCCATTGCAGGTTATCTGCAGTTTGCGGGGACCAACCTGGAAAAGGAGTATCTGGCATCGGACGATACAGAGACTCTGAGTGCGGTAGATTCCACGGATATTGTCACGGATATGGAAAGTCTGGATTCGGATGTGGAGATCGTCATGGAGGATTATCTGGATGAAGATATGCAGGTGGCGGAGGCTACACCGGACGAAGGGGAGATTCCCGGAGAGGCAGTACTGACCGGAACGAACGGCGTGGAGGTATTGTCCGCCGCAAGGCTTTCCAAGGAGCAGACCAGAGCCAGGAATAAAGAGACTTTATTGGAGATCATCAACAGTACGGAACTCAGCGATGCCCAGAAGCAGGAAGCGGTGGACAGCATGGTACGTATGACCGATATCGCGGAAAAAGAGGCGGCAGCCGAGGTACTTCTGCAGGCCAAGGGCTTCCAGGAAGCCGTGGTCAGCATCAATGGGGATGCCGTGGACGTGGTGGTCAATGCGGCGGAACTGACCGATGTGCAGCGGGCACAGATCGAAGATATTGTAAAAAGAAAGACGGATATTGCGGCGGAAAATATCGTCATCAGCACCATTGCACAGTGATATTTTTGTGTACATAGGAAAGAATATGTGTTATGATACCAAGGGTTACCGGCCAAAAGCCTGTGCAGATTATCTGCAGGAGACCGTTTGGAGCCGTAACCCGTATCATAACGAATAAATGACTGTTTTCAAGGAAAATGAGCGAATGAGGAAGGTATATGAAGAGAGTCTTTTTAATTGTATTGGACAGCTTCGGTATCGGTGAAATGCCGGATGCTGCGGCTTACGGTGACATCCATGTAAATACCCTGAAAAGTGTGTCAAAGAGCCCTTGCTTTCATATGGAAAATATGAAAGACCTGGGCCTGTTTAACATCGATGGCGTGGAAGTGGGAGAGAAGACAGAGCATCCCACAGCAGCCTATGCCCGCATGACGGAGCGTTCCCGCGGAAAGGATACCACCATCGGACACTGGGAGATTGCTGGAATCTATTCTCCCAAGCCCCTGCCCACTTATCCGGAGGGTTTCCCGGAGGAGGTGCTGGAAGAGTTCCGGATCCGCACCGGGAGAGATGTCCTGTGCAACAAGCCGTATTCCGGTACGCAGGTCATTGCGGATTACGGGGACGAGCATGTGCGCACCGGCAAACTGATCGTATATACTTCCGCAGACAGTGTGTTCCAGATCGCAGCTCATGAGGATGTGGTTCCCGTGGAGCAGCTATATGACTACTGCCGTATCGCCAGACAGATCTTACAGGGAGAGCACGGTGTGGGCCGCGTCATTGCCAGACCTTTTGCCGGCATCAGCGGCAATTATACCCGTACTCCCAGAAGACATGATTTTTCCCTGCTGCCTCCTGCAGTTACCATGCTGGATCAGCTGAAGGCTGTCGGCAAGGAGGTCATTGCCGTGGGCAAGATTCAGGATATTTTCGTGGGCAAGGGCATCACGGAGCATGAATACACTTCCGGCAATGAGGAAGGGATCGAGCGGACACTGGAATATCTGGACAAGGATTTCGAAGGACTCTGCTTTATCAATCTGGTAGACTACGATATGCTCTACGGACACAGAAGAGATGTGGACGGCTATGCGAAGGCACTGGCTTATTTCGATGAAAAACTGCCTGAGATCCAGGCACATATGAAGCCGGAAGACATTCTGATGATCACGGCAGATCATGGCTGTGATCCTGCTTATATGGCTACCACCGATCACACCAGAGAATACACACCGTTTATCATGTACGGCGCCCCTGTGACACCGGGAAACCGAGGAACCAGACCGACCTTCTCCGATATCGGAGCCACGGTGCTGGATTATTTCGGGATCAGACCGGAGTTCGAGGGACATTCTGTTCTGAAGACAGATCCGTCATAGTGGACGGCTTTCGGAAGCTGTTTGAAATAGATATTTGAGATAGGATATATTTGGAGGACTATAGCAGTGAGTAATAATTATACAGAAGAGATCAACCGCCGCCGGACATTTGCCATTATTTCCCACCCGGATGCCGGTAAGACGACCCTGACCGAGAAGTTCCTGCTCTACGGAGGAGCCATCAATCTGGCAGGAAGTGTAAAGGGAAAGGCTACGGCCAGACATGCGGTATCCGACTGGATGCAGATCGAGAAGGACAGAGGTATTTCCGTTACTTCTTCCGTATTGCAGTTCGAATATGACGGTTACTGCATCAACATTCTGGATACCCCGGGACATCAGGATTTCTCCGAGGATACCTACCGTACCCTGATGGCAGCGGATTCCGCAGTCATGGTTATTGATGCTTCCAAGGGTGTCGAGGCCCAGACGAGAAAGCTGTTCAAGGTCTGCGTTATGCGTAAGATCCCTATTTTTACTTTCATCAACAAGATGGACCGTGAGGCGAGGGACACCTTTGAACTGCTGGATGACATCGAGAAGGAGCTTGGTATCGCTACCTGCCCCGTCAACTGGCCCATTGGTTCCGGTAAAGAGTTTCAGGGTGTCTACGACCGTGAGAAAAAGTGCGTGATCGCCTATTCCGATACGGAGAAGGGAACGAAGGAGGGAACCTCCACTGAGATCCCCATTCAGGATGAAGAACATCTGAAGGAACTGCTTGGGGAAGCTGCTGCGGACAAGCTGCTGGGAGAAGTGGAACTGTTGGACGGCGCCAGTGCAGAGTTTGATCTGGAGGAAGTGCAGAAGGGGAATCTGACCCCGGTATGCTTCGGATCCGCACTGACCAACTTCGGTGTGGAGATTTTCCTGAAACATTTCCTGAATATGACCACCACACCGCTGCCGAGAAAAGCGGACATCGGCATGATCAACCCGACGGAGCATGAGTTCAGCGCTTTCGTTTTCAAGATCCAGGCCAATATGAACAAAGCCCACAGAGACCGTATCGCATTCATGCGTATCTGCTCCGGCAAATTCGATGCCAATATGGAAGTACGCCACGTACAGGGGAATAAAGTCATGAGATTGTCCCAGCCTCAGCAGATTATGGCGGATGAACGTAAGATCTTAAACGAGGCTTATGCGGGAGATATTATCGGTGTGTTCGATCCCGGTATTTTCTCCATCGGAGATACCCTGTGCATGCCGAAGGAGAAGTTCCAGTATGAAGGTATCCCTACCTTTGCACCGGAGCATTTCGCCAGAGTGCGTCAGGTGGACACCATGAAGAGAAAGCAGTTTGTCAAAGGCGTGGAGCAGATCGCCCAGGAGGGTGCCATCCAGATCTTTCAGGAGTTTAACACCGGTCTGGAAGAGATCATTGTCGGCGTAGTGGGCGTACTGCAGTTTGACGTATTAAAATATCGTCTGGAGAACGAATACAACGTGGAGATCCGTCTGGAAAATCTGCCCTATGAGCATATCCGCTGGATCGAGAACAAGGACGAGATTGATCTGGCCAGGTTGTCCGGTACTTCCGATATGAAGAAGGTTAAGGACATGAAGGGTAATCCATTATTGCTGTTCGTAAATTCCTGGAGTATCGGTATGACTCTGGACCGCAATAAGGGGCTGGTGCTGACGGAGTTCGGACGCAATTAATCAGACAAAACGTGTAGGGGGATAGAATGCGGAAGAAGTTAAAATTATGTGCCGGAATTCTGATGCTGCTTTTCATGACAGGATGTTCTTCACAGGAGATCCTGCAGGAAGTACCCCAGACCATCGTGCTGCCGGAGAACTACACAGACGCTCTGTCCGTGCAGGAGACGGCGGCTACGGAAGATGACAATACAGAGAGCTTTTCCCTCCTTCAGGAGGGAGGCTCTCGTTTTGCATATGAGAGTCTGGATGCACAGGAGCAGATCTGGTATGAGGAGATAGAACAGGCACTGGGATCCATGGATGATACGGTCAAATTGTCCACGGACCCTCTGGAACAGGGAATGGATGAGCAGGACATAGACAAGATTTTCCAGTGTGTGCTGATCGATCATCCCGAAATCTTTTATACCACGGGATATACCTATACCAGATATTCCCGGGGAGAGCAGACTGTGGGGATCGACTTCGCAGGAACCTATGAACTGACGAAGGAAGAGGCGGTGGAGCGGGCGGAAACTATTCAGAGCGTGAGTGCGGAATGGCTGGCGGCCATGGATGCGTCTGCTTCGGAATACGATAAGGTAAAATCGGTATACGAGGCCATTATCTTTTCCACAAATTATGATCTGAATGCCGCGGACAATCAGAATATCGCATCCGTATTTTTGCGTGGAGCCTCTGTCTGCCAGGGGTATGCCAAGGCGACCCAGTACCTGTTGAACCAGCTGGGGGTGATGTGTACGCTGGTGCAGGGAACGGTGGACACCGGAGAAGCCCATGCCTGGAATCTGGTGTGCGTGGACGGGGAATATTATTATGTGGATACCACCTGGGGAGATGCGTCCTACCGCATGGAGGACGGCAGCGAGCAGGGAAATCTGCCGGAAATCAATTATGACTATCTGTGTGTGACCACACAGGAGCTGTTGCGCACACACCGGATCGACAGCGTGATCCCCATGCCGGAATGTACCGCTGCGGCAGCCAATTATTATGTGCGGGAAGGCGTGTATTTTACCTCCTATGACAGAGAACAGATGCAGGAGATCTTCGATAGGGTGGCTTCGGAGGGCAGAACCGATGTTACATTAAAATGCGCGGATGAAATCTGCTATGAAGAGATCTGCCATGCCCTGATCGATGAGCAGGAAATTTTTTCCTATATGCAGATGCCGGGGAGCAGAACCGTTACTTATGCCCAGAACGGGAAACAATTATCCTTGACTTTTTGGGTGACAAATGATTAAGGATTTGGTATACTGTAACTAATTAGTTATTATTAGGAGGATCAGCTATCATGGAAAAAGAAATAGATAAAAAGAACCTGGTATTAAAGGAAGATGAGAACATCGGTACCGTACAGATTGCCGATGATGTAGTGGCAATGATCGCATCTTTGGCAGCTACCGAGGTGGACGGTGTCAGTGCCATGGCCAGCAATATCACCAATGAACTCATGAGCAAGGTGGGTGTCAAGAGCCAGACCAAGGGTGTCAAGGTAGAAGTGCAGGACAAGAACGTGACCGTGGATCTGGCAGTAACCATGGAGTACGGATACAATATTCCCGCAACCTGTCAGGCGGTACAGCAGAAGGTGAAAAATGCCATCGAGAATATGACAGGACTGACCTGTCTGGATGTGAACATCCGCATTGCCGGTGTGAACATGAAGAAGGACAAATAAGAGGAATTACAGGAAGATATTATGGGAAGACACGAGCAGAGAGAACAGGTTTTCAAACTTTTATACCGTGTGGAGTTTCATGCACCGGAAGATATGCCGGAACAGATCGCACTGTTCCGCGAGAATAACGAGGAAGTCCCCTCCTGGCAGGATGCGGATGCCATTGCGGCCCGTTTCGAGAAGATCCGGGAGAAGATTCCTGAGCTTGACAAGCTGTTGAATGAGAATACCGAAGGCTGGGATACCACCCGTATGGGTAAGGTAGAGCTTGCCATATTGCGCCTTGGTGCGTATGAGCTGCGCTATGATGACGATATCCCGGAGGGCGTTGCCATTAACGAGGCAATCGAGATTGCCAAAAAGTACGGACAGGAAAGCTCCGGCGGATTTGTCAATGCGATCCTGGCCAAGATCATGAAGTCCGGTGAGTAGAATACAGAATGTAATCAGCGTAAGACAACTGAATACCTATATCAAAAATATGTTCACGCAGGATTACTTTTTACAGACGGTGTCGGTAAAAGGTGAGGTAAGCAACTGTAAATACCATCCCTCTGGACATATTTATTTTACGTTAAAGGATTCTGCCAGCGCGCTGAACTGTATTATGTTCGCAGGGGACCGGAGAGGACTGGCCTTCCGGCTGACGGAGGGGCAGCAGGTGATCGCAAAAGGTACGGTGAACGTCTATGAACGGGACGGCAGATACCAGCTGTATGTCAAAGAAGTGACACTGGACGGTGCCGGAGCTCTTTACGAAAAATATGAACAGCTGAAAAGGGAACTGGCGGAAGAGGGCATGTTTGCCCCGGAATACAAGCAGCAGATTCCAAAATATATCCATACGCTGGGAGTGGTGACGGCGGATACCGGTGCGGCCGTCCGGGATATCATACAGATTGCTTCCAGACGGAACCCTTATGTGCAGATCATTCTCTATCCGGCACTGGTGCAGGGCGCATCGGCGGCTCCTTCCATTGTGAACGGGATCCGGGCACTGGAGAGACAGGGCGTGGATGTCATGATCGTGGGCAGGGGCGGCGGATCCATTGAAGATCTGTGGGCGTTTAACGAGAGAATGGTGGCACAGGCAGTGTTCGACTGCTCCGTTCCCATTATCTCGGCGGTAGGCCATGAGACGGATACCACCATCATTGATTATGTGGCCGATCTGCGGGCACCGACCCCGTCGGCCGCGGCGGAATTGGCGGTGGCACAGGTCAGTGATATTGAGAATGAGATCCGTGACAGGCAGGACAGACTGTATTACCGCATGGGAAGAGTCTTGCAGCACAAGAGACAGCAGGCGGATCAGATGGAAATGCGGCTGAAGTATTTAAGTCCTGCCAACCGGATCCGGGAGAAGAGGACTTACAATGTACAGCTGGAAGACCGGCTGCAGAACCGGATGCAGACGATCCTGCGGGATCGCAGACATGCACTGGCACTCTATATTGAGAGAATGAAGGCGGTATCTCCTCTGGAGAAGTTAAACAGCGGCTTTTCCTATGTAGAGGATACCGACGGGAAGAATATCCGTTCCGTAACGCAGGTGGAAAAAGGCGACCGGCTGCGGATCCGGGTGAGCGACGGCATGATTGATACCCGGGTGGAACAGACACAGCAGGAAGACAGATTCACCGTGTGATCCGGCAGAACGGACCATGGACGGAGGTACTATTTTGGCAGGAAAGAAGAAAACACAAGAACAGGAACAGCAGAGTCTGGAAGAAAATTTTTCTGCGCTGGAAGAACTGATCGGACAGCTGGAAGCGGAGGATATTTCTCTGGAAGAAGCCTTTACGGCGTATAGTAAGGGCATGCATCTGTTGAAGCAGTGCAATGACCAGATCGACCGGGTGGAGAAGCAGGTCATGAAGCTGAATGAAGAAGGCGGACTGGAGCCTCTGGATCCACAGTAAGCAGACAGACAGGTAGAGGAAGGTTGGCATCAGACATGGAAGAAACGTTATTCAGACAGGAATTACAGAAGAGAACGGCCGCAATGGAAGAATTACTGAAGGAATATCTTCCGGTGGAGGAAGGATACCAGAAGACCGTCATGGAAGCCATGAACTACAGCCTCATGGCGGGCGGAAAGCGCCTGCGTCCCATACTGATGCAGGAGACCTATAAGATGTTCGGCGGTGACGGTGATATCATAGAGCCTTTTATGGCGGCTATTGAGATGATCCATACATATTCCCTGGTACACGATGATCTTCCGGCCATGGACAATGATGAGTACCGCAGAGGCCGTAAGACCACTTGGTCTGTGTATGGTGACGGTATGGGAGTACTGGCGGGAGACGGACTGCTCAATTATGCTTTTGAGACGGCATTCCGCGCGTTTCCGGCATGCACCTTGGGGGGACCGGTAGATCCGAATTATCCGAAAGTGGCAGCGGCACTGAATATCCTGGCCCGTAAGGCGGGGATCTACGGTATGATCGGCGGACAGAATGCGGATATTGAAGCGGAAAAACAGACGGAACCCCTGACCAGGGAACAGATTCTGTTTATTCATGCCAACAAGACGGCAGCCCTGATTCAGGCAGCCATGACCATCGGTGCCACCCTGGCAGGAGCCACAGACGAGGAAGTCGCAGCATTGGAACTGTGTGCCTATAATGTAGGCATAGCGTTCCAGATCCAGGACGATATTCTGGATGTGGTGGGCGACAGTAAGGAGCTTGGCAAAGCCACCGGCAGCGATGCACAGAACCATAAGCAGACCTATGTGACATTACACGGACTGGAGGAATCCGGCAGGGAAGTGGAACGGCTTACCAACGAAGCGGTAGCGGTTCTGGACAGTTTTTCGGGAGAGCATGCATTCCTGAAGGAACTGCTGCTGCACCTGGTCCATAGAACGAAATAGCAGAGGAAAAGCGAATGTTACTGGATAAGATCGAGAAAGCAAACGATATTAAAAAGATAGATAAATCTGACTACGGGGAACTGGCGGAGGAGATCCGGCAGTTCCTGATCGAGAAGATCAGTGTGACCGGGGGACATCTGGGCTCGAATCTGGGAGCGGTGGAACTGACTATGGCACTCCATCTGGCACTGAATCTTCCGGAGGATAAAATCATCTGGGATGTAGGTCATCAGTCTTATACTCACAAAATATTAACGGGCCGCAAAAACGGCTTCAATGTCTTACGCCAGTTCCATGGCATGAGTGGGTTCCCCAAGAGAAAAGAAAGTAGATTTGACGCATTTGATACCGGACACAGCTCCACTTCCATATCTGCCGGACTGGGACTGGTGAAGGCAAGAGACTTAAAGGGGGAGAAGACTACCATCGTATCCGTCATCGGAGACGGATCTCTCACCGGAGGCATGGCTTACGAGGCGCTGAACAATGCGGCAAAGCTGGAGACCAATTTTATCGTTGTACTAAATGACAACAATATGTCTATCTCCGAAAACGTAGGCGGAGTGTCCAAATATCTGAACAACATCCGTACAGCTACCGGTTATCTGGATCTGAAGGAAGGCATCTACAATGTCCTGAAAAGTAAACCGGGCGGAGACGGTATTGTCAACCGGATCCGGCGCGCCAAGAGCAGCTTTAAACAGTTGGTGATTCCTGGCATGTTTTTTGAAGACATGGGAGTGACTTATTTAGGCCCTGTGGATGGACATGATATTGAGGGGCTGATCAAGGTTATCGAGGAAGCCAAAAGAGTCAAGGGAGCTGTGCTGATTCATGTACTGACCCAGAAGGGCAAGGGCTACGGCCCGGCGGAGAAACATCCCGCCAGATTCCATGGGGCGGAACCTTTTGACATCGAGACGGGAATTCCTTCCCATCCCCGTACCGTGGCGAATTATACCGATGTATTTTCCACGGTTATGTGCAAACTGGGACAGCGGGATGAACGGGTGGTGGCCATTACGGCGGCCATGCCGGACGGCACCGGACTAAAACGTTTCCGGAATATGTATCCGGACCGGTTCTTTGATGTGGGAATCGCGGAAGAACACGCGGTGACCTTTGCAGCAGGATTGGCGGCAGGGGGAATGAAACCCATCGTTGCGGTGTATTCTTCCTTTTTACAGAGAGCCTACGATCAGATCCTGCATGATGTATGTATTCAGAACCTGCCGGTAGTATTTGCCATAGATCGTGCCGGACTGGTGGGCAGCGACGGAGAGACCCATCAGGGTATTTTTGATTATACCTATCTGTCGGGCATTCCCAATATGCATATCTGTGCACCGAAGAACAAATGGGAACTGTCGGATATGATGAAGTTTGCCGTAGCACTGGATGCTCCCATTGCGGTGCGTTATCCCAGAGGAACAGCTTATGCCGGACTTTCCGAATATCGCGCGCCTGTCGAGCTGGGGAAGGCGGAATGGATCACAAGAGAGGGCGGTATTGCACTGTTTGCCGTGGGCAGCATGGTGAAGACGGCGGAGGAAGTACAGAAGCTTCTGCGGGAAAAGGGCTATAAGGCAAGTATTATCAATGCCAGATTCATCAAGCCCATTGACGAAGAAGCGGTGCTCTCGGCCTGTGAGGATCACGAGATGATCGTGACCATGGAGGAAAATGTCCAAAGCGGAGGCTTTGGAGAGAAAGTCCTGAACTGCCTGAATGACCATGAAAAACGGATCAAGTGCGTCATGGCCACGATTCCTGACGCCTATGTGGAACACGGCAATGTAGAACTTTTGAAAAAAGAGATTGGACTGGATGCGGAGAGCATCACGGAAAAGATCCTGGAAAAATCATAAACTTAGGAGACGAAGATGAAAGAACGACTGGATGTGATTTTGGTAGAGCAGGGCTATGCTCCTTCCAGAGAAAAGGCAAAAGCCATCATAATGTCCGGCTGTGTCTATGTCAACGGACAGAAGGAAGACAAGGCCGGCACCGGATTTGATGTCAGCAAGATGAAACTGGAAGTCAGAAATCATACCATGAAATATGTCAGCCGTGGAGGCCTGAAGCTGGAAAAGGCAATGGAACAGTGGGGATTTCTGCTGGATGGCATGACCTGTATGGATATCGGGGCATCTACCGGCGGCTTCACGGACTGTATGCTTCAGAACGGAGCCGCAAAGGTGTACTCTGTGGATGTGGGACAGGGACAGTTAGCCTGGAAACTGCGTAACGATGAGCGGGTGGTATGCATGGAACAGACCAATTTCCGTTATGTGACGCCGGAGGATATTCCGGACGCACTGGATTTCGCCAGCGTGGATGTGTCCTTCATCTCCCTGACCAAAATTCTGATCCCGGCGAGAAATCTGTTGAGGACCGGTGGCCAGATGGTATGCCTGATCAAGCCCCAGTTTGAGGCAGGCAGAGGCAAGGTCGGCAAAAACGGTGTGGTAAGAGAACCTCAGATCCACGAAGAGGTAATCCGCAAAATCATTGACTATGCTGACAGCATCGGCTTCGAAGTACTGCATCTGGAATATTCTCCTATCAAGGGGCCGGAGGGCAATATCGAATATCTGCTGCATATTCGTAAACCGGAAGAGATTGCCGAAGAAAAGCTGGCACTGACCGAACAGGAAGCGGAAAGTGCCTTACAGACTATTGTGGAAGAAAAGACCGGATTGTCCTATACACCGGAGTGGGATGCCGTGATCAAAGGCATTGTAGATAACTCTCATACCCTGTAACAGACAAGGAGTGCGAAGCCATGAAGCATTTTCTGATATATACCAATAAGCATAAGGATCAGGAACTTGTGATCACGAAAAGAATCCAGAATTATCTGGAAGCTAAGGGCTGCATTGTGAAATTAAAGGTCAAGGAGGCCGACTGGAAAACAGAGACGGAAAGCACGGCGGAAGAGGAAGCTACGGATATCCCCCTGGATGTGGACTGCATGATCGTATTGGGTGGTGACGGCACGGTATTGCAGGCAGCCAGAGAGACGAAGAAGATTCTGGTTCCCATTATCGGTGTCAATCTGGGAACCGTGGGGTATATGACGGAGATCGAACCCTCCGGGCTGGAGGAAGCATTGGATCGTCTGATCCGGGATGATTATAAGAAAGAACGGCGGATGATGTTGAACGGTAAAGTCTGCTGTGCGGACGGCACAGTATCGGAAGGCTGGGCACTGAACGATATTGTCATTTCCCGAAGCGGATCCTTACAGATCATAGAATTCAACATTTATGTCAATGGGCAGCTGTTGAATCATTACAAGGCGGATGGCATGATCGTGACCACACCTACGGGATCCACAGGGTACAACCTGTCGGCGGGAGGACCTTTAGTGGAACCCAAGGCCAGGCTGATCACCCTGACACCGATCTGCCCCCACAGCCTGAATCAGAGAAGCATCATATTATCTCCGGAGGATGAAATCGTCATAGAGATTCCGGGAGGCAGAGAGGGCAAGAGCCAGACTGTGGAGGCCAATTATGACGGCAGCCACAAGGTGACCATGTGCACCGGAGACCGGATCCGTATCGTGCAGTCGGAGAAGATTACCGAATTTATTCAGTTGAATCAGGTAAGCTTCTTAGATGTGCTGCACCGGAAAATGAGAGATTCCTGACGTATTGTTATGAGAAAGGCATGAGGCCAAGATGAAGAAAACAAGACATCGCAAGATCGTGGAGATCATAGAAAAAAAAGATGTGGAGACCCAGGAGGAACTGGCGGGATACTTAAAAGAAGCGGGATTTGCCGTGACCCAGGCCACGGTGTCCAGAGACATCCGGGAATTGAAGCTGTCCAAAGTACCCACCGGTGGCGGCAGGCAGAAATATGTCATTTTAAAACAGGATGACAGCCACATGGGGGACAAGTACATCCGCGTCCTCAGAGACGGTTTTATTTCCATGGATATGGCACAGAATATTCTGGTGATCAAGACGGTATCCGGAATGGCCATGGCCGTGGCGGCCGCGCTGGATGCACTGAAATTCTCTGAAGTGGTGGGATGCATTGCCGGAGACGATACGATCATGGTGGCAGTGCGGACTGTGGAGGATACCCAGATCCTTATGGACAAGATCCATCTGATGATAGAGCGATGAGACAGGGGGAAATACATGCTTCGTAGTTTACACGTGAAAAATCTGGCTCTCATCCGGGAGACAGAGGTAGAGTTCGGAGAAGGACTGAATATACTGACAGGTGAAACCGGTGCCGGTAAATCATTGTTGATCGGATCGGTGAATCTGGCACTGGGAGGAAAGTTCGAGAAGGATATGCTCAGACGGGGAGAAGAGAGCGGTCTGGTGGAACTGGTCTTCGACTGTGAGGAAGAGAGACTGACGGAAAAGTTAAAAAGCATGGATCTGGAACCTTCCGGGGACGGTACGGTGATCCTGAGCAGAAAGCTTTCCTCAGGGAAAAGCATCTGCCGCATCAACGGAGAGACGGTGACGGCGAAACAGGTAAAGGAACTGTCGGAACTGCTGATCGATATTCACGGACAGCATGAGCACCAGTCCCTGTTAAATAAGAAGAAGCACATGGAAATCCTGGATGCCTATGCGGGAGCGGAATTTGCAGAATGTGCGGGACGGGTGTCCGCACTTTACCACGAATGTGCCGCGCTGGAGAAAAGAATCGCACAGGAGACACTGGACGATACTTCCCGGGGCAGAGAACAGTCGCTGGCGGAATTCGAACAGAGGGAAATCGCCGATGCTTTTCTGCAGCCGGGGGAGGATGAGGAACTGGAGCAGGCATACCGCAAGATGTCCAATAGCCGTAAGATTGCGGAAAGCCTGGCAGAAAGCTATCGCCTCAGCGGCAATGACGCGGAGGACGGCGCCGGAAATTCCCTGAGCAGAGCCCTCCGGGCATTGCGCAGCGTGACCATGTATGATCCCACACTGGAACAGATGGAAGAACAGCTGGCAGAGGTGGAAAGCCTGCTGTCGGATTACAACCATGACATCTCCGAATATATGTCGGATCTGGAATTTGACGAAGAGGATTTCCGCAGTACCGAAGAACGACTGAATACTATTAACCGTCTGAAGGGAAAATACGGCAATACCATCGAAGAAATCCTGCAATACAAAAAGGAAAGGGAAGCCTATCTGGAAAAACTGGCAGATTATGATGCCTATATGCAGAAGCTGGATGCCGAATGGAAGGAAAAACAGGCCAGGCTGCAGAAGGCTTGTGAAAAACTGTCCGGGATCCGGCAGAAAAATGCGGCGGTACTGACACAGAAGCTGAAAGACGCGTTGATCGGTCTGAACTTTTTGACGGTGGAATTTGACATCGCGGTCAGACCCGGTCAGACTGTCACAGCGAAAGGGTATGATGATGTGGAATTCCTGATCTCCACCAATCCCGGTGAGAGCCCAAAACCCTTAAGCCAGGTAGCCAGCGGCGGTGAACTGTCCCGTATCATGCTGGCCATCAAGACGGTGCTGGCGGGGCGGGACGAGATCGATACCCTGATCTTTGATGAGATCGACACCGGCATCAGCGGCAGAACCGCATGGAAGGTGGCAGAACAGCTGAGCATTCTGGCGGGAGCCCATCAGGTCATCTGCATCACCCATCTGCCTCAGATCGCGGCCATGGCAGATGTGCATTTTGTCATTGAAAAGAGCAGCACGGATGATATGACCATCACGGATATACAAAGGGTGGCAGAGGAGGAAAGCCTGGCAGAGCTGGCAAGACTTCTTGGCAGTGATGCACTCACCGAGGCAGCACTTTCCAATGCAAAAGAGATGAAAGAACAGGCAAACGGGTTTAAAGAAGCCCGATAAGGGAATGCTATAATGCAAGACGAAAAGGATGAAGATGACTTCATCCTTTTCTTTTGTGCAAATTCAACCAAAACAAGTCATCATATTTGTGAATTAAATTGATTGAATTTGACTGATTATGGAGATATAATAACAACATAAGAACACGAAAGACGACAGACAGGAGGGTTAGAAATGATTTGTACTGTAACATTCAATCCGTCACTGGATTACATCGTATCCGTGGATGACTTTCAGTTGGGAATGACGAACAGAACCTCATCAGAACTGATTCTTCCGGGAGGAAAGGGAATCAACGTCTCCATTGTGCTGAAGAATCTGGGACTGGATTCCACGGCTCTTGGATATGCGGCGGGATTCACCGGCGAGGAACTGATCCGGAGATTGAACGAATTTGGCGTAAATTCAGATTTTATCAAAATCGATCACGGAATAACCAGAATCAATCTGAAATTAAAAAACATTGACGGAACCGAGATCAACGGCTGCGGACCGGATATTGATGCAACGGCCCTGGAAGGGCTGATGGAGAAGATTGACAGACTGGGCGAAGGAGATGTTCTGGTACTGGCGGGAAGCATTCCCTATACCATGCCGGATGACATGTACCAGAGAATCCTTGAAAGAATTCAGGGAAGAGGGGTGCTGACAGTAGTGGATGCTACCAGAGACCTGCTGGTCAGGGTGCTGCCGTATCATCCGTTCCTGGTAAAACCCAACAATCACGAACTGGGAGATATCTTCGGCGTGAAGCTTTCCACCAGAGAGGAAGTCATTCCTTACGGTAAGAAATTGCAGGAAATGGGAGCACAGAATGTACTGATCTCCATGGCAGGAGAAGGAGCCGTACTCATAGCGGCGGACGGACAGTGTCTGGAAGCGCCGGCACCGAAGGGAACCCTGGTCAACGGTGTAGGCGCAGGAGATTCCATGGTAGCGGGATTCCTCACCGGCTGGATGGAAGAGAAGGATTACGCTCACGCGTTCTGCATGGGAATCGCTTCAGGAAGTGCCAGTGCGTTCTCCGAGAATCTGGCCACCAGAGAAGAAGTCCTGCAGGTATTGAAACAGGTAAAACAAAGCAAAAAGAACTGAGAATGAAAAGCAAAAAAGAGAGGATGGGTTACAACATGAGAATTACAGATTTGTTGGACAAAAGAAGTATTTCCCTGAATGCAGCTCCGGCGGACAAAAAGGCAACACTGGATATGGCAGTGGAGCTGATGGCAAAAAGCGGAAAGCTGGCTGATGTGGAGCAGTATCGTGCACAGGTTTATGCCAGAGAGGAAGAGAGCACCACGGGAATCGGCGAGGGCATTGCAATCCCTCACGGAAAATGCGATGCAGTGAAGGCTCCCGGACTAGCAGCCATGGTGATCAGAAACGGAGTAGAGTATGAATCCCTGGACGGCGAACCGGTGACGCTGCTTTTCCTGATCGCTGCACCCAATACCAAAGATAACGTACATCTGGATGTATTGAGCAAGCTTTCCGTTATGTTGATGGATGAGAACTTTACCGCTTCCCTGAGAAACGCAAAAAGCGTGGAAGAATTCTTACAGATTATCGATGCGGCAGATGAAAATGCCAGGAGTATCGACGACAGATTAAGCGATACGGGCATTGCCACCGAAGAAAAAAAGAGCTTCAAACTGCTGGCTGTGACATCCTGTCCGACCGGAATCGCCCATACCTACATGGCGGCGGAAGCTCTGGAGAAAGCTGCAAAAGCGGCAGGCTGTCAGATCAAGATCGAGACCAGAGGCTCCGCCGGTGCCAAGAATGTGCTCACGGCAGAAGAGATCGCCGCAGCGGACTGCATTATCGTGGCAGCCGATGCCAAGGTACCCATGGATCGTTTTGACGGCAGGAAAGTCATCAGCTGTCAGGTATCTGACGGTATCAGCAAGGCAGACCAGCTGGTCAAGCAGGCAGTCGGCGGCAATGCGGAAATCTTCCACGGAGAGAGTGGTGCGGTGAAGACCACGGTCGCAGGCAAGGAAAGCGCAGCACATAAGATCTACACCCAGCTGATGAATGGTGTATCCCATATGCTTCCTTTCGTTGTAGGTGGCGGTATCCTGATTGCCATTGCCTTCCTGATCGATGGCCTGAGTATTGATATCAACGCACTTCCCGCGGACCAGAGAGGTAACTTCGGTACCATCACTCCTGTGGCTGCCATGTTCAAAAATATCGGTGGCGTGGCATTCGGCCTGATGCTTCCGGTGCTGGCAGGCTTCATCGGAATGGCCATCGGCGACAGACCGGCACTGGCACTTGGCTTTGTCGGTGGTATGCTGGCAGCAAACGGTAAGTCCGGATTTTTAGGAGCACTGGCAGCGGGATTCTTAGCCGGTTATCTGATCCTGGGCCTTCGTAAGATCTGCGATAAGCTTCCCGATGCCATTGAAAAGCTGGCACCGGTACTGATCTACCCGGTAGTAGGTATCCTGATCATGGGGCTGGCCATGAACTTTGTGGTGGAGCCGGTCATGGGCGGTATCAACACCGGACTTAACAACTTTTTAAGCGGTATGGGCGACTCCAGCCGGATCGTACTGGGACTGATTCTGGGAGGCATGATGGCTATTGATATGGGCGGCCCCTTCAACAAGGCAGCCTATGTATTCGGAACCGCAGCAATCGCAGCAGGCAACTACGACATTATGGCAGCCGTTATGATCGGCGGCATGACTCCTCCCTGTGCCATTGCACTGGCAACCTTGTTATTCAAGAATAAGTTCACCAGGGAAGAGAGAGAGGCAGGCCCCACCAACTTCATCATGGGTCTGGCCTTCATTACAGAGGGAGCGATTCCTTTCGCAGCATCTGATCCTCTGCATGTGCTTCCTTCCTGTATCGTCGGCTCTGCACTGGCAGGTGCACTTTCCATGGCCTTCCACTGCACACTGATGGCTCCTCATGGCGGATTCTTCGTATTCCCGGTGGTAGGAAATGCATTGATGTATCTGGCAGCACTGGTGGCAGGCACGGTCGTATCTGCATTACTCTTAGGTGTATTGAAGAAAAAAGTAGCATAAAAACAAGATAAGGTTTACAATAGAAAAGGAGATAAGAAAATGAAAGAATTCAAATATGTCATCACGGATCCCGAAGGTATCCACGCACGTCCCGCAGGAGAACTGGTAAAGGCAGCCAAGGAGTTTAACAGCACCATTACCCTGACCAAGGACGGTAAGTCCGGTGACTGCAAGAGAATCTTCGGTATCATGGGGCTGGCTGTCAAGGCCGGCAATGAGATCACCCTGACCTTCGATGGTGAGGATGAGGAAGCAGCATACACAGCTGTTACGGGATTTGTAAAAGCAAATCTTTAAAGGAATGAGCGCAGGCTGCAAAGTGTGATGGCACGAATTCGTGAGCTTATGTCAAAGAATAACTATCGTCAGGAGAGGAGAACAGTCATGGAAGTTTACCAGGGAAAAAGCGTATTCGGCGGAATTGCCATCGGCAGGATCAGTGTTCATAAAAAGGATGAACAGCAGGTAAAGCGTATCAAAATCGGAGATCCCGACCGGGAGATCGAGCGTTACAGACAGGCAAGACAGACGGCCATGGTACAGCTGCAGGGTCTGTACCAGAAAGCGTTAAAAGAAGTGGGTGAAGCCAATGCTGCAATTTTCGAGATCCATCAGATGATGCTGGAAGATGATGATTATAACGAATCCATTGAAAATATCATCCGGATGCAGCAGGTGAATGCGGAGTATGCCGTGGCTTCCACAGGAGATAATTTTGCGCAGATGTTCGCATCCATGGAGGATGACTATATGAGAGCCAGATCCGCGGATGTCAAGGATATCTCCGAACGGGTATTGAATGTACTGGGCGGCGGTGCCTGCGGCAGAGTGGATTCCGAAGAACCCGTGATCATCGTGGCAGACGACCTGGCTCCCTCCGAGACGGTACAGCTGAATAAGGATCTGGTGTTGTCCTTCGTGACGGTACACGGATCCGTGAACTCCCATACGGCGATTCTGGCCCGCACCATGAGCATTCCGGCACTGATCGGTACCGACATTCCTCTGACGGAGGAGATTGACGGAAAGACTGGCATCGTGGATGGACGAAACGGCTGCATCTATGTGGATCCGGACGAAGAGACTCTGGCGAAAATGCAGCAGTTAAAGCGGGAGGAGCAGGAGAAGAAGGAACTGCTCCAGACCTTAAAGGGACGTGAAAACATCACTATTGACGGTAAGAAGATCATGCTCTATGCCAATATAGGCAACAGCAAGGATCTGGCGGCCGTATTGCAGAACGATGCCGGTGGTATCGGACTGTTCCGCAGTGAGTTTTTATATCTGGAGAGAGAGACCTTCCCCACCGAGGAAGAACAGTTCCAGATTTACCGTACCGTGGCGGAGACCATGGCGGGCAAGCCCGTGATCATCCGCACACTGGATATCGGTGCGGATAAAAAGTGCGATTATTTCGAGATGGAACCGGAGGAGAATCCGGCCATGGGGTGCCGCGCCATCCGTATCTGCCTGACCAGACCGGAGATCTTCAAGACCCAGCTGCGGGCCTTGTTCCGCGCCAGTGCTTTCGGCAACATTTCCATTATGTATCCCATGATCATCAGTCTGGAGGAGGTACACCGGATCAGGGAGATCGTGGCGGAAGTGAAGCGGGAACTGACAGAACAGGGTGTGGCTTTCGGAGAGCCGAAGCAGGGCATTATGATCGAGACTCCGGCGGCTGTCATGATGAGTGAAGAACTGGCGAGGGAAGTGGATTTCTTCAGTATCGGCACCAACGATCTGACCCAGTATACACTGGCCATCGACAGGCAGAATCCCAAGCTGGATGCCTTTTACGATCCTCACCACCCGGCAGTGCTCCGCATGATCCGGATGGTCGTGGAAAATGCCCACAAGGCAGGTATCTGGGCAGGTATCTGCGGAGAACTGGGTGCGGATACGACATTGACCAGACAGTTTCTTGCCATGGGTGTGGATGAATTATCCATGTCTCCCGGAAGCATTCTTCCCGTTCGGAAGATCATACTGGAGACAGATGTGACAAAGGAAAGAGAAAATTGTAATTTATGCTGACAGAACAACGTTATGACATCATTTTGAAATTATTGGAAGAGAAGAACAGCATTACCGTGTCGGAAGTAAAAGAATTACTGAATACTTCCGAATCCACGGTGCGCCGTGACATCACGGCACTGCACAATGCCGGAAAACTGGTCAAGGTCTTCGGAGGAGCTGTGGCAAGGGATCATACCATCGCTACTCATGAGCCTACCGTGGAGCAGAAAGCGGCGGTGAACGTGGAGGCCAAACAGCTGGTGGCTGCCAGAGCGGCAGCTCTGGTCCAGCCGGAGGATTTTGTCTATCTGGATGCCGGAACCACTACGGCGTGTATGCTTTCTTTTCTGACGGAGAAGAGTGCGACCTTCGTGACCAATGCGGTAGCCCATGCCAAGACACTGGCGGCGGCAGGCTTTCGTGTCTATCTGGTGGGCGGAGAACTGAAAGGCTCCACGGAAGCTGTAGTAGGCAATCAGGCTCTGATGAATCTGCAGAGTTATCATTTTACCAAGGGCTTTTTCGGAACCAACGGCATCAGCAGACAAAATGGACTGACAACACCGGATATGAATGAGGCTATGGTGAAGAAGACGGCCATGGGACAATGCCGGGAATGCTTTGTCCTGGCGGATCATTCCAAATTCGGTGAGGTCAGTTCCGTAACCTTCGGCGCGTTCCAGAGCGGGACAATCCTGACGGACAGCTGCCCGGAGGAGTACAAAAACAGTCAGAATGTGGTCATATGTGGATAAACTGGACAAAACTGTAAGCCGGAAATACCGGTGATTTCAGGTTAAAAATAAGAATGCGGCGTACACTATACCCTATACAGAGGCGGTAAAGCAGCGGGGGAATGTGTATGAAGTTATGGATCACGGAAACGGAAAAAGTAAAAAGGCAGGCAGGTGAAGAGGCGGTAGTCATTTTGCAGCACTGGAAGCAGAAGGTGCGAAGACTACGAATCTACCGGGTCTGCCTTTGTGCTGTATTGCTGCTTACGGCCATGGGACTTTTCGGATATGGGTATTATCTCATAGACAGCAGCATTCCTTCGGTCATCCATGTGCGAGCCGGTTCGGAGGAATCGCTGGAATTGGGAATTCCGGCAAAGGGTGAGATCTTAAGTGTCAGCGAACAGGGATGCAGTAATATCCCGGAGGGAGCCGTAAACGTGGATCTGAGCCGCCCGGTGACCATGAAGACCGGCAACGTGGACGGACTTCGGATGCAGGTGAAACTGTTCGGGATCCTGCCTCTGAAGCAGATAGGCATCCGGGTGATTGAGGATCAGGAACTGATCCCGGTGGGAGTCCCCATAGGCATTTATGTTAAGACGGAAGGCGTGCTGGTAGTGGGAACCGGACAGTTTCAGGCGGCAGACGGCGGGAAAGTGTCACCGGCGGAACACATTCTGAAAAGCGGTGACTATGTAATGAAACTGAACGGCACGGAGGTCACCAAAAAGGACGAGCTGATCTCCAGGATCGAAAACAGTGACGGCGGGGAACAGATCCTGACCATCCGCCGGGGAGAAGAATGCTTTGATGTGAAGATCCGGCCGGTGCGGGATCAGACCGGGAAATATAAGCTCGGTGTCTGGGTCCGGGACAACGCCCAGGGCGTGGGAACCATGACCTATATTGACAGTCAGGGCAATTTCGGAGCGTTGGGGCATGGCATCAACGATGTGGATACCAGCACCCTGATGGAAATGAATGACGGAACCCTTTATCAGACGGAGATCATTTCGATCCAGAAGGGAACCGCCGGACATCCGGGGGAAATGACGGGGATGATCGTCTATTCCGATGACCGGATTCTGGGGGATATTACCAGCAACAGCGTCCGGGGAATCTTCGGCAGATGCAATAACAAAGCATTGGCACTGGGAACGGAAGAGGCACTGCCCATCGGCCTGAAACAGGAGATTGAAAAAGGTCCGGCCCGGATCCTGTGTACTGTGGACGGTACTACCAGATATTACGATATTGAGATCACGGAGCTTCATCTGGACCACGATAATGTGAACCGGGGGATCGAACTGAAAGTCACGGATCCGGAACTGATTGCCCTGACCGGAGGAATCGTCCAGGGCATGAGCGGTGCACCCATTATCCAGAACGGAAAAATTGTAGGAGCCGTCACTCACGTCCTTGTGCAGGACAGCACCAGAGGGTATGGAATTTTCATTGAAAATATGCTGGAACACTGAGTCCCGGTTACATTTTATTTGAGTCAAAGGTTGAAATCTGTTATACTGATTCTTGATATGACAGGAAAAGCACCGGGAGAAACTATATGAACATACAACAGCGGAACAATCTGACGACGCTCTGTTACATTGAGCGGGATGGGAAGTACCTGATGCTTCACCGGGTGAAGAAGGAAAACGACATTAACAAGGACAAATGGATCGGCGTGGGCGGACATTTCGAAGCGGGCGAAAGCCCGGAGGACTGTGTGCTCCGGGAAGTGAGGGAAGAGACCGGGTATACCCTGACTTCCTACCGTTTCCGGGGACTTATTACCTTTTTGTATCAGGGAATCTGTGAATACATGTGTCTCTATACGGCAGACGGATTTACCGGGGAGCCTTTAGAATGCGACGAAGGAACGTTGGAATGGGTGGAGATCGACAAGGTAGAAGAACTGGATCTCTGGGAAGGGGATAAGATATTCTTCCGGCTTCTTAAGGAGAATCGTCCTTTTTTCTCTTTAAAGCTATCCTATGAGGAGAACGGTGTCCTTTTAGAGGCGGTACTGGACGGAGAACCGATAGAAACAGCAGGGAACGGAAATACGCCGGAGGCGGAAGGCAGGACAGTAGATTGACTTTTTCGGAATTTGTACAGAACTACCACATACAGTTAAACGAACAGCAGATGCAGGCAGTACAGGCCACGGAAGGCCCGGTGCTGCTCCTTGCGGTTCCCGGCAGCGGCAAGACTACGGTTTTGGTCAGCAGACTGGGATATATGATCTATTGCCTGGGAATCCGTCCGGAAGAGATTCTGACAGTGACCTATACCGTGGCGGCCACGAACGATATGCGCAGACGATTTGCGGGGATGTTTGGAGAGGCGGATGCAGGGCGGCTGGAGTTTCGCACCATCAACGGCATCTCCCAGAAGGTGCTGCAATATTTTGCTTACCGCACCGGGAAGACCCCGTTCCAGGTAGCAGACAGGGAAGCCTCTGCGGCGGTCAAACAGTCTTTTCTGGAAGTAACAGGAAAATATGCCACGGAGAATGATATCAAAGAGACTCAGCTGAATATCACCTATGCAAAAAACATGCGCCTGACACCGGAGGAGATCCGCAGGATGGACACGGACGTGGAGAAATTTCCGGAGATCTTTTGCACCTATAATGCGAAACTCAGACAGATGCAGATGATCGATTACGATGACCAGATGATCTATGCCCTGCGGATTCTGGAGCAGTATCCGGAAGTGCTGGCCCATTTCAGGGAACAGTATCGGTATTTTTGTGTGGACGAAGCACAGGATACTTCGAAGATACAGCATGATATGATCGATCTGCTGGCAGCACAGAGCCGGAATCTGTTCATGGTGGGCGACGAGGATCAGAGCATCTACGGATTCCGGGCGGCTTACCCGCAGGCACTGGTTTCCTTTGAGGACAGACATCCGGGAGCCAGGCTCCTTCTCATGGAGACCAATTACCGCAGCAGACAGGAGATCGTCCGGGCGGCGGATACCCTGATCCAGAAGAACAGGAACCGCCATCCGAAGAAGATGACCGCTGCCAGAGAAAACGGCGGCTGTGTCACGGAGATCAGGGCGGTGTCCAGACAGGGACAGTACAATTATCTGCTGAAGGTGGCCCAAGACTGTGGACAGGAGACGGCAGTACTCTACCGGAACAATGAGAGTGCCCTTCCCATTATCGATCAGCTGGAACGGAAAGGGCTGTCCTACCGGGTGAAAAATTCAGATATGACCTTCTTTTCCCATCCGGTGGTCAACGATATCTGCGATTTTATCCGGCTTTCCCTGGATCCCTGGGACGGCGAGACCTTCCTTCGGATCTATTATAAAATGGGCGCCGGGATCAGCAAAAGGGCGGCAATGGAAGCGGTGGAGGCCAATACCAGACGTCTGACACTGCTGGATGCGGTGGCGGAGCTGGACGAGGTATCCGCCTACACCAGAAAACAGTGCAAGGCACTGGCAACTCATCTGGACAATATGCGGTATGAGCCGGCGGGAAAAGCCATCTACCGGATCCTGAATTATATGGGATATCAGGAATTTATGGATACCCACGGGCTGGACAGCGGCAAGGCGGAGATCTTAAAGGCACTGGGGGATCAGGAGAACAGCCTGTTTGATTTCCCGGCGAGGTTACAGCAGCTGCAGGAGATGATGAAAGAGGGCTGTGGAGATCCGAAGAGTCACTTTATTCTGTCCACGATCCATTCCAGCAAGGGGCTGGAATACACCAGAGTGTATCTGGCGGATATGCTGGCGGGAGTGATCCCTTCCCAGATTCCGGGGAGGGGGTGTAAGCCGGATTCCCCGGAGGTGAATGCCTACGAGGAAGAAAGAAGACTTTATTATGTGGGAATGACGAGAGCAAAGGAACAACTGTACATATTTACCTTTGGGCCGAATCTGACCTCCGCTTTTTCCGGAGAAGTGTTTGATAAGCCCTCAAATGCCATAAGAAAGACGGGGACGGCTGTCGGAACCGGAGGTTTTCTGCGAAAGACACCGGATCAAAAGAAGCAGAAGCTGCCGCCCCGGGAGGTGGAGGTTTGTATCACAGCCTGCGCACCCGGCAGGGAAGTCCTGCATCAGAAATACGGAACCGGCAGAATCGTCTCGGTCTCCGCTGACGGCATTGCCCAGATTCTGTTTGCAGGGGAAAACAGTAACCGAAAGATTTCTCTTCCCATTGCTTTTGCGGGGAAGATACTTACCTTAAAATAATACACACCAGAGAGGAAAAGCTATGTATACAATCGTAGTGGCAGATGACGAAGAAGAATTACGCAGGGCAATTATAAGGAAGATTGACTGGGAAAGCATCGGTTTTCAGGTTGTGGGAGAGGCGGAGAACGGCATCGAAGCACTGGAACTGGTGGAACGGATGGAACCGGATCTGCTGTTGACGGATATCCGGATGCCCTTTGTGTCCGGAATCGAACTGGCCAGACAGGTCAGAGAAGTCCGGCCTACCACCCAGATCGCCTTCTTAAGCGGTTTCGATGAATTTTCCTATGCCCAGCAGGCCATTCAGTATAATATCATCAGCTATATGTTAAAGCCGATCACCATGGCGGATCTGACGGAAGAACTGAAAAAGATAAAGCTTAAGATTGACGGGATCTTTGCGGAATTCGATTCCAGAAAACATGACAACCCGGATCTGCAGCAGTTTTTCCTGCCACTTCTGCTGGATGATTATGTGAGCTATGAAGGGGACGAGAGGGAAGAACAGCTGACAGAGCAGGCGATCCGCAGCGGCTTTCTGAAGAACCACAACAATGCCTTTCAGTATGCGGTGCTGGCCATCACGGTGGAGGATACCGAAGGGCAGAACCGCACGCGGCCGGAACTGGTACATTCCGTAGATATGATCCTGCAAAAATATATGAAGCATTATACTTTTGCCATGGATGGCAGGCTTGTGGCGGTGCTGGCGGCTACCACAGCAACCTTCGACCGGTATCTGCATATTGCAGTGGGAGAACTGGTACAGAGTACGGAACGTATTCTGAAAATGCATTGCCACATCGGTGTCAGCCGTATCAGAGAGCATCTGGGAGAATGCCATGAGGCCTACAGAGGAGCCATGAGCGCGCTGGGATATTGTACCCCGGGAGAGAGCGGCATTCATTACATTGCGGATGAAGAGCGGGACAACACCATGGACATGGAACTGGCGGCAGAATGTGTCACTCAGATGGAAACCCTGATCCGCAGCGGTTCCAGAGAGGAACTGGAGAATTTCCTGAAAGAGGTATTCGGCAGGCTGGAGATACAGCAGGATGCTGCCTTAAAATGCAAATTCCTGATCTTTCGGATGTCCTCGGCTTTGATCCGTATCGCTTATACAGTGACGGAAGATGCAGCTCTGTTCCAGCGTTTTGCCATGCTGGAAGGGCCGGTAAGGGAATCCAGGGACCGCTTCACGGCGCTGTGTCTGGAGGTCTGGGAACTGATCAATGCGGGCAAGAAAAAGAGCAGCCAGATCCTGTGTGACAAGGCCATGCAGATCATTGACAAAGAGTACGGAGATCCGTCCCTGTCTCTGGTAGGTGTCAGCAACAGCATCCATGTAAGCCCTAATTACCTCAGTACACTGATCAAAAAAGAGACCGGCGCAAGCTTTGTGGACCTGCTGACGAAAAAGAGGATCGAGACGGCAAGAGAACTGGTGCTGGGCAGTTCCATGAAGATGCGCGAGATCGCAGAGCGGTGCGGCTACAGTGATCAGCATTATTTCAGCTACTGCTTTAAAAAGTACTGCGGCGTATCTCCCAATGCCATGCGACAGGAGAAAGAATAAGATATGAAAAAAAGAAAGACATCCCTTTCCTTTATCATTACAATACTGGTGGTCGGGCTGGTTACCCTATTCCTGTTATGGTCCACTTTTTTCTTTTTATCTCTTTACGTTGACGGAATGAAACAGGCAGCACAGACCAGCAGCGAACAGGCGGTGACCCAGGCTTCCAATGCGATCTCCAACTATATCGGGGATATGCAGGAGATCATGAGCCTGATCGAACAGAATCTGACGAAGAACGGAGGAAATACCGATCAGACGCTGGAGACTCTTTGCAGCGTCCGCTCGGATCTGGTGGCTGTCTACATTTATGACGAACAGGGAAAACTTGTAAATTCCCATACGGGGACTCACACATTGAAGGAACATTATCTGAAAGATCTGTCTTATATAGCACTGGACTCCTACAATCCGGGAGTGCTTTATCTGTCGGAACCCCATGTGGAATCCCTGCTGCAGGACTATTATCCCTGGGTGGTATCGGTGCTGCAGGAGATTCCGGGGACAAATGGACAGAAGCTTCGGGTGGTCATTGATATCCGTTTTTCCAAAATATCGGATTATGTGGACAATGTGGGAATCGGACAGCACGGCTATTGCTTCATTACGGACAGTAACGGAGAGATTATCTATCATCCTCAACAGCAGCTTTTGTATTCGGGACTTAAGACGGAAGCTACGGAAGGACTGAACTTAAGCCATAACGGTTCCTTTGAGACCAAAGAACTGATCTGCAGCGTCCGGGAACTGGATAACTGTGACTGGAAGGTGGTGGGTGTCAGCTACATCAGTGAACTGGTGACGGCCAAAGAGATGGAACTGCTGGGAAACATCTGTGTCATGCTGGCGGTCATTCTGCTGACGACCATGGTGGTCAGCTTTCTGGTATCCAGACTGGTGACGAATCCGGCGCAACGTCTCATCCGGGCTATGGAAGAGTTCGAGAGGGATGCGGCGGGATATGTCTACCAGCCCGTGGAAGGAACCTCGGAGATCGAGGCCCTGTCTCAGTCTTACGAACATATGGTAAGAAAGATCCAGAAGCTGATGAATCAGGTGCGTCAGGAGGAGATCTCCCTGCGCAAAACGGAACTGAAGGCATTGCAGGCACAGATCAATCCCCACTTTTTATACAATACGCTGGATGCTATCGGGTGGCTCTGCGAGGAGGAGCGGTGTCAGGATGCGGTGGAGATGGTCAATGCTCTGGCAAAGCTGTTCCGTATCAGTATCAGCAAGGGACATGAACTGATCACCATTGAAAAAGAAGTGGAACATGCCGGAAGCTATCTGAAGATCCAGAATTTTCGTTATAAGAATCAGTTTTCGTATGAATTTCAGGTGGAGGAGGACTGTCTGAAATATTACTGTAACAAGATCACCTTACAGCCCATCATCGAAAATGCCATCTATCATGGACTGGACCGCATGGTGGATGAGGGACATATCCTGATAAGAATCTACAGCGAGGGAGAAGATGTGATCTTCAGGGTAGAGGATAACGGTGTCGGCATGTCCGAGGAACAGTGCCGGTCGATTCTTCACAAGGAGCCGGGAGACAATTCCGGCATCGGCATCAAGAATGTCAATGACAGGATCAAGATCTACTTCGGAAAAGAGTACGGCCTTTCCATAGAAAGCGAACTGGACGAGGGAACCATCGTGATCATACGGATGCCGAAGGTGGAAGAAAATGCAGCGGCAGGATGGGAGAAAGTATGAAAAAATACAAAATGAAAAAATTACTGTCCCTGCTGCTTGTGGGAATCCTGCTGCTTACAGGCATGAGCGGCTGTGGAAAAGGAGCGGAGACGGAGAAGACCCGGGTGACGTTCATTGTAAAATCCACGAAGAGTGCCTTTTGGAAAAGTGTTTTTGCCGGTGCCCGGGCAGCGGCCACGGAATACAATCTGAATGTGACCTTTAACGGCCCGGAATCAGAAGAGGATTATGAGACACAGAACGAAATGGTGCGGCAGGCTATGGAGGACGGGGTGGATGTGATCGTATTCTCCGCGGTGGATTACAATGCCAATGCGGAAATTATAGATCAGGCAGCCCAGAGAGGAATTAAAATTGTCGTTATCGACAGCGACGTCAACAGCAGCATGGTAAGCTGCCGCATCGGAACGAACAATCTGCAGGCGGGAATACAGGCAGCGGAAGCAGCTCTGGCGGCGGAGGAAGACGAACTGTATATCGGTATCGTGAATTATGATATCAATTCCGCCAACGGACAACAGCGGGAACTGGGATTTCGCCAGACAGTGGAGCAGGATCCGAGAGTTAAAAATATTACTACCATCAATGTCCTGTCCACCACAGAGGATGCCAGAGTGGGAGCAAAAGAGATGCTTCTGTCGGATTCACGGATCAATGTGGTGGTGACCTTTAATGAATGGACCAGTCTCGGCGTGGGCTGGGCCATCCGGGATCTGGACCGGGGAGATCGGACTCAGGTGGTGGCATTTGATTCCAATGTGGTCTCTGTGGGAATGCTGGAGACCGGGGAGGTGGATGCACTGATCGTACAGAACCCCTATGCCATGGGGTATCTGGGAGTGGAGACGGCGGCGAATCTGTTGAATGGACAGGCCGGCGGCCCCGGCGTGATAGATACGGCCACCACCATCGTGACCAGAGAGAACATGTACGAGCGGGAAAGCCAGAAGATATTGTTCTCTTTTGAAGAAGAAGGATATTAGGAAATATGCGTATCCCTTTTGTGCGGTTTGAATATTCCATGTACAAAAAAATAGGATGAGATCACACAAAGCGTAAAAATATGTACAAAACATGAACGAAATGTGTACAGAATAGTATAATTTCTAACCCCGTGCGTAAGATTTTGCATATCTTTTTTGTACAAGATGCCATATAATTACCTCATCAAGAGATGAAACACATACAATTTCATCAAAACAAGGAGGTATTTCATATGAAAAAGTTCATGTCACTGCTGTTGGTCGGCATTATGATGCTCAGTCTCGTAGCGTGCGGAAAGAGCGGCGGAGGAAGCGGAGAGTTGAATGTAGGAGTATTCTACTACACCTACAGTGATACATACATTTCCAGCGTGCGTACCGCACTGGACAGTGCTCTTACCGAAGCAGGCATCAAGTTCCAGAACTATGACGGCAACAGTAACCAGACCACCCAGAACGAGCAGATCGATACCGCTATTGCACAGGGTACCAACCTTCTGATCGTCAACATCGTAACATCCGGTTCCGTAGACGCTTCCCAGGCTATCGTTGACAAGGCAAGCGCAGCAGGAATCCCCGTTATCTTCTTCAACCGTGCGGTAGAGTCCGATGAGGATGAAGGTAAGGTATTAGGCAGCTATGACAAGTGTGCATTCGTTGGAACCGACGCTCCCGAAGCTGGTCACATGCAGGGTAAGATGGTTGGTCAGTATGTAGTAGACAACTTTGACACCATCGACTTAAACGGCGACGGCAAGATCAGCTATGCAATGTTCATGGGTCAGTTAGGTAACGTAGAAGCAATCTATCGTACCCAGTACGGTGTAGAAGATGCAGATGCAGTGATCACCGCAGCAGGCAAGCCTGCTCTGGAGTACTTCGATGCATCCAATACCGATAAGTATCAGGTTGACCAGGACGGTAACTGGTCCGCAACCGCAGCTAACAACTACATGACCACCAACCTGTCTCAGTACAATGAGTCCGCTGGTAACATGATCGAGCTGGTTATCTGCAACAACGACGGTATGGCTGAAGGCGTTATCTCCGCTCTGAATGACAAGGGCTACAACTTAGGCGATGGCAACTGCACCACCATTCCTGTATTCGGTGTTGATGCAACTGACGCAGCCAAGCAGCTGATCGCAGACGGCAAGATGACCGGTACCATCAAGCAGGATGCAGAAGGTATGGCAAACGGTATTGCTTACCTGGCTAAGAACATCCAGGCTGGCAAGGATCTGATGGCAGATACCGACAGCTTCAACATCTCTGAGAAGGTTAGCAACAAGATCTACATCCCTTACGCTACTTACACCGGAGAATGATCTGAATAACAAGTAAATAAAAGAAGCGGCTGCTGCATCTGGCAGCGGCCGCTCTTTATGTATAGGAGGATGCGTATGGGACAGGAAGTATTACTTCAGATGACAGACATATGCAAGGAATTCCCCGGCGTAAAGGCACTGGATCATGTATCCCTTACCGTAAAAAAAGGAACGGTACACGCGCTCATGGGAGAGAACGGCGCCGGTAAATCCACCTTAATGAAGTGTCTGTTCGGCATCTACAGTAAGGATGCAGGCAAGATCGAACTGGAAGGCAAGGAAGTCAATTTTAAAAATTCCAGAGAAGCACTGAATAATGGAGTGGCCATGGTTCATCAGGAACTGAACCAGGCACTGAAGAGAAATGTCATGGATAATATCTGGCTGGGACGTTATCCCATGACAGCAGGTATTATGGTCAACGAGCATAAAATGCTGGAAGACACCAACAAGATTTTTGAAGAACTGGGGATCGCAGTAGACCCCAAGAGAATTATGAGTACGATGCCGGTATCGCAGCGTCAGATGGTTGAGATCGCGAAGGCGGTATCCTACAACAGTAAGATCATTGTATTCGACGAACCTACTTCATCCCTGACGGAAGAAGAAGTGGAGCATCTGTTCAAGATCATCAACATGCTTCGGGACAGAGGATGCGGTATTATCTATATTTCTCATAAGATGGCGGAAATTCTGCGGATCGCAGATGAAGTCACCGTCATGCGTGACGGTACCTGGATCGCAACGGAGCCTGCACAGAACCTGACCACGGACAAGATCATCCGGCTGATGGTAGGCCGGGAACTGACCAACCAGTTTCCGCCCAAGACAAATAAGCCCGGAGAGGTGGCGTTGGAGGTAGAACACTTAAGTGCAAGATATTCCTTATTACAGGATGTGTCCTTTAAGGCACGAAAAGGTGAGATCGTAGGGTTGGCCGGACTGGACGGCAGCGGCAGAACGGAGACACTGGAGAATATCTTCGGTGTGGCCACCAGAAAAGACGGTGTGATCAAACTGGACGGCAAAGAGGTCAGAAACCGCAATGCCAGAGAGTCCATTAAAAACGGTTTTGCACTTCTGACGGAGGAACGTCGTGCCACCGGTATCTTCGGAATCCTGAATATCCGGGAGAACACGGTGATCTCCAGTCTGAAGAAACATAAAAAAGCAGGATTTTATCTGAGTGATAAATCCATGGAGAAGGACACCGCATGGGCCATTGATGCCATGCATATCAAGACACCTTCCCAGAAGACGAAGATCCGGTCACTGTCCGGTGGTAACCAGCAGAAGGTTATCCTCGGCAGATGGCTTCTCACAGAGCCGGAGGTGCTGATGCTGGATGAGCCTACCAGAGGTATCGATGTAGGTGCAAAGTACGAGATCTACCAGCTGATCATCGATCTGGCCAATAAGGGCAAAGTTGTCCTGATGGTATCTTCGGAGATGCCGGAGCTGCTGGGTGTATGTGACAGAATTCTTGTCATGAGCGGCGGTAAGCTGGCAGGAGAAGTAGATGCCAAAAATACGACACAGGAAGAGATCATGTCTCTTGCTGCAAAATATGTATAGGAGGATATGCGTATGAATCCCGGCAAAGCAATTCAGAATAAAATTAACGGCGTAAAGCAAAATTTTGCAGACTATAAGAAGCTGGACAGCAGAGACAAGAAGACCTATTGGAAAGAATTTTTACTTAACAATGCCTTATACATCCTGCTGATCGTAGCAATTATTTACACTTACATCCAGAACTCCAATTTCCTGTCGGCGGCTTCCATTGTCAACATTATCAGCCTGTCCGCAGCGAACCTTCCCATTGCCTGTGGTATTGCAGGATGTATCGTATTGACCGGTACCGACCTGTCCGCAGGACGTGTAGTGGGACTGACCGCATGTATTACGGCCTCCCTGATGCAGTCCGTGACTTATGCCACCAAGATGTTCCCGAATCTTCCGGTGCTTCCGATCCCGCTGGTGATCCTGATCGTGCTGATCGTCGGTGGTCTGGTAGGATGGGTCAACGGTTTCTTCGTAGCGAAGTTCCAGTTACATCCCTTTATCGTAACCCTGGCTACCCAGTTGATCGTATACGGCTTACTGCTGATGTACATCATGATCAACGGCAATAACGGACAGCCTCTGTCCGGTCTGGATCAGCATTTCAACGACGTGGTAAAGGGCAGTGTGATCTCCTTCAACGCCGGTGGTGCCAGAATTGCCATTCCCAACTATGTATGGCTGGCAGCCCTGATCGTTATTATCATGTGGTTCATCTGGAACAAGACCACCTTCGGTAAGAACATGTTCGCCGTAGGCTCCAACCCGGAAGCTGCAAAGGTATCCGGTGTTAACGTAATGAGAACCACCATTTTAGTACATACACTGGCAGGCGCCATGTACGGACTGACCGGTTTTATCGAGTCTTCCCGTATCGGTTCCAACACTGCCAATACCGGATTGAACTACGAGTGTGATGCCATTGCTGCCTGCGTTATCGGAGGTGTCTCCTTCGTAGGTGGTACCGGTAAGATCAGTGGTGTGGTACTTGGTGTATTCCTCTTAAGAATCATCTTCGTAGCACTGAACTTCCTGTCCATCAACATGAACATGCAGTATGTGATCAAGGGTCTCATTATTCTGGTTGCCTGTGCAATCGATATGAGAAAGTACCTGGTAAGAAAGTAATGACATAACCCTTCCAGGAAAATAATACGCGCAGATAACACATGTAAAAAGAAATTTCGGAAAATTCATGTGACTGCAATTTCGAGATTGCGCGGCATAAAGTGCTGCGGCACATGGGAATTGTATATGAAAAGTCAGAAAATGCGCCGGATACCAGGTGTCCGGTGCATTTCCGGTATCAGGACACAGTAAAGCAGGAAAGCGAAGGAAAACTATGAATCAGGAACAAGTGACAACAGAGAATACAGAAGAAAAGGCAGCAGAAGTCACCACATCGTCAGAAATGGCGGGACAGACGCAGGAGCCGGTTCGTCCGAAGGGAAAATGGTTCGGCCGCGGCATCTACGGAAGTAAGGATGTCCCCATCCGCATTCTGGACGGGCTGATCGGTGTTCTGATCGTGGTGATCGTGGGAATGATCATTTTCTTCGCGGTACGCGGAGGATTCAACATTGTGTATGATACGGACGGCGGAAGTGAAGTGGCAGCCCGGAAGGTGCGCTACGGCGAATTCCTTACAGAGCCAGAGACACCCTACAAGCCCGGCTACACCTTTGACGGGTGGTATACGGAAAAAGAGGGAGAGACAGCACCATGGTATTTTCAGTCGGAGAAAGTCACCGGTGACATGACCCTGACCGCCCACTGGGTTCCCGCACAGTTCACCGTGAAATTCGACTATGACGGTGGCACTGACACCGACGGTTCTGTCACAGAGTCGAAACAGGTGACCTTCGGTGAGATCTATGGGGAACTCCCCACCCCGGTAAAAGAGGGCAGTACCTTCGCCGGATGGGAGTACAGCGGTCAGATCATCACACAAGACACCGTCGTCCAGATGACCGGAGAGCATGTCCTGACTGCCATATGGAACTAATTGTTTTTTAAATACAAAAAGACCTCCATTTACCGCCTGCAGTAAATGGAGGTCTTTTACATATCTTCTTAAGCCTTCTTATTGATCATGGCACGTTTTCTCATGGTCGGATCCAGGATCTTCTTACGGATACGCAGATTGGTAGGGGTTACCTCCAACAGCTCGTCGGTATCGATGAAGTCCAGAGCCTGCTCCAGAGACAGGATCTTGGGCGGTGTCAGACGCAGAGCTTCGTCGGCACTGGAGGAACGGGTGTTGGTCAGCTGCTTTTTCTTGCAGACATTGATCTCGATATCCTCACTGCGTCCGGTCTGACCGATGACCATACCGGAGTATACCTTTTCACCGGGTCCAATGAAGAGAGTACCGCGCTCCTGTGCATTGTACAGACCGTAGGTGATGGCTTCACCGGCTTCAAATGCGATGAGGGAACCCATCTTACGATACTGGATATCTCCCTTGTAAGGGCCGTAGTCATCGAATACCGTGTTCAGGATACCGTTTCCCTTGGTATCGGTCATGAACTCACCTCGGTAACCGATCAGTCCTCTTGCGGGGATGGAGAACTCCAGACGGGTGTAGGTACCGCCGGAGATGGAACCCATGTTGCGGAGTTCGCCCTTTCTCTGCCCCAATTTCTCGATGACTGCACCGGCAAACTCATTGGGAACATCGATGTATGCTAATTCCATAGGCTCTAACTTCTTGCCGTTCTCGTCGGTATGATACAGTACCTCCGCCTTACTTACAGCGAACTCAAAGCCTTCACGACGCATGTTCTCGATCAGTACGGACAGATGCAGCTCACCACGGCCGGATACCTTGAAACGGTCAGCGGATTCGGTCTCTTCCACACGTAAGGAGACATCGGTGTTCAATTCGCGGAACAGTCTGTCACGCAGATGACGGCTGGTAACGAACTTACCCTCCTGACCGGCCAGAGGAGAATCGTTTACCATGAACTGCATGGCAATGGTAGGCTCGCTGATCTTCTGGAAAGGAATGGGTACTACGTTCTCGGGGGAGCAGAGGGTGTCACCGATGTGGATCTCGCTGATACCGGAGATCGCAACGATGGAACCGATGCCTGCTTCCTTGACTTCCACTTTGTTCAGACCGTCGAACTCGTACAGCTTGCTGACCTTGGTCTTGATGATCTTGTCGGGATCGTGGTGGTTACAGATAACCACATCCTGATTCACACGGATGGTACCGTTGTCTACCTTACCGACACCGATACGGCCCACATATTCATTATAATCAATGGTGCTGATCAGTACCTGGGTAGCTGCATCCGGATCTCCCTCGGGAGCGGGGATGTAGTTCAGGATCGTCTCAAACAGAGGCTCCATATCGGTACCCATTTCGTCGGCATCCAGAGAAGCAATACCTGCTTTGGCGGAAGCGTATACGAAAGGACAATCCAGCTGGGAATCATCCGCATCCAGCTCTAAGAACAGCTCCAGTACTTCATCCACCACTTCGTCGGGTCTTGCTTCGGGACGATCGATCTTATTGATACATACGATAACGGGAAGTTTTAATTCCAGTGCTTTGCGAAGCACGAATTTGGTCTGGGGCATGGCACCCTCGAAAGCATCCACCACCAGAATAACACCGTTCACCATTTTCAGGACACGCTCTACCTCGCCGCCGAAGTCCGCATGGCCCGGGGTGTCGATGATGTTGATCTTGGTACCCTTATACATAACGGCAGTGTTCTTGGACAGAATGGTGATACCACGCTCACGCTCGATATCGTTGGAGTCCATGACACGCTCAGCAACTTCCTGATTTTCACGGAATACACCGCTTTGTTTTAACAGCTCATCCACCAGAGTGGTTTTACCGTGGTCTACGTGAGCAATGATTGCAACGTTTCTGACATCTTCTCTTTTTTGTCTCATAAAAATCCTTGCCTTTCTAAAAATGCGTGCAACTGATTCAATCTTTTTTCAAACTGTTTCAGTATAGCACTTATCATTTCCGGACGCAAGAAAAAACCGTGGAAAATCAACGTTTTTGGTGGTTTTCTATATGAAAAAGTATGGAAAAGAAATCCCTTTTGTGCGTAATTTGCCCTTTTGTGCGATGAGTTTTAGTACTCAAACGATGGATTTTAGAGTATAAATAGTAGTGCAATACATAAAGATTGTTGTAGAAGAGTCAGAAGATGTAGAAGGGAGAACAAAAATGACAGATAAGGTTATTGAAAACAATCAGGTAACGGTGATGGGGGAGGTAGTGAGTGATTTTTCCTACAGCCATGAGATCTACGGGGAAGGATTCTACATGGTGGACATCAAATGTACGAGACTGAGCGACAGCTTTGACATCATACCGGTGATGGTCTCAGAGAGACTGTTAGATGTGACGGCAAGCTATATCGGTATGCTGTTGTGTGTGAACGGACAGTTTCGTTCTTATAATCGTCATGAGGAGCGCAGGAATCGTCTGGTGCTGTCCGTATTTGCCAGAGAAGTAAAGTTTATTGAAGAAATGGAAGAGAGTTCGAAGACGAACCAGATCTATCTGGATGGATATATATGTAAGGAACCGGTGTATCGTAAGACCCCCTTGGGAAGGGAGATCGCTGATCTGCTGCTGGCGGTAAACCGCCCCTACGGCAAGTCCGACTACATTCCCTGTATCTGCTGGGGACGCAATGCCCGCTATGCGGAACACTTCAAGGTGGGAGAGCGCTGCGCCATCTGGGGACGGATCCAGAGCCGGGAATACATGAAGAAGCTGGATGAGGAGCATGTGGAGAAACGGGTGGCCTTCGAGGTGTCCGTCAGCAAATTGGAGCTTTTGGAGGAGGCACAGGTGCAGGAATCCATCGTTTAACGACAAAAGATTGCAAAATGTGACAGGATATGGTATAAAAGAATGCATAGATATTAGCAACTGTGTACAGCTATTGAGCGTCAAATACGCAGATAGACCATGAGGTGTGGAATGGCAGAGGGATGCATCTATATTTATACCGGCGATGGCAGAGGCAAATCACCGGCAGCGATCGGAAGAGCAGTGCAGGCGGCAGTCGAAGGCAAGAGAGTCGTTATTATCCAGTTTCTGAAGGGAAAAGGACTGGGAGATTCCGATTTCCTGCGCAGAATGGAACCGGAGATCAAGCTGTTCCGCTTCGAGAAATCCGACGGTAATTTCGTGGAACTGCCGGAGGAAAAGAAGCAGGAAGAGATCCAGAATATCCGCAACGGAATCGGCTTTGCCAAGAAGGTACTGACCACCGGAGAGTGCGAT
Source organism: uncultured Acetatifactor sp. (assembly GCA_934394815.1). Lineage (GTDB taxonomy): Bacteria > Bacillota > Clostridia > Lachnospirales > Lachnospiraceae > Acetatifactor. The sequence goes on along the minus strand of CAKRRD010000004.1, from coordinate 46,008 downwards.
CTGCTGATTCTGGACGAAGTGCTGGGACTGGTGGAGAAGGATATCATTACGGAAGATGCACTGAAGGCATTGCTGGAATGCCGGGGAGATACGGATGTGATCCTGACGGGAATCACCTTAAACGATGAGATCTGCGTTCTGGCCGATGAAGTCTCCAGGATCGAGACGGTAAAATTCAAGGTCTGGGATTGACAGTCACATGGGTTGATGCTATCATAAAATTATATTTAAGAAGATAGAGGTTGCGTTTTTCAAGAGTATTTTTTCGGAGGTAACAGGTACCGTTGAGGGAAGAAGAAAGGGGAACACGCCGAAAGATAGGATATCCTGTATATATTATCTTGGGCATGCGTTTAAGAAACGTATGACTGTCATCTCGTAAGCAGATGGGGCGCTATCAATTAAGCTTGGATAATCAGCGCCAGCGCCATTGTGCGCTGGCGTTTTGCAAATGGAGGAAGCATATGGCTATTTTTAAAGGAGCAGGCGTGGCTATTGTCACACCCATGAACGAGGACGGATCCGTCAATTATGAAAAATTCGGTGAACTGATCGAATTCCAGATCGCAAACGGCACCGATGCCATTATTGTATGTGGCACCACCGGAGAGTCATCTACCCTGACCCATGAGGAGCATCTGGATACCATCAAATATTGTGTGGACAAAGTAGCGAAGAGGATCCCTGTAGTGGCAGGTACCGGTTCCAACTGCACCGAGACCGCGGTATATCTGTCTCAGGAGGCGGAAAAATATGGCGTGGACGGTATTCTGCTGGTAAGTCCTTACTATAATAAGGCAACCCAGAAGGGACTGTATCGTCATTTCAAGACCGTTGCGGATTCCGTGAAGGTTCCCGCTATCCTGTATAACGTACCCAGCCGTACCGGCTGCAATATCCTGCCGGAGACTGTAGTGAAGCTGTGTAAGGATGTGGAGAATATTGTTGGTGTCAAGGAAGCCAGCGGCAACATCAGCCAGATCGCTCATCTGGCAGCCATTGGACAGGGCATTGTGGATATTTATTCCGGTAATGATGACCAGATCGTACCCATTCTGGCACTGGGCGGTGTCGGAGTTATCTCCGTACTTTCCAACGTAGCACCCACACAGACCCACGAGATCTGTCAGAAATTCTTCGACGGAGATGTGGCAGGCAGCCGTCAGATGCAGTTGGATGCCATGGATCTGTGCAACGCACTGTTCTGTGAAGTAAACCCGATTCCCGTGAAGACAGCACTGAACATGATGGGAATGGGGGCCGGTGCGTTCCGTATGCCTCTGTGCGAAATGGAAGAGACCAATGCCAGGAGGCTTGAGAAAGCCCTGAAGGATTATGGTGTCCTGTAGGCTGGAAAATAAAAAGCAAGAGTGGAAGAATCCCGCCTGTGAAATTTTTGTCATGGGCGGGAATTTTTGTTACAAAGAATAACAGATAGGAGAGAAGAAAATGGTAAAAGTAATTATGCATGGATGTAACGGTAAAATGGGACAGGTGATCAGCGGACTGATCGCAGCGGATCCGGATATTGAGCTGGCAGCGGGAATTGATGCCAGAGACGACGGACACAATCCTTATCCCGTATTCACGGATATTACCAAATGTGATGTGGCAGCAGATGCGATTATTGATTTCTCCGCAGCTGTGGCAGTGGACAAGCTGTTAGATTACTGTGTGGAAAAGAAGATTCCCTGCGTGCTGTGCACCACCGGACTGTCCGAGGCACAGCTGGCAAAAGTGAACGAAGCCGCAAAGCAGGTGGCTATCTTAAAATCCGCCAACATGTCCTTAGGTATCAATCTGATGTTAAAGCTTTTGAAGGAAGCCGCCGGCGTACTGGCCAATGCAGGCTTTGATATGGAAATCGTGGAGAAGCATCATAACCTGAAAGTAGATGCCCCCAGCGGAACCGCACTGGCACTGGCAGATTCCATCAATGAGGAATTTAACGGCGAATATGAATATGTGTACGACCGCAGCACCCGCAGAGAGCAGAGACCGAAGAAAGAGATCGGCATCAGCTCCGTCAGAGGCGGCACCATCGTCGGTGACCATGACGTGATCTTCGCCGGAGCAGATGAAGTGGTTACCTTCTCCCACACCGCCTACTCCAAGGCTGTTTTCGGCAAGGGAGCCGTACAGGCCGCCAAATTCCTGGCAGGCAGGCCCGCCGGCATGTACAATATGTCTGATGTCATTGATGCAGCGATGTAACAGAAAGGTGATACTCCTATGAACGAAATGGAACAGAAGGTCTTAAAGACCCTCTCACACCAATATAAAAATATTGCGGCAGCCTCCACGGAGATCATCAACCTCCAATCCATCCTGAACCTGCCCAAGGGCACGGAGCATTTCCTGACGGATATTCACGGAGAATATGAACAGTTCAATCATGTGCTGAAAAACGGCTCCGGTTCCGTGCGCCGCAAGATCGACGAAGAATTCGGCAACACCATCAGCAATAAAGATAAAAAAAGCCTCGCCACCCTGATCTATTATCCGGAAAGCAAGCTGGAGATCGTGGAGCGGGAGGAGGACAATCTGGAGGACTGGTACAAGATATCCCTCCATCGGCTGGTGCAGGTCATTAAACGTGTCTCCTCCAAATATACCCGTTCCAAGGTCCGGAAAGCTTTGCCGAAGGATTTTGCCTATGTCATCGAAGAACTGATCACGGAGAAGGAAGAAATCCAGGATAAAGAGGCCTACTATAATGAAATCATCCATACCATCATCCGTATCGGCAGGGCGCCGCAGTTTATCATTGCCTTAAGCCACCTGATCCAGCGGCTGGTCATCGATCATCTGCACATCGTCGGTGATATTTATGACAGAGGTCCCGGTCCCCATATTATTATGGATACCCTGTGTGAGTACCATTCCGTGGATGTCCAGTGGGGCAACCATGACATGGTATGGATGGGAGCTGCGGCCGGAAGTCTGGCCTGTATCGCCAATGTGGTCAGAATGTCTGCCAGATACGGCAATCTCGCCACCCTGGAAGATGGCTACGGAATCAATCTGCTGCCGTTGGCTGCGTTTGCACTGGAAACTTATGAAAATACCAACTGTGATGCCTTTACCATCAAATTCAACACCGATTACAATACCAAGGATCTGGGGCTGGATACCAAGATGCACAAGGCCATCGCTGTTTTGCAGTTCAAGCTGGAAGGCCAGTTGATCATGAGACATCCCGAGTTCCACATGGAAGACCGGATGCTGTTACACCGGATCGATTTCGGGAAAAAGACCGTCTGCGTGGATGGCAAAGAGTATCCCATGAAGGATGTGGATTTCCCCACCGTGGATCCGGAGCATCCCTATGAACTTACCGAGGAGGAGAGCAAGGTCATGCTGCGTCTGCAGCAGGTATTCATGCGCTGTGAAAAATTACAGCGCCATGTGAAATTCCTCTTTTCCAAGGGCGGCATGTACAAGATCTACAACGGAAATCTCCTGTATCACGGCTGTGTGCCTTTAAATCCGGATGGCAGCTTTATGCAGGTGGAGATCTGCGGCAAAGAATATTGCGGGAAAGCCCTGTATGATATTCTGGAATATTATGCCAGAAGAGGCTATTATGCCAAGGAAGCCAGGGAGCGTGCCCTGGGACAGGATATGATCTGGTACATCTGGGCCGGTCCCGGATCCCCGGTATTCGGCAAGGCCAAAATGGCCACCTTTGAGCGGTATTTCCTGGAGGATAAGGAGACCCACGCAGAGGAGAAGAACAGCTACTATAAGCTGCTGGAAAATGAAGAAGTCATCGGAAAGATTCTGGAAGAATTCGGTCTGGATAAGACCGATGCCCATATTGTCAACGGCCATGTGCCGGTAGAACAGATCCATGGGGAATCCCCCATCAAATGTGGCGGCAGACTGCTGATCATCGACGGCGGCTTCTCCAAGGCATACCAGAAGAAGACGGGAATTGCGGGATACACATTAGTATGTAATTCCAGAGGAATGCGTCTGGTAGCCCATGAACCCTTCGAATCCACAGAAGCGGCGATCATCAAGGAATCGGATATTTTCTCGGATTCCGTGGTGGTGGAGAATTTCCCGCACAGAAAGCTGGTAGCAGATACCGATACCGGCAAAGAGATCCAGGAGAATATCTTCTATCTGGAAGAACTCCTGGAGGCTTACCGGGAAGGTACGATCATGGAAGAGGTATAACTTATCTCTGGCCAGCTCCGTTGGCGTCATTACCGTTGCCTGTCAGATCGTTGGTGATATCGGAGACTCCGTTTGCAGCATCTTCCACGATATTGCCTACGGTATCACCGGCCTCTCCGATGGCATTGCCGGCATTGTCCAGCATGGAATCATTTCCCCCTACAGTATTAGCGTTGCCGTTGGTATCACCCATGTTGTCAGTGGCAGCAGTTCCGGTCTCTGTGGGCTGCGGCGCAGTATTCTCCTGAGTGGCAGGAGAGGTAGAAGGGGAAGGAGAGGCAGCCATGCTGCCGGAGTTATTGTTGTTCTTGTTGGTGCCGCAGGCGGCCGCCATGCACAGATACACGGTGATGATGCCAAGAACCAGTAATTTTTTCCCAAAGTGGGATGTTACGTTATTTGTCTTATTTTTCATAATGTCCTCCATTTCAAGATGCCCATCAGGGATATTTATGTCCGAACCAAGGCTGGCCGGCTTGAGGATAGTATGTGCGGATATTAGAAAAATATACAAAAAATATTCGGAAGAAATGAGGGAGCAAATGGAATTTCGACCCTGTATTGATATTCACAACGGAAAAGTAAAACAGATTGTCGGAGGAAGCTTAAAAGATCTCGGCGATCAGGCACAGGAGAATTTTGTCTCGGAGCAGGATGCTGCTTTTTATGCAAAATTATATCAGAAAAATCATTTAAAAGGCGGGCATATCATTTTATTGAATGCCGTGGACAGTCCTTATTTCGAGGCGACAAAGGAGCAGGCGCTGACAGCGCTGCGGGCCTATCCGGGCGGTCTTCAGGTCGGTGGCGGCATTACGTCGGAGAATGCATCGGAGTATCTGGAAGCAGGGGCCTCCCATGTGATCGTGACTTCCTATGTGTTCCGGGAGGGACGGATCGACTACGACAGATTGGGCAGGCTGGTGCAGACCGTTGGGAAGAAACATCTGGTGCTGGATGTCAGCTGCAAACGTGTGGGAGAACAGTATCTCGTGGTGACGGACCGCTGGCAGAAACTGACAGAAGAGGCCCTGGATGAAACACTGCTTCAAAAATTGTCTGCGTACTGTGATGAATTCCTGATCCATGCCGTGGACGTGGAAGGCAAGGTTCAGGGAATCGAACAGGAACTGGTGAAGACCATCGGAAATTATACGGGGAACCTTGTCACCTATGCGGGGGGCGTTCATTCCATGGAAGATCTGCACTTGTTAAAGAAACTGGGGCAGAACCGGATGAACGTGACCATCGGAAGTGCGCTGGATCTGTTCGGCGGCAGCATGAACTGGGAAGAAGTGCTGTCCGTATGCAGTGAAAAATAGAAGAACAGAAAATGCCGCAGGCTCTTTAAGCCTGCGGCATTCTGAATATCTGTGATTTTTATTATGAAAGCTTGGTTACGTTAACAGCCTGAGGTCCTTTTTCACCGTCTACGATATCGAAGGAAACGGCTGCACCCTCTTCCAGAGTCTTGTAACCGTCCATGTTCAGTCCGCTGTAATGTACGAATACATCCTTACCGGATTCATCGGAGATGAATCCATAACCCTTCTGGTTGTTGAACCACTTAACTGTACCTTTGTTCATAATAGATACCTCCACAATTCTTTGCTGTCATTTACTTTTTGCAATGTATACAACATTGTCTCAGCAATTGCATCATAGCACAGCAGTTAGTAAAAGTAAATAGACGTTTCTGTAAAATTGCACAAAAATGTATGGGCAAATTCCTTATAAATACGAAGAAACGAAGAAAATTCTGGGAAAATATTACAAAATTGTTAAGAAATGATTGCTGTAAGGGCTTTCCTGTGGTAAAATGGGGTGATGTTTAGCGGAGGTGGCTCTATGAAAAGACGTAAACATAAGCGGAGACTGAATCATGTGCTGATTCTTACGTCAGACGCAGCAGATGCCAATGTAAAGCAGTTCCGTGTCCGTGCATGGATTGTGGAAGTAGTGGTACTTGTACTGTGCGTGATCATTGGCGGAGTGATCGGCTATTTTATCTACGAAGGACAACTCTGGGAGAATGCCAGCAGACGAAGCCATGAGCAGGTCGTGGCGCTGGAGGAAGAGAACCGGACACTGACGGAACAGAACAATAAGCTGGAAGCAAAGGTAAACGAACAGGAGGACGAGATCCAGATTCTGAGCGATACGGTAAGCCAGAAAGTACAGAGTGAGAGCGAACTGTCTGCAACGCTGGAGAAGCAGAGCCTTCCCACAGAATTCCCGCTGACGGGATCGGCTTCCATGGAGGAGATCACAGAGGGTGACCCGATCTGCGTATTCCATGCTTCGGTGGGAACCACCGTCGTGGCAGCGGCCAGCGGTACTGTGATTGCCGTAAATGATGATGAGACCTACGGACACAGTGTATGGGTAGATCATGGCAATGGGTATATCACCATCTACCGGAATAAAGGAGATACCACAGTGAATGTTGGAGATTCCGTTGTGCAGGGGACGACATTGTTTGTCATCGGTGAGGACAATGCGGATCTGGGCTACCAGATGCAGAAGGACGGAAGTTATATCAATCCTATGGAGATGCTTGCAATCAGCGGTTGATTGCAGAAAGGTTTGGAAGATACATGTTGGGAAAAAAGAATGCAGACGCAAAAATGGGCACACTGATCGGTGCCGGTGCGGAGTTAAACGGAGATTTTATACTGGACGGTTCCGCCAGAATCGACGGTAAGATCGGCGGTAACGTGACGGTGACGGGGAATCTGATCCTGGGAGCCGGAAGCGTAGTCACAGGAGATGTACAGGCCGCATCCGTTCTGATCGGCGGTGAAGTGACCGGAAACATCAGTGCACCGCAGAAGGCAGAACTGACGGCTTCCGCAAAAGTGCTTGGAGATATCGCCACTAAGGTGATCGTTATTGATGAACATGCTGTATTTCAGGGCAAGATCGATATGAACCAGGCGGTTCCAGATCGAAAAGGAAAAACCAGAACGGCCAAAGCAGTCCGTGCCGGACGCAAGAGTGCCAAGGCAGCGATCGCCGAAGCTCTGCGGGAAGTGGAAGAGGAAGAAAAGAGAGAAAATCAGGAAACCGCATCTGCAGCAGAAACCGCGGAGAATACCGAAACTCCGGCTGTGGAAGCAGCCAATACAAATGAAGAAGCATAAGAGATAGAAAAGATAAAATAAAAACAGGAGCACCTTTTTCAGGGCTCCTGTTTTTATGCCTTCCGTTAAGAATTCTGTTCCGGTTCTTTTTTCTCCATACGGCCGAAGACCAGTTCATAACCGTCGTTGCCGTAATTCAGAGAACGGTTTACACGACTGATGGTAGCAGTGGAAGCTCCGGTCTTCTCGGCAATCTCCAGATAGGTTTTGCCGTCTTTCAGCATGGCAGCCACTTCGAAACGCTGGGACAGAGACAACAGTTCGTTGACGGTACACAGATCTTCGAAGAAACTGTAGCATTCCTCACGGGACTGTAGACACAATACCGCATCAAAAAGGGAATCTACAGCATCCGTTTTAATTTTTTTATTCATTATCGACACACCTTTCCATGGTTGTAACTATTACAACGAAGCTATTAGTATTTTAGCATACTAAAGTTGTAAAGTAAAGGTGCGAAACGAAATAGTTATAAAATCTTCATAAATCAGAGAATGGAGGAAAGGTACAACTGTTGACATGTAGTTTTGAATACTATATAATGAATGCAAAAGGAAAACAAGCGCTCGCAAAGCGGGCATTTGTTTTCTTGCATTCATTAACGAGAGAACCGTCTGCGAAGCAGACAGTAGAGTGCGAAGCGCGGGTTCCCGAGTTAATATTACTGGAAATTACCCCACGGAAAGGACCGCAGAGATATTATGGCAGCAACAAACGAAGAATTGATCCAGACCATCTTACAGAGCCTGGAGAAAGTAGAATATATCAAGTCGGAGGATATTCCGAACATTGACCTGTATATGGATCAGGTTCTGACTTTTATGGATCGCAAGCTGCGTTCCGCAGTCCGTTCCCGGACCGAAGACCGTATCCTGACCAAGACCATGATCAACAATTATGCGAAGAACAATCTGCTGCCGCCTCCGGTGAAGAAGAAATACTCCAAGGAGCATGTACTGCTTCTCATTTTTATCTACTATTATAAAGGGGTAATCCCCATGAATGAGATCCAGACATTGTTACAGCCTCTTACAGACCGCTATTTCCAGAACGGACAGGCCTTTGATCTGGAAAGCGTCTACAAAGAAGTCGTGACCCTGGAGAAGGAACAGCTGGAGGACCTGAAGCAGGATGTGGTGGAAAAGTTCCGCAGAGCGGAGGATTCCTTTACGGAAGTGACCGGAGAAGAACAGGAATTTTTACAGAAATTTGCCCTGATCTGTCTGTTGAGTTTTGATGTCTACATGAAGAAGATGATCGTGGAGCAGCTGGTGGCGGAACTGGCAAAGGATGAAAAGGCACAGGAGCCGGAAAAAGACTCCCATAAGAAAAAGAATTAGAAATCAGGATGAAAAAATGAAAGCAATTATGGATCTTCATACGCATACTCTGGCAGCAGGGCATGCGTATAGCACCTTATTGGAGAATATAGACGCCGCATTGAGCGTGGGATTACAGTATCTGGGAATGAGTGAGCACGGGCCAATCTCCCCGGGAGGCCCCCACGAGTTCTTTTTCAGCAATTATAAAGTGATCCCCAGAGTGTATGACAGAGAGGAGACTACCGGCAGAGTTATACCGAAGGCAGACGGAAGCCTCCGCCTGTTGTGCGGTGTGGAAGCCAATATCTGTGATTCGAACGGAACACTGGATCTGGACGAACATTATATGCAGGCCATGGATTATGCGCTGGCCAGCATCCACCCCTTTGCCTATACTTCCGGCAGCCGCAGGGAGAATACTCTGGCTTCCGTGCGGGCTTTTCAGAATCCGTATGTGAAAATACTGGGACACCCGGATGACGGCAGATTCCCGTTAGACTATGAGGAACTGGTACGGGAGGCCAAACAGGCCCGGATCGCTTTGGAGGTCAACAATTCTTCCCTGAATCCCAAGTCGGTGAGACAGGGCGGCAGAGAAAATATTATAGAACTGTTAAAGACTTGCATGAAGTATGACCAGCCTGTTATAATGGGAACGGACAGCCATATGTGCTTTGCCATCGGTATTTTTACTGAGGCAGAGCAGTTGATGCGGGAGTTGGGATTCCCGGAGGAACTGGTACTGAATTACGACCCGGAGAATATTCATAAACTGGTCAACATCACATGGTAGCTGATTCCACCCGGCGGAACCGGACAAGAAGACAGCCGGAGACGGTAAGCCCTGTAAGAGGGCAGATAGGAGAACAAATGAAAGACGCAAATTGTGGATATTGTATGAGAGGAGAACTGTTAGACAAGTTCGGCATTTTTATCTGTGATCTGAAGGTGAGCAGCCTGATCCTGTTCAGGGAGCAGAGCCACCCCGGCAGATGTATCGTGGCATATAAGGATCATGTCAGCGAGATCGTGGACATCAGTGAGGAAGAGAGAAGATTATTCTTTGAGGATGTGGCGCATGCAGCGAAAGCCATTCATGCAGCATTCCATCCCGATAAGTTAAACTACGGTGCCTACGGCGACACCGGCTGCCATCTGCACATGCATCTGTGCCCGAAGTACAAGGACGGCTTCGAGTGGGGCGGAACTTTCGAGATGAACCCCGGCAAGACCCTCCTGACCGATGCGGAGTATCAGGAGATGATTGATAAGATTAAAGAGAACCTGTAACTAACCCGGAACATTTTCTCTGGCATTACATAATATAGATATGTAATCTCAGGGAGGATGAACAATTATGAAAACAGGGAAAGTAACGGCAACGGTATTGTCTGTATTGCTTGCGGCAGCTGCACTTACGGGCTGTGGCAGCGCACAGCAGACGAACGGACCAAAGAAGACCAGAGTGGTGCTCAATGAGGTAGCCCACTCTGTTTTTTATGCACCGATGTATGTGGCTATGGAAGAAGGTTATTTTGAGGAGGCCGGAATAGATCTGGAACTGGTGACGGGATTCGGTGCGGATAAGACCATGACAGCAGTGCTGACCGGAGAAGCGGATATCGGATTTATGGGCAGCGAGAGCACCATTTACACCTATGCCGGCGGCACGGAAGACTATGTGGTGAACTTTGCGCAGCTGACCCAGCGGGCGGGAAATTTCCTGGTGGCGAGAGAACCCATAGATCATTTTTCGTGGGATATGCTGAAAGGGGCGAAAGTCTTAGGTGGCAGAGCGGGCGGCATGCCGGAGATGGTCTTCGAATATATCCTGACGAAAAATAACATCGATCCCGCAGTGGATCTGTCCATTGACCAGAGCATTGATTTCGGTTCCACGGCAGCAGCATTTTCCGGCGGACAGGGGGATTTCACCATTGAGTTCGAACCCCATGCCACACTGCTGGAACAAAAGGGAGACGGCTATGTGGTAGCATCTCTGGGTGAGGAATCCGGCTATGTTCCTTATACCTCTTTCTCGGCGAAGAAGAGTTATCTGGAAAAGAATCCGGAAATCATTCAGGCCTTTACGAATGCACTGCAAAAAGGTATGGACTATGTGCAGGAACACAGCGCGGAGGAGATTGCCAGGTGTATCGCACCGCAGTTTGCGGAGACTGAGAGTGATACTCTTACGGCTATTGTTGCCAGATACCAGGGGCAGGATACCTGGAAGGAGGATCTGATTTTCCACGAAGATGCCTTTGATCTGTTACAGAATATTCTGGAGGACTCCAATGTACTGAAAGAGAGAGTGCCTTATGAGACACTGGTAACGACGGAATTTGCTGAAAAAGCGGTAGCCGGAAAAGCAGAATAAAACAGAAAAAAAGGAGGAGGATCAGACGTCCTCCTCCTGAATGTGTATATTTTTGATGGCCCAGAGCTTCAGTGCCTTGGCATTGGTGCTGATCTTCTCCAGAGAATCCAGAATATCCTGGAATGCAGGGCGCTCATCCTCAGAGATGACGCCGTCCTCGGAGATGGCGATCAGGGAAGCCCGCAGGGTGTCGATATCCTTCAGGGAACCAAGTACCTTTAATGCCAGTCGGTCGAAATCTACAATATCCACCTCCGATACGCTGTTACGCCCCAGAGGACATTCTCTGGCACAATAGGAATTGCACAACTCCGGCGTGTTGTAGACCTCGGCCATGGCTTTGACTTCCTCGGGATAGGGAGCGATGGTGTCCAGTTCGATCCGGGCCAGTCTGGTGCGGTCGATGCCCACCAGTTCGGCGGCCTTTTCCCGGCTGCTGAAGTACGGATTGGCTTCTGCGGCTTCACAACGTGCAAGATAGTACATATTATCAGCGGCTTTTGTAGCTTTTTTACCCATTTTTCTTTCGATCCTTTTATATTATAGTGTATTTAAACATCTCTAGTATCACAGTTTAGTAGAAAAACGACACATTGTAAAGGAAAAATGACGATATTTTACGAAAAGCAGTTGAGGGAATGTGTAAAATTTGCTAAAATGTAAGAGATGTGGAAAAGATCAGTTTTTTTTATATATAAAACGGAGGTGTGGTAATGGGTTTAATCAGAGCAGCAAAAGATGCAGTCAGCAGCATGATGGCTGACCAGTGGAGAGAGTATTTCTATTGTGATTCCCTTTCCAATGATGTGCTGGTAGTAAAAGGACAACAGCGTGTAACCAATGGACGTAACAGCAATACCAAGGGTGTGGAGAACATTATCTCCAACGGTTCCATCGTAGCAGTCAATGAAGGACAGTGTATGATCATCGTGGATCAGGGCGGAATCGTGGAGTTCTGTGCCGATGCGGGTGAATTTGTCTACGATTCCTCAACAGAGCCCAGCTTATTCTACGGAAGTCTTGGCGAGAACGTTAAGAATACATTTTCCAATATTGGAAAGCGTTTTACCTTTGGCGGCAATGCGGCGAAGGATCAGAGAGTGTATTTCTTCAACATCAAGGAGATCATGAACAACCTCTTTGGTACGGCAAGCCCCATTCCTTTCCGTGTGATCGATCAGAATATCGGACTGGATCTGGATACTTCCTTACGTTGTAACGGTGAGTATTCCTTCCATCTGGTAGACCCCCTGTTATTCTACAAGAATGTATGCGGTAATGTAACAGAGTCCTATACCAGAAGTGAACTGGTAGCGAAGATGAAGGCAGAACTGCTGACAGCACTGCAGCCCGCACTGGCGAAGATCTCCGCAAAGGGTGTGCGCCCCAGCGAGATCCCTGCGCATACCGAGGAACTGACAGAGGCTTTGAAGGATGAACTTTCCGATCTGTGGACCAAGCTCCGCGGTATCGAGATCGTTACTATCAATATCAATTCTGCGAAGATTCCCGATGAGGATGCGAAGACTATTGCAGATTTGCAGAGAACCGCAGTACTGCGCAACACCGGTATGGCAGCAGCTACCATGACTGCTGCACAGGCTGAGGCTATGAAGATGGCAGCATCCAACACCTCCACCGGCCCCATGATGGCATTCGCCGGTATGAACATGGCAAATATGGTAGGCGGAATCAATGCCGGACAGCTGTATCAGATGGATGCACAGCAGAACGGTATAGGGATGATGCAACAGGCACAGGCAGCACCCGTGCAGGATCAGAGTCCCAAGATGCAGGCACCGATACTTGGCTGGACCTGCAGCTGCGGGGCTGCGGATAACCGTGGCAAGTTCTGCTCCGAGTGTGGCGCACCCAAGCCTTCCGATGCAGGCTGGACCTGCAGCTGCGGCGCAGTGAACCAGGGTAAGTTCTGTACGGAATGCGGAGCAAAGAAACCGGAAGGTGCACCAATCTACAAATGTGACAAGTGCGGCTGGGAGCCGGAAGATCCCGCGCATCCTCCTAAGTTCTGCCCGGAGTGCGGCGATCCTTTTGATGAGAATGACAGAGTATAACACCTGTTCAGCTGAATAGTTTTACGAGACAGCAGTACAGCGGATGCCTTTTGGCGTCTGCTGTACTTTGCTGTAACAGTTCAGCCGGGGCAACGCGGTTTTGTGAAGGATGCTCCGGAACCGTCAACTTACAACGAATGAAAAAACAGAGAGAAACATAAATGAACGGAAATCTGATTGCGATAATTGTCATATTGGTATTGCTTCTGGTGCTGGCAGGAATCATCTATTGTGCCTATTGCAATATTAAGAGAAAAATGAGAGAAACGTCCCGGATGTTATTCGGAACGGATTCCATGATCGAAGGAATGAAGCAGAGAGAAAGGGAAGTGGAGATGACACCGAAGTCGGTCTCCTCCGCAACGAATCTGTACATGCCCTCCATCATGCGGGATTTTCCGGAATTTCATTATGATGAGATGAGGAGCAGAGCGGAAAATGTGCTGACCTCTTATCTGCAGAGCATTACCCGACAGAATCCGGCGCTTTTGTCGGAAGGAACGAGAGAATTGAAAGAACAGCTCAGACTGCGGCTGGAGATGTTACAGAACCAGTCCCGGAAGGAGAGCTTTGAAAATATCCATATTCACAGAACGGAGATCCATCAGTACCGTAAACGGAAAGGAAGACAGAGTATTGTTCTGCAATCGGCTGTGGAATATATACATGCTGTAAAAGAGAACGGCAAGATCGTGGGAGGCAGCGAGGATCGCAGGGAACAGGCCAAATACAACGTGGAACTGGTCTATATCCAGGATCAGGACATGATAGAGAATCAGGAGGACGCAGGTCTGGGGCTGAACTGTCCCAACTGCGGAGCACCGCTTCCGGGATTGGGGGCCAAGAAGTGTATTTACTGTGATACAACGATCGTGGAGTACAATCTGCGCATCTGGAATTTCAGCCGGGTGGAAGAGGCATAGAGAAAGCAAAGAGGGGCTGCATGGAAGAAAAGCGTATGGGACTAAAAAACGGAGATGCAATGCAGGAAAAACGGACAGGGGATGTAGACAGACAGCTGGATGAGACCGCCAGAGAACTGCAACGGGAACGGGAAAAGCTGATGGCGGTGATCCGCATGTCCGGAGATATGATCTTTGAGTATGACATTGCAAAGGATAAAATGTACTATGCCGGTCCGGGGGAAGGAATCCTGTATTCCACACAGATTACAGAAGGGTATACAGATTATCTTTTCAGAGAGGCAGGAGACCGGACAGAGACGGTGGAACAGCAGCTGGCAGAGGTACTGCGCAGCGGCAGGCCGGACATTTATATTGAACTCTGCAAGACCGACGTGGAGGGCAGACCCAGGTGGGTGAGAGTCATCGGACAGACTTTTTATGATGAAAAGGGAGAGCCGGAACGGGTTCTGGGAAAAGTCTGTGACATTGACGACCAGAAGAAAAAAGAATGGGAACTGCGGGAAAAATCCCAGAAGGATTCCCTGACCGGGTTATTAAACAATTCTACCATCAAACAACAGATCGGTGACAGACTGCAGAACCTGAAACGCGGACAGACCGCATATCTGGTGGTACAGGATGTGGACAGCTTTAAGAAGATCAACGATACCAACGGACATCTGTTTGGAGATGCGGTGCTGTGTTCTTTTGCGGACGAACTCAGTAACATTTTCCCGGAGGCATTAAAAGGCAGAATCGGCGGGGACGAATTTGTCTTCTATGTAGAAGACATGGACAGAGAGCAGCTGGAGGAGAGATTAAAACACTTGAACCGTTGTATGTCCGACCGGTATGACGATGACAAGACGGGACTGCATATTTCCTGCAGTCTGGGCGTGGCAGTGACAGACGGTACGGTGACGGATTACAATCTGTTGTTCCAGTGGGCGGATGCTGCGCTGTATCAGGTAAAGAGTAAAGGTAAGGGTACCTATTATCTGCTGGATGTCAGGGAAGGCGTGGCGTTACCCGGCAAGAGTTATCTGGACAGTGAAGAGAACAAAGAGGACGAGATTGTCCACAAAGAAGCCCAGTTTGAGAGTGCGGAAGACCTGGTGCTGTTCTGTATGGATCTGCTGGAAAATGTACCGAATCTGACCAGTGCATTGAAGGTGATCTGTGAGCGGACATGCAGCTTTTTCGGGATCGATGACATGATCTGTGTGGAAGTCAACGAAGCAGGACCGACAATCCGTTACCAGTGGAACCGCGAAGAGAAGAAAGATTTTGCCAGAAGGATCCTGAATCCCGGGGTATTTGAGTGGGACAGGATCCGGAAGAATGCAGATGAATCCGGTGCTGCGATCTATCTGCAGTCAGAGACTCCCAATGTCTACAAGGAAGAGGCAGAGTCCGTCATGATTGTAATGTCCACGGCCGCAAAAGGATTAAAAGCCAGCGTTATTTTCGCAAATCGACACACGGAAAGAACGTGGCAGGAGGAGAAAAATGCGCTTTGCAGAATCTCCCATCAGATATTTAACCGGCTCAGAATGTTAAAAAATGCAGAGAAGGATCAGCGGGAACTGAATCGGAAGTTAAACTATGATGCACTGACCGGGCTGCCGATATATAACAAGTTTGTGGACAAACTGGAGACTTATATGGCGGCTCATGGGAAGTCCGAACTGTTTTTTGTGTCCTCCGATTTTTCCAATTTCCAATACGTGAACGAAATGTACGGCTATGAAGTGGGGGATCGGATCCTGCATGATTTTGCGGTGGCATTGCAGGAAAAGTGTCAGGACGGGATATTGTTCTGTCGTGTGACTTCGGATCATTTTGTAGGAGTGCTGAAAGAAGATACAGTGGAGGAGGCCAGAGATGAATATCTGGAATTCACCAATGCTTTTGTCCAGAAGACCAACAGCCGGTACGACCAGTGCAATCTGGTCATCGCCACGGGAATGTATGAAATCCTGGAGAATGACTGGTCCGTGTCTTCCATGATGGACAATGCCAACGAGGCCAGAAAACAGTGCAAGACCCAGAAAGTGGACAGCGCGGTGGAAATCTATACGGAGAAAATCCGCAGGGATCTGGAGAATACCAGAGAAATCGTATCCGGCATGGTCAGCGCCTATAACAACAAAGAATTCCGGGCATATCTGCAGCCGAAGGTGTCCCTGCATACGGGGAAGGTCGTCGGAGCAGAGGCACTGGTGCGGTGGATCCGGGCGGACGGTTCCATGGTGATGCCGGGGCGGTTTATTGATGTCTTTGAGAGAAACGGGTTTGTTACCAAGGTGGATTTCACCATACTGGATCAGGTGATGGAATATTTGCGGGATGCACTGGCACAGGGAGAAGAAGTGGTGCCGGTCTCAGTGAATTTTTCCAGAAGACACAACGAATATCCGGATTTTGTGCCGAATATTTTGAAGCGATTGAAGGACTATAAAGTACCCAGCGAATTGTTGGAGGTGGAAGTAACGGAGTCTGTCTTTATGTCGGATCTGAACAAGCTGACCAATAATCTGGAGACCCTCAGGGACAAGGGGGTAGAGATCTCGGTGGATGACTTCGGCAGCGGCTATTCTTCCCTGAATGTACTGTCCAAAGTGACGGTGGATACGGTGAAGCTGGACAAACAGTTTCTGGACGATACCATGAACAGCGAACGGGAAGAAACTGCATTGACAATTATCAAATATCTGACTAAAATGTTGAAGCATCTCGGCTTCAAGGTATTGGCAGAGGGTGTGGAGACGAAGGAACAGTTAGACATGCTGCGGCTGGCAGATTGTGACATCGTACAGGGATATTTTTATGCAAAACCCATGCCCATCGAAGATTTCCGGAAGTTTTTGCAGGAATTTAATGAAAGGGATAATGCGTAATTCATGAGTATTTATGATACCTTAAATAAAGAACAAAAAGAAGCGGTGCTTCATACGGAGGGACCGCTCCTTCTGTTGGCGGGTGCAGGAAGCGGCAAGACCCGTGTACTGACCCACAGAGTGGCATATCTGATCGACGAGATGGGAGTGAATCCCTGGAACATTCTGGCCATTACTTTTACGAACAAGGCGGCACAGGAGATGCGGGAGCGTGTGGACCAGATCGCCGGCTTCGGTGCAGATCAGGTATGGGTAGCGACGTTCCATGCCACCTGTATGCGGATCCTCAGAAGACATATCGACCGGCTGGGATACGATACGAATTTTACCATCTATGATACGGATGACCAGAAATCTGTGATGAAGCAGGTCTGCAAGCGCCTGAATATCGACACGAAGATGTACAGGGAGCGGACACTGCTGTCGGAGATCTCTTCCGCCAAGGATGAACTGGTGGATGTGCGGGAATTCGAAGTAAAATCTGTGGGAGACTATAAAAAATCTGTCATTGCCAAGGTCTACAGAGAGTATCAGGAGACACTGAAAAAGAGCAATGCATTGGATTTTGATGATATTATTGTGAAGACTGTGGAACTGTTCAAAAGCTGTCCGGAGGTTCTCTATAATTATCAGGAGCGTTTTAAATATATCATGGTGGATGAGTATCAGGATACCAACACAGCACAGTTTGAACTGATCCGTCTGCTGGCGGACGGTTATCGCAATCTCTGTGTGGTAGGTGATGACGACCAGTCCATCTATAAATTCCGTGGTGCCAATATCCGCAACATTCTGGATTACGAGAAGGTATATCCGGATGCCAAAGTGATCAAACTGGAACAGAACTATCGTTCCACCCAGAATATTCTGGATGCAGCCAATGCAGTGATCCGCAACAACAGAGGCCGTAAGGAGAAAGCTCTCTGGACGGAAAAAGCAGCAGGCAGCCGGGTACATTTCCGGCAGTTTGACAACGCCTACGAAGAGGCGGAATATATCGCGGACGATATTGCCGATAAGGTGAATAAGGATGGCATGGCCTATGCAGACTGCGCAGTGCTGTACCGTACCAATGCCCAGTCCAGACTTCTGGAGGAACGTATGGTGGTGGAAGGGATTCCCTATCATGTGGTAGGCGGTGTGAATTTCTACGCAAGACAGGAAATCCGGGATATTCTGGCGTATTTAAAAACTATTGATAACGGCAGGGATGAAGTGGCTCTGCGCAGAATTATTAATGTGCCGAAACGAAGCATCGGTGCGGCATCGCTGGAAAAGGCAGCGGACTATGCACAGATGAAGGATATTACTTTGTTTGATGCCTTGTGCGAAGCAGACCAGATCAAGGGACTGGGCAGAGCGGAGACCAAGATCCGGGGATTTGTGAATCTGATCGAGGTACTTCGCAGCGGATTGTCCTCTTATACTTTGCCGGATCTGATCAAATCACTGCTGGAGCGGATTGATTACGCGGAGTATCTGCGGGATCAGGATGAGGAATCCGCAGAAGATCGTCTGGGAAATGTAGATGAATTGATCACTAAGGCAGCCGCTTATGAGGAGACCCATGATGAACCTTCTCTGTCGGAATTTTTAGAGGAGATCATGCTGGTGGCGGACATTGACAACGTGGAGAACGGTGACAACCGGGTGCTGCTCATGACGCTGCACAGTGCCAAAGGGCTGGAATTCCCGGTGGTGTATCTCGCCGGCATGGAGGATGGACTGTTCCCCAGCTTTATGACCATTGCTTCGGATGATCCGCTGGAGATTGAGGAAGAGAGACGACTGGCTTATGTGGGAATCACCAGAGCCAGGGAGGAACTGACCCTGACCTGTGCGAAGAGCAGAATGCTGCGGGGGGAGACCCAGTACAATCCGGTAAGCCGTTTTGTGCGGGAGATTCCGAAGGAGTTGTTAGATAATACGCTGCCGCCCAGCAGAAGATACAGGGACGATGATCTGGAAGATTTTCAGGCCAGAAGAGCCAATGAGGCGGCTCTGCGTGCCATGGGACTGGAAGCCATTGCTTCTCCCGGATCCGGCAGTTCGGACAGTGGATTCGGAGGCTTCGGCAATACGGGATTTGACCCAAGACCCAGGGCAATTTTGAAACCCAGGGTTACGGCCAAGGCAGATAAACCTTATATTTCCAAGGGGATCAGCGGATTGAACCAGCTGGCAGGACTACAGAAGGGTACGGAATTCAAGGCACCGGAGGCACTGGACTACGCGGTAGGTGACAGAGTGCGTCATATCAAATACGGCGAGGGCACGGTGCTGAATATCGTGAGAGAGCCAAGAGACTATAAGGTTACCGTGGCATTCGATCAGGCGGGACAGAAGATCATGTATGCCTCTTTTGCAAAGTTAAAACAGGTATAGTGTGAAAATTAATCCGGGAGTATAGTATTTTTCATGGAAACATGGTATGATATAAGGGAATGAAAATAATTGCTTTGTATCCGGAAAGGCAGGTAAATAATATGAACAGAATCGAAAATCTGGTAGATCTTGACAAATTAAATGAACTGAAGATCAGTGAACTGAAGAAACTCAACAAGCTTCTGGGCAAGGAAGTGGAAGAGAAGAAGGAGCGCAATGTCCTGGTATGGGTACTGGCCATCATCGGTGCCGTGGCTGCCGTTGCAGCAGTGGCTTATGCGGTATATCGTTTCTTCTTTGCACAGGATTATCTGGAAGACTTCGAGGATGATTTCGAAGATGAAGAAGATGACGTGGAAGAGGATGATGACGACTTCTTCGAGGATGAAGGAGAGAATTAACCCATGAAAAAAGGACAGGTATATGAAGGATCTGTTGTAAGGGTCGATTTTCCCAACAAAGGGATTGTCTGTGTGGGAGATGAGACTGCCGTAGTCAAGAACAGCCTGCCCGGACAGAAAGTCAGATTCTCGGTGAATAAAGTACGCAAAGGGAAGGCGGAAGGAAGGCTTTTAGAGGTGACGGAAAAGTCACCTCTGGAAACCGGCCGGACGTGTTCCCTTTTTGGGTTGTGTGGCGGATGTACCTATCTTTCTCTTCCCTATGAGGAACAGCTGAAGGTCAAGGAAGAACAGGTAAAGCGCCTTTTGGATAGTGTGCTGGACAGACAGGTGGAATCCTGGACATTTGAAGGCATCAAGGGCAGCCCGAAGGAATATGAATACCGCAATAAGATGGAATTTTCCTTCGGAGACGAGTACAAGGATGGCCCACTGGCGCTTGGCATGCACAAGAGAGGCAGCTTTTACGACATTGTGACGGTAGCGGACTGTGAGATCGTGGATGCGGACTATCGTCTGATCCTGCAGGCAGTGAGAGATTATTTTGCGCAGGCGAAGGTAAGCTTTTTCCACAGACTGAGCCATGAGGGTTTCCTGCGCCATCTGCTGGTGCGCAAGGCATCCCGTACCGGAGAGATCCTGGTGGCACTGGTGACGACTTCCCAGAATCCATGGCAGGGAGAGGCGGAGGAAGGAAGCTTGGATGCGGATGCGCTGATTACAGGATTTAAGGATCTGTTGCTTTCCTTGGAACAGGATGGGAAGCTTGTCGGAAAATTCGCAGGAATCTTACATATCACCAATGATTCCATCGCGGATGTAGTGCAGAGTGACCACACGGAGCTGTTATACGGACAGGAGTATTTTTATGAGGAACTGCTGGGGTTGAAATTCAAGATATCCACATTCTCCTTTTTCCAGACCAACTCTTACAGCGCAGAGGTGCTGTACCAGACGGCCAGAGATTATGTGGGAGATCTGGGGGGCAGCGGCAAGACCGTATTCGACCTTTACAGCGGCACCGGCACCATAGCACAGCTTATGGCACCGGCCGCCGGAAAGGTCATCGGTGTGGAGATCGTGGAGGAAGCCGTGGAGGCAGCGAAGAAGAACGCCGCTGCCAACGGACTGGATAACTGTGAATTCATCGCCGGAGACGTGCTGAAGGTGTTGGATGAAGTGGAAGAAAAGCCGGATATGATCATTCTGGATCCTCCCAGAGATGGCATCCACCCCAAGGCACTGCCGAAAATTATAAAATACGCAGTGGATCATATCGTCTACATCTCCTGCAAACCCACCAGCCTCGTGCGGGATCTGGAGGTATTCTTAGAGAATGGCTACCGCGTGGACAAGGCCGTGGCTGTGGACCAGTTCCCCTGGACGGCAAATGTGGAGACAGTGTGCCTCTTGAGCAACACCCAAAGAAAGAAGAAAGAATCCTATATTACGCTTGATGTGGAGATGGAAGATTACTACCGCATCAAGAACGAAGGGAAGACTTCCGACACCGGCAAGTAAGCCTCACAATCGAATAGGAATTTGAATAGATAAGCTGCAGATGCGGAATAGAAAATCCGTATGCTGCAGCTTGTTTTGTTTCAAGTAAAAGAATCGATTGAAAAAGGAGGACAAACACATGGCAAAGAAGAACATTAGAGAACTGAAGGTATGTGCACAGAGCGGGCACAATTACAAATCTGTTCCGTCAATTCGCCTGATGGGGCAGTGGTTGGAGGAAGCTGGATTCCATATCGGAGATCCGGTATTGGTAAGATGTGAAGACGGCAAGCTGATCATCACGCCGGATACCGCAAGAGCAGAACTGATCGAAGCGGAAAGGCTTTTTATGGAGAGGGAAACGAGAAGGCTGTAGGAGCGCTTTGCAAAAGAGAAAAAGGAATTGCGTGCTCAGTTTGTGGCGGAGCGGCAGGCTGAATATGCGGAAGATCATGAGGGGAGGACAGCCTATGTTTGATGCAAATGATCTCTCCAATCTGGATCCGAAGTATTTCTCCATCATCTTCACAGATGCCTTTGACGTGACTATCATGAGTCGGAATACCGGACACTTCTGGTTTATCCATAATCCGGAGTATCCGACACCGGGAACCTGCATCATTTTTCACAAGCACAAGGCTTCACATCCTTATCATCAGCACGGTAGAGCGAATACTTTGCAGCAGGCTGTGAGAGGCATCAGGCGGCACGATAAGTGGCAGATGCAGGGCAGACCGTCTAAGAGATAAAAATCGAATATTGAGGCACACAACAAAGCAGCGGTACCGGACAGAATCCAGTATCGCTGCCTCTTTGTGTGGTGCCGGTGTTAATCGGCGTAGTAGAGATCCTTTGCCATCTTCTGAGCAGCTTTGATCTCAGAGTATCCCTGAGTCTTCTTGATGCCGTATTCCTTCAGGATCACTTCGAGAATTTCACCCTTGGTGTATTCCTGCTTGATGAGATTCAGGATACGACCGTAGCGCGGATTCTTCTCACCAACTTCGCTGATCAGATCGTCAATGATCATTCCGAGCAGAGTGGTGTTCTCAAAGGATTCCGTCTGGGCGGGATCATAACCGCCTTCGCCTTCAGCTTCCATGTCTTCCAGAAACTTATCATAGGATATGACATTCGGATCACTATTAAGATCGGCGATGTATTTGCGAACGTCTCCCCAGAAGAGCTTCATGGTTCCGGGAAACTGCTCCGGTGTGACGGGTGTGAAGGCAACCAGAACGGGAATACCGCTGAAGTGCCAGGTTTCAAGGTTGTCGCGATGGTAGTTCATCGCTTTTACTTCATCCCAGTTCTCTACAAGGAACGGGGCAAGATACTGTCCTTCCGGTACGGGAAGGTTGTTGTACGGCTTTTTATCGCTGTACTTGGTGAGTTCGTTATCGTCCATAACGCTTTTCCTCCGTAGATTTGCGCGGAGGAATCCGCATTATGGCGATATGAAATTGTCCCTATCAGGTGGCCAGTCATTTCGGATTCCTCCTAATTTGCATGGCCAGCCTGTTCTACATGGGCTGACGTGATTTACATGGTGGCTTCAGTGAGACGGTAGAACCATCTTCAGCGCTAAAGAAGCAATCTCACTAAAGAGTATCCTCTGGACCACCCATAAATGTTCTTGATCAGAGAACGTTGGGTAGGTTAGAGGAGCATATTTTCAATGCTCAAGAGCATTATGGCAGAAATCAAATTAAAAACCCTGGACAGAGGTATGTCCTATTTTGAAGCCTAATTGGCGTAGAAAAGGCGGAAGACGGAGTGAAATCCTTTGATATGAAAAGCTTGTGAGGCGGACATAGTTGTGTCCGGTAGGGGTGAAATGATTTTTGAAAGATTTGTAATCTCACAAATAAGCCGAAATGTTATCTAAATATAAACAAATAACAACAAAATGCTTGCAAATCTGCGCACGCTGAGCTATACTGATGATGGTTTATTGTGTCTATTTGGAAGCAGAGCGAGGAAGAAGAGATGACTGATAACATTAACGATAAATGGATAAGCATCGAAGAAGCTGCTGAGTATCTGGGTATTAAACCCGTAACACTTCGCGGGTGGATTCGGAACAAAAAAGATGGCATACCTGCTAACAAGATCGGCAAACAGTGGAAATTCAAAGTGTCGGAACTTGATGAATGGGTAAAGAGCGGAAAAAGTGCCATAGATTAATGCCGCAATAGAATCGAAAACCAATGTCAATCTAAGGAGAAAAAACAAATGGCCGTCAAGAAAACACAACTGTATGCATCGCTATGGGCGAGTTGTGACAAGCTTCGTGGAGGGATGGATTCATCAGAGTATAAGGACTATATCCTTACACTCCTGTTCATGAAGTACGTTACTGACAAATTCAAGAATAAAGGAGCCTATGAAGATATAAAAGTCTTCGACAAGGCGCATGATAAGGATCCTGATCCCGACAAGAGAACAGGGTGTTCTTTTGATGACTTCATTGCTCTTAAAGGTAAGAAGAATATCGGTGAAGGTATGGACAAGATAATTGCTCGCCTTGCTGATGAAAATACGGATCTGAAGGGTGTAATCGATATCGCCCATTTCAACGATGAGAAGAAGCTTGGAAGCGGAAAAGAAATGGTGGATAAACTCACTGATCTCATTTCGATATTCCAGCGCCCAGAATTGGACTTCTCAAAGAATAAGGCGGAAGGTGATGACATCATCGGTGACGCCTATGAGTATTTAATGCGAAAGTTCGCAACAGAGAGCGGAAAGAGCAAAGGACAATTCTATACTCCGGCAGAAGTTTCAAGAATCCTTGCAAATGTGGTGGGAATCAGCCGCTGCACGGATTCCAGTGCAACGGTATGTGATCCGGCGTGCGGCAGCGGAAGCCTTTTGATTAGGGCTATTGATGCAGCACCGTTTCCAATCATGGGTTATGGTCAGGAAAAGGAAAGCACAACTGCCGGTCTTGCGAAGATGAACGCAGTTCTGCATCGTAAGGCTGAGATTACGATCAAGAGTGGAAATACATTCTCAAATCCGCAGTATCTTGATAAATCAGATAATTCTATACTTGAACGCTTTGACTATATTGTGGCGAATCCTCCTTTTTCTATGAAGAACTGGAGAGATGGAATTGCAGGTAAAGAGTATGGCCGTTTTGAAGGATATGGTGATACGCCACCGGAAAAGAACGGCGATTACGCATGGCTCATGCATATACTGAAAGCTCTGAAGAATAATGGTAAGGCAGCGGTGATTCTTCCACACGGTGTTTTATTCCGTGGCAATGCAGAAGCTACTATCAGGGAAAACATTATTAAAAAGCACTGGATTAAAGGCATCATCAGTCTCCCGGCGAACCTGTTTTATGGCACTGGTATAGCTGCTTGTGTATTGGTTATCGATAAAGAAGGAGCCGCAAACAGACAGGGGATTTTCATGATCGATGCCAGCCGTGGATATGTCAAAGATGGTAACAAGAACCGCCTGCGTGAGCGCGATATCTACAGGATCATTACAGCCTTTAACGAGCAGATTACAACAGATCCGAAGTATGCCCGCTTTGTACCGAATGATGAGATCGAAAAGAAAAACGAATATAATCTCAATATTACTCGTTATATTGATTCAACAGATCCGGAGGATATCCAGGATATCTACGCTCATATTCACGGAGGAATTCCGGCTGTAGATATTGATGGCTTATCCAAGTACTGGGAGGTGTTCCCGTCATTAAAGACCGAACTACTGTCTGTAATAAGTGATAAGTATTACAGCCTGAATGTGGAGCATGAAAACATCCGACAAACAATTTATAAGAACGCAGAGTTCTCTGAATATGGTGAGAAGCTTGACGAAGCATTTTCTGCGTGGAAAGACAAAGAATATCCGGTTCTTTCTTCATTGGATGAAGAGGTATCCGCAAGAGAGCTGATAGTAAGTCTAGCGGTGGATATTCTTGCGGAATTTGAGCATCTTTCGCTGATTGATAAATATGATGTATATCAGGTTCTTCTGGCATATTGGAACGAAGTCATGAATGATGATGTTTCGCTGATCATCAGCGAGCCTGATGGATACGCCAATGCCAGGTCTACTGACAATATTGAGGAAGAAATCACTCAGGGCAAGAATAAGGGTGAGATGAAGATCACCGGATGGGAAGGAAGGCTGATCCCGAAGTCAATTGTTATAGATGCATTTTTTCGCGAAGAGAAGAATGCTATTGAAGAAGCTGAGAATGTTGTGGCGGAAACAGAATCACAGATTTCCGATCTGATTGAAAGTGCGGATGAAGAATCGGCGCTTGCTGATGTTGCAGAAAACGGCAAGGTAAAAGCGAAGGATATTGAAGCCAAGATTGATGAACTGACCAGCACAATAGAGACCGAAGAAACCATTGAGCTTGAAATCATTAGGACGGATCTTCAACTTGTAAATACAAAAAAGAGGTTAGAAGCCTATCTTTTGGGGCATCCTCTGTGCAAGAGTGCGGTGAATGAAAACGGAAAGATAACAAAGGCATCTATTGATTTCAGACTTCGTATTATCAGAACTGTGGAAAGTGTACCAGAGAGCCTGCAGGAAGATGTTGATCAGCTAAAAACTGCATTAGAATTATGCGGCAAGGTTTCCGATTACAACAAGGTGGTCAAAGAACTGAATAAGGCGCTGGATGAAAAATGTCGTGCAAGATATGAGACTCTTACTGATGAGGAAATGCTGGATCTTTTAGTGAATAAGAAATGGTTTGATAGTGTTTTTACTGGAATTACCAATCTGTATGCGGCTATTTCGCATCACCTGACAAATAGAATTATTGAGCTTGCAGAACGTTATGAAAACACGCTTCCAGAACTGAGTAAAACGACGGCGGATTATGAGGCAGAAGTAAAGTCTCATCTGGAAAGGATGGGCTTCAGATGGTAAAAAAAGAATGGCAAGAAAGATCTGTAAAAGATCTTATGAAAATAGAGACTGGAAGCCGTAATACGGAAGACAAACAGGACGATGGACAGTATCCATTCTTTGTGCGCTCGCAAACTGTAGAACATATTGAGAGTTATCACTACGATTGTGAAGCGGTACTTACGGCTGGTGACGGAGTCGGAACAGGAAAAGTGTTTCATTATATTACTGGAAAATTCGATGCCCATCAGCGCGTATACGTCATGTCTCAATTCAAAGACGTTATGGGCAAATACTTTTATTATTGGTTTTCTAAGAATTTCTATGCAGAGGTAGTAAAGTATACTGCTAAATCTTCAGTAGATTCAGTTCGCCGCCAGATGATAGCAGATATGATTATTCCTTTGCCGGAAAAAGAGGAACAAAAAGCGATAACAAAGATATTGTCTGATATCGATATGCTTATTGATGATATACAGAAGCTTATACAAAAAAAGAAAAATATTCGACAGGGCACCATGCAGATGCTTGTTACGGGTGAACAACGGTTGAGCGGATTTGACGGGGAATGGGTAAAAATAAATCTGTCGAAGAATTCGAAACTCAAAGCTCGAATAGGATGGCAAGGATTAACTACAGCCGAATATTTGAACGAAGGCTATTCATATTTGATAACAGGAACTGATTTTAAGGATGGTCAGATATATTGGAATGGTTGTCATTATGTAGATTATGACAGATACGTACAGGATCCCAATATTCAGGTTTCAAATGGAGATCTGCTTCTGACGAAGGATGGAACGATTGGAAAAGTTGCTTATGTTACCGATCTAAAGCGGCCAGCTACCTTAAATAGTGGAGTGTTTCTTGTAAAGCCTATTACAGATGCTTATACTGCGCACTTCATGTTTTATGTGCTTGAATCATCGGTGTTTAAGGATTTTCTGCAACAATTATCAGCAGGTTCGACAATTAACCATTTGTATCAAAAAGATCTTGTGAAATTTGATTTGTTTGTTCCGCCTACAAAGGAAGAACAGGAAGCCATTGCAGGTATTTTATTTGATATGGATTCTGATATACACAAGTTGGAAAAGAAACTCTCGAAATATCAAAAGATAAAGCAAGGAATGATGGAAGATTTACTGACCGGGAAGGTCAGACTGGTGTAAGGAGGTGCTTGTCAGATGAGTATTGGCGATGCCGAAATCAAAACACAGGAAAGAGTAGTTCGGTTCTTTAAGGATCCGGAAATCTTAGGTTATCAATATATTGGCAATCTGTCTGATCAACAGAATAAGAATATCAAAGAGGATAGGTTGCGTCAGTACCTTCGGCTAAAGGGCTATGCCGACAGGCTTATTGATGGGGCCATTACGCAACTGCAGCAGGAATCTGGGAATCTTTCAAGAGGTCTCTATGATGCAAATAAGACCGTGTATTCAAGGTTAAAATATGGCATTCCAGTCAGCGAGAGTCCAGAGAAACCACCGGTGACGGTTCAGTTGATTGATGAAGAGAATCCATTGAATAATGATTTTGCCATTGCTGAAGAGGTGACCGTTGTAGAACAGTCAGAAAAACGACCGGATCTAGTAATATATCTGAACGGCGTTGCAGTGGCTGTTATTGAGCTGAAGCGAAGCAGTATTTCTGTGTCCGAAGGTATCCGTCAAAATCTGACAAACCAGAAAAACACTTTTATTCAGGGATTTTTTACCACCATGCAGTTTTGCATGGCTGGAAATGAATCTGAAGGATTACGTTATGGCACGCTGCTTACCGGTGAGAAGTTCTATATGGAATGGAAGGATGATGGCTTCAAAGAACATATCGAAGAACGTGATCCGGTAGATGTACGTATCAGTGAGAAGTGTTCTGGAATCGAAAACAAATTGCTTAAACAGATTTACGCCATGTTTGATAAGGAGCGCTTCATTGACCTTATCATGAATTTCGTTGTCTTTGATAAGGGCATCAAAAAAGTGTGCCGTTACAATCAGTATTTCGGTATTAAACGCACGGAGCAGAGACTTAATAACCTGAGACCGGAGCTTCACAATCCGAACAGAGATCAGGATAAGCCATTAGGTGGTATCCTGTGGCATACACAAGGGTCCGGTAAGACACTGACAATGGTATGGCTTGCGAAATGGATCTTGACGCACTGGGAAGAACTGAATGCCCGTGTGCTTATTGTTACAGACAGAGATGAGCTTGATGAGCAGATCGAAAAGACATTCACGGGAGTGGATGAGAATATCGTGCGAACCAAGAGCGGAAAGGATCTGCTGAACCGTCTGAATGTATATGATGATTCCCTGATCTGCTCCTTGGTGCACAAGTTTGGACGCAGAGGCGGCGAAGCCACTGAAAACGATTATGACAAATATATAGATGAACTTAAAGCATCGCTTCCGGCTGATTTTGAGGCAAAGGGAAATCTGGTAGTGTTTGTTGACGAATGCCACAGAACGCAGTCCGGCAAACTTCATACGGCTATGAAGACGATAATGCCAAATGCTGTATTTATTGGTTTCACCGGTACGCCGCTGCTGAAGAGAGATAAGAAGATCAGTATTGAAGTATTTGGTACTTACATCCACGCCTATAAATACAATGAAGGTGTTGCCGATGGTGTAGTTCTGGATCTGCGTTATGAATACCGTGACGTTCCGCAGGATCTGTCATCACAGGATCGCGTGGATCAGTGGTTCGATGTTAAGACCAGAGGACTTTCTCCACGTGCCAAGGCAAAGCTGAAAGAAAAATGGGGAACGATGCAGAAGGTATATAGTTCCCGTTCGCGTCTTGAAAAGGTGGCATGGGATATTATTCAGGATTTCAATATGAAGCCGCGCCTAATGGATGGAAACGGAAATGCCATTCTTGTTTCGGATTCCATTCCTGCAGCCTGCAAGTATTATGAAATCTTTCAGCAGATGGGATTTAAGAAGTGCGCTATCATATCATCCTATACACCGAATAAGGGTGAGCTTCGCACGGATACTGTCAGCGATGAGGATGATACTGAGACTTTCCTGAAATACGAAACGTATCTGAAAATGCTTGGTCTTGATCCTGCTAATCTTCCAAATACAGGGTCGATTCAGGCAAAGGTGGAAGAGTTTGAAAATGAAGCTAAGCGCAAGTTTGTAGATGAGCCCGCAAATATGAAGCTTCTTATCGTAGTGGATAAGCTGCTTACAGGGTTCGATGCACCGCCGTGTACATATCTGTATATTGACAAGAATATGCAGGATCACGGACTTTTTCAGGCTATCTGCCGTGTAAACCGTTTGGATGATGATTCCAAGGATTTTGGTTATATCGTCGATTATAAGCAGCTTTTTGGAAAGCTTCAGACGGCGATGAAGGATTACACTTCAGGAGCCTTTGAGGGATACGATCCTGAAGATATCAAGGGGCTTGTGAAAGACCGTCATGATGAAGCGATTGCATATTTTGATGAAATCTATGACGCAATAGAAGAACTGTGTGAAGGTGTCGAGGAGCCGCACGGAGAAATCCAGTTCATTCATTATTTCTGCGGAGTTTCCGGACAGTCTGAAGAGAGCGATGAGATATATGCCCGTCTTAGGGAGAAGCTTTACAGGCTGGTGAGCAGTCTGGTCAGAGCTTTTGCTGAGGCAAAACCATATCTGGCTGATGATATCTCCACCGGTAAACTGAATGAATACGATAAGAAGGTCACATTCTATATCGAATTAAAGAAGACAATAGGGACTGCCAGTGGTGATTTCCTGGATCTGAAGGCTTATGAGCCTGATATGAGGAAGATGATCGACAACTATATTACTGCAGCAGATGCTGAGAAAATCGGTGATTTTGATGATCTTACTCTGTTGGACTTTGTTGCAAAGCAGGGAGAGACACTTACCGGCGAAGGCGAAGAAGGGCATAAAGAAGGCGCTGCCGAAGCCATAGAGAATAACATCCGTAGAAAGGTTATTGAAAAGGTAACTGTCAATCCGCGTTATTATGCAAAGATGTCAGAGATACTGGATAAGCTTATCGAAGAAAGAAAGCAGGGTGTCCTTGACTATGCTGAAATGCTGGAAAGATATATTAAGCTGGCTAAGGATGTTGATTGTCCTGAGGATAATGAGAAATATCCCGAAAGTATAAGAAAGAGCAAAGCTCTTATGGCAATCTACGATAACACCGGTGAGGATGAGAATCTTGCCATCAGAATCCACAAAGCAGTAAAAAAACAGGCATTGTCAGGATTCAGGGACAATCAGGTTGTTATCCGAAGAATAAAGAAAGCACTCTATGAAATACTGAACGATGATTCCGAGGTGGAACGCATTTACAAGATCATAGAGAAGCAGGAGGAGTTTTAATGCGCATTGTCATTTCCGGTATTCCGATTGATGTGCAAAAAAAGAATATTAAAAATATGCACCTTCAGGTAAAGCCGCCGGATGGGCATGTGGTGATATCTGCACCTTTATCAGTTGATGATAAAGCGATAGAAGCTTACGCAAGAACGCAGTTGGGATTTATTAAAAGGTCCATTGCGCAATTCCAGAGCCAGCCGAGAGCATCAAAGAGGCAGTATGTTTCCGGTGAGACAATGTACATCTGGGGGAAGCAATATTTTCTTGTGTTTAAAGCTGATAATCAGAAGAACGGTTTTGAAATTCAGAACCAGAATATAGTTCTTTCCATGAGTGCAAAGAGCACTGTAAAGCAGAGAGATGCTTATGTGAAGGAAGAATACCGAAAGCTGCTCAAGGAAGAAATAGAAAAAAGGCTTCCCAAATGGGAAGAAATGACCGGTTTGAAATGTGACTCATGGCAGACAAAATACATGGTCACAAAATGGGGCGCCTGCAGCACGGACAAGAAGAAACTTTGGTTCAATCTTCAGCTGGCTCAGAAACCGGTAGCGTGCCTTGATTATATAATCCTTCATGAACTGACACATCTGATCACACGAAAGCATGATGCTGTCTTCATCGCTAATATGGATCGTTATATGCCTAACTGGCGTGAGATCCGTAAAGAGTTAAATGACAGCAGACTGGACTATTATGAAGCACAGGATGAAAGCCCGTTGCAGAAACTTATTGATCAGTCCAGATATGATGATATCCGCGATGCAGTGCTTGCCTATATTCAGGAAGATAATTCCGGAGAGTCAAAGAAGCCGGTTGTTGCGGATATCGAGATAGAGAATGTGGTTCATATTGAACAGGCGGATGAAGGGATCATTTCCTTTGATGTGATAGTTTCCTGCGATATGGAAATGCCATCGACATCAAAGAAAGGATACTTTGGTGAGAGATGGCTTAAGGTTCACTGTCAGGTCACCCTAGGAATCGACATGAGTGGTTTTAGGATAATCGGCATCGGTAACTGTGATCCGCAGGAAGAATCCGACAATGATCGTCTGTCTGGGGAACTTGTGCCGATTATTTCCAGGGATCAGCTCGAGTCAGAAGCGGAGAAGTTTCTTGGAAGATATTATCCTGATGCGCTGGAGAAGCCTACAAGGCTGCCGATAGATAAGATTGCGGAGGATATGAAGCTGAATGTCGTGGAAGATATTACTCTTTCCGATGAGCTTACATATTTTGGAACAGTCGTATTTGATGATGGAAATATTGTAGATAAGCACAGGAAAACCATAATACGAAATGCCAAAAGGGGAACGATTTATCTGGATCCACGGGTTTCGTATGAGCGTTCAGTGGGAACAAAACGTACGACTTTAGCACATGAATGTTTCCATTGGTACCGGCATCAGCCATATCATGTGCTGATGAAGATGATTGGCGCTGAAGATAATCTTGGTAAGGCTATACAGTGTCAGATATCCGGTAATACAGCTGATTCTGATAAGTGGAAAGCTGTTGACTGGATGGAGTGGCAGGCAAAAGGAATAGCTCCGAAAATCCTGATGCCGGAGAAAACAGTTCGTCAATTAGCGGACAATCTCATCAATCAATACTCAGATAATGGGAATGCTACAGTTGCTGTGTTTGAACGTGTGATTGATAAGTTGTCAGAGACTTACGATGTTTCTAGACAGGCAGCAAAGGTTCGCTTGGTGGAACTGGGTTATTCAAAGGCTGAAGGAGCGTATCCTTTTGTAAATGGCAGATACGTCAACGGATATTCCTTCGATCAGGATGCGCTGGAGGTGGATCAGACATTTACAGTTCCGTTCGCGGATGTCATCAAGGCGTATTGTTATGACTGTGATTTCCGAAAACTGGTTGATGCTGATGAAGTCAGATATATTGATGGGCATGTGTGTATCAATCAGGAAAAGTATATTTCCTGCGATGCAGACGGAAATGCTGAGCTTAGCGCCTATGCTTTAAGTCATATCGATGAGTGCTGTATTGTCTTCAACAGAGGATACAGCTATCAATCAAAGTATCAGGGACTGAAAAATTACGCATTCTTTATGCGCAATGCGGCACCACAGGAAGACCAGATCGAGTTCTCATTTGAGATGAACAAGCATAATAAAACGCTGTTATCTCAAATTCAGAATGCGAAGAAAAGTGCATCACTTCTGCTACAGTATCCCGGCTCGTTTTCTGAGACATTGGTTAAGTTGATGAAGGATAAGAAGGTATCAACGAAGAAACTGGCGGATGGATCCCTTGTCGGTGAAAAAACGATTCAGCGTCTGAGGAATAATGAGGAATATCCGACTACAAAGCAGACGGTGATGGGATTGTGCTATGGGCTTAAGCTGACAATACCTGAGGCCGAGATGCTGATAAGTAAGACGGATTTCAACCTGAAGCCAACATCGCCGGAAAACAACGCTTATCGTTGTACGTTGGGATCGTGCGCGGAGCTTAGCATTTATGAGGTAAATGAAATGCTGGAGGCAAACGGTTATAAGCCGTTCGGTAGTTCGTCGGCGGAATAATTCGATGCAAAAGGAGACGTAATAACATGCCAGAGATTTTTAGCAATACAACGCTGACAGTTAATCAGTTGATAGAAAAGATTGATACAGGTGAATTGGGACTTCCTGAACTTCAGAGACCTTTTATCTGGAAGGATACGAAAGTACGTGATCTTTTTGATTCCATGATGCGTGGATATCCGATAGGATACTTAATGCTTTGGGAATGTCCGGCTCTTGACAAGAAAAAATCTATTGGTGTTGATGCGCATAGCTATGACTCTCCGAAGGAAGTTATCATAGACGGACAGCAGCGTCTGACATCGCTCTACGCTGTTATAAAGGGAAAGAAAGTCATCAATTCGAAGTTCGATGAGAAGTCTATTATTATTTCATATTGCCCGCTGGAAGATAAATTTGAGGTTGGCACAAATGCTACAAAGAAGGATCCGGAATGGATATACAACATCAGCGAGTTATTTACGACCAGCAATGCCTTCAAATATACGGGAGACTTTATACAAGTTCTGAAGACATACCGGGAATCAAAAGAGGAAACGTTATCTGATGATGAGCAGGCCATTATTGCAGATCACATCAATGGTGTTTTCAATCTTAAGTCGCATACACTTCCTATCTTCAGCATCAAATCTAATGCAGAGGAAGAGGACGTTTCTGAAATATTTGTTCGTGTAAACTCCGGTGGTGTTCCACTGAAGCAGAACGACTTCATTCTTACACTTTTGTCCCTTTATTGGGATGACGGTCGTAGAGAGATTGAGGCGTTTAGTAAGGAATCAACGGGTCCTACAAAAGGGAAAACGACATCATATAATCAGATCACGATTGTTGATCCTCAGGATATCATAAGAGTAGTGATAGCATATGCGTTTGATAGAGCACGTCTGAAATATGGATACAAGCTTTTACGTGGCGCTGACTTCGATAAGAAGGGAGCGGTTGATGAAGCACTTCGCATTGAGAGGTTTGATACCCTTAAGGCTAAACTGCCAGATGTATTAGATGTTCATACCTGGCATGAATTCTTGAAAGCAATTATGAATGCTGGATACTTGTCTGGCGATATGATTCTTTCAGGTAATGCAATTTTCTATACGTATGCACTGTATCTGATAGCAAAGCATCGTTTTAATGCATCCTACAATGATAATATGCACCTGACTTCATTATGGTTCTTTTATGCATCTTTGGTTTCGCTGTATACCGGCTCCTTCGAGTCTACAGTGGAAAGTCATTTGAACAGCATTAAAGAGCTTAAGACATTGGATGAGTATAAACGGTTTATTATATCCAGAGTTAACGAAAGACTCACCAATGACTATTTTGATATTACACTTCTTGGATCTGAGGGGCTGGCTGTATCCGGTAGAGGAAACAATGCATGGAACGCTTATGTGGCCTCTCTGAATATTATGAATGCAAAGATTCTTTTCTCAAAGAGTAGTCTGCTGGTTTCAAAATTGTTTGAGCCAGGTACAGATGGTAACAGAAAGTCATTGGAAAAGCATCATCTGTTCCCGAAAGCATATTTAAGGTCTCAGGGATACAAGGATTCGATGATTAATCAGATGGCGAATTATGCTTTCATCGACTGGAAAGATAATATGGATATCTTGGATGACGCACCATCCGTGTATTATCCGATTGTGTGTGCTGGTCGTTCTGAAGAAGAGATTATACAGATGGAAAAGGAAAATGCTCTTCCGCACGGGTGGGAGAATATGAAATACGAGGACTTCCTTGTAGAACGTAGGAAGATGATGGCTGCAAGGATAAAAGAAGCATTTGAGATACTCAGAAAGAACGCAGAGTAAGAAGGAAGGTAAATGTTTATGACAGAGAGTCAAAACATCGAATATAAGGAATCCTGGCGGGATGAATACCTGAAGTGGGTGTGCGGCTTTGCCAATGCTCAGGGCGGCACCATTTATATCGGCATTGATGATGCCGGTAATGTTGTCGGCGTGAAGGATGTTAAAAAGCTGATGGAAGATATCCCGAATAAGATCCAGTCAGGACTGGGTATTGTTGCGGACGTGAATAAACATACGAAGGACGGGAAAGACTATCTTGAAATAAAGGTTGATCCGAGTTCATTTCCCATCAGTTATCATGGTGAGTTTCATTATCGGAGCGGTGCAACCAAGCAGCAGCTGACAGGGATCGCTTTGACGGAATTCATCACGAAGAAAACCGGTGTCAGGTGGGAAGATGTAACGGTCGATGGAATTACCGTTGACGACCTGGATGCGGAAAGCTTTAAGATTTTCAGGAGAGAGGCGCTTCGCAGCAAGCGGATGACCGAGGCTGAACTTAATATTTCAAATGAGGAACTTCTGTCCAAGTTGAAACTATTATCAAATGGCAAGCTGAAACGTTCAGCCGTGCTGCTGTTCTACGGTGATCCGAGTATTGTGCAGGTCGGAAGTTTCGTTAAGGTCGGCAAATTTGAGCACGGAACCGTGGAGTATCATGATGATCTTGAAGGTTCACTTATATCTACGGCGGATAAGGTTGTGGATCTGATCTATCTCAAATACTTGAAGGCGAAAATCACATATGAACACGACCGGCGTGTAGAGACTTATCCTTTTGCGAGGAACGCCATCCGCGAAGCAATCTACAACGCCATCGCTCATAATTGCTATATGTACGGTACTCCGATACAAATCAGGATCGAGGAAGAGCAGATTATTATAAGTAATCGCTGTATCCTTCCTGAGGGGTGGACTGCGGAGACCTTGATGCAGCCACATGATTCTATTCCTTATAATCCTGACATTGCCAATGTTTTTTACAGAGCAGGATATATAGAAACCTGGGGACAAGGGATTCAAAAGATTTGTGATGAGTGCATAGCGCTTGGGGCGGATCTTCCCAGATATGAGATACTTGGAACCGGAATCAGAGTGTATTTCCCGGCGCTCAAGAGTGCGCTTATAGATCAGCCCAAAGCACCAAAGCACCAAAACACGGAAAAGCACGGTGCTTTGGACGATGCAATAGTGCTTAGGATCATTGAAAAATTAAAGGAGCAGCCTGATATTTCCCAGGAGGCTTTAGGCGAAAGCCTGGGAGTAACACGCCGGGTTGTACAGAAGTATATCAATGCTCTTAAAGAAGCCGGTCGTATAGAACGGATTGGCGGAAAACGATATGGGCATTGGGAAATAAAAAAATTATGAGGTGTGTTTAATGCTCCTACGCGGAATGGAAGAAAATGAAAAAGATATACTGAGAAATTTCCTATACGAGGCGATATTCATACCAGAGGGTGTGGAGCCACCAGACAGATCAATCATAGAGCAGCCGGAGCTCAGAATTTATTATGAGGATTTCGGAACTGGCAGAGCAGATCACTGTATTGTCGCGGATGATAATGGCAAAGTGATCGGAGCGGTCTGGACACGGATCATGAATGATTATGGTCATGTGGACAATGAAACACCATCATTTGCGATATCGCTATACAAGAAATATCGTGGACAAGGCATAGGAACACGGATGATGAATGAGATGCTTGCACTGCTCAAAGAGAAGAGTTATAAGCAAGCGTCTCTTGCTGTGCAGAAAGCCAATTATGCAGTCCGAATGTATGAGAAGGTCGGCTTCAAGACTGTGGATGAAAATGACGAAGAATATATTATGGTGTGTGAACTATGAGACCTGAATTTGATAGCATTAAGGATTTCGCAGAGTTCAGTAAATATTACTGGTACAGGGATGAACTGATTAAAATCTGCAAGGATCACGGACTTAAGGCTGACGGCAGCAAGATAGAACTGAATAAGGTAGTGGAGGCTTATTTTTCTGGCGAGAAGATTCTGCCCGAAAAGAAGAAATCAACGAAAAAGCGAAAGACAACGATAACGGAACTTGCATTGGATACAGGATTGATTGCTTGCGGATTCACATTCGGAAACAGATTTCGAGAGTTCTTCAAGCAACAGACAGGGGAGGAAAACTTCAAGTTCAATGTTGATATGGTTGCTACAGCTAAGGCTGTCAAGGAAAACGGCGATGAGAGCTTTACCCTTGGAGATCTGCTGGATATCTACTACGGAAAAAAGACCTATGCTGTCTACGATAAATCCGCTCTTCAATGGAATAAGTTTGTAAAAGACTTTTGTGAGGATGAAGCGACGAAGATGTTTCCTGAGAGACTGAAGGCGGCAGCGGCATTGTGAAAGATTGTCAGAGAGTCGAATATGAAAAAAGAATATTCGCATGATCTGCTTGAAAAATACAAAGATGATATAGGACAGGTAAGTTGCTGATGATACTGAGAGAATTCAAAAAGGAAGATGCACAGATTATAGCAGGATGGATCCGAACTGAGGAAGAATTATACATGTGGTCTGCCGACAGATTTAATAAGTATCCTCTTTCGGGAATTGACATAAATGAAAACTATGCACCTCAGATTGAAACGGGACGTTTCTATCCGCTCACAGCAGTAGGTGATAGCGGGGATGTCGTAGGTCATTTTATTATAAGGTACCCGAGAGTCGACGATGACAGCTCTGTCCGATTTGGCTTTGTTATAGTGGATCCTTCACTCAGGGGGAAGGGATTCGGAAAAGAAATGCTTCGGCTTGGAATAGAGTATGTAAAGGAAAACTTTTCTGCATCGAGGATCGATCTGGGCGTATTTGAGAATAATGCGAGTGCCAGACATTGTTACGAAGCTGTAGGTTTTACAGCGTATGCCACGAGAGAATGCGAGATGCCGATAGGTACCTGGAAATGCATCGACATGGAGATAATCAAAGTGAATGTCGAAAAAGCTGGAATTGATGACATTGCTGCCCTTGTGAAAATGCGGCTTGATTATTTGCATGAAGACAATGGGGACCTTGACGATGTAGACATCATAGCAATTAAAAGGGAGCTTCCGAACTACTTTAAGGCACATATGGACAGGAATCTTTTTGTATATGTTGTTCGAGAAGAACAGGTTATAGTCTCATGCGCTTTTCTTCTTGTTATAGAGAAACCTATGAGTCCGGCTTTCATTAATGGAAAGACCGGTATGGTGCTTAATGTGTATACTTGCCCATCTTATAGGAATAGAAAATATGCAAAGATGATAATGCAGGCGCTATTATCGAAGGCAAAAGAATTGCGATTATCCGTTGTTGATTTAAAGTCCACGGAAGACGGCTATCATTTGTACAAATCAGTGGGTTTTACTGACGATTGTTCAAAATATCATCTGATGAAATGGAAGAATCCAGATGTAGAAAACAATCGGCAAGCATAAAAAAACGGAAAACTGCAGAGGAAAGGATTGTTTTGCTGATGATATCATTATTTACTAAAGATATAAACGAATATCTCAAATGTGATGCAATTATTGATTTTGATAACGCTGCTGTCAGAAATCTGGCTGATCAGCTATACAGCGCATCAGAAAACGAAACTGATTTCATCAGGAAAGCATATGAATATGTCAGAGACCAGATATCGCATTCGGCTGATATAAGTGCGGATTCCGTGACTTGCTCGGCATGCTATTATTGATGAAGAGACCTGGAACAAAGCACGGCAGAAGCGGAAAGAGACAGGCGTGAAGTGGAATAAGGTACACGACCTTGACCATGAGCATCTTCTGGCGGGTATTCTGAAATGTCCTATCTGTGGTCAGTCTCTTGCTGGTACGGTCCGCAGGAAGAAGTATCCGAGTGGTAAGGTGAATTCCACCTTCTACTATAGATGTCTCCACCGAAAACGCCTTGATGATGGTAAGAAATGTGATTTCAAACCATCGCTTAACCAGATCGAGACGGATGCCGAAGTAATAGGTGTGATCCACGATATGGTTCATGATGAACGGTTCGTTGCTTTCATCAGGGACAAGCTGGATGAGAAGGTGGATGTTACAAGTTTCGAGACCGAGCGGAACGGACTGAAGACACAATTGCTTCAAGCGAACGGTGCCAAAGACAAGTTGATGCAGCAGTTAGATAGGCTGGATGTAACAGACCGGCACTACGATCGAAAGTATCAGGATATACAGGATCGTCTGGATGCACTTTATGACCGTATCGCCGATCTGGAAGACAAGATTGATGATGTAACCGATAAGATAAGCGGAGCCTATGATGAGAACCTGACATCAAAGCAGCTCTGCAACATCCTTCTCCAATTCGATGAGATGTATGAAGAGATGACCGATTTGGAGAGGAAGGAGTTTTTAAACATCTTTATTGAAAGGATAGACCTGTATCCTGAAAGACAGGAGGATGGCCGCATCCTGAAGCGAATCCGATTTAAAATCCGCATTGATTATGATGCTGAAGACGGTGGCAAGGTGTTGCTCAACGAAAACGACGTCGAAGTAGTAATTCTGATGCGGAATTGTGGAAAATAAGCATAAATGATATGGTAAACCACAAGATATAGTGGTTTGAGGGCAAAAAATGGAGAGAAAAAAGACCAGTTTTTGCCCTATTTTTTTACTTATTTTTCATAGATGCATTAGGGAAAAATGGAAGAAAATAGATGCTATACGAAGGTTACTTGTAAATAGCCTTATGATAAAAAAGAGAGAACAGTAGGACTTTCTTACTCTTTTGCAGGTGGCAAAATGTCTGTGCGTATGATAAAATATAACAAATTTGAGGAAAATAGAGGTAAGCCGGATGAATCCGTTAGCATATTTCAAAATATTTAATAATGAAGATTGTCCGTGCGGAAGCGGGAAAAAATTTAAAGAGTGTTGTAAGGGAAAACCGGATCAACAGCCTGTTATAAGCAAAAAGCCTCTTGAAGTTCAGATTATGGAACAGATGAGAAAGGCCATGGTTAAATGTTGCATGTACCCGGACCAAAGTAATTGCAAAGGGGAAATAAAAAATGCTCATGCCTTACAAAATAATAAGATCATTTCTTTGTTGGCAGGAGAAGAACGTCATGTATATACTATGGACAAAAAGAGACAGCCTCTCATCATACCAATGGAAGGAGAATGCCCAGAAGTGATGGTTGAATTCTCTAGGATAAGTGCTAATGATGCTACAACAGAAACGTGTTTTTGCGACAGGCACGATAATATCGCTTTTGCAGTTATTGAAAAAGGGGCTCCCGACTTTGACGTAAATAGTGAACCGATGAAATTTGTCTATGCTTATAAAGCGTTTATTTTTGAATATTATAAGCAGGATGTTTCACATAAGATTTTTCAACAATGTTTTAAGAAAAGACCACCTGTTTTTCAATTACCTCAAATGGTAGGATGGTATAGAGTATCTCAGTTGCGATTAAAAGAGTTTGAGCCAGTAAAGAAACATTTTGATTCGGAGATACTGTCTGGTACATACAATGGAATAGAAACGTGTGTAATTACTATTCCCGAAAGAATTAATTTTGCCAATTATGCATTTATTGCACCCGATTATGATTTGAACGGCAGACGGATAAAGCATACGAGGAAAGGGGTGATGCATCGAATTGCCATAACCGCTTTTCCGGAAGATAAAAAGTCATATATACTTTTAAGCTGTTTATCCAATGAAAAGTATATTTTTGAAAAGTTTTTTGAACAGTTAAATAATGCATCCATTGAAAAGATTAAATACTATTTTTCAATGATTTTACCATTATACTCTGAGAATATGGTATTAAGTCCGGTTCTTTGGAATAAATGGGATGATGAAATAAAAACGGCATTTACTTTTTATGCAAATCTAAATGGGAATGCGTTTAAACAGTATAGCATGGCGATAGGAATGGGATTAAGAAATGCTGCAAACAGTAAGACTCCATTTGATTATAGTAAACGAGAGAAAATGGACTTGTTTGTGAAGTAAAATGCTATTATTAAAGAAAATTTATTTACGTTGCTGGATTTCAAATATAGATTCATTGAAGAAAGAGGTAGTAAATGAATTTGTTTGATTCAATAAAAAATGATAGTGAAGAACAATGGCATACAAAATTTAAAATATTGAAAGAGGATCCAGGTGGAGAGGGAGAAAGGTTCATTATTCAACAATGGGTGGAAGGTTTAGTAGATAGGGATCGCAAGATGGTGAAGGAGTTTCAAAAAACTTTTCATGGAAGTTTTTGGGAATTTTATCTTTATGCTTGTTTTAAAGAAGCAGGTTTCATTTTAGACCAGAGTCATAACAGACCTGATTTTATGGTAAAAGCTCCTTATGAATTCAATGTTGAAGCTGTGGTTGCAAATATAAAAAGCCAAGGCAGACCGGAAGCGGACAGAGGGCTGGAAGATTTGATGGATATGTTTGTTCCACCCAAAAATCAGGAGGATTATTTTCAACTTCAATTTGAAGCGATTGTAAGACAATCCAATGCCATCACTTCCAA
The DNA here is from genome assembly GCA_934394815.1 of uncultured Acetatifactor sp. Classification (GTDB taxonomy): domain Bacteria; phylum Bacillota; class Clostridia; order Lachnospirales; family Lachnospiraceae; genus Acetatifactor. The sequence continues at coordinate 4,669 of CAKRRD010000004.1, read as the reverse complement.
AATTAAAAAATATAATAATGAGTATTCGAATTGCGAATGGATCAAAAAAGACGTACCTTTTGTAATTGCTATGTCTTCCTATAGTCAGGTAAATTATGGACGTGAATTTATTTATCCGATGATGGCTTTGTTATACGGGATGTTCTATATTCCAGAAGAAGATAGGTATGCTGCAATAGAGGAAATACCAAAGCCCGGAACGGAATCATTAGTACCTGTCGGGATATTTAATTCTGATAAATATAGTGATATTTCAGCAGTTTTATATTCTTGTACAACAACTCTTGGAAAATTAACAGCTTTGGCAAAATCGGCGGGATATTTTTCAATGAATGAAGTGTACGATTTACGCAGAGATTATGAAGATACGGAAATTCCTTATAAATTACAAGTTGTAGGAACAGATTCACCAGAACTGCTAACGGATGGGTTGTTCCTTTTTCACAATCCATTTGCAAGAAATAAATTGGATATCGGTTGCTTTGAGGATACCTCAGTAACGCAGTTTTTCTGGAAAGAAAATAGGCTTTTGCATACGAGTAACACATATCCCATTGTATGCAGACTAAATATTTCGAGAATGTTGCAGCCAGGATTTGAAATGTTAGTAGATGAATATTTACGCCAATACAATAATTTTACGCCAATGGAATATTATAGTTTAGATAAATCAAGAAAAGTAATTGTTGACTTTGATAAAGATTGCTTAGTGTGCATATGGGTTAAATTGGCTGGAAGCGAACTTATAAGAAACATTCATTATGTCAGGTCACAATCTCTATCCGATGAGCATTTAATAGAAGAAGTTAAAAAAATAATTGAACAGAGGACAGAGGAAATAGAGGAGATTGCTCGTGTCGACATAATTAGGAATAGAGATATGATGGAATTAATTAATAACTAAAAAGTCTAAGCTCTTAGTTACGTTGGGAGAATAGAACAATTGGGATCAGGGAGAAAGTTAATAAAACTTCTTATATTATAAGTGTGTAAAAGGCAGGCGCTGATATGTTTTTCTGGGATGAGTTTGAAAGATCACAAACTGGACAAGCTGAGAGAAAAAAGAAATTTCGGAAAATAGGAGAAGACGTATTTTCCTTTTTTATGGATAAAGCCACCGATGCTGGCCTTGAAGAAAGAGAAGGACAATGGGAAATGTCCTGTGAAATAGTGGAGGGACTGCGGGACAAAAAACATGTGCTTGTGGAAGCTGGAGTCGGCATTGGAAAATCTTTCGCATATATTGTACCGATTTTATATTATATCAAAACATACCGCAGACCGGTCGTAATTGCTACATCCACGATTGCATTGCAAGAACAGTTAACAGGTGACATAGATAAAATTATGGATATGTTAAACTGTGATGTGGAAGTCCTCGTAGCAAAAGGGCAGAATCATTTCCTGTGTAAGAATCGATTAGAGGAATGCTTTACAAGAAAATTTATTGAAGAAAATGAAGAACATCAAATAATCTATAATACAGTTCGAAAATTCGGTAAGGAGAAGTCCGATTGGAATATTACGATCCCGGATGCAATATGGAACCGGATCAATGTAAAGGAATACAAAGTCCAGTTTTGCAGAGACAAATGCAGCTATCGCAATTCCTGCCATTATTATGATCTGCGGCAGAAAATGTTATACACTCATGGAATTATTGTATGCAATCAGGATTTGCTGTCAGTCAACATGCATAAAAGGGCAAGTTTCAGAAGACAACTTATGAGTGAAGATATCGGCATTATTGTAGTAGACGAGGCTCATAATCTGGAAAGTAAGGTCCGGTCTTCTGTGACTTCTTTCATTACGCTTGACAAGCTGAAAGATGCAATGTTTGCTGCCGGAAAGGCGGTAAATGCTTATGATAATGAATTTAACAAAGAACTGGAAAATGCAGAGGGTTTAGCAAGTAATGTTTTCAAGTCCTTATTAAAACAAATGGACGAGCAGGATAAAGAAGCGGAAAAAAGAGGACAAGATGTTGACAGATATTATGTGAAGATGATTGGAGCAGAGTGCATAAGACTTACAAGACTGCTGGAAGATATTAGTTTGAAGGCATCTATGGCATTCGGTGATTTTACGGGTGATCGTCACAGAAAAAATTATGATGAAGAACTGGAACAATTGGAAGACTATGTTCTATTTTTCAAATCACTGATTAAAGAAAAGAGTAGTAATGATATTTTTTGGTTGGAGAGAGACAGGGGACTACGGGGAGTAAAGTGGATCCGTCTATATAGCTGTCCCAAAGAAGTAGACAGGATCATAGATAAAATTATGTTTGAGGAGCCGGGACTATCCGTGGTTCTGACTTCAGCAACTATTACAAGCGGTAAAAGTGTAAACTACATAAAAAACTATGCGTATTTCATGAAGAATACGGGCTTCCCGGCGAAACGTGGACTGATATGTGAACCTAAAATATCCCCATTTAATTATGATGAGCACGCAATGATTTATTACACGGAACATATGCCGCATCCGACAAACGAAAGGGTTAAATTTATTGAGGAAGGTGTGAAGGAGATAATAAGATTGCTTCAGATTAGCAATGGAAAAGCCTTGATCCTATTTACGGCTAAAACGGACATGAATGCGGTATATGATAGATTACAGGAAGAAAAATTACCATTCAAGATACTGATGCAGCAGGGAAATTCAAAACAGTCAGAAACCCTGAAAAAATTTAGAAACGATACGAATTCGGTGCTGTTAGGAACCGGAAGCTACTGGGAGGGAATTAACATTGAAGGCTTATCGCTATCCCATGTGATTATTTTTAGATTACCATTCCCGGTGAGAGAGCCGATTATAGATTATAAGTATCAGCAATGCAACAATGGTTTAATGGAAGTGTCTGTTCCAGAAATGATCATAAAGCTGAAGCAGGGAATCGGCAGACTGATCCGAAGCGAGAACGATAAAGGTATTGTATCTATTATTGATTCCAGAGTTGGAGAGAAATCGAAAGCACCCTATAAGCATATTATATGGGAATCATTGCCAATAAAGAACAGGACGAATAAGATTGAGGAGATTGCAGATTTCTATAGGCGAGTGGTGGAGATAAAGGAAGAGGATTGAAAGTATATGCTTATTTCAATATAATAATACATATAATAAAGGAAAATACAGCATAAATTGTTGTTGTAAAATAACAGGCATGGTATAATAAAAAACAAGAGAAAGAGGTGATTGTATGATAGCAACAAAATCACAGACTGTAGTGGAGACACCAGATATTGCAAAATTGGAATTGTATAGATTGATTGGAGAAGGCTATAAGGCAATGCAGGATGGCAGAACCAGTACAATCGAAGAAGTACGAGAGAAAATAAATAAGAGGAGAGCAGAGCGTGGCTAATGTAGTATTTACAGAACCAGCAGAGTATGATTTGCTGGATATAGAGCATTATATTTTTGTAGAGCTCTGCAATCCTCAAGCATCTGGGAGAATAACAGAGGGCATTTTGCAAGCGGCGGAAAAATTGGCAGACTTTCCAACGGGACATCCGTTATTAAATGATCCGCTTTTAAGCGCTGTCGGCTTAAGAATGACGCATTTTGATAATTACAATATATTTTACTACTACCATCAAGACACAGACGTAGTATATATAATCAGAGTTTTATATAATAAAGCTGATTGGCAGAATATATTGTTACAATAAGAGAATAAGTAATTGGAATCAGGCCTCTAAGTCTATGACAGATTTGGAGGCTTTTTGAAAAGTATACAAAATACTTATGTGAAAAAATGTGATTATGAACAATTAAAGTGAAGGACAAAATAAGTTTATGGAACTAAAGACACTTGAGAAGAACTTTAAAATTTGCATCTAAATTACTGAGTTAACACAGGTGGAGACGGTGATTTTGATGCAGAAATGTGGAAAATAAGGGGAAATGACAGAGCAAACCACAATATCTTGTGGTTTGAGGACAAAAATAGGTGTAAAAGAGGTTCATTTTTTGCCCTGTTTTTATATCTGCTTTGAAGGATGCATTAGAGGAAAAAATAAAGCAAAATGTATCTAAATTACCCTACAGTCAAATGTGGAGACGGTGTGCCTTTTGTCCAAACTCCACGAAGCGAAGCATCATGTGAATGTAAGACTTGACATGGACGAGATGGATTTAACGGCAGCTGAGAGGCGCTAAAGGTCCAGGGAACCTTTGCCCAGCGCGGACCGAAGCGGAGCGTAGACAGGCTACTTATGAGGAGATAAAGAAGTACGTAGCGGAGCATAATGATGGGATGAAGGTATCTAATCTGTATATTGCACAGATAAAGCAGAAGCATGGAATTATAGAAAGAGAGAACTATAATAAGCCAAAATCTGAGAAGGGCGGACAGCCGGAATGCCCAAAAGAAAAAGAAATAGCGATTGAAGAGGCGTTGAAGTATTTTCAGATGATTCCAAGTGAATCATAGGCTAATTTGGCTTATCGGATTGAGAAAATTCAACTAATGTTATTGAGCCTTCGGACATTGGGAAGAAAACCTGATGTTCGTAGGCTTTTTGTTTACAGAAAAATTTTTCGCGGATATAATAAACATGACATATAGTTGTCATGTTGAATTGGGTATGATATGTATGGAGTGTAAGAAACGATGAAAATAGATAGACTTATCGGTATATTGTCAATCTTACTGCAGGAA